>NZ_AKKE01000025.1 GCF_000281975.1 Novosphingobium sp. AP12 | reverse complement strand
TGTCTTGGCCGACCGCCGATGCCAGATAACGATAGGCGGTCGGCCCGACATCGTTCAGTTCGCGTGCTGCGGAGGCCTCAGGAAAGCGCGCCGCCATCCACATTCAGGATCGTGCCGGTAATCTGCCGGGCAGCAGGCGTGGCGAGAAACGCCACTGCAGCGGCGACATCCTCGGGCTGACCGTACCGGCCAAGCGGCATGAGACTACGCTGGTAATCTGCGAACTCGCCGTCCTCCGGGTTCATTTCGGTATTCGTCGAACCCGGCTGGACGAGATTTACAGTGATGTCGCGAGGCCCCAATTCCTGCGCGAGGCCGCGATTGAACGACTGGAGGGCGGACTTGGTCATGTAATAGACCGTACCTGTCGCGCCGACGATGCGGTCCGCGCCGGCCGACCCGATGTTGATGATGCGGGCACCTTCCTTGAGATACGGGATGGCTGCCTTCGCGGCCAGCAGTGGTCCGCGCACGTTTATCGCCAGCAGCGCGTCGATATCCTCGACCGTGAATTTGGCTATGTCGTTGTACCGCGCGATGGCCGCGTTGTTGACGAGGATATCCAGACCACCAAGTACGCGCGCCGCCTCGTCGACGGAGCGTTGTATCGCCTCCGGATCCGCGCTGTCGGCCTGGATCGCCACGGCCTTGCGCCCTTTCTCTTCCAGCGTCTTGACCAGTTGTGCGGCACGGTCGGCGGACCGCTCGTAGGTGATCGCGATGTCCGCTCCCTTGTCCGCGAGCGCGATGGCGATGGCAGCGCCAATGCCGCGGGATGCTCCCGTGACGAGTGCGCGTTTGCCGTCCAGTTCCATTATCGAGTCCTTTGTGTATTGATCGTTACAAATTAAATGTGGCCGTTGCGTCCGGACGTCAACCCATTTATATATCGATCGATGCAAAATTCTGAACCAAGCGCCGAAGGCTGTGGAGCAGGCCGCCGCGGCCGGCCGAGAGCCTTCGATCGCGAGGCCGCGCTGGCGGTGGCTATGGGTCTGTTCTGGCAGAAAGGCTATTCCGCGACGTCGATCGGCGATCTGACTGCGGCGATGGGGATCGGATCGCCCAGCCTCTACGCCGCGTTCGGCTCGAAGGAGGCACTCTATGCGGAAGCGTTTCAACACTATACCCGCACCAAGGAGGCGGTCGCCTGGGGCGGCTTTTTCGCCGCAGACACCGCGCGCGGCGCGATTGCCGCGTTCCTTCACGACACCGCCGCGGGACTGAGCCAGGCCTGCAACGGGTGTATGGTGACATTGTCCGCTGTCGGCGCGGAGGGGCATGCGGACCTGGGAACGCTTGTGGCCTCGGCGCGTAACGCCACGCTGATACGGCTCAAGGAACGCCTCGAACGGGGGCAGATGGATGGCGAGATCGGCCACTCGGCGAACATCCACGGGCTCGCCCGCTTCGTGCAATCCGTCCAGAACGGGATGTCCGTCCTTGCCCGTGATGGGGCGAGCTACGACGAACTTCAGTCCGTGGCCGACACGGCAATGCTTGGCTGGGAGGCCCTCGTGAAAGTGAAACCTTTGGCCTGAACGCCTCGATCCAATGGGAGAACGGACCCATGCAATGGGAATATCTGGTCGTTGAAAACACCTTGAAGCCCGATGACCTGGCGAAGCTGGGCGCCGAACGATGGGAACTCGTCGCGGTAGTCTCTCCGGCGCACTTCGTGCTGCACTACTTCTTCAAGCGCGAGGCGCAAATCTGACCGTCCGTGCACCCCACCTGAGTGGCCCTGACACGGACACTGACCCGACATTGCCGCAACAGGCGCGTTCCAGCAGGCGCGTTCCAAAAGGAGAATCCCATATGGCCCAACGTGACGCCGTGTTTCCGGCCGGTCGGCATGACCTTTACACCTCGCAAACCTACTCCGCGGCGATCAGGTCGGGCGATCTCCTGTTCGTGTCGGGACAGGTCGGCAGTCGCAGCGACGGCTCGCCCGAACCGGACTTCGAGGCCCAGGTCCGTCTGGCGTTCGCCAACCTGCAGGCGACGCTGCAAGCGGGTGGATGCGGGCTGGACGACATCGTCGACGTGACGACCTTTCACACCGATCCGGAAAATCAGTTCGGCACGATCATGACGATCAAGGGCGAGGTCTTCCCAGAGCCGCCCTATCCGAACTGGACGGCGATCGGCGTCAACTGGCTCGCGGGGTACGACTTCGAGATCAAGGTCATCGCCCGCATTCCCGGTTGAATGGGCGAAGGAGCCGCTTGAATGTCACTGGAGCAGAACAAGGCGAACGTGATCGCCTTCTACGAGCTGATGTTCAACGATTGCCGCCCCCGCGAGGCGGCCGAGCGGTACGTCGGGGCCGACTATATCCAGCACAATCCGCATGTCGCCACAGGGAAGGAAGGCTTCATTGCCTACTTCGAGCGCATGGCACGGGAGTGGCCGGATAAACGGGTGGAGGTGAAGCGGGCGATCGCGGAAGGAGACTATGTGGTGCTGCACTGCCTCCAGCATTGGCCCGGGGACCGGGACTACGCGGGAATCGACATCTTCCGCCTGACGCCGGAAGGCAGCATAGTCGAACATTGGGACGTTCTTCAGGTGCTGCCCGATCGCTCGGCGAACCCCAACGGCATGTTCTGAGAGGCCCGCTCCTCGCTACTGATGCCGCCGGAGCTGCTTTCCACCGAACATGGCCGTCCTCCAGAGTCGGCACGAGGCCCGCCTCCACGATATCCCCTTACACGCCGAAGCGGCCGCCCCGGACCACGCCAACTCCGGCCACGGCAAGCTGCCCAGCGTTTAGTCATGTCCGCCTGGCCCGTTGTCATGCTGCTCGCGAACGCAGCAGCCGGCAATGGGTCTGAAAGCGCGATTACAACCGTGCCAGGCTCGATGCAAGTTCGCTTTGCTTGAAAGGTTTCGTCAGGCGCGAAAGACCCGGAGAAACGCCGATGCTCTCGGCATAGCCCGATATTATCAGGACCCGCATCTCGGGGTGCAGGCGCCTTATCGTCTGAGCCAGATCCGTCCCGGTGATACCCGGCATCAGGTGGTCGGTGACCAGCAGGTCGATGTCGCCGTGTTTCTCCAGAAGCAGCAGAGCATCCTCTCCCGAAACCGCTTCGACCACATTGTAACCCAGTTCGCTCAGCATGTGCACGGTGCTGGCCCTCACCAGGTCCTCGTCGTCCACCACCAGGACAGTGCCGAGGCGTGACGGCGCCACCTGTTCGTCAAATACATGATCCTCGACCGTCGCCTGCTCCGTGATCGGCAGCCACAGATGGATGGACGTGCCCTCGCCAGGGGCGCTCTCGATTTGCAGCCCCCCGCCGAGCTGGGCGGCCAGACCATGTACCATCGACAGGCCGAGCCCGGTACCCTGCCCCACGCCCTTGGTGGTAAAGAACGGCTCGATGGCCTTGGCCATCGTGGCGGCGTCCATGCCGGTGCCGGTATCGGCGACGCTCAATCTGACATGGTCGCGGGCCGGCAAGGCGACCACGTTCCCGGCCTCGAGCCTCTCACGCGCAACGCTGATCGTCAGCGCTCCGCCGCTGGGCATGGCGTCTCGCGCGTTCACCACGAGGTTCAGCAGCGCCATTTCGATCTGGTTCGAATCCGCGTTTGCGAGAGGAAGTCCTTCCGAAATTTCGACCAAGACCTTCACGCGCGGTCCGCAGGTGCTGGCGATCAGGCCCTGCATGTCGCGAACGAGCGTACCGATGTCGATCGCTTTTGCCTGGAGCGGCTGACGCCGCGCGAATGCCAGCAGGCGCTGCACCAACATGCGGGCGCGATCGGCCGACTTGATCGCGCCTTCGATCAGCGTGCGCTCGCGATCGCTCCCCACCCCGCGTCGATGCAGGAGGTCGAGGCTCCCGACTATCGGGGTGAGCAGATTGTTGAAATCATGCGCGACGCCGCCGGTAAGCTGACCCATGGCCTCGAGCTTCTGCGACTGCCGCAACGCTTCCTGGGTCTGTTCGAGTGCGCGCGTCCGCTGCTCGACATGTTCCTCCAAAGTCTCGTTCAAACGCCGGAGAGTGTCCTCGCTTCGGCGCAATGCGCCTTCCATCTCGCGGCGCGCGGAGATGTCGTTGAACAGCACCGCGACGCGCGCGGCTTCGGGAGGTCCGACGCGAAATGCGTAGACCTCGTACCAGATGTCCCCCAATGCCTCGGCATGCTGCTCGAAGCGGATCTGTTCGCCGCTTTTCGCGACCGCGCCATAGACTTCGAACCAGTGCTGCTCGTGACCCGGAACCATTTCGCGTATGGTCCTGCCTCCAGCATTCACGAGGCCCGTCTGCCTTTCGAAAGCCGGGTTCGCCTCGATGAAGCGATAGTCCGAGGGGCGTCCCTGCCCATCGAAGATCATCTCGATGATGCAGAAACCCGCGTCGATGGATTCGAACAGCGAGCGGTATTTGTCGGCGCCCCGGTCCAGCTCTTCCAGCCGGGTTCGGGCATCATACTGGCGCCGCCGACCACGCAGGGCCGACTGCGCCAAGCTGACCAGAGTGGTGGGGTGGAAGGGCCGCTCGAGGAATGTCACGTTACCCAGGAGATCCAGAAGGCGCCTTGCGGCCGGATTGCGCTCCAGCCCACCGCCCCTCGCGGTTAGGAGAACAAACGGGAAGTCCGACCACTCGGGCTGCTCGCCCAGCCATCGGGCCAGTCCATTGAGGTCGGCAGTCCGTAGGGCTTCTTCGGTAACGAGAGCGAATCCGGCACCGCGGTCAAGCTCCAGCACCAACTGGTGAACGGAAGGCGCAACCACCGAGTGAAGACCCGCATCCTTGAAAAGCCCCGCCGCGATTACCGCGTCGCGGCCATGCGGCGCAAGAATTACTCCGCGTTCCGAGAGATGAGGGATCACCCGCGTTCGTCTTCCAGAAGCGCCGGCGAACCTTGCCCGCCCACGAAATTCGGCACCCCGCGCAAAACGCCCTGGAAGCCCACGAGTGGCTCGCCCAGTTTGATGCCGTAGCTGCCGATCTTGTACTCGCGGATCGTGTCTTCGTGGGCGCCTGTGCGCTTCTTGATGATCGAAATCGCGCGGCGGACCCGGCCGGACGCCTCGAAATAGCGCAGCAGGATCACCGTATCGGCAAGATAGGTCACGTCGACGGGCGCCTTCATGTCCCCAACCAGGCCGTGCTGGGCCACGGTCAGGAAGGTCGTCGCCCCCTGCCGGTTGAGGTATTGCAGCAGTTCATGCATGTGGAGGATAAGGGCATTCTCTTCCGGCATCGCAGCCTGATATCCGTTCAGACTGTCGACGACGACCGACTTGACGCCGTCGATCTCGACCCGGGCCCTTACCCGCTGGGAAAACTCCCCCGGCGACAGTTCGGCGGCATCCACCTGCTCGATGAAGAGATGGCCAGAATCGATCATCGATTGCACGTCGATGCCCAGATCGATGGCGCGATTGAAGAGGAGGCCGATCTCCTCGTCGAACACGAAGACCGCGACACGCTCTCCGCGCCCAACCGCGGCCGCCGCGAATATCAGCGTGAGGAGCGATTTACCGGTTCCGGCCGGCCCCAGCACAAGAACACTCGAGCCCCGCTCGACGCCGCCGCCCAGCAGGGCATCGAGTTCTTCGGAGCTGCTGGAAAGAAGGTCGCGAGCAAAGCTGCTCTTGTGCTCGGCCGATATGAGCCGCGGGTATACCACCACGCCCCCGGTCTCGATGCGGAAATCGTGGAAACCGCCGCGAAACCGCCGGCCCCGATATTTGATGACCCGCAGCCGGCGCCGCTCGGGCCCGTAATTGGGGGCCAGTTCCTCCAGCCGCACGACGCCGTGCGCAACGCTGTGCACGGTCTTGTCCGCGACGTCTGCGGTGAGATCGTCCAGCATCAGGACCGTGGTGTTCTGCCGGGAGAAGAAGTGCTTCAACGCCAGAATCTGCCGCCTGTACCGCAGCGAGCTTTGCGCAAGGAGCCGGATTTCCGAAAGGCTGTCCAGGACCACCCGATCCGGCTTCACCCGGTCGAATGCCTCGAAGATACGCCGCGTGGTTTCGCCAAGCTCAAGGTCCGACGAATACAGAAGGCTTTGCTGCTGGTCCTCGTCGAGGAGACTCTCGGGCGGCACCAGCTCGAAAAGGTCGATGCCGGTCAGGTCCCAGTCGTGGGATCGCGCGCTTGCGCGCATCTCGTCCTCGGTCTCCGAAAGGGTGATGTAGAGGCAGCTCTCGCCCCTCGCCGCGCCCTCCATGAGAAACTGGGTGGCGATCGTGGTCTTGCCGGTTCCGGGACTTCCTTCGAGCAGGAAAACCCGGCCGCGCGAAAAACCACCCGCAAGAATGTCATCCAATCCGCCGACCCCAGTCAACGCGGGTTCCCTTGAGCCGTCCGTCATTCGAGTCATGTTGCCTTGCCGATCGCACCGACATTCGCCGGCTGCGAAAATTTCATCATCAGACAGATACGTTTGTGAGCAGGATTGGCTGCACGGGTCACGCACAAGCCCGTCGACGGCCGACCGGGTTTACCCGGGCAAGGCATTCTTCCTGGCGAAGAATATGTCCACGCGCAGGCCCTCACCGGGTGACGATGCCACCGTGAAACTGGCTTTCGCATTCTGGCGAAGCGACTGGGCTATGACCGCCCCCAGCTTTCCGGGCTTGGGCCAGCTCATTCCGTCCGGGAGGCCGATGCCGTCGTCACCCACGATCACATGGCAGCCGGTGTCGTCGACCAGGCTGTGAAGGATGATCGTGCCGCCTATGTCACCGGGAAACGCATGCTTGAGCGCATTGGTCAAAAGTTCGTTGACCACCAGTCCGGCCGGCATCGCAACATCTATCCCGACCGTCCAGGTATCCACCTTCAGGTCGAGTCGGATGCCTTCGGGTGCATGAGCCTGGATCACCGCAGACGCAATCTGGCTGAGATAGATGCCCAGGTCCACAGTGTCCCCCTGCTCCCCCGCCGCCAGCGAACGGTAGAGCAGCGCGAGCGAGTTTATGCGGCCGGCGAGCCGGTCGAAACGCTCTCCCGTCGCCTGGTCGGGCACGTTTCGCGCCTCCATCCGGATGAGCGCAGTGATCATCTGCAGATTGTTTTTGACGCGGTGCTGCAGTTCGAGCAGCAGCGCGTCCTTGTCCTGCAATGACTGCCGCAACGCCGCATTTTCATTACGCGGCTTCGCGCCCACGCGCGCCATCGCGACAAGACGGAAAAGCGGCCGGCCGTCCTCGTCCTCGATGGTGTTCGACCAGGCATCGACCTCGACGACTTCCCCATCGTGCTCGATCCTGAAGGTGCCTACGTATTCGTCCTCGAATTCGACCGCATCGCTCAGGCGGCGATCATCGTCGCGCGGCAAAGCCTCGCCGGGCAATGCCCGCCACTTTCGGCCCACGAGTTGTCCGGCAGTGCGCCCGGTCAACTTTTCGAATTCAAAGTTGACGTAAGTTATGAGCTCCGCAGGCTCGATTTCCGAAACGGCGATGGCGATCGGCACATGGTCAAGAAATTGCTTGAACCGATCGCTTTCAAGCGCATTGGCGAGGTCCGGTGCTTCGAGAATTTTCTCAAGCGGTTCGTTCTTTTCGTTTTCGCTCATTCACCACCTCCGGCATGCGAGGCCCTAGCATAGCTGGCGCGCATCGACGCACCCAAATCGATCCCGCGCCCGAGCTATCGCCGGGGGCGCCGACCGGTCACACGGCCCACGACCCAACCTACCCTGCTGCCGACCTCGGTTCTCGCGATTTCACCGCAATGACTCGGAGATGGCTGGTCACGGCAGGGGCTGGCGCGTTATGCGATCGACATGACCAAGCCCAGTGATGATCAACTCGCCACCCTGGGCGCCGCGTTCGAGACGTTCACGCGGCGCTACAAGCTTGCCGAAGCCATCAGCGCCGAGAAACCGCTGAACGAAATCGACAAGCAGACGCTGTTCTATGTCGGCCAGAACGCTGGGTGTGGTCCAAGCGACGTGGCGCGCTTCCTCGGCACCGCGAACACGACCATCTCGTCCGCGACCGACCGCCTGGTCAAGCGCGGGTATCTCAGGCGCAAGAGGGTGGAGGACGATCGCCGGGCGGTGGCACTGCAGCTTTCGGACGAGGGCCGGGCCTACGTGGAAGTTCAGCTGAACATGTACCGCGACATGTACCGCCTGATGCTCGAACGCTTGCTGCCGGCGGAGCGCGACCAGTTCATCGCTATGATCACGAAAATCGTATATCACGATGATTGAATAATACGATATTCGTTCTATCTGAGTCGGTGTGCCGTGATGGCGGCATCGAACCAGGAGGAACGCGATGGCGATACGGGTCAATGGCGAGGACGTTCCTCCGCCCGACGATATAAGGGTCTCGCTGCTCGACCTGCTTCGAGAGCAGATGAATCTGAGCGGCACGAAGGTCGGTTGCAACCAGGGCGCTTGCGGTGCCTGCACCGTACTGATCGACGGTCGGCGCGTCCTGTCCTGCCTGACACTGGCCGTCCAGGCGGACGGGAAGAGCGTCACGACGATCGAAGGCCTAGGCACGGCCGAGAACCTGCACCCGCTGCAGGCCGCCTTCATCGAGCATGACGGTTTCCAGTGCGGCTATTGTACGCCCGGGCAGATATGTGCCGCCGCAGCCATGCTGGAGGAAGCCGCGGCGGGGATGCCCAGCTATCTCACTTCCGATCTCACAACGGACCGGATCATCCTTTCACGCGAAGAAGTGCAGGAGCGGATGAGCGGCAATCTGTGCCGGTGCGGAGCGCATAACGGGATCATCGATGCGATCCTCGAAGTGGCCGGGGAGCGCCGGCCATGAGCCCGGTGACCTATGTGCGCGCACCGTCCGCCACGGAAGCCGTGCGGATGGGCAGCGAACCGGGCGTCCGCCTGCTCGGCGGCGGCACCAACCTGGTAGACCTCATGCGCAAGGGCGTCGAAGCGCCCTCGGGGCTGATCGATGTCACTGCCTTGGCCGACAGGGTGGAGCAAGCGGACGACGGCGGGCTGGTGATCGGCGCCCCCACGCGCAACAGCGTGGTCGCGGCGCATCCCCTGATACGCACTCGGTATCCGATGCTGTCGCGGGCAATCCTGGCGGGCGCCTCGGCGCAGGTCCGCAACATGGCGACCGTCGGCGGCAACCTCATGCAGCGAACGCGGTGCCTCTATTTCAACGATGCGGCCGGCTCCCGCTGCAACAAGCGGGTGCCGGGCAGCGGCTGCGACGCCATCGGGGGATCCAACCGCTATCATGCAATCATCGGCGGCTCGGCCGCTTGCGTGGCGACGCATCCGTCGGACATGTGTGTTGCCCTGGCGGCCCTCGACGCGCGCGTCCGGATTGCCGGGCCGAACGGCGTGCGGACCGTACAGCTCGTCGATTTTCATCGCCTTCCCGGCGATCGCCCCGACATCGAAACCGTGCTCGATCACGCCGAGATGATCGTGGCGATCGAGCTTCCCGCGCCCTTGAAGGCCCTCCATTCCGGCTACCGCAAAGTCCGCGACCGGGCGAGCTATGCATTTGCGCTGGTTTCCGTCGCCGCGGGGCTGTCGATGCAGGACGGCCGCGTCAGGGACGTCCGCGTGGCGTTCGGCGGGATCGCGCCCAAACCGTGGCGCGCGATTCGGATCGAAGAGGCCCTGCGCGGCATTCCATTGGTCCCTGAAACGACGGCGGCTGCCATCGAAGCGGAATTTGCGGAGGCCGCGCTCCTGCCCGGCAATGCCTTTAAGCGTGAACTGGCGAAGCGCACCCTCACCGCTATGCTCAACGAACTTGCGGGAGACGATGCATGAGCAAGATCCAGAACGCCGTCATCGGCTCCGTCAGGACCGTCATCGGATGGGTCCCGGCCGGCTGGCTCCCCGGCGGTGCGCCCGATCCCCTGATCGAACGCCGGGCCGCCATCGGCAGCCAGGCCTCCCGGCTGGACGGGCCGCTCAAGGTCGCGGGACAGGCGCGCTTCGCCGCTGAAGTCGTGATGGAGCGCCTTTGCCATGCAGCACTTGTCCATAGCACGGTGACGCGGGGCCGGCTCGCGCGGATGGACACCCAGGCAGCGGAGGCCGCACCCGGCGTGATCATGGTCGTGACCTACCGGAACATGCCACGTGTCGGCCCGCTGCCCCTGATGGGGATGGCCGACCTGTCCGCCGTCGGGAACAGCAGCCTGCCGATCCTGCAGGACGCACAGGTCCGCTACAACGGCCAGGTGGTCGCGGCGGTCATCGCCGAGACGCAGGATCAGGCGGACCATGCCGCGTCGCTGATCCAGGTCGACTACGAGCGGGAGCCTGCCCGAACCGTCTTCGAGGAAGCCAAGGCCCACGCACGGACACCGGCGTCGGTACTCATCGAGAAGAACCACGTATCGGTCGGCAATGCCGAGCGCGAACTGATCAGCGCGCCGCACAGTGTCGACAATGTCTATCGAACGCCCGGCCAGAACCACAACGCGATCGAACTCCACACCGTGACGGCGGCGTGGGAGGGCGAATCCCTAGTGGTCCACGACACGACCCAGATGGTAGCGCCGAGCGCCAGCGCACTGGCCAAGCTGTTCGGCCTGAAGAAGGAGCAGGTCCGCGTCCTTTCCCCGTTCGTCGGCGGAGGGTTTGGCGGCAAGGGACTGTGGGACCACCAGATCGTCGCCGTCGCGGTGGCGAGGATGATCGGCCGGCCATTGCGCGTGACCCTCAGCCGCGAGGGCGTCTATCGCATCATCGGCGGGCGCAGCCCATCCGAGCAGCGCGTGGCCATAAGCGCGGATGCAGCAGGCAAGTTCAGCGCGCTGGTGCACACGGGCTACTCGGTGATGCCGCCCTATGGCGCTTGCCCGGAGCAATATACGATGGGCTCGCGCGCACTCTACGATGCCGGAAGCTTCGAGATCGTGCAGCGCCACGTCGACCTCGACATCGTGCCGAACACGTTCATGCGTGCGCCCGGTGAGGCGATCGGCACTTTTGCGCTCGAGAGCGCGATCGATGAACTGGCGCACGGCATGGGCATGGACCCGATCGAATTGCGACTGCACAACATAGCCGAACGTCACCCGCTTTCAGGCACGCCTTTCTCCCAACATGCGCTGAAACAGGCTTTCGACGATGGCGCGAGGCGCTTTGGATGGGAAAGGCGGCGCACCACGCCGGCTACCCGGCGCGAAGGGGAATGGCGGATCGGCATGGGCTGTGCGACCGGGAGCTTTCCCTATGTGCGGATGCCCGGCGCCAACGTGAGCATCACGCTGCGCAGCGATGGGACGGCGACGATAGCCTGCTCCGCGCAGGAAATGGGGATGGGCACTGCCACCGTGCAGGCCCAGCACGCGGCCGATCGTCTCGGCCTCCCGATCGAGGCGATCACATTCGAACTGGGCGATTCCGCCCTGCCTGCAGCGCCGATGGCGGGCGGCTCCTCGCAGACCGTGTCGATTGCCGGCGCGATTGCAGCCGGCGCGGAAAAGCTGACGCTCGAACTGCTTCGCCTGGCCGGCAATGCAAGTCCCGTTGCCGGCCTTCGCCCCAGTGAAGTTCGCCTTACCGCAGGGGGAATCGCCAGCACTTCCGATCCGGCCCGGAACGAGAGCTATCGTTCTATCCTGGCAAGGGCAGCGCGGGATGCGGTGACTATCACCGCCGCCGGGAGCGCTCCCCTCGAAATGTTCAAGTTCGCAATGCACAGTTCGTCGGCCGTCTTCTGCGAACTTCGCGTCAGCGACGTCACGGGAGAGGTTCGCGTGGACCGACTGCTCGGCTCGTTCGACTGCGGCACGATCCTCAACCCGAAGACGGCTGCCAGCCAGTTCCGGGGCGGCATGATCATGGGCCTGGGCCTGGCACTGATGGAAGAGACACTGTTCGACGAACGCAGCGGCCGCATCATGAATGCGACGCTCGCCGACTATCACATTCCCGCGCACCTCGACGTGCCGCAGATCGACGTGATGTGGACCGGCATCCCCGATCCGCGATCGCCGCTGGGCGCGCGCGGGATCGGCGAGATAGGCGTCACCGGCGTGGCCGCCGCAGTAGCCAACGCCGTCTTCAACGCGACGGGCAAGCGCGTCCGCGACCTGCCGATCACGCTCGACAAGCTTTTGACCGAATGAACGAACGTCCGTGTCGTGCATTTGCGGCACACGGGACTCTTTTGACCAACCAGACGCCCAGCCACGCGAGCAACCTTCGGAGCATCGTCATTTTTCACCTGATCTTCGCGCTGCCCAGTATCCTGGTCATCACCCGGTTCCTGCCCTGGTTACCGCTGCCTCTGGCGATGAAGACGGTGATCGCCGTCCTGATGCTTGTCGCTTCCCAGTTCCATCTGTGGAGCCGCATGTCGTCCGGTTCGGTCTTTTCACCGGAATTTCCGCGTCCCGTCGTCATTCTCTTCAACTGGGCGAGCGGGACGATCCTGTTTCTTGCATTGTTGCAATTGCTCCTGGACCTGATGATGCTGGCCTCACTCCTGCTGCCGGGCGAGGTCTGGGCCATTCCGACAGGCGTGCGCTATGCCATGGCTGCTGCTGCGGCGCTCGCCGCTGCGATCGGGGTGCGCAACGCGGTACGGGTGCCGGCCCTCAAGGATGTTGAAATCGCCGTCCACGGACTCCCCGCGAATTTCGACGGTTACACTATCCTGCAACTGACCGACCTGCACATCAGCCGCCTGTTCCCTGCCGCATGGACACGCGCGGTCGTCGAGCGTGCCAATGCCCTCGATGTCGACCTGATCGCGGTGACCGGGGACGTCATCGACGGGACGCTCGCCATGCGGCGATCCGATGTCGAGCCCTTGCGCGATCTGCGGGCGCGTGACGGGGTCTATATGAGCCCGGGCAATCACGAATATTTCCTCGGATATCGAGAGTGGATGCAGCATTTCGCGGGCATGGGCATGCACGTGCTTGCCAATGAACATGTCATTCTCGAGCGGCAGGAGGACCGCCTCGTCCTGGCGGGCGTCACGGATGCCTCGGCGCCGGCTACCGGCATGCCCCCGCCGGACCTAGCCGCCGCCCTGAGCGACGCGCCGGCCGGAGTGCCCATCGTGCTTCTCGACCACCAGCCGGGACCGGCACGCAAGGCGGCGGCCCGGGGCGTAGCCCTGCAGCTTTCCGGGCATACCCACGGCGGCATGATTCCTGGGCTGGATAAGTTGGTCGCCATGGGGAACGGAGGATTTGTGTCCGGGCAGTACCTCATGGATCGGATGACGCTCTACGTGAACAACGGTACCGGGATATGGCCTGGATTTGCCATGCGACTGGCTCGTGCCTCGGAGTTGACGCGCATTACACTGCGCCGAAAAGCTCTTCCCTAGGTAGCATGAGACCAAAGATGGCCAGACTGCGCGCGGCAAGCACAAGCTCCCGGTTGCCTCCAAGGTCTCAGATCGCCGGGCGGCCCGATGCGGAAGCCTACATGACCGGTTCAATCGCCGCGGCCGACGGCGGGCGATTTGTCTGGGCTAGGTGGCGGCGGACAAGGCGCCGATGGTCTTGCGGCCATCGCATGATGTATATACACGATGCATATGCATCACGATTCGATCGAAGGCCCCTGCGCCTGCACCGCGCTTCGCAAGGCCGCCCGCGCAGTGTCGCGAGTTTATGACGACGCGCTCTCCGGGCGGGGGATCAGCACCGCCCAGTTCGCCATTCTGCGTCATGTGGGCCGAGGCGAGCCCGTCGCGCTGAGTCCGCTCGCAGACCAACTCGCCATGGACCGCACGACGCTTTATCGCGGCCTGGCGCCGCTGGAGGCCAAGGGCTGGGTCGCGGTGGAGCAAGGACCCGGCAAGGCCCGCCTCGCCTCGCTTACCCCCGCCGGCCGCGCCGCGATGAACGAGGCAGAGGACGACTGGCACGAGGTCCAGGCGCGCATCATCGCAGCGCTTGGCGCGGAACAATGGGCGACGCTGCAGTCCACGCTGCGCGCCGTGACCGAGATCGCCCGCCAGGAGATTCATTGAGATGACCGCGATACTCTCCCGCATGCCGCTCGGACAGCGCGGCTATGCCGGCATCGTCGTGGCCGTCACCTTCGTCGCCCTGCTGGTCTCGGCAGGGCTGCGGTCGGCGCCGGGCGTGATGATGCTGCCGCTCGAAGTGCACTTCGGCTGGGACCGCGCGACTATCTCGGCCGCGGCCGCCATCGGCATCCTGCTCTACGGTCTGGTCGGGCCCTTCGCCGCCGCGCTGATGCTGTCGATCGGTATCAAGCGGACGATGCTGGGCGGTCTCGTGCTGATGTCGACGGCAACTTTCGCGAGCCTGTGGATGTCCGAGCCCTGGCACTACGTGCTGACCTGGGGCGTGGTGTCCGGCACCGGCAGCGGCGCGGTGGCTTCGGTGCTGGGAGCGGCAGTCGTCAATCGCTGGTTCGCGACGCGCCAGGGGCTCGTCATGGGCCTGCTGACCGCGAGCACGGCGACCGGCGCCCTCGTCTTCCTGCCCGTGCTCGCCTGGCTGGCCGAGGGCGGCGCCTGGCGCCCCGTGGCATTGGCCGTCTCGATCGCCAGCGTCTGTGTGATCCCGCTGGTGCTGCTGTTCGTGCCGGAGAGACCGCAGGACGTGGGCGTGCGCCGCTTCGGCGAGACGCACGAGAGCGCGCCCCCGCCCCCGCTCAAGCAGGCGGCCACGGCAGGACTGGCCTTCACCGCGCTGTTTCGCGCCAGCCGCGCGCCCGTGTTCTGGCTCCTGTTCGGCACGTTCTTCGTCTGCGGGCTGACTACCAACGGCCTCATCGGCACGCACATGATCGCGTTCTGCGGCGACCATGGCATCGCGCCCGTCCAAGCGGCCGGCCTGTTGTCGCTGATGGGATTCTTCGACCTGATCGGCACCACCGCGTCAGGCTGGTTGACCGACCGCTACGACCCGCGCAGGCTGCTTTTCGTATACTACGGACTGCGGGGCCTATCGCTGATGGCGCTGCCTTTCCTCGACTTCAGCGCCTCCAGCCTGCTGGGCTTCGCCATCTTCTACGGCCTTGACTGGATCGCGACGGTGCCGCCCACGGTCAAGCTCGCCAACGTCAACTTCGGGGAGCGCGATGCGCCCGTGGTATTCGGCTGGATCATGGTCGGCCATCAGCTCGGAGCGGCTACGGCTGCGTTCGGTGCTGGTGCGATCCGCGAGTGGGCCGGGACCTACACCCCGGCCTTCATGATCGCAGGGACCTTCGGGCTGGTCGCGGCCGTGGCCATCCTGGGCGCACGAACGCAGGCTCCGCAACTGGCCCGTGCCATCTGAGACGCTGGAGGTCGCGGACGGATCGCTTCGGACCACTGAAGCGGCATCCCTCTGACCGGCCAGATCGAACGATCCCTTGTCCTCGCACAGTCGACCCGCCCGAGAACTTCAGTGCGCTTCTTTGCCAATGGTCACGCCGGTCATCTTACCAACCGCCGGATCCGCGATGCTGAAGACGGCGGCGCTCAACCAAATCGTCGCCGCAAGTGGTGCGATGCGCATCGAAGTCATAAACCTCCCCCCTCAGAATGCCGACGTGACGCCGAACTCGGCGACGACGCGGCGGTAATCGTAGATTTCAATCGAGGAGCGGTTGCGCTCCCGGATGGCGCTTGCCCACCGGCCGCTGCCAACTGACCCCGCCCCCGATGGTGGTGCCGAACAGTCGCCCGTCTACCCGCGTTTGGCCAAAGGCTTAGGATGTGGTTGTCTGTCTAAAATCGCGTCCAGCTTTTTCACGGTGGCCGGCTGCTCATCGGCGATGTTGCGGGTCTCTCCCGGGTCGCCAAGCAGGTCGTAGAGTTCGTAGACCCGCGCCCCTGTCTGATCGTGGGTCCAGCGGACGAGGCGGTACTGCTCCGTGCGGATAGCCTGCCCCCAACGGTGGGGGCGGTTGTAGAAGTGATAGGCGTAGCCGCGCAGGCGCGTGCCGGAATTTTCCAGCACCGGCTTTAGGCTGATGCCGTCGATCGGCTGCGGACCCTTGGGCGGCGCCAGGCCTGCCAGCGCCGCCAGGGTGGGATAGATGTCCACCGTCTCAGCGGGTTGGCGGGTTGCGGCGCCCTGCGCGATCCCCGGGCCAGCGAAGATCAGCGGCTGGTGCGTCGCCTGCTCGAAATTGGTGTGCTTGGTCCAAATCGCATGGTCGCCGAGGTGATAGCCATGATCGCCCCACAGCACGACGATCGTATTCTTCGCCTGACCGCTGCGTTCGAGTTCGTCGAGTACTTTGCCGATTTGCGCATCCACGTAGCTGACGCCTGCGTAGTATCCGTGGATCAGCTTGCGCTTGAGGACATCGGGATACTGGGCCTCCGGAGTCTTCTCCGGCACCGGCGTATAGGCGTTGATCTCTCCGCCCACCTTGCCCGCGAAAGCGGGCGCGCCGTCCGGCAGGCGTTCGAACGTGGGCATCGGCAGCTTCGCCGGATCGTAGAGGTTCCAGTACTTCTTCGGCACCGAGAACGGAAGGTGCGGCCGCGCGAAGCCCACGGCAAGGAAGAACGGCGCGGCGCGGCCCTTCAACGCCTCGAGGCGGCCGATCGCGTATTCGGCCGTGCGCCCATCGGCATAGGCTTCGTCGGGAACGTCCGGGTCCTCCCACGCCACGCCCTTGGGCAGTGTCTTCGAGAACTCCCAGACGTCCTCGTCCGGCAGTTCGAATTCGTTGAACAGCGCCTCCTCGCGCGTATGGCCGACGGCCTTCGCCTCGGGCGAGACGTACTCGATCACATGGTCCTTATGCGGCGGTACGGACCAGCTCTGCGGATCGCCGACGGTGCCGTGGCCGATGTGGAAGACCTTGCCCATGCTCTCGGCGCGGTAGCCGGCGGCCATGAAGTACTGGGGCAGCGTCACCGCGCGGGGCATATAGTCGCGCAGGTTCATCCCGAAATCGTAGATGCCCGAAGACGTCGAGCGCGCCCCGGTCATCAGGTTGATGCGGCTCGGCGCGCAGACCGCCTGATTGGCATAGGCCAGGTCGAAGCGCGTCCCGCGCGCGATCAGCCGGTCTATGTTGGGCGTGATCGCGGTGGCATCCCCGTAGCCGTGGATCGCGGGCTTGAGGTCATCGATCATGATGAGCAGGACGTTGGGCCGGGTCGGAGCCTCGCCCAGCGGCTGCGACTGCCGAGCGGAAAGCGGCGGCGCTCCGGCAAGCATGGTCAGCGCCAGCAGCGATGCGGCGAGGCGGCGGATCTTTATCGCCCTCATCCGCCGGTCGCCGCCTTGGGATCGGCATTGAGATGCGGCTTGCCCTTCACCGGGCGGTCGTCGCCCTGCTCCCGGCGCCATGTCTCGAGCCGCGAGCGCAGCTTGCGAAGCGTTGCGGCCTGCCGGGGATCGGCCGCCAGATTGTTCGTCTCGTTCGGGTCTGCCGAAAGGTCGTAGAGTTCCTCGGCAGGCCGCCGGTAATAGGCATCGACGATCTGTTTCGCCGCTAGGTCCTTCTCCGCCGCGCGGCGCCATGCGGAGAAATAGGCGTCGCCGCCGAGCGCGGCGTTCTGGTCGATATGCGTGGTGTAGAAGTATTCCGGGTGGAGGTTCTCGATGAATTTCCAGCGCGCCGTGCGGATTGCGCGGCCCGGAAAGACATTGAAGTCGCCGTCGTTGTTGTGCGTGGTGAAAATCTCGGAGCGCCCGGCGAAGTGCCCGCCCGGACGCAGGGCGGCGGCGAAGGAGCGCCCGTCGATGCCGGTCGGCGCGGTTCCGCCCGCCACTTCGGTCAGGGTCGGCAGGATGTCCACCCAGCTGACCATCGCGTCGGTGCGCGTCCCCGGAGCAGTCTGGCCGCGCCAGCGCACGATCAGCGGCGTGCGCGTGCCGGTGTCGTAGAGGTTCCACTTGCCGAAGGGCCACTGCGCGCCGTGATCGGAAGAGAACAGGATGAGGCTGTCCGGCCCCAGCACGGCGTCGGTCGCCGCCATCACGTCGCCCAGTTCCTCGTCCATCCGCGCAATTGCCGCGTAGTAGCGCGCCCGCGCGAGGCGCGTTTCGGGCGTGTCGATCGTCTTGGCCGGCAGCGCCAAAGCCTGGGGCTGGAAGCCATCGGTCGATTCCGGCCAGGGAACGTGCGGCCAGTTGCTGCCCACGAACAGCGCGAGCGGCTTTCGCTCCTTGTCCTTCCCCTTTTCCTTGCGAGCCTTCAGCCACTTGATGGCATCGGGAATCGCCGCGTCGTCGTGGAACGTGTCGTGCGCGTAGGAATCGAAGCCGTAGAACCCGGTATGCTCGTAATGCGCGACCTTGCCGAAGGCGACGACCTCGTATCCCTGCGACTGGAGGTAGGACGGCAGCTTGCGGATCGCGGGATCGGGCCGTTCATGGTTGGCCTCCGCCCGGTTGCGTGCCGGCATCATGCCGGTCAGCAGCGCCGCGCGGCTTGGCGCGCAGGCGGGCGAGGCCACGAAGGCGCGGTCGAACGCGATGCCCTCCGCCGCCAGCCGCGCCAGATTGGGCGTGCGCGCATCGCGGTCGCCATCGGGCGTCACGTCGAGATAGCCAAGGTCGTCGGCCAGGAACACGACGATATCGGGCTTCTGCGCAGGGGCGGAGCGATCCTGCGCCCACGCGGGCATCGCCACCAGCGCCAGCGCCGCCGCCACGAGGGCGCGGCGGCTGACCCTGCCCAGGCCCGGCTTCTCGCGTTTGGTCATTTTGAAAATCCTCGAGAAATTGTGCCTGTCATCAGAACTTCACGCGCGCGCCGATGGTGTAGACCGTCTCGTCTTCGAGCAACGAAAAATTGATGCGCTCCGAGCCGCGGTAGATCGAGGTGCGGTTGTGCAGGATGTTGGTCCCTCCGACATCGAGCCGGAATGCCTCGGTGAAGTCATAGCCGATGCTGAAGTCGAGGCGCCCCGCCGGCCGGGCATAGGACAGCAGCACGGGCACGTAGGCTTCGTTGACACGGTGCGCATCGAACGGGCGCAACTGGATGCCTCCGGTGTTGTCCGCGTCGATGTACTTCGAACGCGAGGTCCAGATCAGGCGTCCGCTCAGCCCCGACTTGTCGTAGAGGAGGCCCGCCGTGTAGTTGTACTTCGAGACGCCGACCAGCGGGTTCCCGGCCAGCGGGTCGTCCCCCTTGATCTTGGACTGGGCGAGCGTGAAGGCGCCCTGCACGCCGAAGCCGGAAACCGCGCCGGGCAGGAAGTCGAAGAAATACTGACCGCTGACTTCCACGCCCTTGAGGTCGACCGAGCCGACGTTGCGCGGGCTCGATATCAGGTAGTTCAGGCCGTCGATCGTCTCCTGCGTGCTCGACGTCACCACGCGGTTCTTGATCGAGCGGTAGTAGCCCGTCACCGCCACGTAGCCGCTGTGGAAATAATATTCGGCCGTCACGTCGAAGCTGTCGGACTTCTGCGGCTTGAGGTCGGGATTGCCGCGCTGGCCGCTGTTCAGCAGGAACACGTTACCCACCAGCGTCAGCGACTCCGTCGGGCTCAGCGAGGCGAAATCCGGGCGCCGGATCGAACGCGAGTAGTTGAAGCGCGTCTGGAACGAGCCGGGGAACTGCAACCGCGCGGTGAAGGCCGGCAGCACGTCGACATCCGAGGTCTTGGCCGTGACCAGGCCATACGTCGTGCCGGTGCGTTCGTAGCCCGAGATCGTGCGGTCGGTCTTGACCACGCGCGCGCCCGCTACGCCGTCCAGCGTGAGGGAGCCCAGCGGAATCTCGTAGCCGCCCTCCACGTATCCGGCGTAGGTCGCTTCCTTGGCGTTGAACTCCTTGGTCGGATCGTAGTCCGGCTGGCGCAGCGGCAGTTTGAACAGCGCGCGCAGTTCGTTGCGGCCGCGCTCGGAGCGCAGGTATGCCGGGTTGACGCCCAGGAACGGTACGCCGCCGTTGAGGCGCGGCGCCTCTCCGATGATGCTTATGAAGTCCGGCGAAAGCGGGAGCGAGGACACGAGCCGCGCGGTGGACTCCGTCGCAGTGCCGATGTTGCCGAAGCCGATCGACTGCACCGTATTGGTCTGCTGGACGTTCTGCAGCCGCGCCTCGCGGCTGGCGTAGCGCAGGCCGACCCGTAGCTTGGAAAGGAGGCCACCGACCTCGTATTCGCCGTCGACCTTCGCCTGGAACAGCTGCCCCTTGCCGAGCGTGAAGTTCTGGTTGATCGAATTGCGCAGCGACAGGTTGGTCGCGCTCAGCGGGATCGACGGATCGACCGTCACCGTAGGCCCGTTGTCGATGTCGGTCTCGACGAAGGCCGAGGAAACACGCTGCCCGACTTCGGCGTTGAAGTTCTCGGTGAAAGCGCGCGAGGTCTGGTAGGAGACGTCGAGGACGGCCTTGATGCGGTCCTGCTCGAAGTTCAGGCCGCCCGCGATCATCTTGTTGCGCTGCGTCAGGCGGTTCGACGACGAGTTCTGGTTGATGACCACGTTGTTGAAGCGCGCGCTCTTGATGTTGCACATGCGCTGGACGGTGAACGGCTGGAGCGACTGGGTGCCGTCGGCATTGTTGACGAGCGTTGGGTTGGTGCCGGCCGCGTTCACCCGCGCGTCGAAGCAGTAGTCGTCCGGGGTGATCTCGGAGATGCTGGTGCCGTTGGTGAACGGCTGCACGTTGAAACCGGCGAAGCCGGTGGTGCTGCGGAAGTAGGTGTAGAGCCCGTCGACATAGACCTGGAGCGAGGGGGCCGCCTGCCACTGGAACGAGGCGTTCACCTGCGCGCGGTCGACCCGGCCGACATCGGGCATGTTCTGGACCACCTGCGGGATCAGGTAGCCCGGCGTGTTCAGCGGAGCCGTCCCTGATGAACGGCGCTCCGTCATGTTGCTGGCGCCGCGGATCGTGTCGGACCGGGAGTAAGTGCCGTTGACCAGCAGGCCGATCTCGCCCGCGGGCGTATCCGTCCGGAACGCGGCGAGCGCGCCGAGCGCCGGGTTTCCGGCCGAGGCGTTGACCGCGTAGTTCTGCCTTGCGGTGAACACCAGCACCGGATCGCGGAAGTCGAACGGACGATTGAGGCGCAGGTCGATCGCGCCCGCGACGCCGCCCTCGATCTGGTCCACCGTCTGCGACTTGTACGCATCGATGCGCGACAGGGCCTCGGCGGGGACGTCCTGGAGGTCGAAGTTGCGGCCCGTCGTGGTGATGACCTCGCGCCCGTTCACGGTGGTCAGGATATCGGTCAGCCCGCGGATGCGCACGCTCGACAGCTCGTTGTTGCGGTCGTTCTGGACCTGGATGCCGGGCACGCGCTGGAGGGCGGCGGCCACCGTCGGGTCAGGCAGCTTGCCGATGTCGGTGGCGACGATGGAATCGACGACCTGCGTCGCCTCCCGCTTCACGTCCGCGGCGCGTTCGAGCGATTGGCGGATGCCCGTGACGACGATGTCGCCGTCCTGGCCTTCGGGCGGCGCAACCTCTTGTGCCATAGCGACGCCGTCCGGCGCGAGCGCGATGAGGGAAATGGTCAGATAGCCTGCACGCAATAGAAACGAACAACGACGGTCCGCCAACCTGATCGATCTCATGAAATCCCTGAATTTTATAATGGGCACGACCGATCCTCGCCGGCCCGCCATGATGATGGACATGCGTGTTCGGTCGCCCGTTGGAACAGATGCAAGAACCTGGCGCTGTCGCCTCGGCCAGAGGCCGGTAAGCCTCGCAATCTCAACCTAAAAGATAGACTTACGACCTCAAGATAGATGTACTTGGCCGCGCCCAAGCTGCTCTTTGGATCGACGCGCTCATCAGGATCGCGCGCGCCCGTTCAAGCTCGACCTACGCCGTGCGGGCGGGGCGCAGGTGCTGCAGTGGCTTTAGCGGGATCAATCGATACGACGCAGATAGGCGAGCCTACAGGGACGGGATGGCGCTCGCCCCGACATCGCGCTGGTCGCGCATCGCCCGCGCCAGCGGCGCTTCGCCGAGCGCATCGAGGATCTCGGCGAAGGTCTGGGGGGTTTCGTCCTGGCCGAGCTTGAACTGGGCGGTCGCCCCCGTCACCGAAGCCCGGAAGGCGATGACGTGCTTTGCCAGCACCTCGAAACGCTCGCCCATCCGCGCGACGGTCCAGGCGCCGGTGCCCTCCCCTTCCATGGCGGTGACCAGTTCGACGATCGCCTCGCCCCCTCGCGCCGGTTCGAATTCCAGTTCCACCTCGAACTGGGCGAAGCGATAGTTCCAGGTCGGCCCCCAGCCCGGAGCGGACACCATGCCGGGCGAGATGTAGCCGTGCGGCCCCAGGAACGTCACCTGCGCACGCGGCGCGGCCTGAGCGCGTGCGACGTGGCGGTTGGCGAGCGCGAAATGGCCGACGAAGCCGCGCACGGCGCCGTGCTCGTCCAGTTCGGCAAGCAAGGGAAGCGGCGTCGCTATGTATCCGTGCTCGTCATGCGTCGTGACCAGCCCGAGCACCTCCTCCCGAACGAAACGTCCGACGTCGGCCGCGTCTCGCGGTGAGAAGACGCCCATCAGCGCACCGCCATGTCGAGCGCGCCGTAGACCGGCTTGCCCTTGAACATCGTCATCACGACCTTGGTTTCGTGGATGCGGCGCGGGTCGAGCTTGAAGATGTCCTTGTCCAGCACGACGAGGTCGGCGCTCTTGCCCGGCGCGATGGAGCCGGTCTCCTGGTCGAGGTGGTTCACGTAGGCCACGTCGAGAGTGTAGGACCTGACCGCCTGCGCCAGCGTCACGGCTTCCCCGGCGCCCAGCGGTTCGAGCTTCCCTCCCGGTGCGACGCGGGTCAGCGCGACCTCGATGCCGAGCAGCGGGTCCGCCGAGGCGACCGACCAGTCGGCTCCGTAGGCAACGCGCCCCCCGAACTTCTCGACGCTGCCGACCGGGTAGATGTAACGCGAACGGACGGGGCCTATGCGTTCCTTGGTGAGGTCCATGTAGGGCTCGTTGCAACTCCACAGCGGCTGGAAGATCGCGGTGACGCCCAGCGTCGCGAAGCGCGGCTGGTCGGCCGGATCGATCACGTTGAGATGCGAGATCATCGGCCGGGTATCGACCTTCCCGTCAGAGCGCCTGGCACTCGCCACTGCGTCGAGCGCTTCGCGCACGGCCGCGTCGCCGATGGTGTGGTAGTGTGACTGCATGCCCTGCTCGTCGAGCGCAGTGGTCGCCGCCGCCAGTACACCGGCGGGTATCTGCGGCGCGCCCACTTCCTGCGTCCCTTCGTAGGGCTTCAGCATGAAGGCGGTCTGCTGCGGGATCACGCCGTCGATGTAGAACTTGACGCTGCGGGCGGTGAGACCGAGGCCGCGGGCGCGCTGCGAGGCTTTCAGCAGGCCGGGAAGCTGCTCCAGCCCCTTCTCGTTCTTCCACTTGAGATCGATCGCGACGTCCACGGTGAGCGCGCCGCTGTCGGCCACTGCCTTGTAGGCGTCGACGACCGCGCTGGAGCCATCCTCCTCCCATTCGATACCGGCATCGTGCCAGCTGGTGATACCCAATGAATTGAAGTGCTTGACGGTGTAGGCGATGGCGTCCTGCAGATCCTTCGCGGTCGTCTCCGGCATGATCTTGGCGACCAGGTCCTGCGCCGATTCCTGCAGGCCGCCGATGGGCTCGGCGGTCTTCGGATCGCGGTCGATCTTCCCGTTCACCGGGTCGCGGGTCGCCCTGGTGATGCCGGCAAGCTGCAATGCCTTCGAATTGACCCAAAGGCTGTGGCCGCCGGTCGAATTGAAGATCAGCGGGCGCGTGGTCGAGAGGCCGTCGAGGATGTCCTTGGTCGGCACGCCGTTCGGCGGGAACAGCCCGTCCTCCCAGCCCACGCCATAAATGACGGAAGTGCCCGGCGTCTCAGCGATGCATTTGGCGATGATGCGGCGATAGTCGTCGATCGACTTGCCGGAATGGAGCGCGCAGCGCGCGTGGCTCATGCCGCCGAACACCGGATGGTTGTGCGCATCCCCGAACGAGGGCAGCAGCAGCTTGCCCTGGAGGTCGACCACTTGGGTCTGCGGGCCCTTCTGGAGCACGACCTCCTTCGCGGTGCCCACGGCGATGATCCGGCCGTCGCGGATCGCCACGGCCTCGGCCCAGGGGCGGCTTTCGTCCACGGTGTAGACGCGGGCATTGGTGATGATGAGGTCGGCCATGCCCTCCGCCATCGCTACGGCCGGGATGGGGGCGACCGCGAACGCGGCGCCGCATGCCGTGAGCAACAGGGGAGCCAGGGCGCGGCGGATGGCGGGGCGAAGGGTCATGGCAGGGGTCCTCGGCAATTCGAATGCGACCAGAAAAATGGAGGAAGCCGGTGCGAACCGGCTCTCTCGAGGCTGGTGGGTTGTCAGAAGCTGCGGCGCAGCGTTGCCAGGATCGTGCGATCCTTGCCGATGTAGCAGTAGCCTTCGACCCCGGCGGGATCGTAGCTGCAGTTCGTGTAGACGGTGGTGTCGAAGATGTTGCTGGCGTTGATGCCCAGCGACCACTTGTCGTAGGTCACCTCGAACATCGCATCGACCAGCGTGTAGGACGGCATCGTGAAGTTCTCGAAGCTGTCCACCTTCTCGCCGGTATAGCGCACGCCGCCGCCGACGCGGGCGCCGATCTTGTCGGTCAGCGCGAAGCCCTTGTTGGCCCAGATCGAGGCCGCATGCCTGGGCAGGTTGGCGAGCCGCAGGCCGTCGCTGCCGTCATCGTTCAGGTTGTGCGCGTCGAGATAGGTGTAGGCAGCGGTGACCTGCACGTCGCCGGGCATGCGCAGGTTGCCTTCCAGCTCGACGCCGCGCGACTTGACCTCACCCGACTGGATGATGTTCTGGATGTCGTTCGGATCCTGCTGAAGGCCGTTCTTTTCGCGAATGTCGAACACCGAGGCGGAGAGCAGCGCGCCGCGGAACGGCTGGAACTTCACGCCCGCCTCGTACTGGCGGCCGGTGCGGGGCACGTAGACCTGCCCGCGAACGCTCTGCCCGAAGACCGGCAGGAACGATTCCGCATAGTTGGCATAGACCGAGAAGGTGTCGGTGACGTCGCCGATCACGCCTGCGCGGAAGGTCCAGGCCTTGTTGTCGGGATTGTCGATGCCGTCGGTCTTCGAAGTCGCGTTGTCATGACGCCCGCCGAGCACCACCGAGACGCGGTCCCACAGGCGCATCTGGTCCTGGAAGTAGAAGCCTAGCTGCGTGTTCTTCGCGCGCGGCGAATAGAACGTGGAGGTGGTGAACGGCTGCCCGTAAGGCAGGGTGTAGATGTCGAACCCGCCCAGCGAGTAGTCCCATCCCTGGTCGCTGCTCTGCTTGAAGAAGGTGTAGTCGAGGCCGAACAGCAGCTGGTGCTCGACCGGGCCGGTGGTCAGCTTGATGGCGACGCGGTTGTCGGTGGCGACGCCCTTGCTGTTCTGCAGCATGACGTACCACGCGCGGTTGATCTGGGTGCGCGCCTCGTCCGCGTAGCTGGCGAGTCCGAAGACCTCCCCATAGTCCACGTTGGTCTTGAAGAAGCGCGTGTTGCTGTTGAAGGTGACGTTGTCGCCGAAGCGCTGGGTCATCAGCAGGCTGGCCGCCTTGTATTCGGTGTCGGTGTGGTTGAAGCCGGGCTCGCCGAGGAACGTGTCGGACGAGATACGCTCGGCATCGTTGTCGGCGCCGATGGTCTTGCTGATCGGCAGGTAGGTCTGGCTGCCGAGATTGTCCTTCTGATACAGGCCGAGCACGGTGATCTCGGTGTCGGGGCCCGGCTTGAAGGTGATGGACGGCATGGCGACCAGGCGGTCGTTCTTCTGTCCCGGCTGCTGCAGTTCGCCGTCGCGCGCCACGCCGACGAAGCGGGCGGAGATGCCCTCGGTGATCGGACCGGTCACGTCGAGGTTGACCTGGTGCGTGTCGTCGGTGCCGTAGATCAGGTTGACCTCGGCACCGAAGGTTTCCTTCGGACGCTTCGACACGCCGTTGAACAGGCCGCCGGCGCCGCCCGCCCCGTAGAGCACCGAAGAAGGCCCGCGCACCACTTCGGCGCGTTCGAGCGTGAAGATCTCCATACGCCCGCCGTAGACGAAGCTGGGCATGCGGTTGATGCCGTCGAGGTACTGCACGGTATCGAAGCCGCGCGCGGTGATGAAGTCGCCCCGGGTGTCGACGCCCTGCGTCTCGGTGGAGACGCCTGCGCTGTAGCGGAAGATGTCCTGGAAGTTGACGACCGCGCGGTCCTTGATCTCGGTCGCGGTGATGACGCTGACCGATTGCGGCAGTTCCATGATGTCGGTCTCGACCTTGGTGCCGGTGGAGGCGCGGCCGGTGACCACGATCTCCTCGCTGCCCGGCTCCGCATCCGCCTCGTCGGCCAGCGCAGTGGTCGGCAACAGTGCGAAAGTGCAGGAGGCGGCCAACAACGCCCCGGTCAGGCGCGTCATCCGGACGCGTTTACGCGATGTGTTCCCGATGCCCATGTTATTCCCCTTGAAATACCGTGTTTGAACCTGATGCCGGGGCCATTTTCAGCCTCCGGACGGGTCCTCCTGCTTTGCCTGCCCATTGAACAACAGGCGGCGCTCACGACCACGTCATAATCAGGGTAATCCGGCAGGTTCGATGGGTAAGCGTGGGGGCTAGCGAGGGTTAGGTGCCGCCCATGTCACTCTTAGGAAGCGCTTCCCCGGGCTTTGCGGAGGCTATCAGACCCTGCTCGATGGCGACACGCACGGCATCGCGTCGTTTGTCGACACCGATCTTGCGGAACACCGACTTCAACCGGTATTTGACCGTATCCGGCGACATCCCGATGAGCCGGGCGATCTCCTTGTTCGAGTAGCCCCGGCTGAGATGGGCGAGAATCTCCGCTTCCGCATCGTTTAGGACGCCTTCGTCCCCCGGCTGCGCATGCGCCGCAAGCGCCCGGCCGAGAACGCCCAGGAACTGCGTCCGGTAGCGGTCGGTCTCGGAAGTCCCGCGCGGGAGCGTTTCGAGAGCTCCGCGCACGAAACGCTCCCACTCGACGAACGGGCGGACAAGCGACTGGAACATCGACATGCCTACCGCCTCGTCGAAAGCCGCCGAAGCCGCGGCGCTTGCGCCGGTTTCCCGCAATGCCTGAGCCCGCAGGACGAGGGTATCGACGAGCGCCCTCCCGGCGCCGTGTCGAACGGCCCAGCGGTGGACTACCGCAATGTCTCCCAAGGCGCCCTCCTGGTCTTCCTCTACAAGGCGCAGCGCCGCCCGGCAGGTGGCCGCGGCGGTGGCGACGGGCCGGTAGAGCGGACTCTCCAGCGCCATCTCGTCGGCAAGGGTATCGAGCGAGATGGCGGCGGCGTAGGCGACGAGGTCTCCGACCGGTGCATCGTGGGCGATCAGCAGTTCGAGCCGGCACAGCTTCGCGAGCAGGCTGAGCTGCCGGAACCCACGCGGCGCGGCGACGGCCTCCGCTCGGTCGAGAATAAGAAAGCCTTCCCGCAGCGACTGGCGGGCAGCGGCGCAGCGGGCCGCCGTAAGATAGGCAGCGGCATAGACGTCTACCCACGCGTCCGACTGGTCCATGTGAGGCAGCGCCCAGTCCAGCAGCGCTTGCGCCTCGTCGATCCGGTTCTGTTCGTAGAGCAGCGCAGCTTCGAAAGCCGCACAGTTGGCGGCAAGGTCGGAGCGCGAACCGAAATTGACGTCGATGACCGCGCGAATGTCCTCGATGATCGCCACGGCATCGTTGATACGCCCCTGGGCATGACGGATGCGCGCTTCGAGAAAGTGCGTGAACACCTCGCTATATAGCGACCCCAGCGCCTGGTAGTGTCCCCGCGCATCCCGCAGCGGTTCGAGTGCCCGCTCCAGATAGCCGCCTTCGAGGTACTTGGCCGCCAGCGTCTCGGTGAAGTTGGCCAGGACGAGATGATCGTCCGCCGGCAAGGCGCGCAGCAGGGCTTCGCGCTCCAGCAGGTCGTCGAGCGTGACGGGCAGGTTCTCGTAATCGGCCAATGTGTCGCCAACGACGCGCAATTCACCGCGCAATTCGGCAGGCGCGTCAGCACCGCCGACGTCGTCCACTAGGCGGTCGTAAGCCGTTCGTGCAGGTCCGATCTGGCCGTGCTTGATCTGGATATACACGGAGGCGAGCGCCAGCCGGGCATTTGCGTGGATTTGCTCGACCGACAATCGGGAGAGCGCAGTCTCTACCAGTGCCAGATACCCTTGGGGTATCAACCGCCAGCCGCCCGCGCCTTCGAGAATGGTCGCGATGAGGGCTCTATCCTCGGCAAGCATGGCGTGTTCTATCGCAGCCGAAGTCGCTCCGGCCCCGGCGAAATGACGCGCCGCGCGTGCGTGCAGCAGGTGGAAGCGTGCGAGGTCCTGCCGGGCCAACCGGTCGCGCAGATATTCGGCGAACAGCTGGTGGTAGCGATAAGCCTCGCCCGCTTCGTCGGTGGGGCTCAGGAAAAGACCCTGCTGTTCGAGCCGCTCAAGCACCAGCCAGCCGTCGCTGCGTTCGCAAAGCACGTTGACCGCCTCGCCGGTCAGGCGGTCGAGGAGTGCGGTGGCCGTAAGCAGGTCCTGCACTTCGGTGGGTAGCGAGGTCAGCACCTGCTCCGACAGATAGCGGGCCAGATCCGGCCTTGATCCGCTGAACCGCTCCATCAGGGACGCATGGTCGATCCCGCGTTTGAGCGACAGCGAGGTGAGCTGGAGAGCGAGCGGCCAACCTTCGGAACGATCCACCAGCGCTTTCAGCGCATACTCGGGCAGCGCCGATGCCTGTGCGCGATCCAGCAGCGCCTCCGCCTCGGAGCGGTTGAAACGGAGGTCCTCACTGGTCAGTTCGATAACCTGCTCCTCCGCAGCGAGCACCGATTGTCCCAGCCAGGGATAATCGCGCGAGGCGATGACGAAATGGCAGTTGCTGGGGGCCAGCCGGATCAACGAACGCATGAAAGCATTGACCTCACCGCCTTCGACGCGGTGGAAATCGTCGAAGATCAGCACTACCGGCCTCCCCTCGCGGGCGATCCGGTTGATGATCGCCGACAGCGCCGCGCGTGGAGGGAGGTCGGTGGCAAGCCCTTCTTCGGCTTCGGTAGATTCCTCCAGGGCAAGCATCATGTAGCGCGACAAACGCTGGAGGTCGGCATCCTCCCGTTCGAGCGTCAGCCAGCCGATCAACACGTCGCGCTCTTCGCAGCGGCGGCGCCATTGCGACAGCAGGCTGGTCTTTCCGTAACCCGCAGGCGCGTGGAGAATGGTCATGCGCCGCTGGAGCGTATCGTCGAGCCGCTCTAGCAGCGGGTCACGTCGAATCTGGCTTCCAAGCCAGATCGGGGGAGCGACCTTGGTACGAATCAGCTCATGCACGCGCGTCACATTCCCGTAGCCAGAACCAGGTATTCTCTTTCAGCAGCGCTCCCCGCCATGGAACCTATGCGACCTGGCTCCCTCGCTCAAGCCCGGGGCAACCTACCCGGCCAGACCCCCTGATTACCCGTTTGCCGCAACTGTGCACTCTTATTGCACGTTGCGGCCAAGCCGCGCGCGCCCGTACTCCCCAAGCAGTCGCCCCGGTGAAATGGAGCGGCGGGTTCCAGCAGGTGAGGGAGAAGCGAGTGCGGATTGGCGTCGACGTCGGCGGGACAAACACCGACGCGGTTCTGATGGACGGTGGTCGGGTGCTCGCCTGGACCAAGCAGCCTACCTCGGCCGACGTGGAGACCGGAGTAGCTTCGGCTATCGGGCAAGTCCTTGCCGGGTCGGGAGCGAATCCCGCGCACGTCGCATCGGTAACGATCGGAACCACGCACTTCGTCAACGCGCTGGTCGAGCGCCGCGAGCTCGACCGCGTAGGGGTGCTGCGCCTCGCCAGCCCCTCTGGCGAGGCACTGCCTCCCATGACCGGCTGGCCGCGCGATCTGATGGAATGCATCGGGAGGCGCTACTTCCTGCTACCGGGGGGCTACGAGGTCGATGGCCGCGAGATCGCTCCGCTCGACGAGGCCCGCATCCGTGACGCCGCCCTCGAGCTATGCGCCGAGGGCGTGACCGCGATCGCGATCACCTGCGCTTTCTCGCCCATCAACGGCGACATGGAACACCGCGCCGCCGCCATCGTCCGGGAGGTCCATCCGGACGCCACGCTCACGCTTTCGAGCGAGATAGGACGCCTCGGGCTCATCGAGCGCGAAAACTCCGCAGTCCTCAATGCGGCGATGACCACGCTGGCGCGCCGCGTGGTGCGCTCGTTCTCTCGCGCCGTGTCGGCAATCGGGGTGACCGCCCCGCTCTACATATCGCAGAACGACGGCACGCTGGCATCTGCCGCGCAGGCGGAAGCCTATCCGGTGATGACGATGGGCTCCGGCCCCACCAACTCGATGCGCGGCGCTGCATTCCTCAGCGGGTTTACCGATGCGATCGTCATGGATGTCGGCGGCACCACCACGGACATTGGTGCGCTGTCCTCAGGCTACCCACGCGAATCTGCGATTTCTGCGGACATCGGCGGCGTCAGGACCAACTTCCGCATGCCCGACGTGCTCGCCATCGGCCTCGGCGGCGGCACCCGGGTCCATCTCGACCCCGCGCTGTTCGGGGCAGAGGAACTGGACGAGGCCGCGTTTCGCATCGGCCCGGATTCGCTGGGCTACCGGCTGGCGCAGGAGGGGATGCTGTTCGGCGGCCAGACGCTCACCACCAGCGATCTCGCTCGGATTGCCGGGGTCGTCTCCTTCGGGGACCCGGCCGCTCTGCCCGCCCTGTCGACGGCGGTACTCGATGCCCTCCTGAACCGGATCCGGACCATGCTGGAGGACGGCGGGGACCGCATGAAGACCGCGCGTGGAGAGGTTCCGGTGCTCGCGGTCGGCGGCGGCAACTTCCTCATCCCCAACGACCTGCGCGGCGTCTCTCAGGTGGTCCGCCCGCCGCATGCCGAAGTCGCCAATGCCGTGGGCGCCGCCATCGCCCAGGCGGGCGCGCAAGTCGAGCGCGTCCTCAGTTACGAGGCCATCGACCGCCAGTCCGCGATCGAGCAGGTCGCCGCGCTCGCTCGCGAACAAGTGCTGACCGGCGGCGGCGATCCGGCGACGGTGGCCATCGTCGACGTCGAGGAAACACCCCTCAGCTACCTACCGGGCCGCGCCGTCCAGGTACGCGTGCGCGTGGTCGCCGACCTTGCGGCGCCTTCTTCCCCGATCGGAGCTTCCCATGCTGCTTGACCGCCAGGCCATCGGCGACCTTGCTCTCGGCGCCGCGTTCCTCGGCTCGGGCGGCGGCGGCGATCCCTACTATGCTACATTGCTCGCCGAAGCCGAGTTGGAGCGGCGCGGCCCCTTCGAGGTGATCGGGGTCGACGCGTTGTCCGACGATGCCCTCGTGGTTCCGTGCGGCTGGATCGGAGCGCCCACCGTCTCGGTCGAAAAGCTGCCCAACGGACGCGAGGCGGTCGACGGCCTCAGACGCCTCGAGGAGATCATGGGCCGCAGCATCGACGCGGTGATCCCTATCGAGATCGGCGGCAGCAACGGTCTCGCCCCCTTGTTCGCCGCCGCGCGGCTCGGAATACCCGTGCTGGACTGTGACGGCATGGGCCGGGCCTTCCCGGAATCGCAGATGGCGATCTTCAACATCCGCGGGCTGTCGGCCTGTCCCTCAATCCTGACCGATGCCAGCGGGTCACTGAGCGTCATCGAGAGCGATGACAATTTCGCGCATGAACGCCTGGCCCGCGCTCTTTCCGTGGCGGTGGGAGGTATCGCGCATCTCGTCGAATACCCGCTCACCGGACGGCAGGCGAAGGACCATGCAATCCACGGCACCATCACGGTCGCACGTGCCGTGGGCGCCGCAATCCGAGAGGCCCGAGCGCATGGTGCAGACCCGTTCGCGGCAATGTTCGAAGCGCTGCGGCGCACCGGGCTTTACCGCGAAGCGGGGGTACTTTTCGACGGCAAGATAATCGACATCGACCGTGAGACGCGCAATGGGTTCTCTGTGGGCCGCATCATATTCGAGAGCTTCGACGGCGCGAGCCGAATGGAAATGGACTTCCAAAACGAGAACCTGATAGCTCGGCGCGACGGCGTGGTGGTGGCCACGGTGCCCGACATTCTGACGGTGATGGACCGCGAAACGGCAGACAGCATCACCACCGAACGACTTAAATACGGCCAGCGTGCCAAGGTTGTCGGCGCGGCGGCACCAGCGATCCTGCGCGAGGCCCAGGCGCTCAAGTTCGTCGGCCCGCGCGCCTTCGGCTTCGAGGAAGACTACGTGCCCATCGAGGAGATCGCCGCTTGGCTGAAGCCGTGAGCCATCACGAATCCGGCGACCAGTACGCCAACGCACCCCTGCCCGAGGCGCTGACTGTCGGGGGGTGGCGGGTCGCGCTCATCATCGCCAGCTTCTCGATCTCGCTGCCGACCTTCCTCAACGGCGCGCAGACCTCGTTGGCGCTGGGGTTCTGGCCGGCAGTGCTTGCGGCGTTCCTCGCTGGGCTGTGCCTGTGCGCAGGCGGCTGTCTGACCTCGCTGGTGGCGGTGCGCTCGCGGCTGAACACCTACCTGCTGATCCGGCGTTCGTTCGGCATGAAGGGCGCGGGACTGGTCAACATTATTATCGCGGTGGTCCATTTCTGCTGGTTCGGCGTCAACGTCTCGTTCCTGGGAGACGCAGTGGCGGCGGCGGGCGTGGGTTTCGGCTTCGCGCCCGACCATGTTAGCGTGGTCGTGATAGGCTCACTGCTGATGGCGGTGACCACACTGATTGGCTTCCGCGCGTTGGATCGGCTGGCCATGATCGGCGTGCCGCTGCTTGCCGCCATGATAGTCGCGGTCTGCGTTGCCGCCGCCCGCCGGCATGGCATCGTGCTGAGTCCGCCCGCAACGAGCCAATACCACGTGACCTTCGGCATCGCGATTTCGGCGATCATCGGCGGCGACATGCTGGCGATCGCCACGCTGCCCGACCTCTCGCGCTACACCCGTACCCGCAAGGGCGCCGTTCTGAGCATGGCCTTGTCGTATCCGTTCACCGCGCCTCTGCTGATGGCCGGTGCAGCGCTGGCCGCTCTGGCGACGGGCGAGACCGACATCATGCGGATGATAACCGGGTTCGGGTTTGGCGCATGGGCGCTCCTTCTGCTCGTCATGCCGACCTGGACCCTCAACTCGCTCAACCTCTATTCGGCGAGCCTGTCACTGGCAGCGACGTTTCCCCACGTGCCGCGCTGGGCATTCATTCTCGTCGGCACGGTGATCGGTACCGGACTCGCGCTGATGGGCATCATCGAGGGGTTCATTCCATTTCTCGTCCTGCTGGGCGTCACCATCCCGCCCTTCGCGGCAATCTTCGTGATCGACGGCTGGACGCGGTTCCGCGGCGTCGATCCAGCCGCTTCGATCGAAAATCTGGGCGGCGTACATTGGCCCGCCGTGACCACGTGGGCAGTGACGAGTGGTGTGGCCGCCATCGCGCTACACTACGATGCTACGGCGACAACGGTGCCTGCGCTCGACGCCGTTTTGCTTTCTACCGGCCTTTACCTGCTGCTGACGCTTGGCACGAGACGCTCCCGCGAAACCTCTCCTGCATAAATATCAGAAATCCCCCAGGAGGTCACTCTCAGTGGTTTCCTCGGCACCGTCAGCGCCATTCACTTGATGCGGCGGCGGTTCCGCTACGGACCGGACTGGGCAGAAATGGGTTCCGCGCTTTGCCGTCCAATGGTGCAAGCGAGCTGATATCGACCGCCTGCCCCAAATTCTTTCGCGCGGATTGGAGCATGACTTCGATTTCACATAACACTGCATTCGACTGACGCACTGCCATCCGCAGGCTGCTCGTGCCAAGCGAACCCAAACCTCGGTTTCCAAAGCGCTGCCGAAGAGTGGGGAGGACGCGTCTTCGCAAACGGGACACTCCCGGCTTTTCGACGAAGAAACTTTGTGGTGTGAGCGCTGCCGGGTTCGAACCAGCAACATACTGATTATAAGTTCAGCTCAATTGATGGTTCGCGACCTCTATGCCGACCTGAAGCGGAAACACGGCGAGACCATCGCCGCGAGCGGTCTCGAACACGGCCATGAGGATCGACGGACCCTCGGAAGCAATTCGGTCGCCGCGCTACACGGTCCTTCGTCTGCGCCGCGAGGCTCCGCCGCTCCTTGCGGTTGGCAGATAAACCAGGTTCGGGGAGAGCGTCGGGGCGACTATGCATCACCTGCCCTATTTCCTGAAGGCGCAGTTGAGCCGTTCGGATGGGCCGCTATCTGCCCGAACGCCGGGCAGATAGCGGGAATTCAGGCCGCTTCAGCCTCCAGATTGACCGAGCTTTCTGCGAGCTTCGTCATGTATTCATCGCCGCCGTAGATGTCCTTGGTTGCATCGCGCAGCTTCTTGTTGTCGTCCTTGAGACCAAGAGCCTTGGCATAAGCCGCAGCGGTTCCGAAGCCGGCAATCCCGTAATGGCTCATGCGCTGGTACTGAGCGATGATAAGCACGTCGAGCACGGGCCCTTTAGTCGGTCCCTCCTCGAGAACGTGCTTGGTGGCCTCGGCTACGAGCCCTTCCATGCCCTTGCAATGCTCCTTCGACACCTTTTCTTCCTGGCCGGCGATCAGGTCCTTGAGCACGGCCGTGTGCTCGGTGATCCCGGCATGCGACTTCGTCAGCATTTCCTTGAGCGACGGGTCGCTCGCCTTTGTGGTCAACTTCTTGACGACCTTGAGCATCTGATCGTTGGCCGACCACAGATCCTTCAACTCATCAACGTACACATCGCTCAGATTTTCGGGGGTCGACATTGAAGCTCTCCGGGCCCGGAGCAAAATGCTGCAGGTTTGTAAACAGAGCGCGCGGGAGGCCGGCCAGTTCCATTTAATTTAACAGGCATCGCGCGCCCCAAACGAGCCTCCATTAAGCCTCGACGGCGTTGAACTGCGCTCCGAACACCCCAACGCTCGCCCAACTCTTACCGTGAACTTGCTCGCAGCCGCTCCCTTGCGAAATGCTGGATTGCCTTTCGTTTATAGGTATTTCGGCTGCCACTATCGACCATCGTTGGGACGAAGTCGTCATCCGGGCAAGCGCTGCTGACGACAGCTGTCCCCAGATCGGGCCGGTCGCGAGTATATCTCTCGTCTCACAACCTGAGCGCAAGTCTGCCCGCGATCGGTTCGTCCGCTTTGCGGCAAGCGAATGTGCGAGCGGACGTTTCAGTTAGAAGCTATATCGGCGCATCCCACTATCGACGAGCAGGACTATGCCAGTCACGTAGCGGGCGCGAGGCGAAGCGAGGAAGGTCACTGCGTTCGCCACGTCCTCCGGCCGGCCGAAATCGCGCAGCGCAATCTCTCGGCTGGCGAACTTGACGCGCTCTTCACCGGGATAGAGGCGGCGTATCTGAGCGGTGTCGATCAAGCCCGGCTGGACGCAGTTTACAGTGATGCCGTGCTGGCCAAGTTGCTCCGACAGCCCCTTCGACCACACCTCCAGGCCAGCCTTTGCGACCATCGCCGCGTTGACGACTTCCGGCTCGAGATTGCCCGACAGGCTGATGATTGAGCCAGCGTTGCGCGCGATGAAGTTCGGCAGCAGCTTCTGGGTGAGTTGGCGATGCCGGTCGAAGTTGAGCGTCATTCCTTCGACCCACTGCTCCTCGGGCGCATCGATTTCCATCGGTCGGCTTCCACCGGCGTTGTTGATCAGGATATCGAGGTGGCCGAGCGCGGCCAGCGCAGCGCCGGCGATTTCTGTGGCGCGTCGGGCGTCATGAAGTCCTGCTCGAGCAGGATGGGCCGGGTGCCGCCCTCGGCACCTCGTTCGCGAGGCTGGCGAGCAGCTCGGAATTGCGTGCGGTCGCGAACACCGTGACGCCTTCCGCCGCGAGCGCCTTGACGATGGCGCGCCCCAACCCTTGGCTCGCGCCGGTTACCAGCGCGGTCTTGCCGTTCATGTGCAGGTCCATCGATCCATTTCCTTCAAACAATGCCGCAATCGCGGCCGTATGGACGGCAGATAGACTGACAAGTCGTTGCGCAGTAGCTCGCCTTTCCGGGTTTTACTGTTACAGCTATCCGTAACAGTGGACATGCTACGGAGCTTTGATGGACCTGCTTCAACGGCTCCGCATTTTCGTGGCCGTCGCGGAACGGGGTAGTTTTGCAAGCGCTGCAGAGGCGCTCTCGCTAGCCCGGCCGCGCGTGACGAACGCCATCGCTGCGCTCGAAGGAGAGATGGGCGTACGCCTGGTTCATCGAACCACGCGCCGCACCGTCCTGACGGGCGAGGGCGAAACGCTTTATGATCAGGCGTTGCAACTCCTGAGCGAAGCCGAGCGGACCATGAACCTGTTTGGGGGATCGGCAGCGTCACCGCGCGGCCGGCTTCGGGTCGATGTTCTAGTTGCGCTAGCGCGCTCGGTCATAGTGCCGAAATTGGCCGAGTTCCGATCCACCTATCCTGACATCGAGCTCGTCCTGGGCGTGAGCGATCAGCCGACCGATCTGATCGCCGATGGCATCGATTGCGTGATCCGCATCGGGGACCTCCCTGTCAGCAGCATGGTTGGTCGTTTGATCGGGCGGATCGAACTCATAGTGTGCGGCTCTCCAGGCTATCTGGAAGCGAGAGGGACGCCGCGTGCGATAGCCGACCTCCCGGACCACGACGCGGTTGTCTACTTTTCCGGCCGCGGGAGGCGCCCGGTGGAATGGCACCTAATTGAGGGGGGCGCAGAGCGCTCGGTGCGAATGCGCCCCTCGCTGCTCGTGAATGATTCCGAAGCGTTCGTCGCTTGCGCGGTCGCCGGGCTCGGCCTCATCCAGGTGCCGCGCATAACAGTTGCCGACCACCTCGCACACGGATCGTTGGTCGAACTGCTTGGAGACTTATCCACGGCCAATCGGCCTGTTTCCGTCCTTTACCCAAGCAGGCAGCATCTCACTTCGCAGGTTCGCGCCTTCATCGAGTGGAGTGCCTCGCTCATCGCCTAGGCGCAGCCGCAAACAGTCAATCCATGCATGCGCTACGGGCTTGCTGCGCGGCACTGTCGCCCAGCAGCTCATCAGACCGGTATCGGTAGGGCAGATCTCGGGAAGGTCGCCTTAGTCATTGGCTCCGGAACAGCTGCGATAGGCTGGCCCCTGCGCGTTTACTTCGGAGGATCGCGCTGCGGCCGCGGGCTGACGATTGCGCGAACCTCTGAAACAAGACGGGCCAAGTCATACGGCTTACTCACGAGGCGACCACCACCGGGAATCTCGTCATCTGAAAGAACCACATGGCCCGAGGTGACAAGCAGGTGAACGTCTGGCCACTGCGAATGGACGAACGCGGCAAGTTCCGCCCAAGCCGGACCCAGGCGGCGACTATGCGCAGGAACTGTTCGACAAGGCCGACACTGTGCGCCCCGGCGCGACAGCGGCGCTGAAGGCCAAGGCCACGGCCGTAATCGGTGCGACCGTCGAACCGGCAGCCGCGAAAGCCACGAACCGGCGAGAGGCGATGCTCGAGCGCCGTACCGACGTGTCGATCGGCTACTGGAGTTCACGCAAGACGACGCCTGACCCGGGCGTCACCAAAGTGGAGTTGCCACCCGAACTTGCCGTCACGGCGGACTACGGCCTCGCCATCGTCACAACCGGCAAGGATGCGCCAAGAGAGGCAGCCGCGGCTCGATGGCTCTTTTCCTGCTCTCTCCCGCCGCGCAGAGCATTTTGCCGGAGTATGGATGTAGCATGCGATAGAATGCGCATGCCCCCAAGGCCTGTCGTTGGAGAACGCTCAGCGCCGGACCAGCCCTTTCGGCTGCACTACGCCCAGATCGAGATGTGTCACGATCCCCGGTGCCGCATCGCAAACGGCCGCAACGGCAGTGCAGGCCACGAGCCCAGTCCAAGGCAAGCCCAGGAACGGATGGCGCCCGTCTTCGTCCTCCATCGCCATCAAGTGGCATTCAAGCGGCGGCTCGCCCTTTATCCGCACCCGGTACTTCGCCTCACCCTGCTCCCATACCGGGTCGAGGTCTTCGCCCAGCTGCCAGTAGAAGTGGTACACGATCAGCGGCGCCCCGTCGCACCAGGCGGTCCATTCGTAATGCTGGCCGCCCACGGTGCCCGCCTTCACCTCTCCGTAGAGATGCCGGATGTCCTTCAACGCCCTGGCGACCTCGAACTTGACGGTGACGTTGTCGATCTCCTTGCCCAACCCTTCGGCGATCATCGCCATGCTGGAGTAGAAGTGCTTGTAGGTCTCGGGCGAGCGGCGGGGGTTGGCCAGCAGCTCCTCCGGGTCGGCGCCGAAGCCCATGATCTCGGTGTAGATCATCGGGTTGCGCACCTTGTCGATGATCTCGGACACCTCGATGCAATCGACCCGGCTCATGAGGCGGGCCAGCGTCAGGGGCAGGATGTCTCCGGCGAAACCAGGGTGGATGCCACAGCCATGGAACGAGACCTGGCCTTCGCGGCACGCCGCCTCGATCCGCGCGGTCTCCTCGGGCAGCCACTTGTTGGGCAGAAACGGGCCGGCCGGCGAGACGACGTTCTTGCCCGAGGCGAGCAACTGGCACACCTGCTCGAGCGGCGGCGTCATCATGCTGGGCGAGAACAGGACGCAATCGGCGTCCATCGCCAGGATCGCGTCGATGTCGCTGGTCGCCCTAATGCCGGTGTCGGCCAGCGCGACTAGCTCCCCGGCGTCCTTGCCGACCTTTTCCGGATTAGTGACGTAGACCCCGACCAAGTCGATGACCGGGTTCTCGATGAAGTATCGGAGTGCAGCACTGCCGACCGTGCCGGTGGCCCACTGGATAACGCGATAGGTCTTTTCAGCCACGCGATTACTCCTCAGTTAAGGCCGCGGCTCTGGCCGCCATCGACGCGGTAGTTGGCACCGGTGATGAAGCCGGAAAGCGGACTCGCGAGCAGGCATGCCACCATCGCTAGTTCGGACGGCTTGCCGACGCGGCCGACGGGCGGAATCTCGAACACCTGTGCTTCGCCGAAGCGCTGGCACACGTCCTCGAAGCTCATGTCGGGATCGCCGAACTTCTCGCGCCCGAAGCGCAAAAGACCGTCGACCATGATGATGCCGGGGGTGAGGATATTGGCGGTCACGCCGACGCCGCGCAGCGATCCCGCAATGCTCACGGTGAAGTTGTTGAGCGCGGCTTTCGCGGCGGAATAGTCCGCGCCCATGTAGTTCGGCTGCATCGCCACCGCGCTCGACACGTTGATGATGCGCCCGAAACCCGCCGCCACCATGTCGGGCACGCACAGCTGACACAGCTGCACCGCGCCCATCGTGTTCGCCCGGTAATTCGACAGGAAGTCGGCAGCATCGATCTCCACCGGCGCCTTGGACGAGTTGCCTTCCGAATTGCCGCCAGCATTGTTGATCAGGATTTCGACGTTGCCGCCGAGCGCTGCGACCGCCTCGGCATGGACGGCCTGCGCCCCGCCATCATCGGCGAGCTCACCGATGGCGATGCCGGCCGCACCGATCGCGCTGGCGACCGCCTGCGCACGCTCCCGGTTACGACCGTGGACGACAACACGAGCGCCTTCCTCGGCAAGCATGCGCGCGATGGCCTCGCCGATGCCGCTACTGCTGCCGGTGACCAGCACGCGCCGTCCTGCCAGGTTCAGGTCCATTCGTGTCTCCACCAATCGCTTGTCGGATAGACACCACGATGCACGCTGCCGTTCCATTCCCAGATGGGGATCCTTCGCCTGCGTTTCTCCTTGTCGGCGTTGACAGCGATATGAGCCATTCATTGGTCGACTCATGAGCGGTCGGCTTTGGGGCGCGAGTTGCCACCACCACCCTGCCCTGGCGCAGTTCTTCGCCCTGATTCCGGACGTTCACGAGCCTAAATGACATGCCAATTCCGGCTCTTCGTTCATCGCCTTAAAGCGCGACCTAACCGCCGTTCCTGATCGAACGGGGAACGGCGGCTTCCGAAATAACCTGCCTATGTGGACCGAAATCAAGCATCGCAGAATTGGCTATTTAAGTCGTGAAACTCACAATACGGGCCGGGTTTTGAAAATCCGGCAACGAAAACAAGGGGCTGCGAGTTTGTCAGCGACGTGCCTTGTCCCGCCACGTCAGCATGGCTTCCGGTTCGTCGGTCAGCAGCATCGATGCGCCCTCCCGAACCAGGCGGCCCCACACGGCTTCCGGCGCGCGCAAGGCATCCTTTTCGCTGCCAGCGCCGATGACGAAGTTGCCATCGATCATGTTGACCCACACGCGCACGCCCAGCGTTTTGGCGCGCTGCGAAATGGCGGGAAGTGCAGCGAGCGGCAGGCGGTAGGGGAGTTCGATGCCTACCGGCTTGGTCTTGCCCGCCATCTGGGCGGAAATCATGTCGGGTATGGCGTTGCCGCTGTCATCGCCGTCCTGCGCGATCACCAGAAAGGGCACCTGGTCGTAAGGCGCCATCGATGCCAGTGGCTGTCAACTTCGTAATGTCCGCGAGGACTTCGCATATGAATTCATAATGTCATCAAAGTTAAGTCAAACCGCCATCATCCTTGCCTAACCGACGCTGTGTCCGGGGGAACCGGCGAGCTTGAGGGAACACATTCGCATGAAGGCAATTCGATCCACGGCCAACGCCGTGCGCTGGGCAATGCTCGCTGGCACCGCCCTCTCATTGTGTTCGGCGACGCACGCAGTAGCTGCTGACGAAGCCGCGGCGGACGCGGCCGCGGCGGCCGAAGCCGACGACGCGGGCAACGGCGGCGCCATCATCGTCACCGGCGCCAAGTCGACCCGGTCGGCCACGGCGATTTCGGAAGTCGAGATCCAGAAGATCCTGCCCGGCGTCTCGCCCCTGAAGGCGATCCAAACGCTGCCCGGCGTCCTCTACATCACCGCCGATCCCTGGGGTAACAACGAGCAGAACGCGCAGATCTTCATCCACGGATTTGCCGGCAACCAGCTCGGCTACACCATGGACGGCATCCCGTTGGGCGACCAGAGCTACGGCAACTACAACGGCCTGTCCCCGCAGCGCGCGGTCATTTCGGAGAACGTCGGCCGGGTCGTCGTGGCCACCGGCGCGGGCGATCTCGCGACGCCTTCGAACAGCAACCTCGGCGGCACGGTGGAGACGTTCTCGTCCGACCCGATGGACGCATTCGGCATCCGCGGCGCCCAGACGGTGGGCAGCTACGACACCTCGCGCACGTACCTGCGCGTCGACAGCGGCGACATCGGCGGCGGCAATTCGGGCTACATCTCGGGCGTGCGGCAGCGTGCGCGGGCCTGGGACTTCGATGGCATCCAGAAGGGCTGGCAGGCCAATGCAAAGTTCGTCCACGATGCCGATGCTGGCAAGCTGACGCTCTACTTCGACTACAACGACATGACGCAGCCGAACGAGGATGCGACCGTCTTCTTCAAGCCCTCCGCAGGCGGCACGGCCACCCCGGCCCAGCTGTTCACGCCCTACACCAAGCCGTTCTTCTATCCCGATTTCGATGGCTACCAGACCGGCTACCTGAGCTCGCTCGGCAACTCGCCCGCCGCCGACGGCAGCAATTATCGCAACTACTACTCGGATGCGCAGCGGACCGACTATCTCGGCTACGTGCGCTACGACGCGCACCTGTCCGACAAGATCACCTGGTCGAACACCGGCTATTATCACCACAATGACGGTGCAGGCGTCGTCGCCGGCCCGCTCGGCCAGTCGATCACCACGGCGCAGGCTTATCTCGACCCCAATTATGCGATCCTGCCGGCCAACTGCCGCTTCACCGCCAACAACAACGGCGTCCGCCCGTCCACCTGTACGGCGCTGACGAGCGCGCAGGCCGCGGCATCCGGGGCCGCGCTGGTAGCTGCCACCGGCGGTTCGGGCCTGATCACCCGCACCACCGAATACCGCATCGACCGCGAAGGCTTGATTACCGCGGTGAACCTCGATTTGGGCGCTCACAGGATCGAATTCGGCGGCTGGTTCGAGCACAACAGCACGACACAGTGGCGCCGCTGGTACGCGGTCCCCGTCGCTGATGCGTCGCTAAGCACACCTTACGTGCGCCCTAATGACGTGATGGACCCGCTGTTCACGCAGTATCAGGGCGAGGCGCGGATCAAGCAGCTGCAGCTCCACATCCAGGACACCTGGCAGGCGACCGACCAGCTGCTCATCCAGGGCGGCTTCAAGACCAGCGCGCAATGGGCGAGCGGCCGCTTCCCGGTGCAGCCGAAGGTCGGCTCGCTGGGCGGCACCACCGCGCTGCCCGAAGGAAAGATCAACACCAAGAACTGGTTCCTGCCGGCCTTCGGCGCGACGTATGACTTCAACGGCCACGAGCAGGTCTACTTCAACGTCCAGAAGAACCTGCGCCAGTACCAGGCCTATCTGGCGGGCGGCGGCGGTCCCTGGTTCACCGGCAGCCAGGCCGCGTTCGACGCCTTCGCCGACGAGGGCAAGCCCGAGACCAGCTGGACCTACGAGGCAGGCCTGCGCACCAGCCGCACGTTCTCCAATGGCTTCGCGATCCAGGCGCAGATCAACTACTATCACGTCGATTTCAGCGACCGCCTGCTCGCCATTCCGACCAACCCGGGCGGGATCGCGGGCAGCGGCATCACCGGCGGCACCTCGACGCTGGTCAACGTCGGCGACGTGAAAACGGACGGCGTCGATGCCGCGATCACGGTGCGCGTCGGGCGCACGTTCTCGCTCTACAATGCCGTCTCGTACAACCTCTCCAAGTACCAGAACGACTACACTTCGACCGCGCTGGGCATCGGCGCCGCCACCGACACCTGCATCGGCGGCTTCGTCGTTACGGGCGGCATCGTGCCGACCTGTGGCAAGCAGCTCCCCGGCACGCCCAAGTGGATGAACAAGACGGTCGCGACGCTCAACGTCGGTCCGATTGAAGTGCAGGCGATCGGCGACTACGTCGGCCGCCGCTTCGCCACCTTCACCAACGACACCAGCGTCTCCTCGTACTTCCTGACCTCGCTGCGCGTCGCCGCACGGGTTCCGGACGATGTCCTGCCACTGCAGAAGGTAGAACTCGCCCTCAACGTCACCAACCTGACCGACAAGAAGGGCGTATCGACGCTGTCGATCGGATCGGCCACGAACAGCTATTCCGCCTATCCAATCGCGCCGCGCCAGTGGTTCCTGACGCTCTCGGCGGCCTATTGAGCGCGATGTTCTCAAGACGCACGACACTGATCGGCGGCGCTGCCTTGGCCTGCGCCGCCGCCCTTCCCGCGAAAGCGGCGGCGAAGCGCAAGGCGCCGCCGCTGGTGATGGGCCACCGCGGCGCTTCGGCGCTCCGGCCCGAGCACACGCTCGCGTCCTACGCCAAGGCGATCGAGGACGGCGCGGACTTCATCGAGCCCGACCTGGTGGCGACGAAGGACGGAGTCCTCGTCGCCCGGCACGAGAACAACATCGCCGAAACCACCGACGTCGAGGCACACCCGCAATTCGCCAGCCGCCGCGCGACCAAGACGATCGACGGTGAAAAGGTCACCGGCTGGTTCACCGAGGACTTTACTCTCGTCGAACTCAAGCAGCTGCGCGCGCGCGAACGACTGAGGGCCATGCGCCCCGAAAGCCAGTCCTACGACGGCGCCTTCCAACTCGTCACCTTCGAGGAAATCGTCGATTTCACCGCCGCCGAAGCGGCAGCGCGGGGACGGCCGATCGGGCTGATCCCCGAAATCAAGCATGGCACCTACTTCGCCAGCATCGGCCTTCCGCTCGAGCCGCGCCTGCTGGCGTTGATCGGCCTGAGCAGCTACCTGCGGCGCGCGCCGCTGGTCGTGCAGTCGTTCGAGGTCGGCAATCTCAAGGCGCTGCGTCCGAAAGTGGCGGGCTTTGCCAACGTCCAGCTCATGCAGTTGATCGAAGCGCCGCAGAACACGCCCTACGATCTCGTCGCCACTGGCCGGAAAGGGACTTACGCTGACATGATGTCGCCCAAAGGCCTCGCCGAAATCGCCACGTATGCCGATTGGCTTTCCCCTCCGGTCCGCGCCTATATCCCGCTCGACGCCGCGGGCCGGCTTGGCGCCTCGACAGGCCTCGCCGCTGCGGCGCAGCGGGCGGGCCTGCTGGCGGGCACTTGGACGTTTCGTCCGGAGAACCGCTTCCTGGCAGCCGATTTTCGTGACGGCGCCGGCGAAGACGCGCGCAATCCGACCGGAAGTATCGCCGAGATACGACGTTATCTCGCCGAGGGCCTCGATGGCTTTTTCACCGACGACCCGAAGCTGGGGCGGCAAGCGGTCAAGTAACGGTAGTCTAGATGCTAGCCGGCGCCCTCATTGCCGGCGCCGGTGTTCCAGGCCATCGAACCGCCCTGATCCTCCCGCAATGCCAAGGGAGTCGAGCACCCGTCTGCGCTCGGCTTCCGACAGTTCACATATCCGACGCCTTTGGCCGGACGATCGCTTCGTTGAGGCCACGCCATCGGGCTGTTCGAGCGCATAGCGGATCGCACCCGCGATCACGTCTGGGGCCAACGATTTCTGCCGTCAGCCCGCCGAAGCCACAGCGATCTCGGGATCGGTGATATCATCTCCCAGTTCCGGTCCTGGTTGCTCCCGGTGAGACGTGGGTAGAGCGTATCTGGTCATCTCCTGCCTCGACTTAGCCAAGTCTCGAGATGGACTTTTCCAGCCGAATGCGTCCCTCTAGGCGGCGACGGATCACTTCCAGACCTGCCTTCGCATCGGCCTGAAGGCCGCAGACGAACAGATCGATCGCGGCAATGCCGTGTTCTGGCCAAGTGTGGATCGAAATGTGCGATTCCGCTAACAGTGCAACGCCGGTTATACCCATTCCGGGACCGAAGTGATGGAGGTGGACACCAAGCACCGTGACACGCGCGGCAATTGCAGCTTCGCGCAAGGTCGCCTCGATCAGGTCCAGATCACCCAGCCCCCTGCATTGCTCGATGTCGGCGATCAGGTGAAGACTGGTTTCAGGTGAGTGCGCCATTTTCAGGCGAGCCTCTCGTAGGCTAGGCCCAAGTGGGACAGAGTTCGCTCTCCCGCGGTGACGCCGCGGTAATGCGCTTCCTCGAACAGCGAAAGACCGCTGAGATCGGAATGCGCAAAGAGCACCGGCGGCTGCGACTCGCGGGCGCGCTGCCGAGCCGGGTCGGTCAGGAAACCGGGCGTCGGGCGTATCATCGCATGACCCCAGCGCCACACGTCGATCCGCTCGATGGCGCCCTCCAGATCCGGGTTCATTCCCATAAGGTCGCGCAGCACCAGCGCCTGCCACTGCTCAAGCGAGCGCGTCAGCATTATCTTGCGCGCGGTCTGCGGGGCCTCCTTCGACATGGGGTAATACCAGGTCAGCACCGTGGGCCCGGTCGGGTCGCTGGCGCTCTGATGCGTGGCGACGACGTATCCGAGTGAATTGCTCGCGGTGGAGACGTTGTCCCATGCAAGCGAAACGCCTTTGCCCTCCGGGTGCCTACTGACTGTGACGTTGGCGACGACCCAGGGCGCATAGCTGAACGCCCCGGCGTCGCAAAGTTCAGGCGCTATGCGCGACGCGACGAAATGCGGCATCGCCATGATCACGACTTTAGCCCGCAGCCGGCGGCTGCGCGCATTCGCGTGATCGTGTACGTCGACCTCCGCCGTATTCCCGTCGGGCGAACGGACGACGCGGAACACGCTGTGAGCGGGCCGGAGCTGCGAACTGATGCGCCTGGCCATCAAAGTAGCGAGGCGGTCGTTGCCCTCGGGCCAGGTCAGTTCGCGATCGCCGTCGCCGTTGGCGGCCCACCCTCGGCGGGCGGCGAAGTAGTGGATGCCCGCCCAGGCCGAGACGTGCTCGGGCTCGGCGCCGTAATCGTCGCGGCAGCAGTAGCGCAGGTAGGCACGCAAAGCGGGGGCAGTGAGTTCTCGCGCATCCAGCCAGGCCGCGAAGGTCAGGCCGTCCAGCGCGGTGAAGCGCGGATCGCGGCTCGATAGCGCCATGGGAATGGCAAAGGCAGGCCGCCCGTCGTTACCGATGGCTACCCTGAAGCTGGCCATGGCGTCCTCGAATGCCTTGTAATCGGCCCGCTCCGGCGATGCGAGGCCGGTCTGCGGGAACAGGCCCTCCTGCCATTGCCCGCGCCAAAGCAGGCGTTCCTCCAGGTCGGCGCAGAGCTGGTAGGGATCGTAGACCGGGCCTGCCGCTCCGTCCCCGGTTATAATCCCGAACCCGCGCAGCATTTGGCGCAAGGCACCCGCCTCTCGGTTCGGGACGGGGAGATAATGCGCCCCCAGCGGGTAGGCGCTCACGGAATTGCGGCCCGAGCGGGCATTGCCGCCAGTGCGGTCCTCCAGCTCGAACAGGGTGAAGTTGGCGAACCCCGCCTCGGCCAGCCGCCAGCCGGTGGCAAGGCCGGCGATGCCGCCGCCGGCGATCACGACGTCCACTTCCTCGACCGGGCCTTCAGGCTCCGGGAAGCCGCCGTCGCGCAAGAGGTGGCCACGCCGCCAGTCGGCACCGTCCAGCGTACCTGCCACGGGGGTCTGGGCGCAGCCGCCCAGCAGCGCAGCGCCGAGCGCGGCCGAGCCGCCCGCGAGCACTTCGCGGCGACTGGCATCAACCTTCATACTGTCCCCACTCGCGCGCGAAGCTGCGCACCAGCGCCTGGTTGTCGAGGCGGTTCACCGGCGTGGGGCGGCGTGCCATGTCTGGCGGAAAATCGAACATCGCTCGCTCGCTGGCAGGCGTCAGAAACCGCAGGCCCGGAGGAACATGCACTGCATCCTCAACCGCCCGATGCGCAGCCAGGGTGAAGCCCCATTCGCCGAAGCTGGGCACATAGGCATGGTAGCCCCTAGCCCGCAGACCGGCAGATTCCAGCGTCGTGGCGACGGTCCAGTACGATGCGGGCGCTACCAGCGGCGAAGTGCTCTGCACGGTCATCACCCCATCGGGCGCAAGCAGACGCGCGACTTCGCGGTAGAAGGTCTCGGTGTAGAGTTTGCCCAGCGAGAACTCCGTGGGATCGGGAAAGTCGATGATGACGGCGTCGTAGCTCCCTTTCGCGGCCCGCACCCAGCGAAAGGCGTCGGCGTTGTGGACGGTCATGCGGGGCGATGAAAGCGCCCCTGCATTGAGCTGCGACAGTTGCGGACTGTCGCGGAAAAGACGCGTCATCTCGGGGTCGAGATCGACTAGCGTAACATGGCCCACCCGCGCGTCCTTGAGCACTTCGCGCGCGGCAAGGCCGTCGCCTCCGCCAAGAATCAGCACGGCGCGCGGGGACGCCACGCGGCCCAGGACCGGCCAGACCAGCGCCTCGTGGTAGCGGTACTCATCGCGGGTGGAGAATTGCAGGTTGCCGTTGAGATACAGCCGAAGGTCGTTACCGCGGCGGGTCAGGACGATGCGCTGATAAGGCGTGGAACGTGCGTAGATCACCGGCTCGGCATAGAATGCCACTTCCGACCAGCGCTGCAGGCGGTCGGCAAAGACCATCCCGCAGACGAGGCTCGCGGTTACCATCAGCGCAGCGAGCACGTCTCCGGCGATACGGCGCTGGCGGCGCAGCGCTACCAGCAGCGCAAGCGCCACGGCGACGTTTGCGAGGCCGAAAACGAAGCCGGTGCGGATCATGCCCAGCCACGGCACCAGCACGAGCGGGAACAGCAGCGAGGCGATCAGCGCGCCGACGTAATCGTAAGTCAGGACATTGGAGACCAGCTCCCGAAACGCGAAGCGGTGGCGCAGGATGCGGATGAGGAGCGGAATTTCCAGCCCCACCAACGCGCCGATCGCCAGCACCAGGGCATAGAGCACGAGGCGAAAATCGCCGACCAGCGGAAACAGCAGGAACAGGCCCGCCGCTGACCAGCCCCCCAGCATCGCGATGAGGATCTCCACGCGCACGAAAACGCCCATCTCGTCACGCCGGACATGGCGTGAGAGCCAGCTGCCCACGCCCATCGCGAACAGGTAGGTGCCGATGACGGTCGAGAACTGGGTGACGCTGTCGCCCAGCAGATAGCTCGCCAGCGTTCCCGCCAGCAGTTCGTAGATGAGGCCGCAAGTCGCCACGACCAGGACCGAAACCAGCAGGATCACAGCGAGCGAGCCGGCCGCGCGCCCGTCGGCTCCGTCTCCAGGCCCCGCCGAGACTTCCATTTCAGCCATGCACGGCGGCGGCGATGATGTTGGAAATGCCGATCGCGACCGAACCGGCCAGAACCGCGACCGCCAGGTTCTTACGCTCGATGATCTCGCGCCACAACTCGCCGGGCGTCAGCTTGTCGACCAGCACGAAGCTGAGCACGAAGATGATGATACCCATGCCCGCGTAGAGCAAGGTGGCAAGGAAGATCGGGAGAGTGAGCATGGGGCAGGCTCCTTGATGACAGGTGAATTTACTTGTGAGTGGGACCGTAGAAGCCTGCGCGGGAGGACCGCTGCTCGTCCGTATACGGCGACCAGGCCAGGAAAGAGGCATAAGAAGCACCGCCGAGCACGAGCAGGCACCAGACGGCGAACACGATCAGGCGCGGCGTCATGGCATCATCTCGCGGAAGCGCCGCCATGTGGCGATGCAGGGGAACAGCAGCAGGAGCAGCGAGGCGGTCCACCAGTTTCCCCACGGCAGCGCGCCGGTCTCGGCCTCGATCGAAACGGTGATGGTCTCCGGGCTCGACCAGCTACCAGCCACGGCCGGTGGATCGGCAGGCCAGCCGTGGGCAGCG
>NZ_AKKE01000024.1 GCF_000281975.1 Novosphingobium sp. AP12 | reverse complement strand
GCCAGCCGTATCGGCAGCTTCATCCGCGACTGGAGCTTCTTCCGCCGCCGCTTCAGCCCAGGCATGGACAGGGCAGGTCGCTGCAAGCAGCGCCAGGACGGAGACGCCCGTGGACTTCACTAATCGAGCTCTCGTGATCACAATAACCCCCCATTCGTCTGTGACGCACCCACCAAGGATGCGCGCGTTGCCACCGCCCTTCTTTTCGGAAACCCTCTCCACGCTGCTTGGCCTGTTCAGGCCCGGCTGGAGGCATGTCCGGCCGTTTGGCCGCACTTGCCGTCCCGTGCTGCGGCGAGCCTGTGTCCCCGCCGCAGCCTCGCCTGCACGCTTATCCCTGAACATTGTTTTATTTTTCGAATCGCATGGTTATTTACAATGCGCTTCTAATGCTAATGTGAACTTGCATTTTTTATGGAGCAAGGAGGAAATTACGTTCCTGCCTTGCGCCGCACCGTCAGCTTCGGCGAATCCGGGCGGGACGCAAGCGTCAAGTGGCCGCGTGCGCTCGCGATCAAATGGCGGGGCATCATACGCAAAGAAACCTCCACACCACCGGCTGAAGGGCAACCTCCAAGACATCAGCCCGTTGGGCTTTCCGGCAGACGCGCCAGCGCAGGCCACAGGTTTGCCCACGGCCGTGCTTGTTCGTAAGCCGCGGCCGCCGCGAGCACCGTCGCGTCGGCAAGATGGCGGCCAACGATCTGAAGGCCGACCGGCAACCCCGTCGAAGTGAAACCCGCCGGCACGCTCGCCGCCGGCTGGCCTGTCCAGTTGAACGGATAAGTGAACGGCGAGGCGTTTGCCTGCTCGACCGGGATGCCGGCGATCGAGGCCGGGTTGAAGTGCTCCAACGGGAACGGCAGCGAGGATACCGTGGGCGTCAGCAGCAGGTCGTAATCCTGCATGAAGCGGCCCAGGGTATTGCAAACCGCCTGCCGGGCCATCGCGGCATCGGTGAATTCCTCCGCCGTCCATTGCCGATCTAGCATCATCAGCAGTCCCGGGAGATGGATAAGGCCATCGTCCGCCAGCGCCCGCATCCCGCGCAGGTCGGAATCGCGCATGATGATCGTCAGGAAAAGGTCGAACATATCTTGGAGCGGCGGTGTATCCTCCACCACTTCGCAGCCGAGGTCGTCGGCGAAGACGCGCGCCGCTGCCGCTGTGAGAGCGCGGATCTCCGGCTCTACGGTAGAGAATCCGAAGTCCGGAGTGTAAGCGATACGCAGCCTGCCGATCGGGGCGCGCGGCGCGGCAAGCCAGTCGACATCGCCGGCGGGCAGCGAGTGCCAGTCGCGTGCATCCGGGCCCGCGATCACGGACATCAGCAGCGCAGCGTCCTCCACCGTGCGCGTCAGTGGACCGAGATGTTCGACGCTTTCCCAGCTACTTACGCCCGGATGACGCGGGTCGCGGCACCCAGGATACGCCGGCACGCGGCCGAACGAGGGCTTGAGTCCGAACAAGCCGCAGAAGCTCGCCGGGCCGCGGATCGAGCCGCCGCCGTCGCTGCCGATCGTCAGCGAGCCCATGCCGCTTGCCACCGCCGCGGCGCTTCCGGCGCTCGACCCGCCGGAAGTCATCGCCGGGTCCCAAGGGTTTGATGTAGTAGGAAAAACCTCGTTCTTGCCCGCCCCGGCATAGCCGAATTCGGGCGTATTGGTCTTGCCGATAACGATTGCACCGGCGGCCCGGACACGCTCGACGCAGACGTCATCTTGGTCCGACATGAACCCGACATAGGCGCGCGATCCACTGACCGTGGGCATGTCTGCCGTGCAGATAAGATCTTTGATCGAGATCGGCACCCCGTGCAGCGGTCCGAGAGCATCGCCGCGCATGACGGCAGCCTCCGCTTCGCGCGCGGCAGCGCGGGCCGGATCGGCGGCGAGAAAGCAGAATGCGTGCAGGACGGGCTCAAGCGCCTCGACGCGGGCGAGCACTGCGTCCATGACCTCGACGGGCGACACCTCGCCCTCGCGGATCAGTTGGGCCTGCCGCGTGGCGGGCAGCAAGGACAGGTCTGTAGAGGGATCGGTTGTCACGCCTGCCATGTCGAAGTTCCCCGGTTTTTGGTCGCGCACAACCTAGCCCGCGCATGCATTAAAACGCAATGAACTATACCGTGCTATTTATTCCCAAAGAAATTGCATCTGACGCCCGGCCCGCACCCCCGGCTTCGCGCACGGCAGGTGCCTCGCATGCCCGTTTGCCAACTTGTCGTCCCGCGCCCTGTCTTCGTTGCCTGTCGTTCGCGCATTGCCGCGGGATGCCCAGTATGGAAACATGGCTTGAGGGTCGCTCCTCGATGACGGGAAAAGAGCATGATTTGAAAACAAATTGCATTATACAATGCTATTTGCCTTGCATATCGTCTATGCCGGCTTAGTGTGCACTCACAAGCGGCGGCGAATCCACGCGGCAAGGCCGGGAATACGGCCAATCGACAGATCGGAAAGCAGACCGCAGCGTGGTGAGGTGCCACGCCCGGGATGCAACAAAAACACAAAATAATCGACGGGAGCGGATCTCAACAGGTTACAGGGAGATCCACATGCAATCCAAGATCCTCACCGGCCGCCCGGCGCGGCTCGCCATGGCGACGTCGCTTCTGGCAATCGCCGCCACGGCCATGCCTGCGTTCGCCGCCGAGGCTGAAGCGGATGCGGCCGATGCCGCCGGCAGCGCGCAGCTTGGCGACATTATCGTCACCGGCGAGAAGCGCGACACGCGCCTGCAGGACATTCCCATCGCCATCACCGCGATCGATTCCTCGGTGCTGCGCCAGCGCAATACCACCCGGATCGACGATCTCGACGGCTATGTGCCCGGCCTCAGCATCGCGCGCAACCAGGGCGCAGAGCGCGTGGTGACGATCCGCGGCATCGGCTACGAGACCAGCTCGAACCCCAATTCGCAGCCGGGTGTCGCCTTCCACATCAACGGCGTCTACGTCGCGCACACCATGTCGCTGGGGCAGGACCTCATCGACGTCGACCGCATCGAAATCCTGCGCGGCCCCCAAGGCACCGTCTTCGGCGAGACGTCGACCGGCGGCGCGATCAACGTCATCACCAGGAAGCCCGTGATCGGCGATTCCAGCGGCAATGCCTCGGCGTCCTACGGCAACTACAACTACGTCAAGGTCGATGGCGCGGTGAACGTGCCACTCGGCCCGACGCTGGCGGCGCGCTTCGCCGGACAGTACCTGCGCCATGACGGCTACGGCTACTCGGTCAGCGTCCCCAACATCGACAAGTACGATCTCGAGGACGAAGACAACCTCGCCGGCCGCGCCTCGCTGCTGTGGCAGCCGACGTCCACTTTCAGCGCCCTGCTCGAAGGTTCGGCCTTCCACGCCAAGCACGCCGGCGCGGTGCAAAAGCTCATCACCGACACCACGCCGGGCAAGCGCCACGTCGACCAGGACTTCCCGGCGATGTACGAACTCGACACGCGGATGATCTCGCTCACCCTGGCCCAGGAACTGAGCGATACGATGGTCCTGAAGTCTGTCAGCGCTTACCAGTACATGAACAAGAACCAGCAGTCGGAATCCGACCGTACATCGAACCCTGATATCTTCGACCACCTCGTTCGCTGGCACGACAAGAGCAAGACCTTCACCGAGGAACTGACGCTTAGCTCGCAGAACACCTCCAGCCTCGAATGGACCGTGGGCGGCTTCTACCTGCGCCAGCGGGCGCTGCAGGACATTCTCGAGCTGTCCGCGCCCGGCATTGCCGCCGTGGTGCTGCCCGACGGCACCGGCGTCAAGTTCCAGACCGACAGCCCCTACCAGCACACTTCGTGGGCGGCCTATGGCCAGGTGATCTTCCACGCGACCGATGCGCTCGCGATCACGGCGGGCCTGCGCTACAGCTGGGACAAGGTCTCGGCCCAGCCCTACCAGTTCTTCAACGTCGTGCCTCCGCGCTCGACGACGAGCGACGCGGTGACCGGCAAGCTGAGCGCCGAATACAAGCTGACGCCCAGCAACTCGGTCTACGTGACCGGCTCCACCGGCTACAAGCCGACCGGCGTCAGCTTCGTCTCGGCAGAGGCGTTCGTTCCCGGCAGCTTTTCGTCCGGCCCGCAGTACGTGCCGCAGAGCTTCAAGAAGGAGACGGTCAAGGCGCTGGAAATCGGCTCCAAGAACGAGTTCTTCGACAAGCGCGTGCGCCTCAACGTCGCGGGCTACTACTACTGGTACAAGAACTTCCAGTTCACCGCCGAGGACCCGGTGCCCTTCGCCGGCGGCACCGACAACATCCCCAAGGCGGAAGTCTGGGGCGCCGAGGCCGAGGGTAGCTTCGCCGTCTCGCCGTCCCTGCGTTTCGACGGCACGTTCTCATGGGGCAAGGGCAAGTTCACGTCGGACTTCCTGACGATCGACGCGCAGACTGCCGCGCAGGTCCGCGCCTCCACCTTCGCCGCGCTCGGCTATCCGGCGAGCTACTACTACGACGCGCGCATCGAGCAGGCGGTGGACGACGCGCGCGAGAACGTGAACGGCAAGCGCCTGCCCAAGATGCCCACCACGCAGGCCAGCCTCGCCGCCACCTACACCGCCTTCTTGCCAGACGCCGAACTCGCGGTGCGCGGCGAGGTCGCCTATCGCGGCAGCTACAACTACCGCGTCTTCGCCGACAGCTTCCTCGACAAGGTGCCGGAGTACACCATCTTCAACGCCTCGATCAGCTACACGCCCGAGGACAAGCCCTGGCGCCTCGCTCTGCGGGCCCAGAACATCACCAACAAGGCCGGCATCGCCTCGCGCTTCTCCGACCCCTACGGCTCGGGCACGACCAGCGTCGAATACATCCCGCCGCGGCAGGTCATGGGCTCGCTTTCGGTCGACTTCTGATGCGGATGGCGGACCCTGCATTTGCCGGGTCCGCTTTTCGTTGAAACCCTGAACTGCCTGGCCCGTTGCTCCTATCGACAGCAACGAGGGGAATCCGTGTTGGAAATCGTCGATCTGGCCGCAGCGGTCCGCCGCATGGGCGCATCACTGTGCGCGCCGTTGCTGGTCCTGGCGCTGGCCGCCAACGCGCCGCCGTCCCCGGCCGACCAGTTCGGCGCACTCTTCGCCGCCGTGCAGGAGGGCCGCGTCTTCGAGGACGGCAAGACTTTCGCCGACGCCGTCCCGAAGCGCGCGCCCGACGCCATCATGGCGGAGTACGAGGCGAAGCCACCGACCTCTCCCACCGACCTGCGCGCTTTCGTGCTCGACAATTTTACGGTGCCCGGCGTCAACGACAAGGCCCTGCCGCCGCTGCGCGAACACATCCGCGCGCTGTGGCCGCAGCTCGCGCGCGAGGGGGTCACGCCGCCGCCGGGAAGCTCGGCCATCGCGCTGGCGGCGCCCTACGTGGTCCCCGGCGGACGCTTCCGCGAAATCTACTACTGGGATTCCTACTTCACGATGCTCGGGCTCGCCGCCGATGGGCGCGACGATCTCGTCGAGGGGATGATCGACGACTTCGCCAGCCTGATCGAGCGCTACGGCCACATCCCCAACGGCACGCGCACGTATTATCTCAGCCGCTCGCAGCCACCGTTCTTCGCCCTGATGCTCAATCTGTCCAAAGAGACGGACGGTACGATCCGCGCCCGGCGCCTCGCCGCCCTGCGGCAGGAGCATGCCTACTGGATGGCGGGTCAAGCCTGCGCCGCGGCGTCGAAGCCCTGCCAGCGCGTGGCGCTCATGCCGGACGGCAGCGTGCTCAACCGCTACTGGGACGAGCGCGACACCCCGCGCGACGAATCCTACGCCGAGGACCGCGAGACGGCCGCCAAGGCCGCCACGCGCCCCGCGCCGCAGGTCTACCGCGACCTGCGCGCCGCCGCCGAAAGCGGCTGGGACTTCAGCTCCCGCTGGCTGGCAAACCCGCAGGACCTGTCCACCATACGCACGGGCGAGGTGATCCCGGTCGATCTCAACGCGCTGATGTGGGCGATGGAGAAGCGCATCGAACAGGGCTGCAAACAGGCCGGAGACCAGCCCTGCACACGTGAATTCTCGCGCCGGGCCGCATCTCGCAAGGCTGCAGTCCAGCGCTACCTGTGGCGCGGTAGCGAGCAGCGCTTCGCCGACTGGCTTCTCAGCGAAAGCAAGCCCAGCGACGTTCGTTCGAGCGCGACGCTGTTTCCGCTGTTCGTCAGCATGGCCTCCTCCGCGCAGGCCAATGCCGTCGCGCAAACAACGCGGCGTACGCTGGTCGCCGAGGGCGGGCTGCGGACGACCACTCTGCGCACCGGCCAGCAGTGGGATGCGCCCAACGGCTGGGCGCCCCTGCAATGGGTCGCGATCGACGGGCTGCGGCGGTACGGGCAGGATGGGCTGGCCAAGGACCTCGCCGCGCGCTGGCTCGGTACGGTGAACTGCACGTACCTCGAAACCGGCAAGATGCTGGAGAAATACGACGTCGAGGAGCGCCGCGCGGGCGGCGGCGGCGAGTACCCGCTGCAGGACGGCTTCGGCTGGACCAACGGCGTGGCCGCCGCCCTGCTCGATCGCTATCCCGCCCTTGTTCCGGGGCAGACCCTGCGGACCTGCTCGCCAGCACGGTGAGCCCCGCGGCCGACGTCAACCCGCCTTGCGCGCGGCGCCGGCAGCGCCCTTGGGCTTGCCCGAACTCGCGCGCTTGGCTGCAGGCTTGGCTGGTACGGCGCGCTCGCGCAGTTCGGCCTGACGGTCGCCCTGCAGCACCCGCATCACCGAAATCGAGCGGGCGCCTTGTTCATAAAGTCCGCAGATTCGCCACATCGTCTTGATCGCGGCGGACAGTTCCTGCTCGCCCTGGAACGTGGCGCCGAGCGTGCTGAGCAGCACGTCCTTGCGCACCTTGGCATAGCGGTCGGTCAGATCCATGCCGCGCGCGGTGACGCGGTAGGTGGTCTGCCGCAGCGGACCGTCGCCCTTCTCGATCAGCCCGGCCTTCTCCAGCTTGCGCAGCGCATAGAGAATGTTCGAACTGTCGTCGCGATTGAGATAGCGGCCGATGTCCGCCGCGCTCTTCGGCTCCTCGTTCATGCGGATGAGCTGGAGCACCGACACGTCCGGCTGGGCGAGGAACTCGCCGCTGACGAACTCGTGCACGGACGACGACCACCGGGCAAAGGCTTCGGAAATGTGATGGAGCGCGAATTCGAACTCATGGAACTCGGCTTCGGCCTCGTCCTGGGAAAGATGCGACTGGAGCAACAGGTTGCGCTCGTCCTCGTGGTTGCCGACGGCCATCTTGCCCCTTCCTACTGCATTGTGCATTGCAAAATCGATTGAAAAACGCTTTTTGCTTTAGTCTCATGCCGACGACAGTTCAATGACCGTTCAGAATTTTTCCGCAATACTCGGCAACGCCGAAAGCAATCGATCGGGACACAAGCGCAGAAACGGTTAACCGGCGGTACATCTTGTGCTTGGTATCGTTTACATCTAATGTGCCGTAAATGGCGTCGCTTCGATGCGGAACCAAGCACCGATTTGCCAGCCGCTACGGCGCTGAGCCCTTCTCGGGTCGCAACGCAGAAGGACGAGCCCCGGGAGTTTCGAAACTCCCGGGGTTTCAATTTTTACCGCCGGCTAAGGTCAGGCGATGCCCATGCTCCGGAAGTCGGGCAGGGCCCCGTCATCGTCGCCAGCGAAATCGTCGAAGGCATGTTCGGTTACGCGGATGATGTGCTGGTCGATGAACGGCGCGCCTTCAGCCGCGCCCTGTTCCGGATGCTTGAGCGCGCACTCCCATTCCAGCACCGCCCAGCCCGCGAAATCGTATTGCGCCATCTTCGAGAAGATGCCGGTGAAATCCACCTGCCCATCGCCGAGCGAACGGAACCGGCCCGGCCGCTCAGCCCAGCCGAGATAGCCCCCGTACACGCCCGCGCGCGGCGAAATGCGGAATTCGGCGTCCTTGACGTGGAAGCACTTCACCCGCTCATGATAGATGTCGAGAAAGCCCAGGTAGTCGAGATGCTGTAGCACGAAGTGGCTGGGATCGTAGAGAATATTGGCGCGCGCGTGGTTCCCCGTCGCCGCCAGGAAGCGTTCGAAAGTAACGCCGTCGTGAAGGTCTTCGCCGGGGTGCAGTTCAAAACCGACATCGACGCCAGCTTCGTCGAAATGGTCGAGGATCGGCTGCCAGCGGCGCGCGAGTTCGGCGAAGGCTTCCTCCACCAGCTGCGCCGGGCGCTGCGGCCAGGCATAGAAATAGGGCCATGCCAGCGCGCCGGAAAAGGTGGCGTGAGTGGTCAGCCCCAGCCGGGCGCTGGCGCGCGCCGCGAGTTCCAGCTGCCCCACAGACCACTGCTGGCGCGCCGCCGGGTTGCCGTGGACTTCGGCGGGCGCGAAGGCGTCGAAGGCGGCGTCGTAGGCGGGGTGCACGGCCACGAGCTGACCCTGCAGATGCGTCGAAAGTTCAGTCAGCGAAAGACCGTGCCGCGCCAGCGTACCCAGCACTTCCTCGCAGTAATTCTGGCTTTCGGCGGCTGTCTCCAGATCGAACAGGCGCTTGTCCCAGCTGGGGATCTGCACGCCCTTGTAACCGAGGCCGGAAACCCAGCCGGCAATCGAGTCCAGCGAATTGAAGGGCGCTTCATCGCCCACGAACTGGGCAAGGAAGATGCCCGGACCCTTGATCGTCTTCATCTGCACAACCCTTTCTCTTATAACGTAAAATCGACCCAGCCGCTCTCGCTCCGGCTGGCGGCGACGGCGGTGGCGACAAGCGCCATGCCGCGCAGGCCGTCCTCGATACCGGGCACCAGCGAGCCGTCCTCACCGCGCAGATCGCCTGCGAAATCGCGGTAGAGGTTGGCGAGCGCCTCGAGCAGGCCCTCGGGATGGCCGCCGGGGAGCCGGGTGCCGCGCATGGCTACACTCGAAAGGCCCGGATCGCCGGCGCGAATGACTTCCATGCCGCCATCGCCGCGCAGCCATTCGAGGCGGTTCGGGTTTTCCTGGCTCCAGCGCAGTCCGCCGGTCTCGCCATAGATGCGAATCGCGAGGTCGTTGCCCTCCCCGGTCATGACCTGGGACGCCGTTAACAAGCCCCTGGCCCCACCTTGGAAGCGCAGGAACATCTGGCAGTCGTCGTCGAGAGCGCGGCCCGGGACGACGGTGCCCAGATCCGCGTTGATGCGGCTGACGCGCAGGCCGGTGACGAACTCGGCAAGGTGGAAGGCGTGCACGCCAATGTCGGCGATGCAGCCGCCCTCACCCGAGCGGGCGGGGTCGAGCCGCCATTCGGCCTGCTTGCCCTCGCCTGCTCCGGCGAGCCAGCCCTGGTTGTATTCGACCACGACCTTGCGGACCGCGCCGATCGTTCCGGCGGCGATCCGCTCGCGCATTTCACGCACCAACGGGTAGCCGGAGTACGTGTAGGTCAGGCCGTAGGGCACCGGGTTCGCTTCGAGCGCGGCGGCCAGTTCCCGCGCTTCGGCGAGAGTGGCAGTCATCGGCTTGTCGCTCATCACCGCGATGCCGGCCGCGATGGCGGCGCGGGCGGCGGGGAGGTGGTGGAAGTTGGGCGTGGCGATGGTGACGAACTGGATGCCGTCCGCGCGCAGGGCCTCGGCCTCCAGCATGACCTCGATCGAAGGATAAGCGCGGGCCGGGTCGATCCCGTAGCTGCGGCCCGCTTCGGCACTGCGCCCCGCGTCGCGGCTGAAAGCGCCTGCGACAAGCGCGATCTCGCCGTCCAGCTCGGCGGCGATTCGGTGGACGGGGCCGATGAACGAGCCCGCCCCCCCGCCAACGAGGCCCATGCGGATACGGTCTGCCATGGCTTCCTTCCTCTCGTGCGTTGCTTATGAAAACGATACCACCCAATCTTTACCCGCAATCCCGTGACTTGCGCAAGCCTGCACCCAAGGCACCTTGACAAGGTGCGACGATTGAGGCTTTTTTCAAAAAGAAAAGGTTTACATTGGCGGTCTACGGTCACAACCGACCCCGTCTCCAAGCAGGAAATTCATCAAATGCTGTCGTTCGGTGTCGATCTCATCACATTCTTCCACCCCGGTTTCTGGGGGATGGCGAATGAGCAGGAGGTCGTCGACTATGGCAACGCCGAGCCGCGCGCCTTCTGGGACCGGATGCTGGACACGCTGGAACAGAGCGGCGTCACAGGCGTCGAACTGACCTTCGATCCCTTCGGCGCCGGCGGCCTGATCGCCGCTTACGGCTCGCACGAGGCGGCCGGGGCCGAACTTGAGCGGCGCGGCCTGGCCATCGCCAGCGGCTTCTTCGCGGATATCGCCATCGAAGGCGGCGTGGGCGAGCCGGAAACCGAGGCACGCTGGCTCGCCAAGGGCGAGGAATATGCCCGCGCCCTCGCCGGATGGGGCGCCGAGGTCATGGTCATCGGCCTGCCCATGCGCACCAGCTGGGACGCCGAGCCGCCGGTCTTCGTCGACCTCGACTTCACCAAGCAGGCCGCCGACTTCGCCAACCGCCTTGGCGCCGTCACACTGCGCCACGGCGTGCGCCTCGCGCTCCACACCGAGGCGCACTCGACGTTCTGCCAGCCGCGCGACATCGATCTGCTGCTGTTGCTGACCGATCCGGTCTACGTCGGCTTCTGCCCCGACAGCGCGCATATCCTGCTCTCGGGCGGCGACCCGGCCGCGATCGCGGCGCGCCATGCCGAGCGTGTGGTCATCGCCCACTGGAAGGACGCGACAGGTCCGATGCCGATCCAGATACCCATCGACGAGAGCATTCATCACGCGCATCGTGCCTACTTCTGCGCCCTCGGCGACGGCCAGGTGGACTTCGACGCCTGGGCCTCGGTGATAGCCTCAAAGACCACGCAGAAGTGGGCCATCCTGGAAATCGACGCCGTGCCCGATCCGCTCACCGAAACTCGCAAGTCGCTCGCCTTCGCCCGCGACGTTCTGGCCCGCATCGGCGTCCCTGCATGAGCGGCGGAGCGAACGGCGGCCTGCTTAGCTGGCGGGAGAAGCTCAGCTACGCGCTGGGCAACTTCGGCATCAACCTGCCGTTCGGCATGACCAATGCCTACCTGCTGTACTTCTACACCGATATCTACGGCGTCAGCGCGGGCACCGTCGCGTCGCTGTTCCTGATCGCCCGCTGCGTCGATGCGGTGTTCGACCCGATGATGGGCCTGCTGATCGACCGGACCGACACGCGCTGGGGCAAGCACCGCCCGTTCCTGCTCTGGCTGGCACTGCCTTTCGCGCTCTGCGGAGCGATCGTGTTCTGGGCGCCGCCGCTGGACGGCTGGGCGAAGATCGCCTTCATCTTCGGCAGCTATACGCTGATGGGCATCCTCTATTCGGCGGTCAGCCTGCCGCTGAACTCGATGCTGCCCACGCTCACCCGCGACCCGCGCCAGCGCAACACCGTCAACGCCCTGCGCGAAGTGATCGGCTCGTCCGCGACGGTGGGCATCGGCTACGCCGCGCTGCCGCTCATCAAGGCGTTCAGCAATGGCGACGAGGCGCACGGCTTCCTCGTGCTCGCCGCGATCACCGGCGTCATCACGCTGGTCTGCATGCTGAACGCTTTCGCCAACACGCGCGAACGTGTGGAGGTGGACGCCAGTGTAGCGAAACTGACCACCGCGCAGTCGCTCAAGGCCACCCGGGGCAACTGGCCTTGGATCGCGACGATGCTGGTCAACTTCTTCTTCTGGATCGGCTTCACCGGCCACATCCAGTCCTTCGTCTACTTCGCGGGTCAGGTGCTGGGAGACGCCGAGTTCACCTCCACGCTGATGCTGACGATGCTGGCCGTGCTGGTCGGCACCGGCTTTGCGGGCATTTGCGCGAACGCCATCGGCAAGCGCACGACCGGCGCGATCGGCGCCGCCATCGCCGCGATTTTCACCGCGATCATGCCGCTGTCGAACGACCATGCCTGGCTGATCGCCACCAATGTCGTCGCCTACATGGGACAGGGCCTGATCGGGGGCCTGCTGTTCTCGCTGATGGCGGACGCAGTGGACTACGGCGCATGGCGCTCGGGCTACCGGGCGCAGGGCTTCCTGTTCGCCGCCTCCAGCTTCGGCGTGAAGCTGGGCATGAGCGTGGGCGGCGCTGCGGGGGCCTGGTTCCTGAGCCTCGCCGCCTACGACGCCAAGGCCGCCGCCACGCCCGCCGTCGTCACCGCCGTCATGGCGGGCCACGTATGGCTCCCTGCCGCGAGCTACGCCGCGATGGGCATCGCCTTGCTGCTGTTCCGTTTCCAGCCAGCTTACCATTCCCGCGAGATCGAGACCTAGGATGCGCACCCAGTTCGACTACATCATCGTCGGCGCCGGTTCCGCCGGCTGCGTCCTCGCCGACCGGCTGAGCGCGGACGGCTCCAAGCAGGTGCTCCTGCTCGAAGCGGGCGGCCGCAACGAGGAACTGATGGTCCGCATGCCGCGCGGCATGATCAAGATCTGGACCAAGCCGACGTGGTACTGGCCCTTCCCGGCCGAGCAGCAGGGGACACGCCCCGCCGGCGAGACCTGGTACTACGGCAAGGGCCTGGGCGGATCGAGCGCGGTCAACGGCACCTGGTACTTCCGGGGCCAGCCGCGCGACTTCGACGCGTGGGAAGCGCAGGGCAACAAGGGCTGGCACTGGGCCGAGATCGAACGCTGCTACCGTGAACTCGAGGACTATCGCGGCATGGGCTACCCCCAGCGCGGCCATGGCGGACCGCTTCAGGTGACCAACGTGCCGCAGGGCGACGCGGTGATGACCGGCGCCATCCTCGATGCCGCGCGCGAGGCAGGCATTCCCGTGCTCCCCGACGTCAACACGCCCGGGACGCAGGTCGCCGGACCGACGCAGCAGACGGTGGACGAGCGCGGTGTGCGCGTCACCGCTTACACCGCCTTCCTCAAGACCGCGCGCAGCCGCGCCAACCTGACGATCCACACCGGCGCGCTGGTCCGCCGTGTCACGTTCGATGGCACGCGGGCGACCGGCGTTCTCGTCGAGATCGGCGGGCACGAGTTGGCCTTCACCGCCCCGCGCACCATCCTGACGGCAGGCGTGCTCCAGACCCCCAAGCTGCTCCAGCTATCCGGCATCGGGCCCACCGAGGTGCTGGCGGACCACGGCATCGAGGTGGTCCACGCCAACCCCCACGTCGGGCGCCACATGAACGAGCACATGATGGTGTCGCTCTCGTGGCGGCTGCGGCAGCGGCGTGGGCTCAACCACCATTTCCGGGGCTGGCGCGCCTACATGCACGGGCTGCGCTACATCCTGGGCGGCAAGGGCCTGATGGCGACGCTGCTGCCCGAAGTCTCGGTGATGGCCTCGATCGAAGCCGATCCCGACTGGCCGGACCTGCAGATCGGCATCTCCCCCTACTCGATGGGCGCGTCCGAGGACGACAAGCCCGAGGCCGGGCGCGGTCTTCCCGAAGCCGTGCCGGGCATCACCGCCACCGCATTCTGCCTGCGCCCGAAAAGCCACGGCTACGTCGAGATCGCCTCGACCGACCCGGCCGCTCCGCCGCGCCTGGTGCCGCAGTGGTTCTCCGCCCCCGAAGACCGCGTGACCATCCAGCGCGCCATCCGCAAGGTGCGCGAGGTCATGGCCCAGCCCGCGCTCGCCCCCTACCTCGGCGAGGAGACCGTCCCCGGCCCGTCGGTGCAGAGCGACGAAGAAATCCAGCAGGCCGCGAACTGGATGATCTCCACCGGGCTCCACGGCACCGGCACGTGCCGCATGGGGCCTGACGGCGAAGGCGTCGTCGATGCCGGACTGCGGGTGCATGGCGTCTCCGGCCTCTACGTCGCGGACTGCTCGGCGATGCCCACGGGCATCTCGGGCAACACCAATGGGCCGGCCATGGCCTTCGCCTGGCGCGCGGCGGAGGTGATCGCGGCGGAATAAAGCCGGCCTTGCGCCAACGAAATGCCAACCTTGCAACAGCGGCGCTTGCCGCGAGGCGCTCGCAAATGTAACGTTTACATCACATGGCGAACATCAAGGACATTGCCCGGGTTGCGGGCGTTTCGGTAGCGACGGTATCGCGCGCGCTCAGCCAGCCCTCGCTGGTCCGGCCCGCCACTATCGAGCGGATCGAGGCGGCGATCGCCGACCTCAACTACGAGCCCAACCACCTCGCCGCCGGCCTGCGCCGGCAGCGCAGCGACAACGTGATCGTCGCGGTGCCGAGCATCTACAACCCGTTCACCTCCGCCTTCGTCGAGGGGATCGAGAACGTCGCGCGCGCCAACAAGATGCGCGTCCTCCTCGGCATCACCGAGGGCGATATCGACACGCTGAACAAATACGTCGCGATGATCGCGGGCAAGCAGGCGGACGGCATGATCCTGCTCGAGAAGAACCTGCCCGACATCGTCCGCAAGCCGCCGACCAAGAGCAAGATGCCGCCCCTCGTCGCGGCCTGCGAATATCCGCCCGACATCACCCTGCCCCGCGTGCGCACCGACAACCACGAGGCGAGCGCGCTGATCGTCGGCCACCTTGCCGAACTCGGCCACCAGCGCATCGCGGCGATCACCGGGCCGCTCGACCAGTTCATGTCGAAGGACCGCCTCTCCGGCTACAAGCTGGGCCTCCTGCGCGCCCGCCTGGAATTCGACGAGGCGCTGGTGGCCAACGGCGATTTCTCGCTGCAGTCGGGCTACGACGCGATGGTGCGCCTCATCGATGATGGCGCGGACTTCACCGCGGTCGCCTGCGCGAACGACGAGATGGCCCTGGGGGCCCTTAGCGCCCTCCAGCAGCGCGGTTTCAGCGTGCCCGACGAGATGTCCGTCGCCGGCTTCGATGACCTGCGGTTCGGCGCATTCGCAAGCCCGCCGCTCACCACCGTGCACATTCCAACCGTGGAACTGGGCGAGGCGGCGATGCGGCTTATGCTGGACTCGCTGCTCCAGCCGGAGGACCTCCAGCCCTCGCGCGAGGTCATCCTGCCGCACCGGCTGATCGTGCGCCAGTCCACCGCCGCCCCGCGTAAACGCAAGCGCAAGTAGCTCCGGTCAGGCGGCCAGCCGAGCCTCAACCTCGCGCGCCACGGCCAGCAAGCGGCGATCGCCGTAGCGCGGGGCGACCAGCGAGACGCCGATGGGCATGCCGCCTTCCCCGCGTGCCAGGGGCAGGTTGACGACGGGCGCGTGGAGCAGGGTCCAGGGCTGGTTGAAGCGCGGTTCTCCGGGCGAGCGGCCCAGCGGCGCGATGCCCGGTGCGCTGGGCGCCAGCACCGCGTCGAGACCCTCGATCGCCCGCTCGAACCCGACCCTCGCGGCCGCCGCGCGGTCGTGCGCTTCGCGCAGGCGGGCGTCGGGATAAGCCGCCAGAGCATCGACGCGCAGGTGAAAATCGGGGTGCAGCAGGTCCGGCCTGGAGCGCGCGAGGCTGAGGAAAGCGGCAGCGCCTTCGCGGAACAGGATCGCGCGGTGATCGTCGTTGAGGTGCCCGAATTCCGGGAGTTCGGCGATGTCGACAGTAACGATGCCCGCGCTTGCCATGGCGGCGGCGACGCCCTCGAAGGCCGCCTGGCCGCCCGGTGTCATCTCGTCCCACCAGGGGGTGCGGAACACGCCGATGCGCCGGGGTCCGGGGCCGAGCGGCTGGGCTTCGGCGAAGCCGTAGACCTCGCAGACGCGGTCGCACAGGTCGAGGTCTCGGCTATACCAGCCTACGGTGTCGAGGCTGTTGGCGTAAGTCTTCACCCCCTCGCGGCTGACGAGGCCCCAGGTGGGCTTGAAGCCGTGAATCCCGCAGAAACTGGCGGGCCTTATGGTCGATCCGCCGGTCTGCGTCGCGAGTGCGAGGGGTACGTGGCCGTCCGCTACGGCCGCCGCCGAACCTGCCGAGGAACCGCCCGGAGTACGCGAGAAGTCGTGCGGATTCGCGGTGGCGGCATTGCGGCCGGCGGCGGCGAATTCGGTGGTGTCCGTCTTGCCGATGATCACCGCTCCGGCGGCGCGCAGGGTCGCGACGCAGGGTGCGTCCTCGGCGGGGACGTGGCCCGAGTAGAGCGGCGAGTTGTGTGTCAGGGGCATTTTCGCGACGGAAATGACGTCCTTAACCCCGACACAGACGCCACCTAGGCGCACATTGACGCTACCTAGCCGGTCCTGAGCCGCCGCAGCTTCGAGCGCCCCGGCGTCGTCGACATGGAGCCACGCCCGCACGTCCGAATCCCGCTCACCGATACGCTGCAATGCAGCATGGACATTGGCGACGGCGGAGGCGTAAGCGGTCCCGGACATGAATCGGCAGTTCCCTTATCAAGGCGCAGGCGCTGTCCCCGCGCTTCTCGGTTGTGACTCCCCGCTTGGCTTGTGTAAAGCATTACATTATGCAGTGCGGCAATGAGCCAGCCCGCCAATCCCGCTGCCGCGCCTGACGCCGCCCCCTCGATCGCCGGCGCGCTGGCGACGACGACGACGATCCAGATCCTCTCGACCGTCACCGCCCTTGCACTCACCGGCATCGCGCCGCTGGTGGCGGGCGACTTCGGGCTGGAGCCGCATTACGTCGGCTACCAGATCAGCGTCATCTATGCCGCCGGGACCGTCGCCTCGGCCGTGGCGGGCACCCTGATCCAGCACCGCGGGCCGGTGCAGGTCGAGCAACTGGCGCTCGCCTGCTTCGGCATCGCGCTGCTGCTGCTGGCGGCGGCGAACCCTTGGGTCGCGCTGCTCGCCTCGGTCATCATCGGCATCGGCTACGGCGTGCAGAACCCGGCCTCGGCGCAGATCCTGGGCGCGGTGACGCCGCCGCACCGGCGCTCGCTGATCTTCTCGATCAAGCAGGCGGGCGTTCCCATCGGCGGTGTGCTGGCGAGCCTGCTGCTGCCCGCCATGAGCCCGGCGCTCGGCTGGAAGCTGGCGCTGGCCGTAGTCGCGGTGCCCTGCTTCGCGATGATCAGCGTGCTGGCCCTCAAGGGCGGGCCGACGCGCCCCGAACGCCCGGCCACCATCGCGCTATGGCCCAATTTCCTTTATGAACAGCGCCTCGTCTGGGGCAGCGCGCCGCTGCGTGCGCTGGCGCTCATCGGTTTCCTGTATTCGTCGCTCCAGCTTTCCCTGTCCGCCTTCGCGGTCATCATGCTGGTCGACCACGGCTGGTCGCTGGTGCAGGCGGGCCTCGTCGCGGGCGCGGTGCAGGCCTGCGGCGCGCTCGGCCGTGTCTCGTGGGGAGGTCTTGGCGACCGCTTCGGCGGCTTTCAGGTCCTCGCGCTGATCGGCGCGGTGTCGATGGCCTGCATGATCGCGCTATGGCAGCTCGACGCGCTGCCGGTGGCCGTGCAGGTCGCGGTGCTCTGCGTGTTCGGCTTCTGCATGAGCGGATGGAACGGTGTCGTCATGGCCGAATGCACCCACCACTGCGCGCCCGAGGATGCTGGCCGGGTGATCGGCGGCGCGCTGGTCTACACCTTCATCGGCGTGATGATCGGCCCGGCCGCGATGGCGACGATCTACACCGCCTGCGGCGACTACGGGACGAGTTTCCTGCTGGTGAGCTGGATCGCCGGAGCCGGCGCGCTCACCGCCGCGCGCGGGGCGATGCGCCGGGACTGAGGTATCGAGGCCGGCCTGACGGTGGAACTCTCAGGACATCGCCAATGAAAAAAGCCGGCCGCGCGGGGGGAGCGCGGCCGGCCCAGTGTCATGACGGCCCGGAGGAGAGAGAGACTTGGGCCGTCAGGGTAGAGGGTTCAGGCGGTCGCCATGCGGTCCGCGCGGCAGGCCATGAGCGGCTGGACCTTCTGGCCGAAGTCCTCGAGACCCTGCTCGAAGTCGTCGAAGGTCAGCATGATGCCCTTGGTGCCCGGGATCGCGGCGGCTTCGTCGAGCAGCTTCGCGACGGTCTCGAACGAGCCGACGAAAGTGCCGATGTTGAGGTTCACGGCGCCTTCGGGAAGGTTGATGTGGCGCGCGGTCGAGTCCGCTCCGGCGCTGGTGTCGGCGCTGCCCTGGTCGCTCATCCACGCCAGCGCGTCGACGTCGGCACCCTCGCGGTAGCTTTCCCACTTGGCCGTGGCGGCCTCATCCGTTTCGGCGGCGATCACCATGCACAGGATGTAGGCGCCTACGTCGCGCCCGGTCTTTTCGGCCGCTTCGACCAGGGCTTCCACCTGCGAGCGGTGCTGGGTCGGCTTGTTGATGCCGCCCGCGGTGATGAAGTTGTAGTCGCCGTAGTTCGAGACGAACTCCATCCCGCGCGCGGACTGGCCGGCGCCGACGATCTCGATCCTGCCCTCGGGCCTGGGGAGGAGCTGGCAGTCCTCCATTTCGAAGTGCTTGCCCTTGAAGTCGGAGCGGCCCTCGCCCCACAGGTCCTTCATGACCTGCACGTATTCGCTGGCGTAGTCGTAGCGGTAGCCAAAGTAGGCGTCGCCCGGCCACATGCCCATCTGGTCGTACTCGCCCTTGGCCCAGCCGGTGACGATGTTGACGCCGAAGCGGCCCGGCGCGACGGAATCGATGGTGACCGCCATGCGCGCCACCATCGCGGGCGGCAGCGTCAGGATCGCGGTGGACGCGAACAGCTTGATCTTGCTGGTGACGGCGGCAAGCGCGCTCATCAGCGTGAAGCTTTCCAGGTTGTAGTCCCAGAACTCGGTCTTGCCTCCGAAACCGCGCAGCTTGATCATCGACAGGGCGAAATCGAAGCCATAGCCTTCGGCGGCCTGGACCAGCTTCTTGTTCATGGCGAAGCTGGGCTTGTACTGCGGCGCATTGGCGGAAATCAGCCAGCCGTTGTTGCCGATGGGAATGAACAGACCGATATCCATGGGCTTACTCCTGGGTGTTGGGATCAGGGGAGAGTCGAAGAACGGAAGGGTATGCGCGACAGCCACGGCGCCGCCTGTTCGTAGGCGAAGCCTGCCCGCAACAGGGATGGCTCGGCATTCGGCGGGCCGATCAGCTGGAGCGCGAGGGGCAGTCCGCGCGTGTCGAATCCCATCGGGGTGACGAGCGCGGGGAAGCCCAGCATCGAGATCGTGCGTGTCAGCGCGGAAAGCTCGGCCACCATCGCCTGCATCGCCGCGCCGCCGGTGGCACCGACTTCATCGGCCAGCGGCACCGGCATCCGCGCGGCGGGGGTTAGCAACAGGTCGACTTCGGCGAACGGCCCGGTGAGCATGTCGGACTGCGCCGACTTGCGGGCGCCGAGCGCGGCCAGGTACTGCGCGGGGGAGATGGCGGCGCCGGCCTTCAGGCGGTTGCGGACCTGCTCGCCGAAATCCTGCGGCCGCTCGGCAAGGTGGCGGGCGTGGAAGGCGGCGGCCTCGGGCGCCCAGATGCGGGCGGCAATCTCCGGGTAAGTGGAGTGGTCGGGGATGGCCACCTCGATTACCCGCGCGCCAATCTCGACGAAGACCTGCCGCGCGGCGGCGAAGGCGGCGGCGACTTCGCTATGGAGGTCCGCGGTGAAGTAGCTGGTGGGCACGCCGATGGTGAGCCCGGCGCAGTCCGGCGCGAGGTCGACCTCGTAGTCGCGGCCCGATGCGGTGAGCACGCTCATCAGCCGGGCGAGCGAGCGGCTCGACGTCGCCAGCGGCCCGGCGGTGTCGAGCGTGCCCGACAGCGGCATCATCGCTTCGTCGGGGAGCAGGCCGTTGGTCGGCTTGAGGCCCGCTACTCCGCAGAACGCGGCGGGCAGGCGCACCGATCCGCCGGTGTCCGACCCCAGCGCGCCCATCACGATCCGCGCACCGACTGCAGCGCCCGAGCCGGACGATGACCCGCCCGATATCGCCGCCTCGTCCCACGGATTGGCGCAGCGGCCGAGGTGCGCATTGTGCCCGGTCGGCCCCATCGCGAACTCGGCCATGTGGAGCCGCCCGATGGTGATCGCGCCCGCCGCCTCCAGCCGCGCGATGAGCGGCGAGGTCTCGGCCGGAACATGACCGCGCCAGATCAGCGATCCGGCTTCGGTCGGAATTCCGGCGCGGAAGAACATGTCCTTGTGGGCCAGCGGCACGCCGTGGAGCGGCCCGCGCAGGCGGCCCCGCGCGCGCTCCTGATCGCAGGCGCGGGCCTGGTCAAGCGCGGTATCGGGTTCAAGCGCGACGAAGGCGTTCAGGCCGCTCCATTCCCGCGCGCGGTCGAGGGCGGCAGTGACGGCGGCCTCGGCGCTCAGGGTGCCATCGGCGATAGCGTCGGCGAGTTCGACAAGGTCGTTCACGGCAGTCGGCCTCGCGTTCGGCATTGCCGGGGAAACGATGCCCCCGCCCCTCGCGCTTGCGCTCGCGGGGGGCGGGGTAACGGGCGGCGTGGCATCGGGAGGAGAGATCGATGCCACGCCGCCAGTCCTCAGAACGAGTAGGAGAGCCGCGCGCCGTAGGTCCGCGGCGCCGCGAACTGGACGAGGTAGCCGCCTGCGTAACCGGCCTCGGCATTGGCGGTCAGGATCGTGTTGTCCTCGATGTTGCGCACGTAGGCGGTGATCGAGAACGGCCCGTCGTCCGGCGTGTAGGTGATCTGCGCGTCGCTCTTCCAGTAGGCGCCCTGCTGCTCGGCGTCGGTGTTGAAGAACGTGAAGTAGGTCTTGGTCTGGTAGCGCGTCTGGACGCGCGGGGTCAGAGTGCCGCCCAGCAGGTGGAAATCGTGCTGGATGCCGCCCGAAAGCGTCCATTCCGGAGCCTGTGTCAGGCGATTGCCCGAAAGGTCCGAAGCGGCCGGGCAGGTTTCGGCGGTGATGGTGCAGAACTCGGAATACTTCGCGTCGAGCCACGCCACGTTGGCGTCGATGCGGGTATCGGGCGTGACCAGCCAAACGGTCTCAAGCTCCGCGCCCCAGACGCGTGCCTTGCCCGCGTTGAGCGTGTAGACGAGCGCGGTGGCCGGGTCTTCCTGCTGGGTCTGCAGGTCGGAGTAGTCGTAGTAGAAGCCGCTCAGGTTGACCTGCAGCGCGTTGTTCAGGAAGCGGTTCTTGGTGCCCACTTCGTAGGAGACGATGGTCTCCGGACCGAACGAGGAATTGGTGGTGTAGCCGCCCGCCTTGTAGCCTTTGTCGACCTTGGCATAGATCAGGCTGTCGGCGGTGGCCTGGTAGTTCAGCCCCGCATGCCAGGTGATCTGGTCGCCCGAGTAGTGGTTGTCGAGATCGGAATAGGTTCCGGCAATGATGTTGTAGCCGACCTGGTACTTGTTGTCCTTGGTGTAGCGCACGCCCGCTTCGACCTTGAGCTGATCGGTCAGGTCGTAGCCGACCTGCGCGAAGACGGCCTTGGACTTGCTACCCACGTCGTAGTCGAAGGTGTAGAAGTTGAACGGCACCGTCCCGGCATCGCCATGCACCTGGAAGAAGGTGTCGAGCGCGTCGGTTTCCTTGAAGAAGTAACCGCCGAGCTGCCAGGTGAAGCCGGTCTTGTTGTTCGAGCTGAGGCGCAGTTCGTAGTTCTGGTCCTTGACGTCCTCGTTCTGCTGGAAGCCGTAGTTGTAGGCGAGGCCGCCGTCCTGATCGTTGTCGCGGTTCAGCGTGGACTTCTGGAAGCCGCCGAAGAAGCTCAGCGTCGCGAAGTCCATATCGTAGGAGATCGCGCTGCGTACCGCCTTGGTGCGGATGCGGGTGTAGCCCTGGTTGTTGAGCGCGAAGGTCTTTTCCGAACCGATGTCGAGCGAACCGTCCGCCCGCACGTCCGAGTAGGGGATGCCCTTGATGACCGAGCCGACGCCGTCGACGCGCGTCATCTCGCCGGTCACGAGGATCGAGAGGCGGTCGGTGGGCGTCCACAGCGCATGAACGCGGCCGCCGGTCACGTTGCCGTCGTCGCCGTCCTTGAGGCCGGGGTTGTTGCGGTAGCCTTCGTGGGTCTTGCGGGTGCCGGCGACGCGGAAGCTGAGGGTGTCGCTGACGGGGATGGTCGCGCCCACATCGAGGTTGAGCGTGCCGTAGTTGCCGATCTCGGCGGCGGCATCGAGCTTCCAGTCGTCGGTCGGCTTGACCGAGGCGATGTTGACCGCGCCGGCGGTGGCGTTGCGGCCGTAAAGCGTGCCCTGCGGCCCGCGCAGCACTTCGATGCGGTCGATGTCGAACAGCGCCGCGTTGAGCGCGAAGGCGCGCTGCAGGTAGAAGTTGTCGACGCTGACGGCGACGGCCGGATCACCCGTTTCGGAGTAGTCCCGGCTGGACACGCCGCGGATGGTGATGAGGGTGTTGGCGTTGTTCTGCGCGATGTTGACGGTGGGCGCGATGTTGGCCAGCGCGTTGACGTCGGTCACGCCGCTCTTGGCCAGTTCCTCGCCGCTGGCGACCGTCATGGCGATGGGGGTGCTCTGGGCGTTGGACGTGCGCTTCTGCGCGGTCACGACGATATCGCCTAGGCCCTCTACCGGGCTTTCAGCGGCGGGGGCGTCCTGCGCAAGCGCGGGGTGGGCCAGAATGGCTGCTAGCGCGAAGGCGCTGGCGGTAAGGGAAAGGCGCTTGATCGTCATGAGAACCCCCTGTGGAAACGCTCTGAATGAGTGACGTTTTCATTACAATGATCGATTCACGGACAATTGCAAGCGGGTCATCGCGCGTGGCGCATACCGATTTTGCCATCACATTGATTACAGATGATATTTTCGCGGCCGAAATTTGAATATCGTTTTCATTCACAGCATTTCCGGGGCCGTTGGCGGTCTCATGAGTTAGGCGCGATGGCTCAGTCGATAGCCCAATCCAGCGCACGGCAATGTCCTGGTCCGATTCCCTTCAGGCAAGGCAGGGCATCCGCCAAACAAGCCTCTCGCGGCAGGCTACAAGTCTCAGCGTACCAGGACTACCGGACGCAACCGGCTATCGCCGCCCGCTTATGTAATCGTTACCAAACACCGGACTTTCGTTCGGAAGTCACTCTCCCGCCCTCGGCCCAAATTTTTCGCTGGCGCCGGGAGCAGGCGTCCTCGGAGGCCGTTCTAAAAGAAAATCAGAAGCGCGAGGACATACCCATGGCCAAGAACTCCACCCCGAAGTCCGGGGCAAATTCCGGCATCGCAACCCAGGCCGGAAACGGCGGCGAGACGCACCAGCAGGCGGGTGCCGGCGACACTGCGGTGCTCACCACCAACCAGGGCATGCCGATCTCCGACAACCAGAACCAGCTCAAGTCGGGCGCGCGGGGGCCGGTGCTGCTCGAGGACTTCGTCCTGCGCGAGAAGATCTTCCACTTCGACCACGAGCGCATTCCCGAACGCATCGTCCATGCGCGTGGATCGGCCGCGCACGGCTACTTCGAGGCCTACGAGGACCTCAGCGAAATCACCCGCGCCGACCTGTTCAGCGAAAAGGGCAAGCGCACACCGGTCTTCACCCGCTTCTCCACCGTGGCGGGCGGCGCGGGCTCGGTCGACACCCCGCGCGACGTGCGCGGCTTCGCGGTCAAGTTCTACACCCAAGAAGGCAACTGGGACCTCGTGGGTAACAACATCCCGGTGTTCTTCATCCAGGACGCGATCAAGTTCCCCGACCTCATCCACGCGGTGAAGATGGAGGCCGATCGCGGCTATCCGCAAGCCGCGTCGGCGCACGACACCTTCTGGGACTTCGTCGGCCTGATGCCCGAGACCACGCACATGATCATGTGGGCCATGTCCGACCGCACGATCCCGCGCACCCTGCGCCACATCCAGGGGTTCGGCATCCACACCTTCCGCCTCGTCAACGCCGAGGGCAAGTCCACCTTCGTCAAGTTCCACTGGAAGCCCAAGCAGGGCCTCGGCTCGACGCTGTGGGACGAGGCGGTGAAGATCGCCGGCGCCGACCCCGATTTCCAGCGCCGCGACCTGTTCGAGGCGATCGCCAGCGGAGACTTCCCCGAGTGGGAACTGGGCATCCAGGCCTTCGACGAGGAATTCGCCGACAGCCTGCCCTACGACGTGCTCGATTCCACCAAGATCATCCCGGAGGAGCTCCTGCCCGTCCGTCCGATCGGTCGCATGGTCCTCGACCGCAACCCCGACAACTTCTTCGCCGAGACCGAGCAGGTCGCCTATTGCCCCTCCAACATCGTGCCGGGCGTGGACTTCTCGAACGACCCGCTGCTGCAGGGACGGCTGTTCAGCTACCTCGACACGCAGCTCAAGCGCCTGGGCTCGACCAACTTCCACCAGATCCCGGTCAACGCGCCCAAGTGCCCCTTCGGCAACTTCCAGCGCGACGGGCACATGCAGATGCAGGTCCCGCAGGGCCGCGCCAACTACGAACCCAACAGCCTTGCCCAGGCCGGCGAGGAAGGTGGCCCCCGCGAATCGCCGAGCGCCGGCTTCACCAGCTTCGCCGGACGCGCGGAGCAGGAGGAACAGGGCGGCAAGCTGCGCATCCGCCCCGAGAGCTTCGCCGACCACTACAGCCAGGCGCGGATGTTCTTCCGCTCGCTCGACCCGGCCGAGCAGTCGCACCTGGCCTCTGCGGTGGTGTTCGAACTGTCGAAGGTCAGCCTCGAGCATGTCCGCACCCGCGTGCTGGCCAATCTCGTAAACGTCGACCCGGAGCTTGCCGCCCGCGTGGCGGACGGGCTCGCCATGCCGCTGCCCAAGGCGTCGGCAACGGCGGCGCCGGTGCAGGACTTCGACGTCTCCCCCGCGCTGCGCATCGTGCGCGGGCCGCTGGAACTGGACACGCTGGAGGGCAAGAAGTTCGGCATCCTCATCGCCGACGGCTCGGACGCCGCCGAGGTCAAGGCGGTCGTCGCGGCGGTGTCGAAGGGCGGCGGCACGCCGTTCATCGTCGCACCCAAGGTCGGCGGCGCGAAGCTGTCGGACGGGAAGGTCATGGCGGCGGACGGGCAGCTCGCCGGTTCACCCTCGGTGCTGTTCGATGCAGTAGCCGTGCTGCTGTCCGAGGACGGCTGCAACACGCTGCTCAAGGAAGGCGCGGCGGTGCAGTTCGTGATGGACGCCTTCGGCCACCTCAAGGCGATCGGTCATAGCGAGGCGGCTCAGCCACTGCTCGACAAGGCTGGGGTCGAGGCCGACGAAGGCGTCGTCGATGCGGCCAAGTTCGCGGATGCCGCGGTCAAGCGCTACTGGGACCGCGAGCCGAAGGTGCGCATCCTGGCATGACGCTCAGCGAACACCGCGACCTGCGCGGTGGCCGGCCGGTGTGGACGGGGGACCGAAAGGACATTCCCCCGTCCGATCCCCTGCCCGCGCGCTGCGACATTGCCGTCATCGGCGCGGGTATCATGGGCGCCACAATTGCCGAGCGGCTGAGCGCGGACGGCCATCAGGTCCTCCTCGTCGACCGCCGCCCGCCTGCGCACGGCAGCACGGCTGCATCCACGGCCGAGGTCATGTGGGCAATGGACGTGCCGCTGCAGGAACTCGCCCGGAGCATCGGCGAGGATGAGGCGATCCGCCGCTGGCGCCGCGTCCACCGCGCCGTGCAGACCTATGCCGAGAGGATCGACGCACTCGGCATCGACTGCGGGCGGATCGACCGGCCAACCGTCTACCTTGCGGGCAAGACACTGGACGCGGACGGTCTGCGGGAGGAGGCGGCGCTGCATCGCAAGGCGCAGCTGCCCACCGATTTCCTCGACGCCCCGGCCACCGCCGAGCGCTTCGGCATAGCCCCGCGCGCGGCGCTGGTGTCGACCGGCGGGTTCGAGGTCGACCCGGTTCGGCTTACCCTCGGGCTGCTGGAGAAGGCCCGCAGCCGGAGCGCTAAAGCGGCATTTCCGCGCGATGTCGTGGGCCTCTCGCCGGGCGATGAAGGCGTGGTCCTGACGTTCGACGACGGGGCGACGGTGGCGGCGGGCAAGGTGGTATTCGCGGGCGGCTATGAACGCGCGCCGCTGCTGCTGCCGCCGCAGTTCAGCCTGCTCTCGACTTTCTTGATGGCCACCGTCCCCGGCGCCGCGCCGCTCTGGAAGGAGGGCGCGATGATCTGGGAAGCGTCCGACCCGTACCTCTACCTCCGCGCCTGTTCCGAAGGCCGCGTGATCGCGGGCGGCGAGGACGAGGACGTGATCGACAGCCTTAGCCGCGACGGCATGCTGCCCGCAAAGGCCGCTGCGGTCGCGGCAAAGTCGGCAGCGGTGCTCGGCCTCGACGCGCCGCTGGAGGAAGACCGCCGTTGGTCGGCCACCTTCGGCAGCTCACCCGATGGCCTGCCCGCGATCGGCCTGGCGGCGAACATGGATCACGTCTGGCTCACCGCAGGTTTCGGCGGCAACGGCATCGCCTTCGCCGCGCTGGCGTCCGAGATCGTCTCGGCTGCCCTGCAGGGAGAGCGCGACCCCGACGCCGCCTGCTTCGATCCTTATCGCTTCTCCTGACGGGTCAGGAGCCCGCCAGCTTCTGGTGCTCCTTCGCCGCCTGCGCGGTCCTGTCGCGCGGGGCTATGGCGTGGGCGCGCACGGTCTCGGCGCGGTTGTCGACGCCGCCGATGAGCCGGGCGCGCTCGACGTTGCCGGGGGTGCTGACGATCCAGACCGGGCCGTTCGCGATATTCTCCAGCCCCTCGCGCGCGACCGTCTCGGGCGGCTCGGCAAGCTTGACCGGCATGCCGAGGCGCGCCATGGCTGGGGTTGCGGTGAAGCCGATGTTGAGGTGCAGCACGTCGACGCCCAGCGGCGCACATTCCGCCCAGAGGGCCTCGGAGAAGATGCGGCTGAACGCCTTGGCGCCTGTGTAAGCCGCCAGCGTAGGCGAGCCGAGGTAGCTGCTCAGCGATCCGCCCAGAATGATCCCGCCGCGCCCGCGCCCGGCCATCAGCGCGCCGTAGTGGCGGGTGAAGTTAGCCTGCCCCAGCACGGTGATGGCAATGACCGCCCCGGTCACTTCCTCGGGCAGTTCCACGAACAGGCCGCGCGTGTTGTTGGCCCCGGCATTGTAGATGAGCAGGCCCACTTCGATGTCGTCGGTGACCTTGCGGACCTGCGCCAGCGCGTCGCCTTGCGCAAGATCGACCGAGGCGGTGCGTACTTCGGCGCCTTGCCCGCGCAGTTCCTCCGCCAGCTCCTCCAGCGGCCCCGCCTTGCGCGCGACGAGCACGAGGTTGAACTTGTCCGCCGCCAGCAGCCGCGCGAACTCCGCGCCGACGCCCTCCGACCCGCCGATGACGAGCGCCCAAGGGCCATACTTTGTCAGGTCCATGCCGACGGGTTTCAGGATGGGCATACCGCGCCCTCCTCGTCCAGTTCGATGCCCATGTCGGCCATCTCGCGCTCAGCCCAGAACAGGCGGCCGGTGTATTCGGCCGGGTTCTCGCAGGCGGAGAAGTAGACGATCATGCGCGCAGGGATCGTCATCGGCACCGCCACGCTGTCGTCGAGCCCTCGCTCCTTGACGCGGATCTGGACGAGTTCGGTGGCGACCAGCCCCGGGTGCATGCCGATGACGGCGATGTTCTTCGCGTGGAGTTCGGGCGCCATGCAGTTGCCGAAGCGATCGAGCGCGCGCTTGCTGGAATAGTACCCCGGCACCGCGAGGCTGAAGCCGCCCTGGGCATTCAGCTTAGGCGGCTCCTCGGCCTTGCGGAATACCTCGCCGCTGCCGGTCGACAGGTTGATGATCCGCCCGCCGCCGCGCTTCTCCATGATCGGCACGACCAGCTGGGTCAGCGTGAACGGCGCGTGGACGTTGACGTCGAACTGGTAGAGCCATTCCTCGCGCGTGAGGTCGAGGAAGGGCTTGCCCCAGATGTCGCCGGTGGTGGCCGCCGCATTATTGACGAGCACGTCGACGCCGCCGAAACGCTCGACCGCAGCATCGATGAGGCGGCGCAGGTCCTCCTCCTTGGCGAGATCGGTGGCGACGGCGATAGCCTCGCCGCCCATGTCCTCGATCTGCCGCAGCGTCTCGCCGATGGTGCCGGGCAGCGCGCTGTCAACCTTGACCGTCCGCGCCGCCAGCACCACCTTCGCGCCGCGCTTCGCGAAGTCGAGCGCGGCCTGCTTGCCGACCCCTCGGCTGGCGCCGGTGATGACCACCACCTTGCCCGAAAGGTCGAGTTCCCTCTGTCGCTCCATCATCCCATCCTTCCATTATTGGAATAGTTATTGCTATTACTGGAATGATGTTGTTGGTGGAGAGTCGAGTCAATCGCTTTCCAAAGGAGCCGCCTCGCTTGCCCGACCCCTCGAACCCGACCGGCCGCGTGATCGACGTACTGAATTTCCTCGCCGCGCGGCCGACGGAAAGCTTCTCGCTCGCGGAAATCGCGCGGCACCTGGGGCTCAGTAATGGCTCGGCGCACCGCATTCTGACGACGTTGGCCGCCGCCCAGTTTCTTTCGCGCAACGAGAAGCAGCGCACTTATTCGCTCGGGGTGGCGATGGTGGCGATCGGGCAGGCGGCGGTGGAGAAGCATCGCGGAGTCAATGCCGCGCGGCGCGAGATCGCCCGGCTTGCGGTGGAGCTGAACGTCCAGTGCAGCGCCAATACCGTGACCGGCGACGAAATCCTCGTGCTGGTGAAGGAAGGCGCGCCGCAGTCTCATCGCGGGCTCACGCGGGTGGGGGAGCGGCGTCCGCTGGTCCCGCCGCTGGGGCTGTGCCACGTCGCCTGGGCCGGGGAGGCGGCGATCGCCGCCTACGTCGAGCGCGCCGCGCCCTACATCAGCACGCAGATGCGCGCGCACCTGCTCGCCGCCTTCTCGCTGATCCGCCGGCGCGGCTACGCCATCGCCGCCAACGGGCCGAGCACCGGCCACACCCGCGAGGCCACCGCGCTGCAGACGGACCAGCCGCGCGATGATGCGTACTGGTCATCGGTGTTCGCGCTCGTGTCGCACCTGACGCCGAACGAGGTGCAGTTGTTCGACCTCGCCGATGCCGCCGCCGAGGGCGTGAGCTACATCACCGCGCCGGTGTTCTCGCCCGCCGGCACCGTCTCGATGCAGCTCGTCATCAGCGGCATCGGGCGGGACCTGCCGCCCGCCGAGATCGAACGCTACGTCGAACGGCTCTGCGCGGCGGCGGCGCTCATCACCAGCGAGACGCACGGGCAACGGCCGCAGGGCTGAACGTCACTCCGGCCTGAGGTCCAGCAGCACCGTGGGGATCAGCTCGGAAACCGTCGGGTGGATCGGCACGGCCCAGCGCAGCTCGTCGAGGTTCGCCCCGGCGCTCATGATGTCGAGGATGCCGTGGATCGCCTCGTCGCCGCCGGTGCCGAGGATCGCGGCGCCGAGGATCTTTCGTGTTTCCGCATCTGCGACCACCTTCATCAACCCTTGCGTCTCGCCCTTCTCGATCGCGCGCGCGACGCGGGACATCGGGCGCGTGGAGACCAGCAGCGGCCGCCCACTCGCCCGTGCCTGCGCGAAAGTCATGCCGACGCGGCCGAGCGGCGGGTCGATGTAGAGCGCGTAGCCCGGCAGACGCTGGCTGACACGCCGGTCCTCCCCGTCGAGCAGATTGGCGGCGACGATCTCGAAATCGTTCCAGGCGGTGTGCGTGAACGCGCCGCGCCCGTTGCAGTCGCCCATCGCCCAGATGCCGGGCGCGCTTGTCCGCAGCCGCTCGTCGACCTTGATGTAGCCGCGCTCGTCCACCTCGACGCCCGCGAGGTCGAGCCCGAGGTCGTCGGTGTTGGGCCGGCGCCCCACCGCAAGCAGCACGTGGCTGCCCACGACCTCCGGCTCGCCCGACGAACAGTCCACGCCCACGGTCACGCCATCCGCATGGGGGGCGAAGCTGATGCAGGTGGCGCTGGTGCGCACGGTGATCCCCTCGGCCTCGAGGATGTCGCGGATCGCTTCGCTGACGTCCTCGTCCTCGCGACCGACGAGGCGGGGGCCCATCTCGACGACGGTGACCTCGGCGCCGAAGCGGCGGAACATCTGCGCGAACTCGAGCCCGATGTAGCTGCCGCCGACGACAACGAGGTGCCGGGGCAGCTCCTCCAGCACCAGCAGCCCAGCATTGTCGAGCGTGGTGACGTCGTCGATGCCCTTCATCGCCGGGCGCGAAGGCCGTCCGCCGACGTTGAGGAAGATGCGCGGCGCGGTGATGGCGCGGCCATCCACCGTAATCTCGCTCGGCCCGGTGAAGCGCGCGTGGCCATGGATGAGGGTCAGGCCCTCCATCCCCGCCAGCCACTTCTCGTTGCGCCCGCGCGAGCCGCCGGCGATGTCCTGTGCGCGGCGCACCACCGCCGGAAGGTCTACCGTGACCGGCCCGGTGGAGAAACCGTACTCTCCTCCGCGCAGGGCGAGGTGCGCGGCATAGGCGCTCGCCACCATGGCCTTGGTGGGGGTGCAGCCGGTGTTGACGCAGGTGCCGCCGATCCGGTCGCGCTCGACCAAGGCGACGCGCTGGCCAGCTGCGGTGAGCCGGCCGGCGAGCGCGGGACCAGCTTGCCCGGCGCCGACGATGATCGCGTCGAAAGTTTCACTCACAAGGCATGCACGATCAGGAATGCGCCGCCGACCGCTACGATGTCCTCGATCAGCGCGGCGGGAAGGTCTCGTCCGAATGAGCGGGCCAGAGCAGCACGCGCCGCTGCGCCGCCGTAAGTCCCGATCACCGCGCCGACGATCCCGGCCACCAGTCCCGCGATCAGCATGCCGCCCGAAACGCCGATGGCGCCGCCGCTCAGGCCGCCCATGACGAGGCGCGTGATGAACTGCATCGGCACCTTGCGGCTCGGTGTGCTGGGAAGCTGGTCGCCGATCAGTTCCAGCACGGCCACCACGGTGAAAATCCAGGGCGTGAAGCGATAGCCGAGGAATTCGAGCCAGCTGCCCTCCAAACCAAGAAGGCCGAGAGCCGCCGCCCAGCTTACCGCAGCGGGGGCCGTGAAGGCGCGAAGGCCGGCGACGACGCCGATCAGCAGTGCCAGTACCAGGATCATGCAAGGTGTCCTTTCAGCGAGGAAACGGTTCAGCTCTTGAAGAAGGCGAGAAGGTCGGGATTCACGATATCCGGGTGCGTGGTGCACAGCCCATGGGGCAGGCCGAGGTAGGTCTTGAGCTTGCCCTGCTTCAGCAGCTTGGACGAAAGCGGCGCGGAATCCGCATAGGGCACTATCTGGTCGTCGTCGCCGTGCATGACGAGGACGGGGACCTCTATCGCTTTGAGGTCCTCGGTGAAGTCGGTCTCGCTGAACGCCTTGATGCAGTCGTAGTGCGCCTTGGCCCCGCCCATCATCCCCTGCCGCCACCAGTTCTCGATCACGCCCCGGCTGACCTTCGCGCCGCCCCGGTTATAGCCGTAGAACGGTCCCGAGGGGATATCGAGATAGAACTGCGCGCGGTTGGCGAGCAGTTCGCCGCGGAAGTGGTCGAAGACCGTGATCGGCAGTCCGCCGGGGTTGCTCGCGGACCTGACCATCACCGGCGGCACCGCGCCGATCAGCACGGCCTTGGACACCCTGCCCGGCTTGGCGCGCGCCACGTAGCGCGTCACCTCGCCGCCGCCGGTGGAGTGCCCGACGTGGATCGCGCTTTCGAGGCCGAGATGGTCGGTCAGTTCCGCCATGTCGGCGGCGTAAGTATCCATCTCGTTGCCGGTCCAGGTCTGGGTCGAGCGGCCATGGCCCCGGCGGTCGTGCGCGATGACGCGAAAGCCCTGCATCAGGAAATACATCATTTGGCTGTCCCAGTCGTCGGCGCTCAGCGGCCAGCCGTGGTGGAACACGATCGGCTGGGCCTCCTTGGGTCCCCAGTCCTTGTAGAAGATCTCGGTACCGTCCTTCATCGTGATGGCAGGCATGTGCGATGCTCCTTCAGGTGGTCTAGCGGCGAGAAGTTCGGGACGGGCGCGCGGTCATGACGAGCGCCGCCAAAAACCTGTCCATGATGGTCGACCGGATCGTCAGGCGGAACTGCGGATGCTCGGCCATCTTCGATTGCTCCAGTGGACGGTTCGTGAAGGCTTTGATCGAATGACGTGGGAGTAACGGGAACTCCGGCCGGGCACAATCGGATCGGGACCCATCCCGCAAATACTTTCGTATACCATTGTTATGACCCCGCAAATACAGATTTGCCGAGGTCTTCCGCATTAGCCGCAATAACTGACAAATCGTGTCATCATGCCGGCATGCCGAAATACGATTCGACACCCCAAAGCATTGATCTCATGATCCGGGACTGAGAACTTTCTCGCTGGGAGAAGAGAATGCCTCAGCCCGCACTTCCTTCGTGGATCAACCTGAACGGCGCGGTCGGCGATTTGTCCGCGGTGCTCCCCGAACTCGATGCCTGGGCGGGACTCGCGCTGCACTGGCGCGAGGTGGGCTCGGCCTTGTGGAAGCTGGGGGTCGAGGCTCCGGTCGACAGCCCGGCACGACTGGCGGGCTTTCTCGCCACTCACCTCGCGGACGATGCGGTGATCGAGGTTTTCGCGACGCTTGGCCTCACGGACCTCCATGGCAAGCTGTCCGCGCATGTCCAGAAACTGCAGGACACCGGCTGGGCCAAGCTGCTGAGGCCGATGAGTGACTTCGGCCCGGGTTCCACCGGCGCGCCATCGGGCGACGGCTTCGGTTTCGACGCGCCCGGCGACGAGGGGCAGTTCGCGCTGTCGATCCCGGCGCTGGCGGCCTCCGCCTCGCCGACGGTGGGGTCGGTGGCGCTTACCTTCGATGTCGGCGTGCAGGGCGGGCTGGACTGCGAGGCCGGATCGCCCTGGCCTTTTTCGGGAGACGGGGTCGCCGGCGGACTGCTGAGGGTCGGCGGACGCGGCAAGGTCACGACCAGTGCGGGCGTGTCGCTGCCCTTCGGCCAGATCGGCCAGGGCACCGCCAATGCCGGGGCGAGTGCCGAGGCCGCGATGAGCTTCTTCTTCCGCCCGGACGACCCGGCGGAACCGTTCGCCAAGGTCCTGTTCCAGTCGGTGACGGCGATACCCAGCCCGCTCGACCTCGACGCGATCAGCCATGCCGCCGCTCTCGCCGGCCTCGAAGGCATCGCCTTCGGCTGCGACGGCGCCGTGACCGCCGGCCTCGGGCTGGTGCTCGGCAAGGCGGTCGACATCCCCAAGGCGGTGTCAGGAACGATCGGCGTGACCGCCAACCTCGCGTTCAGGCGCAATGCGCGGTGGATCCTGTCCATCCGCAAGACCGGCGAAGGCATGCGCTTCGTCCTCAGCCGGGACGAACTGCGCGAGCGCAACTGGTCGGCGGGCATCGACCTCAAGCTCGACGCGGCGCCGTTGACCCGGCGCGTCCATGACCTGCTGACCGAGGCGCAGAACTTCGCGGGACCGGCGCTGAACCAGATCAAGCCGTTCCTCAGTCCCGGCACGTACATAGCCAGCAAAGCCGCGTCGCTGCTGGGAATAACCGCCAGGTCGCTGGTCGAACAGCCGCAGCTGCGCGAGGCGCTGCTCAAGGATCTCGCCCTGGTGCTGGGCACTGCGGATGCGAGCGAGGAGACGCGGACCAGCGCGCTCGCCGATTTCGTTGCCGGCCGGATCGCCGACCTTGCCGCGACCCGCGCCGAAGGCATCCTCGGCGATGTCGATGCCTGGGCCGCGACGGTGGTCGAGGGGCTCGCCAGCCGAATTCCAGGGCTTTCGATCGTCCCCCAGGCGGAACTCGCAACGCGCATCCGGCCCCTGCTCAGCGACATCAAGGGGCAGTTCGATGGCCTCGTCGGCGGCCTTGCCGGCGACGACCAGTGGTCGAAGCTCCTGGCACAGGAACTCTCGTCCATAGGTGCGCAGGTCCAGGGAACGGAAGCCGAAGCAAACAAGCTGCTGGGCGGCGTGCACGAGGTGTTCGGCAAGTTCTACGGCTTCGCGGCGAAGGTCACCGAGGCGACGAAGGAAGGCACCAGCAAGAAGCTCGAGGCCCGCTTCGGCTGGTCGGGCGCCGCCGCCTCCGGCCTCAAATACGAACTGGCGGGCACGTTCACGGCGGTCAACGCCGAGACGGCGGACCTGTGGCATTCGCTGGTCACCGGACAGCTCGAACCGTTCCAGAAGCTCCTGGGTGATCCTTCGCTCGCGCCCCCGGGGGTCCGGCTCGATCCGGAATCGAGCCTGTCGCGCTTCGCCTCCAAGGAACATGGCTTCGCCGTCGAAGTCTCCGTGCTCGGCATCGACGTGTCGATCGCCTCGATCGTCAAGGGCGAGGCGACGATCACCACCAACGCTGCCGGCGACATTGCCGTCACGGCCCAGGGCAGCGCGCTGCGCAAGGTCGAGGGCTTCAACGAAGGCCGCTCGGCGACGTTCATGAGCAGCTGGGACCTCCTGATGATGAAGGCCGACGCGGCAGCGGGCAATCGCCGCTCAATGACCGTCGACATCGGCTTCGATCACAACGACGACAATCTCAAGGCGAAGGAAGTGCAGGCGCTGCTGTCCGGCCTCGCGGACCAGCGCCTGATCGACCAGACACGGGTGACGACCGCGCTCGGTATCTACCAGGACTGGCGGGTCAAGGCCGCTCCCGAAGGCAAGGTGCGCGGACGGATCGGGCTGCGGCTGCGGCTACCGGACGTCGCCGTGCAGCGGATGGTGGCGATCGGCCGGGAGCTGAACCGCAGCGACGATCCCACGCTCCTGGGACTGTTCGACCTTTCCGTCCAGACCCAGATCGCCACCGGCGTCACCTCGCGCAAGCAGTACGAGCGCGATATAGAGGAGACGTCGGACCATCGCCCCGCCGAGGACCCGGTCGCCCGCATCGTGGCGATGTGGCGGTCGAACAAACCGCTCCGTTCCCCCGGTGCCGACGGCGACCGCCTGTCCGCGCTGGCACAGCTGATACCCCGGTCCGGTGCCCTGCACACGCTGCTGTCGACCATGGCGGCGATCTACGACGCCGTTCCGGCCAGCGCGGGCCAGCCCGGCGGGTGGACCGAGGCGCAGTACGCCGAGGCGGAAAAACGCATGGTCTCGGCCTCGCGCAGCTGGCTCCGCCTGAACCAGGACTTCATCGTGTGGTTCAAATCGGAACTGCATCCGGCGATGCTCGCGTTCCTGCGGCTCATGGTGGCGATGAACCAGCAGTCCGTGCCCTGCGCGCCCGTGGTGCCCGGGCCCGGCCAGGACATCGACCTTCAGGCGAGCAACGCGCTGTTCCTGATCTCGATGAGCGAGGGCGAAACCGGCCCGGGCGTACCGATCTAGAGCGCCTCCACCTGCACTGGTTCGATCGCGTAGTGGATCGGCTTGAAGGACCCTCCGTTCGACGCATAGGCCGAGCAGGCGGTGAGGCCGATCACGCAGTCCTCGACGGCGCGCAGCCGGATCAGGTCGCCCGCCACGCTGAGGGGTGGGATCACCGAGATGCGGCCGGTCTCCTGCTCCACCGGCACGTTCATGAACAGGTTGAACGCGGTCGGGATGGCGTCTTCCTCGATGCCATAGGGTGCCAGCGCTTCCGCGAGATTGCCGAAGCATCCACGGTGGACCGGCTTGTCGGGATAGAAGTGGCGGAACGTAGCCTCGCTGCAAGGCGTGAGCAGGAAGTCGTGGCGGCCGACGGTGTCCTCGACGATCTCCAGCAACACGCGCGAGCGATTGGACCACAGGCGGTTGCCGGTGGTCAGATTGATCGTCTCCTCATAGTCGAACGTCCGACCGTTGGAGATCACCTCCCGGACGTCGTGTGCCGAGAAAGCGAGGAAGTCGGCGACCTGACAGCCCATCGGGTCCGTGACGGTCAGCACCTCGCCCGCCTGCAGCACGAAAGCGGCGCCGCTGCGCGGTTCGATCACGCGGGGTTCGTTCATCCGCGCGAATCCCGGAACGGACAGCCCCAGCCCGGCTCGACCGCGCGACCGCTGTACTGGCGCGCCTCGCTGGCCTCGCCGTGGCGCTCCAGCATCGGGTTGAGCGAACCCGCCATGGCAAAGTCGCGGTGCAGGATGCGTTCGCGCATGCGTTCGTAGCGGCCCTCGGCGCGCAATTTCTCGAACTGTTCGTGCAGGTTGAACACCATCACCGGACGCGGGAAGCGCCGGGCCGGACGCGATGCATTGGGAGGCAGGCCGACGACGAAGAACGCGCTGCCGCCGAAGCTCAACGAGAAATGCGGGTCCTCCGGGTCGGCGCTCACTGCACCATCGTAAGGCAGGCCCAGCCAGGCGTCCTTGTCCGAAAAGGACTGGATGCGCTCCCACATCGCGTGTTCGAACTGGCGCTCGGTCAGGTCCTGGGGGCCTTCGAAGACCACCGCCAGGCTGCGCAGGCCCTTTGGGTCGTCCTGATAGTCCTGGCTCCATCGCAGCAGTTCGCGGTGGATCACCACGTCGTTCCAGGCGCTCGTCAGGTCGCGCGCGGCGACTACCTTGAGAGAGCCTGTAGCAAGCGCGGATTTCGCGCCCAGGCAAGGGAACTCGGGGTCGCGAACGAACTTGCTGAATTCTTCTTCCAGTGTCGGGGGTAACGTTTCGGCGTCCATGCTTTTCCTCTCCATCGCGGACCAAACGATCGAAACGCGAAAGGTATCCAAAGCTTTGTGACGGGATCGAAAAGGCCATGTCGCTCGTTGCGTGAAAAAGAACAACGAAAAGGCGATGCCGTGCACGTATTGATTATCGAGGACGAGCCGCTGATCGCCATGTCCATTCAGGACGCTCTGGAAGATGCGGGCGCGACCAGCTTTCACATCGTGGAAAACGAAGCCGACGCCGTAATGTCCGCGCGCGATCACAGGCCGGGGTTCATCACGTCGGACGTCCAGTTGAAGCAGGGGACCGGACCCGCCGCGGTGCGGACGATCCGGCACGAACTCGGAGAAATCCCGGTAATTTTCGTCACCGCGACGCCCGAGCGTTGCATCCCCTGCGACCCGCCCGGCTCGGTGCTTGCGAAGCCTTTCGCCAACGATGACCTCGGGCGCGCGTTCCGGGAGGCGCTGGCGGCCTAGCGGCGCGCTATATCTGCGCCAAGTGCGCGAAGTCCTTCGCACTCTGCTGGGCGATAGTGCCGACGGGCTAACCCGGCCGGCCTGCATGGCGCAGTAGCGGTCGGCAAAGCGCCAGGCGAAGTCCAGGTATTGCTCCGCCACCAGCACCGTCATGAGAGTGATTTCGCAATGGATGTCGATGCGAAAGCGCGTCGCTAGTCGGGCAACGGCGCGCGGCCCGATGGGCATTTGACGAAGGGACCTGGCGCAGATCGGCGAGCGGCAACCTACGTCAAATGCCCCATTACCGCGCCAAGGTCCGCTCCCTAAGGCTCGGCGTACTTATAAAAGAACAAGGAAAAGGGACGGCGCCTGCCGATACCCCAGGCGCTGATCTGCAGCCCGGGGACGGCGCGGTGAACGTCGACAGGGAAGCTCGGGGGGGCTGGCTGGACAGGGAGGACAGACCAAACACATAGGGGGTACTACATGTCGAACAGCGCTACACTGAAGATGGGGCTTCTTTGCGCAACGATGATGACGGGCATGCTGGCCGCTCCGGCCTATGCCCAGGGCGCGCCGGATGCGGCCGCCGAAGACGCCGCCGATGACGGTGTCATCATCGTCTCGGCCACGCGCCGCGCCACCACCATCATGGACACGCCGATCAACATCAGCGCCATCGGCAGCGAGACGCTGCAGAGCGAGCGGATCGACGACATCAAGGATCTCGGCGCCTTCACGCCGGGCGTGACGATCGTCGACAATGGTCCGCGCGGCGCCGCCACCATCGTCATGCGCGGCCTCTCGGCAGACGGCAACAGCCCCACCGGCTCCAACTACGACAGCGCCGTCGGGACCTATCTGGGCGAAGTGCCGCTCTATCTCGACTTCAAGCTGATCGACATCGACCGCGTCGAGACGCTGCTTGGTCCCCAGGGCACCCTCTACGGCCTCGGCACCCTGGCGGGCGCCATCCGCTACATTCCGAAGCGTCCCGACGCCAGCGGCTTCTCCGCCGATGTCCATGGCCGCGCCTATGACGTCGCGCACTCCAGCGGCGTGGGCTACGTCGGCGACGTCGCGATCAACGTGCCGATCATCAGCGACGTGCTCGCCTTCCGCACCGCCACCGGTTACTACTACGACCCTGGCTTCATCGACTATCCGTTCATCGTCACCGAGCCCGGCGTGTCGCTGCCCCAGCCCGGCACCGCCGCCAATCCGCTCGGAACGCAGGCGCAGCAGGACGCCAACTTCAGCCCGAAGAAGGACCTGAACTGGGAAAAGACGATCAGCACGCGCAACCAGCTCGGACTGACGCTACCCACCTTCAAGGCCTACCTGACCTACGCCTACCAGCAGACCAAGACGGGCGGCGACCAGGCCAACACCTTCGGCGTGCTCGGCGAAGGCAAGTACGAGAACGCGGGCCGCTTCGGTGAACCCTCGAACCGTAAGTCGCACCTCATCAGCCTCGAGATGGAAGCCCAGCTCGGCGACATCATGCAGGCGGTCTGGACCTCGGCCTGGACCAAGACCAAGAACCACACGGTTTCGGACGTCACCGACCTGCTGCTCGACCTCGACTACGACTACGAGCTGTTCCCGGCCTTCGCGGGCTACACCACGGGCGACAACACCCGTAAGCAGTTCAACCAGGAAATCCGCCTCGTCTCCACCCACGGCGGCCCGTTCAGCTGGGTCCTCGGCGGCTTCTACAACAACATGAAGTACGACGCCTCGGGCATCGAACGCCTGCCCGGCTTCGCGGAGTTCGCCTCCTCGCCTGCTGGCAGCGCGATCTACGGCGGCTACTACGACGGCCTCGTGCGTCCGGACGGCGCCGAATACGTCTCGTTCACGCGCTCGAAGACCGACGAAATGGCCGCCTTCGGCGAACTCACCTTTAAGCCGACCGAGGCTTGGCAGATCACGGCCGGTGGTCGTTACTTTAAGTACGACACCTCGATCACCGGCGGCTCGGATACCCCGCTGACGCGCGCCGGGCGGCGCCGCATGCCCTACCCCAGCCTCGATATCGATCCGAGCCGCGTCCGCAGCGGCAAGGCCAGCGACGACGGCTTCGTGTGGAAGCTCAACACCTCGTACAACTTCACGTCCGACCTCATGGCCTACGTGACCTACAGCAAGGGCTACCGCATCGGCGGCGTGAACCGCGTGGTGCCCTGCATCCTGCCGATCAACCCGAACGAGCAGAACCTCTGCGCCCTGCCCGACGAACTGGCCTATGGCCCGGACAAGGTCAGGAACCTTGAACTGGGCGTGCGCGCCACGCTGTTCGGCGGCCGGCTCAACACCTCGATCTCCGCCTTCAAGGTCTGGTGGGACGGCATCCAGCTCTCCAGCTCGACGACCTACGGCAACATCGGCATCATCGCCAATGGCGGCAAGGCGGAATCGAAGGGCATCGACTTCAGCTTCAATGCCCGCATCACGCCCGAGTTCACGCTGCGCGGCAACTACTCCTACCTCGATGCCAAGCTGACCGAGGACGTCCCCGGACTGCTCAGCCCCAAGACGGGCTCGGGCGACGTGTTCGCCGGGGACCGCCTGCCGGGCTCGACCAAGAACTCCGGCGCGTTGGCGGCCACCTACACGATGCCGGTGGGAGAGAACGACCTCGCCCTGAACTGGACCGCCACTTACACCGGCGGCATCCTGACCTCGCCCGGCGCGCGCGGCGGCGGCGAGCGGCTGCCCTCGTTCGTCATGCACCGCGCCTCGGTGACCTACCGCACGTCCGGCTGGGAACTCTCGGTGTTCGCGAACAACATCTTCGACAAGTACGCCATCACCGGCGTCAGCCAGGATCTGACGCGCTACGACCAGGTCAACGACGGCGTCATCGGCCGCTACTACGCCCGGGGTGTCGCCCAGCCGCGCACCATGGGCCTGGAAGGCCGCGTGAAGTTCTGACGATCTCCTGATCGCCGACGCAGGAAAGCGGGGCCGCCATGCGGTCCCGCTTTTTGCGTTCCGAACCGGACACGCCAAAACGCCGGCTGGCGAGCGCGGGCATTACGCCGGGAACTGCGCGAAAAAACATCGGGTCGGCGTCACAGGCGCCCATGCTTGAGGGCGCGGGTACTTGTAGTGGGTTATGCCTTGCGAGCGGGTGCCAGGTAGAGGCATGGTTCAGCCCGGCTTGACCTGTAGTTCCATAGATCGGCGCTTCACTGCGATGGGGTCCGCGTCTAGCACAGGCGAGGGGACTTCCGGGAGAGCGTTCCAACCAGGGGAACGCCGGGCCAGAGCCACGATGACCGATCCGTATCAGCGCATGGGAACGCGCAAGGTTTGCGACTTGAACTCGCGACCCTCCGCCTATGACGTCGACCCGAAACACCGCCAGGCCTTGTACTTCGGCTGGCGGATGCTGCGTCATATAACCTAAATGGTTACACATGTCAAGTTGGCAAACGAAAACCCCCGGCGGGGAGGAGGTCCGCCGGGGGTCCGCTTACGTTCGCGCTTCAGCGGCGAAGGGGCGTTTGCGCCCGCCCCCTCGCGCAGGATCAGTTGAAGCGCGCCCGCAGGTTCAGCCCCGCATAGCGATCGGCGTCGCGCGGGATCATCAGGCGCTGGCCGGCGGTGGTGTTGAGCAGCACGTAGCTGTCGTCCAGGATGTTCTTGACCATGAAGGTCAGGCGGTACTGGTCGTCCGGGTCCGACACGCCCACGCTGGCGTTCCACAGGCCGTACGGGTCGATCGGGCCACTCTCGCCGAGGTCGGAGAACTGCTTGCTGACGTGGTGCCAGTCGCTCGACAGGTAGAGCTTCACCGGGCCGGCATCGACGTCGTAGTCGGCGCCGAGAGTGTAGCTGAACTTCGGCGCCAGCGGCAGGCGGGTGCCGTCGCGGGCGTCGGGCGCGTTGGTGAGCGGGTTCGGGTTGAACTTGCGCACCGTGGCGTCTGCGTATGCTGCATTGGCGCGGAAGGTCAGGCCCGAGGTCGGCGCGAAGGTCGCGTCGACCTCGAAGCCCTTAGAACGAACGGTGCCTGCATTGGTCAGGTTGGTGACCACGGCGCCGTTGAGCAGGACGAAGTTGTTGGCCTGGAAGCCCTTGTAATCGACCAGGAACACGCTGGCATTTACCTGCAGCATGCGGTCGAAGAACTGGCTCTTGAGGCCGACTTCGTAGCTGTTCGACTTCTCGGGATCGATCGGCGCCGAGTTGGTCGGTGCGGTATGATTGAAGAAGACGTTGAACGCCGGGCCCTTGTAGCCGCGCGTGAAGCTGCCGTAGACCATCACGTCGTCGGCGACGTCGTACTGCAGCACGGCCTTGCCCGAGAAGTTGTCGGCGCTGGTGCTGCCGCGCGAGGTGTTGGTGCCGTTGCCGCCGGTGGCAATGGTGCCGCCCGCGCCGACGCCCGAAAGACCGGCGCCGGTCGCCGGAAGCCCCGTGGTGGCGTTGACCGCAGGGGCGCGGGTGTGGACGTAGCTCACGCTGTCATGCGTGAAGCGGCCGCCCAGCGTGAAGCGCAGAGCCGGGGTGATCTCGTAAGTGGACTGACCGAAGAGCGCCCAGTTGCGGAACGAGACGTCGCTGCGCGAAGTCGCGGTGGGGAACAGCGTGTTGACGGTATCGGCCAGGTTGCACGGACGCGCGCCCGTCGCCGGATCGATCGGCGAGGTCGAGGTGGCACAGGTCACGTCGCTGCGGGTGAAGTCCTGCGTGTTCTTCGAATACCACAAGAAACCGCCGACCTGGTACGTCAGCGCCTGGTTCTGCGGCGAGGCCAGGCGCACTTCGGCGGAGACCTGGTCGGTCTCGACCGTACCGCGGTCGTGCAGCTGCGGAGTGCCGACGAGCGCCCGGGGCAGGAAATCACCGTCGCGGATCTCGGTGTTCTTCCAGTTGCGGTAGCCGGTGACGATGCTGAAGGTGTGGTCCGCGAAAGTGTCGATGTCGGCATTCAGCGTGAAGCTGTACTGCCGGTCGAGCGAGCGGGTGATGAGGTTCTGGTTGACCTTGCGGGTGTCCTCGCCCTGCGGCGCGATGCCGAGTTCGGCGTCGAGGACGGCGCCGCGCGACACGCCGGTCACTTCGGCGCAGCAATCGTCGTCAGCCTTGAAGTAATCGGCGATCAGGCGCACGCGGCCGCCTTCTCCGTCATAGTCAAGCAGGCCGCGGGCGCCGTAGTGCTCGTAGCCGTTGACGGTCTTGTCGTAATACGTGTTCTTGATATTGCCGTCGTAGGTGCCGTAGAAGCCCGTCACACGGCCGCTCAGGTCCTGACCGATCGGGCCGGAGAGGCTCATCTTCGCGCGGTATTCCTCGTCGGTCGTGCCCGATACGTTGGCTTCGGCCTCGAGATGATCGGTACCGCCCTTCGACACGATGTTGACGAGGCCCGCCGAGGCATTCTTGCCGAACAGCGTGCCCTGCGGACCGCGCAGCACTTCGAGGCGGTCGAAGTCGACGAGGTCGAGGAACGACTGGCCCGAACGGCTCAGCACCACGCCGTCGACAACGGTGGACACACTGGGCTCGGCCGCGACCGAGAAGCTGATGGTGCCGACGCCGCGCATCACGATCGCGCTGTTGGCGTTGGTGGTGCCCTTACGGAACGTCACCGAGGGAACGATCGAGGTGATGTCCTCCAGGCTCTTGGCGCCGGCGCGGGCCATGGCATCGCCGGTGACCGCGCTGATGGCGATCGGCACGTCCTGGATGTTCTGCCTAACCTTCTGGGCGGTAACGATAATCTCGTCCACCTGAGCATGCGCGGGCACCGCCGCCGCAAGCGCTGCCGCAGACACGGAAAATACGAGCGCGACGCGCTTGGCCATACCGCTGGTGTTTGCCGGAATCATAGCTCTCCCCTTACGTTAAACTGGATCGGCCCTAAGTTCACCTCAGGTCGTCCTGTTGGTTGTTGCCCTCTTGATCGGGTCCGGCATTTCTGTCAAGCGGTGTCATATCGACAGGGCGAATGCTGCGCCGGGCGCTGCACCACGAGCACACTGTTAGGGAGTTAGGATCTGGTGCTGACCTTCACCATTCGGGAAGACGGCTTCGCATGCCATCTGGCGGGGCGTGAAGTCTTGCGCAGCACGGCTGAACGCCCGGCTTTCGCGGTCGCCAGCGGGCAGCCCGACGTGCGCATGGTGCGCGGAAACTTCGCCATCGACGACGCTCCGACAGGGTACCTGGCGCTTGGTTTCGACCGGATGGAAGGAGGCTCGCTGCTGCTCTCCGCCACGCGCGGCGGGGCGCCTTTGCTGCGGCTGACGGCGCATGGCGATGCGCTGGAAGTCACCGCGCTGGACCCCGCCCTCGACCGCGTCTGGGTCGATCTTGTGGCAGAACCCGGCGAGCACGTCTGGGGCGGCGGGGAGCAGATGAGCTACCTCGATCTTTCCGGCCGCCGCTTCCCGATCTGGACCAGCGAGCCCGGCGTGGGGCGCGACAAGTCGACCGAGCTGACCCGCCTGATGGACGAGCAGGGCATGGCCGGCGGCGACTACTGGTGGACCAACTACCCGCAGCCGACCTTTCTGTCCTCACGCATCTACGCCTGCCACCTCTCCAGCAGCGCCTATTCCGTGCTCGATTTCACCGATGCAGCGCGCCACCGGATCGAGGTATGGGAAGGCGCGTTCACTCTCGAATTCTTCGCCGCCGACGACATGCCTGCCTTGGTGGGCGCGCTCTCGACGCGCTTCGGGCGCCAGCCGGCGCTCCCCGACTGGGCGATCGGCGGCGCCATCGTCGGGCTCAAGGAAGGCGACGCCAGTTTCGCCCGGCTCGAGCGGATCATGGCGGCTGGCGCGGAAGTCTCGGGCCTGTGGTGCGAGGACTGGATCGGCATCCGCCAGACTAGCTTCGGGCGCCGCCTGTTCTGGGACTGGTCGTGGAACGAGGCTCGCTACCCCGACCTTCCCGGCCGCATCGCCGCACTGGCGGAGCGCGGCGTCCGGTTCCTTGGCTACGTGAACCCTTACCTCGCCAACGACGGCGTGCAGTACCAGGAGGCGCTCGCGGGCGGCCATCTCGCGCTGCGGCAGAACAGCGACGAGCCCTACCTCGTCGACTTCGGTGAGTTCGACTGCGGCGTGGTGGACTTCACCAACCCCGCCAGCCTCGACTGGTTCGCCGAGCGGGTGATCGGGCGCGAAATGCTCGACTTCGGCCTGTCAGGCTGGATGGCGGACTTCGGCGAGTACCTGCCGGTGGACCTGCGCCTCCACGACGGCAGCGACCCGATGCTGATGCACAACCGCTGGCCGGTGCTCTGGGCCGAGGCGAACGCCCGCGCGATCGCATCACGCGAGAAGACGGGCGAGGCAGTGTTCTTCATGCGCGCGGGGTTCTCCGGCGTGCAGGCGTTCTGCCCGCTGCTCTGGGCGGGCGACCAGTCGGTCGACTTCACGCGGCACGACGGGATCAATACCGTGCTGACCGCCGCGCTGTCGGCGGGGCTGGTCGGCAATGCCTATTCGCATAGCGACGTGGGCGGCTACACCAGCCTCCACGGCAACGTGCGGACCGCCGACCTGATGATGCGCTGGTTCGAACTCGGCGCGTTCTCGCCGGTCATGCGCAGCCACGAGGGCAACCGCCCGGACGACAACCTCCAGATCGATTCCAGCGACGAACTGCTCGCCCAGTTCGCGGCCATGTCGCGCGTCCACAAGGCCCTCGCGCCTTATGTGCGCCACCTCAGCGACCAGGCGGTCGCGACCGGACTGCCGGTGCAGCGCCCGCTGTTCCTGCATTACTTCGAGGACGCGCTGTTCGCCGTGCAGGATCAGTACCTCTACGGCGCCGACATGCTGGTCGCCCCGGTGGTCGAGGCCCAGGTCGCCGCTCGCGATGTCATCCTCCCTGGCGACGAGCCCTGGCGCCACCTGTGGTCGGGCGAGGACTTCGCGCCCGGCACGCACACGGTTCCCGCGCCCTACGGCCAGCCGCCGGTGTTCTACCGCCCCTCGAGCGCCTTCGCCCCCCTCTTCGCATCGCTTGCCCAGGGATGAGCGAGCGCTCCAACATCAAGGACGTCTCGGCGCTCGCCGGGGTCTCGGTGAAGACCGTCAGCCGGGTGCTGAACGGCCACCGCTACGTCAGCGCGGACACCAAGGAGCGTGTCGAGAAGGCGATGCGCGACCTGGAGTTCAAGCCCAGCATCGCCGCTCGCATCCTGGCGGGCACCAAGTCGGGCCAGATCGCGCTGATCTACGACAACCACAGCCCCTACTACATGAACCAGATCCAGATGGGCTGCTGGGAGGGCTGCCAACAGGCCGGAATGCGGCTGCTGGCCCAGCCGGTCGACGTGACCGACCCCACCGTGGGCGACCAGGTGCGCGGGCTCGTGACCGAGACGCATGTCGACGGCGTGATCCTCTCCTCCCCGGTCACGGACTGCGTGGCGGTGCTGAAAGCACTGGACGGCATGGACATTCCTTTCGTGCGGATCTCGCCCGGCACCAACCATGCGATGACCTCGTCGGTGTTCATGGACGACGCGCAGGCCGCCGACGACATGACCACCTACCTCATCAACAAGGGCCACCGGGTGATCGGCTTCGTCCGAGGCCACCCCAATCACATGGCGTCCGAAGAGCGCCTGTTCGGTTACCGCCGCGCGCTCGACCGCGCCGGGATCGCCTATGAGCCCGCCCTTGTCGCCCCCGGCGAGTTCGACTTCGACAGCGGCGTGGCGGCGGCGCGGCGGTTCCTGAAGCGTGCGCGCCGACCCACCGCCATCTTCGCCAGCAACGACGACATGGCCGCCGGTGTCCTCTCCGTCGCGCACGACATGGGGCTCGACGTGCCGCGCGATCTTTCGGTCGCGGGCTTCGACGACACCACGCTGGCGCGCATGGTCTGGCCGCAGCTCACCACCATCCGCCAGCCCACCCGCGAACTGGCGCTGGCCGCCACGCAGCTGCTGCTCGAAGGCGTGCAGCTGACCCACCGCCGCCTTCCCCACGACCTCGTCGAGCGCGCTTCGGTCGCGACCATCAACCCCGATATCCTCCCCTGACAGGACATTTTTCATGGACCTCCTCCCCCTCCCCGAAAGTCGCCGCCCGCTGGGCAAGAGCGGCATCACCGTATCGGCCCTCGCCTGGGGCAACTGGCGCCTGTGCGGCGATGACGTCGGTGCGGTGGTCAGGCTGCTGCACGCCGCGCTCGACGCCGGGATCGACCTGATCGACACCGCCGACATCTACGGCCCCGACAACGACGAGCCTTTCGGCGCATCGGAAGCGCTGCTGGGCCGCGCCCTCGCCGCCGAGCCGGGTTTGCGGGACAAGCTGGTGATCGCCACCAAGGGCGGCATCTCGATGGGCGTGCCCTACGATTCGGGCGCGGCCTACCTCGCCTCCGCCATCGACGCCTCGCTGAAGCGCCTCGGCACCGACCACGTCGAGCTGTGGCAGATCCACCGTCCCGACATCCTCACGCACCCTTCCGAAATCGCCAAGGCCATCGACGAAGCCCACAAGGCGGGCAAGATCCGCAGCTTCGGCGTCTCCAACTTCACCGCCGCGCAGATCGCCACGCTGCAGCAGTTCCTGACGCTGCCGATCGTCTCGACCCAGCCGGAACTGTCGCCGCTCAAGCTCGCCCCGATCGAGAACGGAGAGCTGGACCAGGCGATCGCGATGGACATGGCGGTGCTCGCATGGTCGCCGCTGGGCGGCGGGCGCATCGCCGCGCCCAAGGACAAGCGCGCACTGGAAGTCGCCGCTGAACTTGACGCGGTGGCCGGGGAATTCGGCGTGTCGCGCACCGCGGCCGCCTATAGCTGGATCATGGCGCACCCCGCGCGCCCGATCCCCATCATCGGTTCACAGAAGGCAGAGCGGATCGCGGAAGGCGCCGACGCACTCAAGGTCCGCTGGACCCGGGCGCGTTGGTACGCGGTACTGGTCGCCGCAAAAGGAGAGCCCCTGCCATGACGGCAAACACCATGATCGACGGCCTGAAGGACCTGCCCAAAACGTGTGAAGTCAGCTGGTTCTCGGCGCTCTGCGACGACGACTACGAGTTCCTCGGCCAGCCCGATCCCATGCTGGCGTCGAGTTGGGAGCATTGCCGCAACATCGTGATGCAGGCGGAAAAGGGCGGGTTCGACAACATCCTGCTCCCCTCCGGCTATGCGCTGGGGATCGACACCACCATGTTCGCGGGCGCCATCGCCCCGATGACGGAAACGATCCGCCTGCTCTGGGCGCTGCGCATGGGCGAGGACTGGCCGCCGCAGCTGGCGCGCCGCATCGCCACGCTCGACCGCATCCTGGGCGGACGGCTGACCGTCAACATCATCTCGTCCGACCTTCCGGGCGAGAAGCTGGACAGCCGCGCCCGCTACCAGCGCACGCTCGAGGTCATGCAGATCCTCAAGATCATGCTGAACGGCGAGCACCTCAAGTACGAGGGCGAGTTCTACAACCTCGACCTGCCCCCGGCGCGCATCTCGACCGTCTCGGGCAAGTGCCCGCCGCTCTACTTCGGTGGCCTCTCCGAAGACGCGCGCGAAGCGGCGGCCAAGGCCTGCGACGTCTACCTCATGTGGCCCGACACCATGGACAACGTCCGCGAGATCATCGCCGACATGACCGCCCGCGCGAACAAGTACGGCCGCACTCTCAAGTTCGGCTACCGCGCCCACGTCATCGTCCGCGAGACCGAGGACGAGGCCCGCACCTACGCCGACCGCCTGCTGTCCAAGCTGGACGACGAGGCCGGCGAGGCGATCCGCAAGAAGTCGCTCGACAGTGCCAGCGTCGGCGTGACGCGGCAGGCGGAACTGCGCTCGGCAGCGGGCGGAGACGGCTTCGTCGAGGACAACCTGTGGACCGGCATCGGCCGTGCCCGCTCGGGCTGCGGCGCGGCGATCGTCGGCGATCCCGACCAGGTCCTCGCCAAGCTGCAGGCCTACCAGGCCGAGGGCATCGATGCCTTCATCCTCTCAGGCTACCCCCACGCGGCGGAAGCGGACCTGTTCTCGCGCCATGTGCTGCCCCGCATCCACCATGCACCGCTGACCCTGTAAGACCGGCAAGAACGCATGGACCGCTTCGATTCCCTGCTGGCCGGAACGATCGCCCGCAGGCGTCTCCTCGCCGGCGGCGCCCTCGGCATCGCGGCGAGCACGGCCGCGCTGGCGCAGGGCAGCGGGCGGTTCATGCGGCTGGCGATGGCGGGCGGCATGGAAAGCCGCCCCCTCGCCTCCGACTTACCCGGCAAGGGCGAGATGATCGTCCTGCGAAACCGGCCGCCGCTGCTGGAGACGCCGATGAGCGTGTTCGACGAAAGCGTCTTCACGCCCAACGACCGCTTCTTCGTGCGTTGGCACTGGGCGGACATTCCACTCAGCGTCGATGCCGAGGCGTTCCGCCTGACGATCACCGGCGGTAAGCGCCCCGTCTCGCTCTCGCTGGCCGACCTGCTGAAGCTGCCGCGCATTTCCTACGCGGCGGTCAACCAGTGCTCGGGCAACAGCCGCGGCCTGTTCGACCCGCGCGTGCCCGGCGCGCAGTGGGGGCACGGGGCGATGGGCAATGCCCGCTGGGAAGGCGTGGCGCTCAGGGCCCTGCTGGACGCGGCGGGCGTAGGCCCCGGGGCGAAGTCCGTCGGTTTTGGTGGGCTAGACCGGCCGCTGACCGAGGTCGATCCGTTCGAGAAATCGCTCGCCCTCGATCACGCGATGGACGGCGAGGTCATGGTCGCCTTCGCGATGAACGGCGAGCAGTTGCCGCTTCTCAACGGCTTCCCGTTGCGGCTGATCGTGCCGGGCTGGTATTCGACTTACTGGGTCAAGGCGCTCAATCACATCGACCTGATGAGCGGGCCGGACGAGAACTACTGGATGGCCAAGGCCTACCAGATCCCCGACGCGCCCGGCGCGGACGTGCCGCCCGGCACCTCGACTTTCCCCAAGACGCCGATCTCTGCGATGAACCCGCGCTCGTGGATCACCAATATCGAGGAAGGCTCCCGCCTGCCGCACCGCCGCCACCTGCCCGTGGGCGGCATCGCCATGGGCGGCGACCGGAGCGTCAGCCGCGTCGAGGTCTCGGGCGACGGCGGCCGGACCTGGCGCGACGCACGGCTGGGCCCTGACGAGGGGCGCTACAGCTTCCGCCGCTTCGACGCCCGGATGCCGCTCGACGCGACGGGTCGGCATGTGCTGATGAGCCGCTGCACCAGCTCGGACGGCGTCGTCCAGCCGATGAAGGCGAACTGGAATCCTGGCGGCTACATGCGCGGCTGCGTCGAAGCCCTGCGGATCGAGACGGCCTGATGCGGCGGCGCGCCTCTCTCGCCGCGCTCGGCCTAGCCCTTCTGGCCGCCTGCGGTCCCCAGCCGGACAAGTCCGCGAAGTCAGTGGGCGAGGAGAGGGAGCCCATGCCCGCCCCGCTCACGGCCATTCAATCGTCCAGCATCACGCTGCCAACGGACGAGCAGACTTTCGGCGCGGGGCAGGACGCGGCCTTGCTCGACCGCTCGTGCCTCGCCTGCCATTCGGCCTCGATGATCCTCTACCAGCCGCCGCTCACCCGCAAGCAGTGGACCGCCACCGTCGACAAGATGCGCGAGGCCTACCGCGCTCCGATCGAGGCTCGTGACACCGAGGCCATCGTCGATGCCCTCATGGCGAAGGCGCCCTCCAGCAGATGATCCGGCGAAGCTAGTCCGCCGGCGCGGCGTCGGACTCGCGGGAGATGAGCTCGAAGGCCATCTGAGTGTGCCGGGGCGCGAACTGCCGGCCATCGCGGCGTGTGCGGATGTCCTCGACCAGTTGCATCACCGCCGCGCGCGACATGTCGGCGATGGGCTGGCGGATCGTCGTCAGTTCGGGCCAGGTCGTCGTGGCCTGCGGGGCGTCGTCGAAACCCACCACGGTGAGATCACGCGGCACGTCGAGCCCCATGCGATGCGCCACCGAAACGACCGCCGCCGCCATGTCGTCGTTGCTGGCGAAGATCGCTGTCGGGCGCTCGGCCTGCTCCAGCAGGAGATGCGCCGCGTCCAGGCCGGAGCGATAGGTGAAAAGCCCATGCGCCATCAGCGCCGGGTCCGAAACCAGCCCGGCCTCGCGCAAGGCATCGAGATAGCCGTAGAGGCGTAGCGAGGAGGCGGTCTGGTCCGGGTTGCCGGAGATAAAGCCGATCCGCCGGTGGCCCAGCGCGATCAGATGGCGCGTCATCGCCGCCGCCGCCGCGCGGTCGTCGATGTTGACGGATGACAGGAAGATCGCCGGTCGCCCCGACGCCACCGCAACGCCCGGCACTTCGGCCTCCTGCAGCAGGGCGTGGATGTCCTCTGCATCGCAGAGCGGCGGCGGCAGGATCACGCCATCGATGCCGCTGTCGATCAGGCGCTCGACGGTGTCGCGCCGCTCGTCTTCCTTCTCGCAGAGCTGGACCACGAGCTGCACGTTCGAGCGCGCCGCCTGGTCGAGGCTGCCGACGAGGAACTCGTTGAGGTAACCCGCGCTGGGGTTGCTGTAGAGCAGGCCGATGCGGATTTCGCTCGCGGCGGCAAGATTGCGGGCCGCCGCGCTGGGCGAGTAGTTGAGCGCCTTGATCGCCACGTTGACGCGCTCGCGCGTTTCGTCGCGGACGTTGGCCTTGCCGTTCATCACCCGCGAAACCGTCATCAGCGACACGCCCGCCTCGCGCGCGACGTCGGAGATGGTCGCCCCTGCGCGCGATCGGCGCGAGGACCGGGGCGACGTCCGCGGCGGCTTCGGCGATCCGTCGATGTCGTCAGCCACTCTTGTTCTCCTGCCCTGCGACCCCGCTGCTACCTCGCCCGCAAGGCGCTTGCAATGTGACCTGGCGAAGATGGTGCGATCAGGCGGCCTGCTGCATCGCGCTTCCTGCCCGCTCGTCGAACGCATGGCGCGCTTGTTCCACGTCGCCCAGGTTGGCCATGGTCCATTCGTAGAGCGCCTTGAACGGCACCTGCAGGGAGCGGCCGAGCGGCGAAATCTCGTATTCCACGCCCACCGGCGACACCGGGATGATCCGCCGCGTGAGCAGCCCGTTGCGCTCCAGCCGGCGCAGGCATTGCGTCAGCGCCTTCTGGGTCACGCCTTCCAGGTGCCGCTTGATCGCGTTGAACCGCATCGGCCCCGCATCGAGCACGGTCAGGACCATCATCGACCACTTGTCGGCGATCTGGTCGAACAGCACACGGCTGGGGCAATCGACGTGGAAATGCTGGCACTCTGTCATGAAGGTTTCCCCGGGTATACCTAGGCGACTGAAGGTGCGTCATTGACGCTAGGTTTACAGAGTATACCTAAGGCGTACTCATTTCAATGGAGTTCCCCCCGCGTGACAGCCTCTTCCGTCGATACCTTGTTCCGTCCCTTCGCCATCGGCTCGCTCGAACTGCCCAACCGCATCGTCATGGCCCCCATGACGCGCGGCTTCGCGCCCGAGGGCGTGCCCGGCGAAGCGCAGGCCGCCTATTACCGCAGGCGGGCGGAGGGCGGCGTCGGCCTGATCCTGTCCGAAGGCACCGTCATCGACCGTCCGGCCTCGCGCAACCTCCCGGGCATTCCGCTGTTCCACGGCGAACCGGCTCTGGCGGGCTGGAAGCAGGTCATCGACGCGGTTCACGGCGCGGGCGGCAAGATGGGACCACAGATCTGGCACACCGCCTCGACCGTCGGCTCGCCGGACTGGTCCCCCGAAGCGCCGGTCGAGAGCCCGTCCGGCCTGCTCGCCCCCGGCACCCCGCGCGGCAAGGCGATGAGCGAGGAAGACATCGCCGACACCGTCGCAGCCTTCGCCAGCGCGGCGGCAGATGCGAAGCGCCTCGGCTTCGACACGGTCGAGCTGCACGGCGCCCACGGCTACCTGATCGACCAGTTCTTCTGGACCGGCACCAACGAGCGCACCGACCGTTACGGCGGCGCCACCATCCGTGAGCGTTCGCGCTTCGCCGCCGAAGTCGTCGCGGCAGTGCGCGCGGCGGTCGGGCCGGACTATCCGCTCATCCTGCGCCTCAGCCAGTGGAAGCAGCAGGACTACGCCGCCCGCCTTGCCGAGACGCCCGACCTCATGGCCGACTGGCTGCAACCGCTCGTCGATGCCGGCGCCAACGTGCTCCACTGTTCGCAGCGCCGTTTCTGGGAGCCGGAGTTCGCCGAGATCGACGGCGAGGATGGCCTGAACTTCGCGGGCTGGGCCAAGAAGCTGACCGGCGCCACCACCATCAGCGTAGGCTCGGTCGGCCTCTCGGGCGAATTCCTGGCGGCCTTCAGCGGCGAAAGCTCGGGCTCGACGAGCCTTCGCGGCCTGGTCGAGCGCATGGAGCGCGACGAGTTCGACCTCGTCGCCGTCGGCCGGGCGCTGATCAGCGACCCGCAGTGGGTCGCCAAGGTCCGCGCCGGCGACGTCGATGGCCTGCGCGGCTTCGACGCGGCCTCGCTGGGCGAACTGGTCTGAGTGCAATCCCTGCCCGGGGCGTCCACAGGCGCTCCGGGACTGGAATAGCTACGTTTCCATCGCGAGCCGCGCGCGCAGTGCCTCCTCGGTGAGGATGACGATCGCCGCTCCCAGACCCTGCAGTTCCCGCGCCTTGCGATGCGGCGGGCTCGACTCGAACCAGCGGCCATAAGGCTGCCTGGTGGCGATCACCAGCATCGTCGTGGTTGCCCCCACCGAGGCCGCGACGCGCGCGCCCGCACCCGCCAGCAGATGCGCCAGCGGACCGTCCCGCGCCTCGCCGAGAATGGCTATGCGTTCGCCCTTGAGCGGTCCTTCCGGCGCGGCGGGCGGCACCTTGGGCTTTGCGGCCGACGGCTTGGCCATCCAACCCTGCAGGTCGATTCCGGTGTGTTCCATGGCCCGGACGATCACCATCCCGGCGGCGCGGGCATCGCTCAGCGCATCGTGATGGCGGTGCTCGATGCCCAGGAAACGTGACAGCACGTTGAGACGGTGGCTGCTCAGCTGCGGCCACGCGCGCTTGGCGACGCCGACGCTGTCGAGCCACCTGGTTTCTATCGCGGGGCGCTCGCCGATCCGGCATGCGGCTGCAAGCGCGCCTTTGTCGAACCACGAGTGCGCCACGGTGATGCGCCCGCTCAGGTGGCTGTCGACGGTGGCATGGATGTCGGCGAACGTCGGCTGGCCGGCGCAGTGCCGCGCGGTGATCCCGTGGATGCCGATGTTGAACGAGGAGAACTCGTCGCACGGATCGACCAGCGTCTCGTAGGCGAAGACCTCCTGCCCGCCCCGAAATCCGACGATGCCGATCTGGCAGATGCTGCTGACCCGCGAGCAGGCGGTCTCCACGTCGACGACTACGAAATCGGGTGCGTCAGGGTCTGCCGGCTGGTGATCTGCAAGCGTCGGCGCGGGATTCGAGGCGATCATTCCCGCCACATAGCAAGCCAGCCTGTCGGGCGCGAGCCCCGAGCGCCGCGGAACCGGCGCGTCGGGTGTGGCCTCATGGCCACTCTCAGCCAAAATTGTCGATCGTCACTTGCGATTGCCTCGCAATATCTTCTAGGCGCTCGACCAAGAGGACGACGTTCTAAGGGGAACCGAGATGAGCCATATTCGCAAGATCGCACTGTGCAGCGCCGCCTGGGTCATGCCCGCGCTGGTGCTTGCAAGCGGCCATGCCCGCGCCGCCGAGGCCGACGCCGCAGCCGACGCCCCGGCGGAACACGACGCCGACCGTATCGTCGTCACCGGCACGCGCGAGGAGAAGTTCGCGGGTCTCAAGACCGAAACGCCGCTCATCGAGACCCCGCAGCCACTGACCGTCATTACCTCGGAGCAGTACCTGTCGCAGGGCGCGATCAGCATCAGCGACACGGTGAAGTACGCCGCCGGCGTCACTGCCAACGCCTACGGCCGCGACACGCGCGTCGACGGCTTCGTGATCCGCGGCATCGATGCCCTCCAGTTCCGCGACGGCATGCGCGACATCTTTAGCTATTACGCCAGCATCACCTCGGACCCGTACAACTTCTCGCGCGTCGAGATCGTGCGCGGGCCGGCCTCGGTGCTGTTCGGCCAGGGCTCGATCGGCGGCCTCGTCAACCTCGTGTCCAAGACCCCGACTTTCGAGACGCGCGGCGAGATCAGCGCGACCTACGGCAGCTACGACCGCAAGGAAGTCATGGGTGACGTCAATGTCGCGCTCACCGACACGCTGGCGATCCGCGCCGTAGGCCGCGCCCGCGATGCGGACACTTACGTCGACCACGTCCCCGACGACCGCGTGTTCTTCGCGCCGTCCATCCGCTGGCAGCCGACGCCGGACACCGACGTCACCCTGACCGGCCTCTACCAGGAAGACGACAGCGGCTCGACCTCGCAGTTCCTGCCGATCGTCGGCACGTTCCTGCCCAACCCCAACAATGCGCAGCAGCTCGACCGCTTCGCCTTCGTCGGCAAGCCCGGCTGGGACCGCTACGACGGCCGCTCGCTGCAGGGCGGCGGCAGCATCACCCATAGCTTCGGCGACAACGTGAAGCTGAGCCTCAAGGCGCGCTACATCGACAGCGACCTCAGCTATTTCACCCACTACGCCGACAGCTACAGCAACCCGACCAACCCCTACCTCGACCCGGCGGGCCGCCTGATCGGCCTTTACAGCGACGCCAGCATCGCGCGGATGAACGTCTTCTCGACCGACAACAACCTGCAGTTCAAGTTCGGCACCGGCGCCAACATCGAGCATACCCTGCTCGTCGGCGTCGACTACAGCTGGAACAAGGTGCGCAAGCGCGGCGGCTTCGGCTACGAAGTGGTGGACCTCTACGACATCGACTACGACGCGCTCACCACGCCGGACATCGCGCCCGACTTCACGGCGGAATCGCAGAAGCAGCTCGGCGTCTACGTGCAGGACCAGATCCGCTTCTACGACCGCGTCTCGATCGTGCTGGGCGCGCGCCGCGACCGGGTCGAGACAAGGGGCGGCGGCGTCGACAAGGCGACCACCTTCCGCGCCGGCATCATCGGCGAGATCGGCGCCAACATCTCGCCCTTCTTCAGCTACACCGAAAGCTTCCTGCCGATCGCCGGCACGACCGGCGACGGCGAATTCTTCAAGCCGCAGACCGGCCGCCAGTTCGAGGCGGGCGTGAAGTGGCAGCCGGACCTCAACACGCTGGTCACCGTCACCGCGTTCCACATCAAGGAATCGGGCCGCCCCATCTCCGGGCCGGGCACGGGTGTGACCCAGGCGGGCCAGCTGACCACCAAGGGCATCGAATTCGAGGCCAGCCGGACGCTTCCGGGCGACTTCGAACTGCTGCTGAACTACGGCTACAACAAGCTCGTCTCGAACGACACGCCGTTCTTCGACTATCTCCCGCGCGAGACCGCATCGGCCTGGACGACCAAGACCATCGGCCTGGGTGAAGGGCCGAAGCTGCGCCTCGGCGGCGGCGTGGTCTATACCGGAAAGCGCCGCTCGGTGGGCTCCACCTGGACGATCGTGACGCCGTCGAACACCACAGTCGACGCGCTGGCCGAGGTGACCTGGGAGAACTGGCGCTTCACCGTCAATGCCACCAACCTGCTGAACGAGAAGTTCTACGCCTCGTGCCTCAGCCGCGGCGACTGCTTCATGGGCGCCCCGCGCAACGTCATGGGCACGGTCGGCTTCCGGTTCTGACGATCAGGGCGGCCCCTCGCAGGCGGAGGGGCCGTTCCGTCAGGCCGGGACCGGCACCACATCGGCCGGCGCGAGGTCATGCCTGCGAGCCTTCTCGCCCTCGCCGTCCGGCCTGATGCGGAACCAGATGGCGTAGAGCGCGGGCAGGAAGATCAGCGTCAGCACGGTGCCGCCCAGCGTCCCGCCGATCAACGTATAGGCGAGCGAGCCCCAGAACACCGAGGTCGTCAGCGGGATGAACGCCAGTATCGCCGCCAACGCCGTCAGGATCACCGGCCGCGCGCGCTGCACGGTCGCCTCCACCACGGCGTGATAGGGATCGAGCCCGTCCGCCTCGTTGCTGTGGATCTGCCCGATCAGGATCAGCGTGTTGCGCATCAGGATGCCCGCCAGCCCGATCAACCCGAGGATCGAGTTGAACCCGAACGGCTGCCCGAACGCCAGCAGCGTCGGCACCACGCCCACGAGCCCCAGCGGCGCCGTTGCCACCACCATCGCCATCGCCGAGAAGCTGCGGACCTGGAAGATGATGACCGTCAGCATCAGCGCGATCATGATCGGGAACACCGCCGCCAGCGCCGCATTGGCCTTGCCCGCCTCCTCGATCGCGCCCGCCGTGTCGATGTGATAGCCGGCGGGTAGCTTCGCCCGCAGCGGCTCGAGCGCCTTTTCCATCGCCATCGACACCTCAGGCGGTTGCAGGCCTTCGGCGATATCGCCGCGCACGGTGATCGTCGGCACGCGGTCGCGGCGGCGCATGATCGGGTCCTCCATGCGCACTTCCATCCGGCCCAGCTGCGCCACGGGAACGTGCTGCCCCTGCTCGCCGATCAGCGTGAAGCCGCCGATCTTCGCGGGATCGAGCCGCTCCGCCCCGCTGCTGCGGGCCACCACGTCGACAGTGCGGATATCCTCGCGCACCTGGCTAACGGTCGTGCCGGTCAGCCGGAACTGCAACTGTTCGCTCGCACCTTGCGAGGTCAGGCCGATTGCGCGCAGCCGGTCCTGGTCGAGCACGAAATGCATCGTCGGCACCCGCTCGCCCCAGTCGGTGTTGACCTGCCGCATCTCAGGGCTTGCCAGCATGACCCGGCGCACATCCTCGGCGATCGCCTGGACCTTGGCCTGGTCCGGCCCGGCGACGCGGAAGGCCACCGGGAACGGCGAATAGGGCCCGAACACCAGCTGCGTCGCCCGCACCCGCGCCTCGGGAGCGAGCCCGTCGGCCACCACCCGCCGCACCCGCAGCTTCAGCGCCTCTCGCGAGGCCTCGTCGGGCGTGCGGATGACGATCTTGGCGAAAGACGGATCGGGAAGCTCGGGCGCCATGGCGAGGAAGAAGCGCGGCGCGCCCTGACCGACGTAGGCCGTGACGATCTGCGCCTCGGGCTGCTTCTTGAGCCACGCCTCGACCTTGGCGGTGGCGGCGCTGGTCTGCTCGATGCTGGTACCCTCGGGCATCTGCACTTCGACCAGCACTTCGGGCCGGTCGGAAGTCGGGAAGAACTGCTGCTTCACCGCGCCCATGCCCAGCACGGCGATGACGAAGGCCCCGACCACCGCGCCCGCGACCGTCCACTTGCGCCGGATCACGCCCGACAGGATGCGGCGCAGGCGATTGTAGCGCGGCGTGTCGTAGATCGCCGCATGGCCGCCCTCCACCCGCTTGATGTCGGGCAGCAGCTTGACACCAAGGTAGGGCGTGAAGGCCACCGCGACGATCCACGAGGTGATCAGCGCGAAGCCGACGATCCAGAAGATGTTGCCCGCATATTCGCCCGCGCTCGACTTCGCGAACCCCACCGGCATGAGCCCGATCACCGTCACCAGCGTTCCGGCCAGCATCGGCGCGGCGGTATGGCTCCAGGCGTAGGTCGCGGCGGTCAGGCGGTCGATGCCTTCCTCCATCTTCACGACCATCATCTCGATGGCGATGATGGCGTCGTCCACCAGCAGGCCGAGCGCGAGGATCAGCGCGCCGAGCGTGATGCGGTCGAACTCGCGCCCCGTCGCCATCATGATGACGAATACCGTCGCCAGCGTCAGCGGCACGGCGGCGGCCACCACGATCCCCACGCGCCAGCCCATCGAGATCAGGCACACCGCCATGACGACCGCCAGCGCGACGAAGAACTTGAGCATGAACTCGCCCACCGCCTCCTGGATGTTGACGGATTGGTCGGTAACCTTGGTGAGCGAGAGGCCGAGAGGCAGTTCGCCGCCGATCTTGCCGACCTCCGCGTCGAGCGCCTTGCCGAGGTCCAGCCCGTTCCAGCGGTCGCGCTTGACGACGCCGAGCAGCAGCGCAGGCTCGCCTTCATGGCGCACGATGAACGTCGCCGGGTCCTCGTAGCCGCGCCTGACCTCGGCGATATCGGACAGCCGCAAGGTGCGGCCCTGCGCGACGATCGGGATGGCGCGAATGGCGTCCAGCCCGTCGAACGCGCCGTCGAGCCGCACGACGACCTGCGGTCCCTTCGCCTCGATCGAACCCGCCGGCGTCACCAGGTTCTGCGCCGCCAGCGCCGAGAGTATGTCGCGCGGATTGACGCCCAGCGTGGCGAGCCGCGCCTGCGAGAACTCGACGAAGATGCGTTCCGGCTGTTCGCCGATGATGTTGACCTTGCGCACGCCGGGAACGTGCAGCAGCCGCTGCCGCAGGGTCTCCGCCTCCCGCGCGAGGACGCTCAGCGGCTCGCCCTTGGCCTTCAGCGCATAGAGCGCGAACGTGACGTCGGAATACTCGTCGTTGACGAAGGGCCCGGCCACGCCGCGCGGCAGCTTCGATGCCTCGTCCGCCAGCTTCTTGCGCGCTTCGTAGAATTCGTTCGGCACCGCTTCGGGCGGCGTCATGTCCTTCAAGGTCAGGGTGGTGAAGGCGAGGCCGGGCCGCGTGAAGGTTTCCGAGCGGTCGTACCAGGCCAGCTCCTGAAGCCGCTTTTCCAGCGGCTCGGCCACCTGGTCCTGCATTTCCTGCGCGGTGGCGCCGGGCCATGCGGTGACGACCGTCAGCACCTTGACCGTGAAGGCCGGGTCCTCGGCGCGGCCAAGGCTGAGGAAGGCGAACAGCCCCGCCAGCGACATCGCAATGATGAGGAACAGCGTGATCGCCCGCTGGCGCACGGCCAGCGCGGACAAGTTGAAGCCGCTCATCGCGCGGCGACCGGGGCGGCGGTGCGCACCTGCTCACCTTCGCGCAGCAGATGCGCGCCGAGCGAAACGAAGCGCTCGCCGCTCCTCAGGCCGCCGGAAAGGCGGGCCGTCTCGGTGCCAAGGCCGGCAACCTTCACCTTGCGCCAATGGACGCGGTCCTTGGTATCCAGCACCCAGACGCCGGGTCCGCTCCCCGGGTCGTGCAGTGCGCCGAGCGGCACTTCGAGGCTGGCGGGAGCCGCGCCT
>NZ_AKKE01000023.1 GCF_000281975.1 Novosphingobium sp. AP12 | reverse complement strand
GGCGGTGCCCGGCAGGTCGAGCCCCTGGCCGAGCGTGGCGACGGCGTGGACGATGGCGGCGCTGTCCTTGTTGTCGACGAGGCTGGAGACGAAGCTGCGGTCGATCTTGATGCGGTCGAACGGCAGCTGGCGCAGCTGGGCGATGGAGCTGTAGCCGGTGCCGAAGTCGTCGAGGCTGACGCGAATGCCCTGGTTCTTGAGGCTCGTGATGAGCGAGCGCACCTGCCCGAGATTGTGGTGCAGGCAGCTCTCGGTGATCTCGATCTCGAGCCGCTGCGGTGGGAAGTTCGCTTCCACCAGCATCCGCAGCAGCTTCTGCGCGAACCAAGGGTCGCGAAGCTGGATCGGCGAGATGTTGACCGCCAGCGTCAGGCGCGGGTCCCACATGCGGGCGTCCTCCAGTGCCTGCGCGATCACGCTCTGCGAGAGCTCGGCGATGGCGCCGATATCCTCGGCGACAGGGATGAAGATGTCGGGCGCGACGATGCCGAACTGCGGCGAATCCCAGCGCGCCAGCATTTCGAAGCCGATCAGCTCGCCGGTCTTCAGGTCGACCTGCTGCTCGTAGAAAGGCACGAATTCGCCGCGCGGAATGCCTTGGCGGATGCCGTTCTCCAGCTGCGAGCGGAAGCGCATCTCGTCGGCCATCTGTGGTTCGAACCACGAGTAGGCGTTCCGGCCCTGGCGCTTGGAATGGTACATGGCGATATCCGCCATCTCCAGCAGGGCCTTGGCGCCGGCCGCGCGCGAATCGACGACTAGCCGGTCGGAACGGGCGAGTCCGATCGAAGCGGTGACGTCGACACTGACGGCGTTGATACGCGCGCTTTCGCCGATCGCGTGGACCAGCACCTGAGCGATCCGGTCGACGCTCTCGGGGCGCGAACGTTCGAAGGAAAGGGCTATGGCGAACTCGTCCCCGCCGATGCGGCCGATGAGGGCCTCCTTAGGCACGCTGGCGGAGATGCGGCTGGCGCATTCGCACAGCAACATGTCGCCGGTGCCATGGCCGTTGTAGTCGTTGACCTGCTTGAAGTTGTCGAGGTCGATCATCATCAATGCGACCACGCGCCCTGCGTCTGCCGGATCGAGGGCCTGCGCGATCAGGGCGTCGAGCCCTGAGTTGAAGCTGCGGCGGTTGAGGAAACCGGTAAGCGGGTCGGTTTCGGCAAGGCGCCGGGCGGCGCGCTCGGCCGCCTTGCGCAGCAAGATCTCCTCGCAGAGCTGGCGATAGCGGCTCCACCCGAAGATGATGATGGCGATGTTGAGGAGGAAGGCGTCGAGCATGAAGCTGTCGGGACCGGGCCCACGGCCGGCGAGCGACTGGACCACGCGCGGCCCGATCGCGCTTCCGGTGGCGACGAACAGGATGATCGCCGCCGTCACGATGCCGAGCGCGACGACGTCGAACTCCCGCATCCCATCATCGTCGGTGTCATGGCCGACAAAATCGAAATTCGCTGCTAGCACAGCAATGCCCCCCTCAAGGGTCTCGTCCTTAGGGGAGCAAGCCTAAGTAAACCTTCTCAGATATTGGTTAATGGGGGTGTCGGCGGGCTTAACGCCATTCCGGTGTTCAGTCCCGGAATAGCGGGTTTTCAGGCTTTCAGGCCGATTTCGCGCAGGCGCTCCTGCAGGTAATCGTCGGCGGTGATCGTCTCCGGATAGCGGTCCGGGTTCTCCTCGCTGACACATTCGGGCAGGGTGACGAACGGGAAGTCGCTGCGCAGGTGGAGGAAGAAGGGCATCGAATAGCGGCTGTGGCCCGCCCGCTCGCCCGAGGGGTTGCGCACGCGGTGCGTGGTGGAAGGCAGGACGTGGTTGGTCAGGCGCTGCAGCATGTCGCCGATGTTGACTACCAGCGCGCCCTCGGGCGGTGCGATCGAGAGCCAGCGCCCGTCCTTGCCCAGCAGTTCGAGGCCGGCTTCCTGCGCGCCGAGGAGCAGCGTGATGAGGTTGATGTCCTCGTGCGCGCCGGCGCGGATGGCGCCGCCGGCGCCTTCGCCCACCGGCGGATAGTGCAGCAGGCGCAGCACCGAGTTGCCGTCGTCGATCGCCGGGTCGAACCAGCGCGAATCGAGGCCGAGGTCGATGGCGATGGCCGAGAGCACCTTGGCGCCCGCCTCGTCGAACTGGGCGTAGAGTTCCTCGAACGTCTCGCGGAAGCCGGGAATCTCGGCGGGCCAGATGTTCGGCGGCATCGAGGCGGCGAGCGGGGAATCGGCGGGAACGTCGCGGCCGACGTGCCAGAACTCCTTGAGGTCCTTCTCGCTCGCGCCCTTGGCGACTTCGGTGCGGAACGGGGTGTAGCCGCGGGCGCCGCCCTGGCCGGTGATGAAATACTTCTGCTTCACCTCGACCGGCAGTGCGAAGAACTGCGCGGTCAGGTCCCAGGCGCGCTCGATCAGGGTCTGGTCGATGCCATGGTCGCGGATCATCGCGAAGCCGAAGCTGCGGAAGCTCTCGCCGATGCGGCGCGGCAACTCGTCGCGGTCGGCATCGAGGCTGAGGACGGGGATTTCGGCAAGGTCCATGGTAGTGCAATCCGTAACGAGTCGGTATCCCGCCCCTTTAAGGGCTTGTGGCCGGACATGAAACGGAAAGGCGATCGATGGCGAAGAGCTACTGGCTGATGAAGACCGAACCCGACGCCTACGGCTGGGACGATCTCGTCGCCGAGGGGGAGGGCACCTGGGACGGCGTGCGGAACCACCGCGCCGCGGGCAACCTGCGCGCCATGAAACCGGGAGACGAGGTGTTCTTCTACCACTCCAACATCGGCAAGGAGATCGTCGCCATCGCCGAGATCACCCAGTCCGGCATCGCCGATCCGAGCGACCCCGAGGGCAAGTGGGCGGCAGTGAAGCTCAAGCCGGTACGCAAGCTCAAGCGGGCGGTGACGCTCAAGGAGGCCAAGGCCGATCCCGCGCTGGCCGACATGGAACTCGTGAAGTTCTCGCGCCTGTCGGTGGGCGTGGTAACGCCGCAGGAGTGGGAGCATGTGCTGAAACTGGCGGGCGGCTGACAGCGCGAAGGTCCTTGTCGCCCTTGCGAAGGCGGGACGACAGGTGGTCGCCCGTAGGCCACGCCTTGTCGTCCGCCGGCAACCGGGCAGGCCTTTGCGCATTTATCTCCCTGTAACCGGCGGATGGTTTCGCCGACAGATCAAGGAGATTTCGCCATGGGTAAGCTCACCGATACCGTGAAGGGTCTGGGCAACGAAATCGCCGGCAACGCCAAGCAGGTAGCCGGCGACGCCCGCAATGATCCCGCGCAGAAGGCCGAAGGCGTCGCGCAGGAAAAGAAGGGCGAGCTGCAGCAAGCAGCCGGCAAGGTCAAGGGCGCCCTCGGCGACCGCATCTGACCTTCGCTCTTCCAGCGAAAAACGATCAAGGGCTGCCTTCGGGCGGCCCTTTTTCTTTGATTCCCCGCTGCATGGCCAGCGCAGGCCGACACGGGCGTCCCGTTTCGGGAAGCGATTGAAGGCCGTCTTTACGAGAAGGTAAACAAATCGTTAAGACGTGCATTATGCGAAGCATGACACGTCGCGCACTCGTCCTCACGCAGGAATCGGCCGGGCATTGGTTCCGCCGTTCGCTGCCGCCCCACGTCTTCACGGATCCGTTGCCCGGGGACGTGAAGGATGGCGAAAATCGCGAAGCGGCGCGGCGCTGGCGGCTCGCCGGCGGAGACTGGCAGCGCTTTCTGGCTACTTACTGCGCGGGCTTTGTCGCAGTCAGCCTGTTCATCGCCTGACGGCACGGCAAAGGCGCGTCCGAATGGGCCCGCCCTCTGATTTGCTCCCCACTCGGCTCAGCTCGACGTTCCTCTTCAATTCCGCCGCGTCATTGCGAGGAAGATCGAATGACGAGGACGGGAAGGCGAAAGGCGCAGCAATGAAGCCCCGCCCGCGCCTCAACCAGCCGCGGCAACCTTTTCCGCGCGGAACAGCAGGTGGCCGATCCAGGCCGAGACGAGGCAGCTCAGCGAGACGACCAGCAGTTGCTGCGCGACCGCGATGCCCAGGAAAGTCATCGCGCCGGTGGCCAGCGAGCCGACCACCATCGCACCCGAGTTGACGATGTTGTTCGCGGCGATTGTGCGCGCGGTCTGCGATTTCTCGACGAACGTGGTGAGGAACGCATAAAGCGGCACCACGAACATGCCTCCGCACACGGCAATGCCAAGCAACGTCAGCATCAGGGGGATCGCCAGCGGCTGGACCACGAAAGTCGCCACGTCCATCATCACGTCCGGTCCGGAATGCGGCGGCCAGATGCGGCAGACCTGCTGGAAGGCCACCAGGAAAGCGCCCATGCCGATCACCGATATCGGCGACCATCGCGCCGAGACGGTACCCTTGAGCAGCGCATTGATCGCCACCGAACCGAAAGCGACGCCGACCGAGAAGATCACCAGGAACAGGCTCGCCACTTCCTTGCTGGCGCGCAGCATGTTCTTGGCGAGCGGCGGGAACTGGATGAACAGCACGGTGCCGATCGCCCAGAAGAAGCTGATCGCGCAGATCGCCAGGAACACCCGGCGATCCTTCATGGTGGTGCGCACAAGATTTATCGAGGCGCGGACGAAGTGATAGTCGAGCGGCTCAGGCTCGCACAGCGGCGGCGCGGGAGGGACTTCGCGGCCCGCGAAGAAACCGATGATCGCGCAGACGATGACGCCGATGGCGGCATGTTCGACCTCGATCCACCCGGCGACGATGGTGCCCGTCAGCACGGCGATGTAAGTGCCCGCCTCGACCAGCCCGGTGCCGGAAAGGACCTCTCCGTCATGCAGGTGCTGGGGCAGGATCGCGTACTTGATCGGGCCGAAGAAGGTGGAGTGCACGCCCATCGCGAACAGCGCGAGCAACATCAGCGGGATCGCCAGCGGCTCGATCTCGAAGCCCTGCCAGGCCAGCGCCAGGCCCGCGCCTCCGACCAGCATGATGCCGATCTCGCAGGCCTTGATGACGCGTATCAGCTTGGCCTTGTCGCGCATGTCGGCGAGCTGCCCGGCCAAGGCCGAGAGCAGGAAGAAGGGAATGATGAAGATCGCCGAGGCCAGCGCACTGAAGCGGGCCTCTTGCGCCTCGGAGTGATAGACCTCGTAGACCACGAAAAGGATCATGGCGTTCTTGAACAGGTTGTCGTTGAACGCGCCGAGGAGCTGGGTCACGAAGAGGGGCAGGAATCTCCGGGCCCGGATGAGTTTGGTCGTCGTGGTCATGATCGGTAAGGTGCCGGATGGCCTCGCTCTGGGGTCGCGGGGACACTTAAAGGGACCGGGCGGGGGCACAACCCCCGTTGAGCACTTTATTCCCGCCACACTTGCGCGCTATGGCAATGCCATCATGCTCACATTGCCGAACATCCTCACCCTTTCGCGCATCGTCACGCTGCCGCTGCTGGCCTTCCTGCTGTGGTGGCCCAGGTGGGAGTTCGGCTACGGGCTGGCCTTTGGCCTCTACTGCCTGATGGGCATCACCGACTATTTCGACGGCTACCTCGCCCGGTCGAGCGGCACCGTTTCCAAGCTCGGCGTGTTCCTCGACCCCATCGCCGACAAGATCATGATCGCCACGGTGATCCTCGTGCTGACCGCGCAGGGCATCCTTCGCGGGCCCTATGTGGGCGATGCGCATGTGATCGCGGGCCTCGTGATCCTGGTGCGCGAGATCGCCGTATCGGGGCTGCGAGAGTTTCTGGGCGGGCTGCAAGTCTCGGTGCCGGTCAGCCGCCTCGCCAAGTGGAAGACGACGTTCCAGCTCATCTCGCTGGGCGCCCTGATCCTCGGCGCGGCGACGCCGTGGTGGAACGTGTGGCTCGGCGGGCTCGAGATCAACGTGCCGCACACGGTCGGCCTGACGACGCTATGGGCAGCCGCCGCGCTGACCGTGGTGACCGGCTGGGACTACCTGCGTGCCGGTCTGAAATACATGGACTGACGCGCGGTGTCGTTGCGCTGCCGGGTGCTCCGCTTGCGTACTGCGCGCTTGGCAGGAGCACGCCGCAAGGGCAGGCGGCGCGGCCGGGCGGGGGACTATGCCAAGGAACAGACCATTACCGCCAAGATCATGCACCATGACCGATAAAGCTAGGTCGGCGCCCGCGCCCATCGGCAATGCCGTGTTCTTCGCGATGGCCGCCGCCGTCGGCCTCACCGTCGCGAACATCTACTATAGCCAGCCCATGCTCGGCCTGATGGAGCGCGAGGTGACGGGCGTCGCGGTCACTTACGTGCCGACCGTGACGCAGCTTGGCTATGCTGCCGGGCTTGTCCTGCTGGTGCCTCTTGGCGACCTGCTGGAGCGCAAGCGGCTGATCGTGCTGCAGTGCCTTGCGCTGCCGTTCGCGCTGGCGCTGGTGGCGCTGGCGCCGACCGGCCCGACGATCCTGGCCGCCTCGCTGCTAGTCGGCCTGCTCGCCTGCGTGGTGCAGCAGATCGTACCGCTTGCCGCCACGCTGGCGCCGCCCGACCGGCGCGGCGTGGTCGTGGGCATCGTGATGGCAGGGCTGCTCTGCGGCATCCTGCTGAGCCGGACGGTGGCGGGCTTCGTGGCGGGCACGTTCGGCTGGCGGGCGATGTTCTGGCTGGCGGCGCCGCTGGCGCTCGTGACGGCCGGGATGATGGCCCTCATGCTGCCTCGCAGCCGCCCCGAGCCTGCCGGGATGAGCTACGGCGGGCTGCTCGCTTCGCTGTGGGGGCTGTGGCGCGAGTTTCCTGCGCTGCGCCTCGCTGCTTTCACCCAGTGCTGCCAGTTCGGCGTGTTCAGCGTGTTCTGGACCATCCTGGCGCTGCGCCTGCAGGAGCCGCAGTTCGGCCTCGGCCCCGAGGCGGCGGGGCTGTTCGGCGTGCTCGGCGCGGTGGGCGTGCTGGCCGCGCCTGTCGCCGGGCGGCTGGCCGACCGGGGCGGGCCGCAGCGGGTGATCGTCTTCGCGAGCGCGCTGACGCTGGTGTCCTGGCTGGTGTTTGCCTTCTGGCAGTCGATCGCGGGGCTGGTGGTCGGCGTCCTCGCCCTCGACGTCGCGGTGCAGTTAAGCCAAATTTCCAACCAGAGCGTCATCTACGCGCTGCGGCCCGAGGCGCGCTCGCGGATCAACACGGTCTACATGGCCATGATGTTCCTCGCCGGCGCCGCCAGTTCGGGCGCGGCGACGGCGATCTGGCACCAGTGGGGCTGGACCGGCGTGTCCATGTTGGGGATCGGTATTTCGGTGGTCGGACTGGCGCTGCAGGGACTGCGGCGAGGGGCCTGATTTCAGCCCGCGCGCAGTTCGTCCGCCAGCATCCGGAATTCGTCCGAGCGCGGCGAGTTCCGGCGCCAGACCAGCGCGATCTCGCGGTTGGCATTGGGCGAGAGCAGCGGGCGCGCGACCACGTTGGTGCCGTTGAGGATTCCGGCATCCAGCGCCATCTCGGGCAGCATCGTGACGCCAAGGCCGTTGTCGACCATCTGCACCAGGGTGTGCAGGCTGGTGCCGATCATCGTCGCGCTGGCCCGAAGTTCGGGCCGGTTGCAGGCGGCGAGGGCGTGATCCTTGAGGCAGTGCCCGTCTTCCAGCAGCAGCAGGCGGTTCTCGTCGATCAGTTCCGGGCCGACTTCGGCCGGAGGGCTGTGCGGATAATCGCTGGGGAAGGCGACGAAGAAGGCGTCGAGTTCGATCGTTTCCTTCTCCACCTCGCCGGTGGCGTAGGGCAGAGCCAGCAGCACGCAGTCGGCCCGGCCGTGGTGGAGCGATTCGACGGCGGCGGCGCTGGGTTCCTCGCGCAGGAACAGCTTCAGGTTGGGACGCTCGCGCCTGAGGCGCGGCAGCATCCGGGGCAGAAGGAACGGCGCGATCGTCGGGATCACGCTCATCCGCAGCTCCCCGGAGAGAGGCTTGCCGCTCGACTGGACGAGGTCGGACAGTTCCTCGGTCTCGCGCAGGATGCGGTGCGCCTTGGCGACCACGGAATTGCCCAGCGGCGTGAAGCGGACGGCCCGCTTCGTGCGTTCGACCAATGTCACGCCGAGCAATGTCTCGAGGTCGCGCAGGCCCGCCGAAAGAGTCGATTGCGAGACGAAGCAGGCATCTGCCGCGCGGCCAAAGTGGCCATGCTCGTGGAGCGAGACGAGGTACTGGAGCTGCTTGAGCGTGGGTTGGTAAACGGTCACGTAAGGGCTATCGCATGACTTCCGCAGTTTAGCCAATCGTTTGAATACAGGATGGCACGCGCGCTTGCTTAAGATACCGTCACCCCGGCGCCGGCCAGGGTGACGATCGATCGGAGGTTATGCCTCGCCTTCGTCTTCGGCAGCAGCATCTTCGTCAGCTGCCGCCGCTGCAGCCTTCGCAGCATCGTCGACATGCGTCATCTTGAGCTTGCCGTTCTCGACCGCGAAGGCGAGCTTGCCTTCGACGAGGTCGAGCGCGTCGCGGCCGAACACCTCGTAGCGCCAGCCTTCCAGCAGGCTCAGGTTCTTGCGCACACCAGCCGCCAGCAGTTCCAGCTCCTCGCTGCGGGCGAGAAGGCGCGATGCGGCGTCGATCTCGCGGGCGCGGATCTTGAGCAGCAGCTTGAGCAGGTCGGCGACGAGTGCGCCTTCCTTGCCGAGCGGCGCGCCGCGAGGGGCGCGGGGCGGCAGTTCGTCGTCCGGCAAGGCTTCCGCCTTTTCCAGAACGCTCATCAGGCGGCGTCCGATTTCGTTGTCCTTCCAGCCTTGCGACAGGCCGCGTACCTTGGCGAGATCGCCCTGGGTCTTGGGGGGATGGCTGGCGATGTCGGCCAGCGTTTCGTCGCGGGCGATGCGGCCGCGCGGGATGTTCTTGCCCTGCGCTTCCATCTCGCGCCACTCGGAAATCGCCTTGAGGCGGCCGAGCACCTGCGGGTTGCGGCCGGGAGCCTTGATCCGCTTCCACGCGAGCTGCGGGTCGTTGCGGTAGTGCTCGGGGTCGGCCAGCTTTTCCATTTCCTGATCGAGCCACTCGCCGCGGCCCGTCTTGATGAGGCGCTTGAGCATCTTGGGGAAGATCTTGGAGAGGTGGGTGACGTCGCCGATGGCATATTCGATCTGGCGGTCGGTGAGCGGACGACGCGACCAGTCGGTGAAGCGGGCACCCTTGTCGATCGTCAGGCCCTGCCACGATTCGACGAGGTTGGAATAGCCGATCTGCTCGGACTGGCTGATCGCCATCATCGCGATCTGGGTATCGAAGATCGGGTGCGGCGTGCGCCCCGTGAAGTTGAACACGATCTCGACGTCCTGGCCGCCCGCGTGGAAGACCTTGAGGACGTCCTCGTTGTCGGTCAGCAGGTCCCACAGGGGCTTGAGGTCGAGTCCGGGCGCGAGCGGGTCGATCGCGGCGGCTTCCTCCGTATTGGCGATCTGCACCAGGCAGAGCTCGGGCCAATAGGTGTTCTCGCGCATGAACTCGGTGTCGACGCTCACGAAATCGGATTTCGAGAGGCGCCCGCACAGATCGGCGAGATCTTCGGTTTTCGTTATCAGCGGGTGAATTTTCATTGAAGCGAGGCGTTACGCCGAACACGGCGGGGGATCAACGCCCCGTGTCAGCCTTTTGTCGTATGTTTATGACCTGCGCAGCAGCCGCTGGACAAGCGAGGGCTTTCGCTGCGTGTCCAGCTCGGCAATGCTCTCGGCCGTGACGAGGCGGCGGCGCAGCTGGGTGCCCGTGGTGTGGATGCCGGGCGGGGGCAGGTGCCAGGCCTCGGCATCGTCGCCGGGATCGGCTTCGGGTTCGGCAAGCTGGCGCAGTTCGAGCAGGGCGCCGAACTCTTCCTCCGGCGCAGGGATGGTGGGCGCGGCGATCGGCGCATCCGCCCACTGCGTGAAGGGCGCTTCGGCATCGCTGCGTTGATAGGTGGATTGCTCGAGAAGTGCGTCCAGCTCGTCATGTGCCAGCATCATTGTTTCCCGCTTGATCTTGCGCGTCAGACCCCTGCCTGCGGGATTAGGCTGCAATGGTTTACGGCGGGTTACCGAGGGGTGCCGCCGACAGGAAAAGTGTTCAAGATGTGAAGGATGCGATTAAATTCGTGTCATCCGCCCAGAAGCGGTTTTCGGCGGCGGCAGACCATTGCGGCGGTCCCGGAGCCGAAACCGACCAAGGAAAACCAAACCACGTCTGGAAATCGCGTCATCGGTCGACTAGGGGCGCGAGTATCCGATTTTCGTATTGAAGAGCACGAACCCGCCATGACCCATCCCTATCGCTCTCACACCTGCGGCGCTCTCGGCAGCGTCGAGGTCGGCCAGACCGTCCGTCTTTCGGGCTGGGTCCATCGCAAGCGCGATCACGGCGGCGTCCTCTTCGTCGACCTGCGCGACCACTACGGCCTGACCCAGATCGTCGCCGACACCGACAGCGAGGCGTTCCCGCTGCTCGATTCGCTCCGCCTCGAGAGCGTCATCACCATCGAGGGCAACGTGAAGGCGCGCACCGCCGGCACCGCAAACCCCAACCTCGCCACCGGCGAGATCGAGGTCTACGCCCGCGCCGCGACGGTCATCTCCAAGGCCGAGGAACTGCCGATGCCGGTCGCCGGCGAGCAGGAGTACCCGGAGGACATCCGCCTCAAGTACCGCTTCCTCGATCTGCGCCGCGAGACGCTGCACGCCAACATCGTCAAGCGCACGAAGATCATCTCGGACATGCGCCGCAAGATGGAAGGCATCGGCTTCACCGAATACTCGACGCCGATCCTCACCGCCTCCAGCCCCGAAGGCGCGCGTGACTTCCTGGTGCCCAGCCGCATCCATCCGGGCAAGTTCTACGCGCTGCCGCAGGCGCCGCAGCAGTACAAGCAGCTGCTGATGGTCGCCGGCTTCGACCGCTACTTCCAGATCGCGCCCTGCTTCCGCGACGAGGACCCGCGCGCCGACCGCCTGCCGGGCGAGTTCTACCAGCTCGACCTCGAAATGAGCTTCGTCACCCAGGAAGAAATCTGGGAGACCATGGAGCCCGTGCTGCAGAGCGTCTTCGCCGACTTCGCGGACGGCAAGCCGGTCACCCCCTCGGGTGGGTTCCGCCGCATCCCGCACGCGCAGTCGATGCTGGACTACGGTTCGGACAAGCCTGACCTGCGCAACCCGCTGATCATCAAGGACGTGAGCGAGCACTTCGTCGAATCGGGCTTCGGCATCTTCGCCGGGATCGTCGGCAACGGCGGCGTGATCCGCGCGATCCCGGCTCCGGGCGCGGGTGCCGGCAGCCGCAAGTTCTTCGACGAGATGAACAACTGGGCGCGGGGCGAGGGCTTCTCCGGCCTCGGCTACATCAACATCAAGGACGGCGTCCCCGGCGGCCCGATCGCCAAGAACCACGGCGAGGAAAAGACCGCCGCGCTGATCTCGGCGTTGGGCCTCGGCCCCAACGACGGCGTGTTCTTCGCCGCCGGTAAGGAAGAGCAGGCTGCCAAGCTGGCAGGGCTCGCCCGCACCCGCGTGGGCGAACAGCTGGGCCTGATCGACAAGGACCGCTTCGAGCTTTGCTGGATCGTCGACTTCCCATTCTACGAGTGGGACGAGGACAACAAGAAGGTCGACTTCGCGCACAACCCGTTCTCGATGCCGCAGGGCGGGATGGAAGCGCTCGAAGGCCAGGATCCGCTCACCATCAAGGCGTTCCAGTACGACCTCGTCTGCAACGGTTTCGAGATCGCTTCGGGTTCCATCCGTAACCAGAGCCCCGAACTGATGGTCAAGGCGTTCGAGATGACCGGCCTGACCAAGGCGGACGTGGAGGAGCGCTTCGGCGGTCTCTACCGCGCCTTCCAGTACGGCGCTCCGCCGCACGGCGGCATGGCTGCCGGCGTCGACCGGATCGTGATGCTGCTCTGCGGCGCGCAGAACCTGCGCGAAATCTCGCTGTTCCCGATGAACCAGCGGGCCGAGGACCTGCTCATGGGCGCGCCGTCGCCCGCCGAGCACAAGCAGCTGCGCGAACTGCACATGCGCGTGGTGGAGCCTACCAAGCAGGCCGCCCCGGCAGCAGGCAGGATCGTCGCCCCCGATGCGGGATGATGGCCGCATCGTCCCGGCATAGCGGGATCGACGTTGCGATAGATCAGGGCTGCCGGCGAGGTTCATAATCTTGCCGGCAGCCCGATTTGTTTCAGTCTTTCGCGCTCTTGTCGCCTCCTTCGCAGCCGCCGACGCGCTTGAGCGACGTGGTCAGCCTCGCGGCTTCCTTGCCCTGCACGCTGATGACTACCGCGATTTCCGCCTGGTCTGCACCGACAGCCCCTGTCGAAACCACGTCGAGCGGCGCCGCATCTCCTATCCGGCAGTTCATGGCTAAATCCAGCGCTCTCGCCGCGCCCGGCGTTGCAGTGCAGGCGCCCGCCTTCGCGATGCCTGTGAAAATTTTCGCATAAGGGGCCGGGAAGGGCTCCGGCTTTTCCGCGGCAACGCACAGGTCGACGGGGTCGGACCCCTCGGGCCCCGCTCCGTTGCCGTGCTCGGTGAACGTGCCGACCCAGCGGCCGGGCCGCAGCGACGCGTTCAGCGCCTTGTCGTAAGCTGCGATCGCCGGGGCAGGGTCGGGCGCCGGTGCGTCGGCGCCGATGAGGAGCAGGGCGCCTGCGCCGATTGCGAACAGGGAGAGCGGATTGGTCGTCGTCGGCATTATGTCCCCCGATGATGATGCCGCGTTGCTAACGGTGCGGGGTGCGGCCGCCAAGGCTCGCCCGGAACGAATATCCGGGGATCGACGTTGGCCCGATATGCAACAGCAGATCTCCGTCATCACGCTCGGCGTCGCCGACGTCGCCCGCTCAAAGGCGTTCTACCGCGAGGGATTCGGCTGGGAGCCGGTGTTCGAACAGGACGACGTTGCGTTCTTCCAGATGAGCGGGCTGATGCTCGGCCTTTGGGAGAAGGCGCAGCTCGAATCCGACATGCAGCGCCCAGGTGTCCCGCCCGGCAGCTTCGCATTGGCGAGCAACGTCGAAAGCGCCGAGGCGGTGGACGCAGGGATCGAACGGCTCGTCGCGGCAGGGGCCACGCTGCTTCGCCCCGCTGACGCGCCGCCCCACGGCGGATATCGCGGCTACATCGCCGATCCCGATGGCAACGCTTGGGAAATTGCATGGAATCCTGCCTGGACCGTGGATAACGAGGGTCACGTCACCTTCGGGGTATGACCCAAGCCCCTTGCCAGCGCGCCGCCCGTTCATTAGGGCGGCTGACGAGATATCAATCCTCCGATTTTTGAAGGGGTCTATACACATGAGCGATACCGCCGATCGGGTTAAGAAGATCGTCGTCGAGCACCTGGGCGTGGAAGCCGAGAAGGTTACCGAAGACGCCAGCTTCATCGACGATCTGGGCGCTGACTCGCTCGACATCGTCGAGCTGGTCATGGCCTTCGAGGAAGAATTCGGCGTCGAGATCCCCGACGACGCAGCCGAGAAGATCAGCACCGTCTCCGATGCCATCAAGTACATCGAAGAGAACAAGGGCTGATTGCGGCCTTGCAGTCCGGGTCCCCGCTCGTGAGGGGTGGGGCCGGAATGCAACACCGGATTGAAATCGACAGGCTCGACCTCTAAGGGGGCGGGCCTGTTGCCTTTTGGGCCGAAGGATTTTCGGAGAACATAATGCGTCGTGTTGTCGTAACCGGTCTTGGCCTCGTCACCCCCCTGGGCGGCGACGTGGAGACCACCTGGGCCAACATCCTTGCCGGCAAGTCCGGCGCCGGGCCGATCACGAAGTTCGATGCCTCGGACCAGAAGTGCCGCATCGCCGCCGAGGTGAAGCCGGCCGACCATGAATATGGCTTCGATGCCAACAAGCGCGTGGATCACAAGGTCCAGCGCCAGGTCGACCCGTTCATCGTCTTCGGCATCGATGCCGCCGGACAGGCGATCGAGGACGCCGGCCTGACCGAGATGGATCTCGAAACCCGCTACATGGCGGGCTGCTCGATCGGTTCGGGCATCGGCGGCCTTCCCGGCATCGAGAGCGAATCGCTGGTGCTGGCCGAGAAGGGCCCGAGCCGCGTCTCGCCGCACTTCGTCCACGGCCGCCTCATCAACCTGATCTCGGGCCAGGTCTCGATCAAGTACGGCCTGATGGGTCCGAACCACGCGGTCGTCACCGCCTGCTCGACCGGCGCGCACTCGATCGGCGACGCCGCGCGTATGATCAAGGACGGCGACGCCGACATCATGCTGGCGGGCGGCGCGGAAGCGACCATCTGCCCGATCGGCATCGCCGGCTTCGCGCAGGCCCGCGCGCTCTCGACCAACTTCAACGACCAGCCCGAAAAGGCCAGCCGCCCCTACGACAAGGACCGCGACGGCTTCCTGATGGGCGAGGGCGCGGGCGTCGTCGTGCTCGAGGAATACGAGCACGCCAAGGCGCGCGGCGCGAAGATCTACGCCGAAGTCATCGGCTATGGTCTCTCGGGCGACGCCTATCACGTCACCGCGCCGCACCCGGAAGGCTCGGGCGCTTACCGCTCGATGGCGATGGCGCTGCGCAAGGCGGGCCTCGAGCCCAAGGACATCGACTACATCAACGCCCACGGGACTTCGACCCCGCTGGGCGACGAGCTGGAACTGGGCGCGGTGCGCCGCCTGTTCGGCGATGCGATCGACAACGTCTCGATGAGCTCGACCAAGTCGGCGATCGGCCACCTTCTGGGCGGCGCGGGCGCGGTCGAATCGATCTTCTGCATCCTCGCCCTGCGCGACCAGATCGTCCCCCCGACGCTCAACCTCGACAACCCGAGCGACAGCTGCGTGGGCGTCGACCTCGTGCCGCACGTCGCCAAGAAGCGTGAAGTGCGCGCCGTGCTCAACAACAGCTTCGGCTTCGGCGGCACCAACGCCAGCCTGGTGCTGCGCAAGGTCGATTGAGGCAAAATCCGATGATGTCCCGGCGTGGATGCGTTCTGGCAGCGGTCCTCGCCGTGGCCATCGTCGGAGCCTTGTGGAGCTTCCTGGGCGGCTGGTATGGTTCCGGCCCGCTCGAGAAGGATGCGCACTTCCTCGTGCCCAACGGCGCCAGCCTGGCCACCGTGGCCGCCCGGCTGGAGGACAAGGGCGTCATCCGCTCGGCCTCCGGGTTCACCCTGCGCGCCCGGGTGTTCGGCGGCGGCGGCGGGATCAAGGCGGGTGAGTTCGCCATTCCCGCCCACGCCAGCGCTTCGCGGGTGCTGGCGATCATCTCCAGCGACGATTTCGTGCGTCGCCTCGTCACCGTGCCCGAGGGCATGCCTTCGATCATGGTCTACGAACGCCTCAAGGCCCAGACCGCACTCACCGGCGACGTGACTTCGCCTGCCGAGGGCTCGGTCCTGCCCGACAGCTATCCCATCGAAAGTGGCGAGCCGCGCGAGGCGGTGCTGCGCCGAATGCAGGCGGCGATGAGCCGCACACTCAAGGAACTCTGGGCGGGACGCGCTCCGAACCTCGTCGTGAAGACGCCCGAGCAGGCGCTGATCCTGGCCTCGATCGTCGAGAAGGAAACCGGCAAGCCGTCGGAACGCCGCATGGTCGCCGGGCTCTATTCGAATCGCCTGCGGACGGGGATGCTGCTCCAGGCGGACCCGACGATCATCTACCCGATCACCAAGGGCAAGCGCCTGGGCCGCCGCATCCTCCAGTCGGAAATCCAGGCGGTCAACGACTACAACACTTATACGATGGTCGGCCTGCCCAAACATCCGATCACCAACCCGGGCCGCGAATCGATCGCGGCGGTGCTGAACCCGGCGAAGACCGACGCGCTCTACATGGTCGCGGACGGCACCGGCGGGCACGCCTTCGCCGGCACGCTGGCCGAGCACAACCGCAACGTCGCCAAGTGGTTCGCGATCCGCCGCCAGCGCGGCGAACTCTGAGCGGTCAGCGCAGCGTCCCGTCCGCCGCCTTCGCGCGGGCGTAGAGCAGCGAGGCGAGGGTGATCGCGAAGATCACCGCCGGGAAGATCACGGTCGACCAGCCTTTGACGGCGATGAGCCCGTAGCCCAGGAACGTCCAGCCGAACTGCACTACCACGCCCCCAGCGACGCTGCGAAGAACACCCAGGCCGCCTTGCGCCGCGTGAGCAGCAGCACCGCGCCTGCCGTGCCGAGCCACACCGCCACGGCATAGGCCAACCAGGCCCAGACCGGCATCGCGCGGAAGGCGTCGGCGGTCGCCGGATCCGTGCGGCCGAGGGCGTGAAGGTCGGCGATGGCATGCATGATGTAGAAGGCGTCGCCCACCAGGTTCCAGAGCAGGATGGCGACCGAGATGATCCGGAATGTGCGCATGATGGCGTGCCTCGTCCCATTCGTCCGGTGTCGATGAACTTTGCCGCGTCCCGGGCATTCTGGCAATCAGGACAAACCGCCTGCGCCGAACCGGAGGAACCATGCTCGACCGCCAGATACCCGACATCACCCTGAAGACCCGCGTGCGCGACGAGGCGCTGGGCGGTGACAATCCGTTCAAGTGGCAAGACTTCGCCGTGCGCGACGAATTCGCGGGCAAGAAGGTGGTGATCTTCTCCCTGCCCGGTGCCTTCACGCCCACCTGCAGCAACGAGCAATGCCCCGCTTTCGAGCGCCTCTACGACGACTTTCGCGCCGCGGGGGCAGACGAGGTCTATTGCCTCTCAGTCAACGACGCTTTCGTCATGTATCAGTGGGGCAAGCACCTCGGCCTCTCGAAAGTGCGGCTGCTGCCGGACGGCTCGGGCAGTTTCACCCGCCGCATGGGCATGCTGATCGACAAGGACCACCTCGGCTTCGGGCTGCGCTCGTGGCGCTATGCGATGATCGTCGATGACAACACAGTCACCGGCTGGTTCGAGGAGCCCGGCATCAACGACGTGGGATCGGACGAGGACCCCTACGGCGAATCGGCTCCCGAGCGCGTGCTGGAAGCCTTGCGCGCGGCGTGAGTTCGCCTGCGCCGGACTGGATGGCGACGGGGCCGCGCAATCCGCGTGCCCCGCTGCTGGTCACTGCCGAACTGCCGGACGACGTGCTCGCCTGGGCGGACGGCCTACGCCGGGCGCACTATCCGCCGGAGCGCAACCGGCTGCGCGCGCACGTCACGCTGTTCCACGCGTTGCCGCCCTCGGTGGAGGCGGAACTGCTTGGCGTGCTCGGTGCATTGGCCAAGGCGCCGCCGCCACCGGCCCGAATCGCCGGGTTGATGAAGCTGGGTACGGGCACGGCCATCGCCATCGATAGCCCCGAGATGGTCGACCTGCACGGCGTCATCGCCGAACGCATGCACGGCCTTCTGACGCAGCAGGACGCCCAGCCGCTGCGTCTTCACGTGACCATCCAGAACAAGGTGACAAGCCAGGCCGCCCGCGCGCTTCAGGCGGAACTCGGACCGATGCTGGAACCCGCCTCGTTCCGCTTCCGGGGCTTTGGTCTCTATAGCTGGGAGGAGGGCCTGTGGCGGCCGCTGCGGGTCGTTGCGTTCCGCGGCTGAGCCCGATGTTTTTGCCTGCGTTTTGGGTGTTGACCGATCGTCCCCTCCTGCCTAAAGGACGCGGCCTGCACCGCAGCAACGGTGCACCAGATCGAGCTGCCCCAGGGTGGCCACGGTATGGCGGAGTAGCTCAGCTGGTTAGAGCAGCGGAATCATAATCCGCGTGTCGGGGGTTCGAGTCCCTCCTCCGCTACCACTTTCCAAACATTTGGATTCCAGCGATTTTCCTGTGATGTTGAGTCCCGTTCTGGCGGACGCCATCGGGGCAGTTGGGCGACTAGTTGGGAGAAATTGCTCTTTCTTCGCGCTTGCGGATGGCCGCCTGAGCCAGTGCCGGGTCGCGGTGCATGTACGTTCTCGTGTACACCATGCATGATCGTGAAGCCATTCTTCTGGAAATTCTGCGCGTTGGTGCGCGTGGACAGGTCCTGAAATCTGACAATGCCTCTGAACTGATTGCTGCTGCTGTGGAATTACCGTCTGCGCATGAACCTTATTTCGTCAGCGGTATTTCTCAGATGTTACTGTAAAACTTCATTTCCAAAGATCATGATGACGGTTCTAGAATTGTACTCACTGGTTGCAAGCGCCAATAGTGCAGCCAATTCCTGAAGGTAAGGTCAACAAGTAAGTCGCGCATTTGTTCGGAATAAGCGTGAAGACAGTTGAGACGCATCGTTCAGCCGCGATGCGTAGGCTCGAGATGACCAACATATCGGAACTCGTCCTTTATGCGGTTCGCCACAATATAATTGAGGCGTGATACGGTCCAAATGAGAAGGGAATTGAAGCCGCTCCTGTCGGCGTTCGCCGCTGCCGGCGGTTTCTTAGGCTGACGCAGTCGGTGATGGCTAGGACACCACTTCATTTCTGAGATCACTGGTGAAGCCGGCTGAGCATTCGGCCTTTCAGATCGTGACGGTCTGGCACTTCGCGGCTTTCGTATCGTGGCCAATTGGCGGTCACGCTGCCCTGCATGCCTGACCTAAATTTCTGAATACCTGTGAGCATTTGTACACTTAACCGTCGTTGGAATACACATCGGTGTGACTAGGTACTGCCCGAGGAAACTACGCGGGTTTTCCCTTATGTTTTACTACCTCCGCCAAATCTAGAATCTGACGACGCAAAGTAGCCTAACCGGCGAAAGAGTCGAAGTTGTGGGTAGGCAAAAACTGGAGGGCAATAGTAATGAGGAAAATCGCGATGCTTCGCGTGAGCCTGCTCACGCTGACGACACTTGGTTCACTTGCGGTCGTCGGCGGGGGTCAGGGTTCCGCCGCTGCACAAGCTGCGCCCCCGCCGCCCGCCACGCCGGCGCAAATGGCCCGGCCCAACCGTCCGCTGGCTTCGTTCGAGAAGGGCAAGAAGCAGGACTGCTATGACCGCAAGACCGAATCTTACGGCGCGCTGGTCGATGCGCACTTCCACCCCCGTCCGTTCGGCGGCCAGGCGCTCCCTCCGGCTGAACTGTTCGACTACTTCGACAAGCTCGGCGTGCGGTTCGTCAATTACTTCGGCATCGGCCAGTCGATCGACATGCGCTCGTCCTGCACCTATTACCTCGACTGCCCCGGGACGACCGCGCTGCCGAGCATCAAGAACGACTTTGTGAATGGGCAGGAGACCAAGGTCATCCCGCACCCCAACCTCAACATCACGCTGTCGATGACGTTCACCGACCTCGCGCATCCCGAGACCGCAGTCGACAACATCAAGCTCTACGACAAAGAATTCCCCGGCATGTTCAAGTGGATGGGCGAGGCCAACGTCGAGAAGCAGGCGCTGCTCAAGAACTTGCACGAGCCCGCGACGCCCGAGAGCATCGCCAAGTGGGCGCCGTTCATGAAAGTGCTGGAGGAGCGCGGCATCCCGATCACGCTGCACTCCGACCTAGGCAACGACGCCAATCCCACGCAGTTCGTGCCATTGATGCAGCAGATCCTGAAGACCTATCCCAACAACAAGATCGTCTGGGCGCACATGGGTCTGTCGAAGGAACTGTCCAAGATGGACCCGAACCAGCACATCGCAATCATGAAGAAGGCGCTGGATGCCGATCCCAACCTGATGCTCGATATCTCGTGGGACGTGCTGTTCAATTTGACGTGACCCCCTGATTTTCCTCCACG
>NZ_AKKE01000022.1 GCF_000281975.1 Novosphingobium sp. AP12 | reverse complement strand
GGCCGAGTGCGCCGATCTCCGCTCTGCGCAAATTAGAGGGATAATGTCCAGAAAATCCAAAGGAATGACGGAATTTTCATAGGGTTGGGAAGAATTGGAGAGGCTCAGGAGCACAGTCACCTTCAACGTTCCGATAACCCCGAGCGATGCCATGCAGATACCTGTTTTACCAAGTGCCTAACTCCGAAGTTCCTCAAACGTAGGCGTGGAGTCGAGGCTCGGATACAGGATTAACAAATGCGCGATTTCGATGGTCCGGATAGGTCGCTGGACAGCTGCTCTGTCAGTGAGCCACCATCTTTCATTTCGATGGACAAAGGACGGCAGGCATCGGTGCGAGCCGACATTTGCAGATCCGCATAGAAATGGCGCTTTTTGTTCGGCTGCTGACTCTGCACGACCGTCAGCTATCTCCGCGACCCAAGTCCAAACCGGACGGTCGCCTCCCGGCCAGTGATGTCATGCCTGAGCCCGCGATCCCGCGCCGCAGGAATGTCCGGTGTCGGTTAAGAAGCCGCCGTTCGCGGAGGTACAGCGAATAGCGGCTTTGTCCCGCTTAAAGGCGATGAACGAAGGGCCGGAATCAGGCGCCCCATTTTTGGCTTGGGAACGTCCATAATCAGGGCGGGGAAATTCGTGCGAGGGCACAGCGGTAGTGGCGGGTCTCGACCAGACTGCGTCTTTCGCCGGTCGGTTTTTCCGATACTTCTTTTGCCAAACTTGCCGCTCGGTCGGCCTTGAAACCGTTGGCAACACCGCACCCTAAACTTGCTCATTTGATCTTCGCGGGACGGCAGCGGCGCCCATGGTGCGGTTGATTGGGCGGAAGTCGCCCTCGGCGAGCGCGGACCGGTCTGGTAGGAAGACGCAGCTCCCGATCCGACCGACATCGCGCCCGCACCGGACCCTAAGCGGATTGGTGCACCAGCGTTTCGGACGATCGGCGCTGATCAGCCTGGGAACGCAATCATCCGCGATGTGCTTTGTCGGGCAAGGAGACCTAAATGCCCAAACGTATTCTCATCACCGGCGCCAGTGTCGCCGGCAACACTATCGCCGCGGTGCTTGCCGACTACGATTTCGAGGTGGTGGTCGTCGAGCGGGCCGAGGCGTTTCGTGATGGCGGGCAGAATGTCGATGTACGCGGTGTTGGGCGCGAGGTGCTTCGCCGGCTAGGCCTGGAGGCGGCCGCCCTCGACCACGGCACCGGTGAGGAAGGCACGGTCTGGGTCAACGAGGACGGCAGCGAGGCAGCGCGGTTCGCGGTGGACGAGAATGGAAACGACGGTCCGACCGCGGAAATGGAGATCCTGCGCGGCGATCTGGCGCGTCTCCTCTACGACGCAGCGCAGGATCGCGCAGCCTATCGGTTCAACGATCGGATTGAGGCGGTCGAGGAGACGACGAATGGTGCCAGCGTCACTTTCTCCAGCGGCACGAATGAGACCTTCGACGCTGTGATCGTCGCAGAGGGGGTTGGCTCTTCGACACGCGAACTGGTCTTCAACGGCGCAAACGATCCGCGGTGGATGGACATGACCATCGCCTATTTCACCATTCCGCGTTCAAATGATGACGACCGGATGTGGCGCTGGTTCAACGCGCCGGGCAAGCGCAGCGTCTCGCTCCGCCCCGACCAGCACGGCACCACCCGCGCGATGCTGTCGCTTTCGAAGGAAGCCGAGGGCGAGCAGGACTGGGATGTAGAACGTCAGAAGGCCTTCCTGCATGAGCGCTTCGCGGATGCTGGCTGGGAGACGCCGCGCATTCTCGCGGCGATGGATAGCACCGACGACTTCTATTTCGACGTGCTCCGGCAGGTGCGAATGCCGCGCTGGTCGTCGGGTCACGTCGTCCTGACCGGCGACGCCGCCTGGTGCGCTACGCCGCTGGCGGGGGTCGGCACCACGCTTGCCGTCACCGGCGCCTATGTGCTGGCGCAGGAACTGATCCGTAATGCGGGTGTCGAGGCCGCGTTTCAGGCCTATGAGAAACAGATACGACCGATGGTCGAGGACGGCCAGGGCGTGCCGAAGATCGCGCCGCGCCTCATGCATCCCAAGAGCCGGCTCGGCATTAGCCTGCTCCACGGCGTACTCGGCGTAGCCAGCGCGGACGTCGTCCGCAATCTGAGCGCCAGACTCTTCAGCGGACCAGGCAAGGAAGTCGATCTGTCCCGCTACGATTGAGGCGAGCTTCGGAACGTCCGGTCGCCATTATTCGCAGGACGCGCCTTCGCCGTCATTTTCCGAGCTTGTTCGACAATCATAGAAACCGCGGCCTTCGACCAGCCCCGGTCGTTCCCGCCCCACCAGATCTATGGCTGATTTCGCCGTAAGCTGCCGCTTAACGATTCTATGACAGGCAAGATGAACCATCGCGCAGTCTCGGGGGAACGAATAGGCCTCGGGACCGACCGACTTGAGCGGGGGGATTGCTGTCATGTTTATTGGCTCGCACACTTGGAATCCACGTGCGGGCGATGCTAAGTTTATTGCGTGATGCCGGATCGCGCCGAATATGGTCGATATTCCGTCAAGCAGTTCGGCGAAAGTCCGCCCGGGGCCGAAGCCAATGTTCAGAGGTCACTGCCAGAGTCGCAGGTGTCATCCCACGTCAGATGAATGAAACGGCACGTTTGCGAAAGCTAACTGTGAGGCGACGTCGAATATTAGCGCCGAACGCTCGATGGCGCAGGAGACCCGCAGCTAGCCCCAATCGAAGCGGGACCTGTCCGAATAAGGTCGCTTTCGCGCAATAGAGCCTCGATCTCGTCAGGTGCGCCAAGAGCCACGCCTGTGCGCTGGTGCAGCCCGGTGGGCTGCGTGTCGAGAATGCGGTGCGTTCCATCGATTGCGCGCCCGCCGGCCTGCTCGATGAGGAAGCTCATCGGATTGGCCTCGTAGAGCAAGCGAAGGCGGGCCTTGCCGGCCTCGCGGTGGTCTGCGGGGTAAAGGAACACGCCGCCCCGCTTGAGGATGCGGTGGATGTCCGCGACCATCGAGGCCGTCCATCGCATGTTGTACTTGCCGGCGAGCGGCCCCGCCTCGCAGCCTACGCGGTCGTCGATGTAGCGGCGCACGGCAGGCGACCACTGTGCGCGGCGGGCCATGTTGACGGCGACCTCGCAGTTGCCCGAAGGGATCTTAAGCGGCCCGTCTGTCATCCGCCAGGCGCCCATCTCGCGGTCGAGGGTGAATTCGTAGACCCCGGCGCCCAGCGTCAGCACCAGCAGCGTCTGCGGACCGTAGATGGCGTAACCAGCGGCGACCTGATCGCGGCCTGGTTGCAGGAAGTCTTCCTCGGTCACTTCGCGGCCCGAGGCGCTTTCCGGCGCACGCAGCACCGAGAAGATCGTACCCACCGAAAGGTCAACATCGATGTTGCTGGACCCGTCGATCGGATCGAACAACAGCAGGTATTCGCCCTTGGGATAGCGGTTCGGAATGCGGTGGATCGTCTCCATTTCCTCCGAGGCCATGGCGGCGAGATGGCCGCCCCACTCGTTGGCGTCGAGCAGGATCTCATTGGCGATGACGTCGAGCTTCTTCTGGACCTCGCCCTGCACGTTCTCCGAGCCAAGGCTGCCCAGCACGTCGCCCAGCGCGCCCTTCGAGATCGCATGCGTGATCGTCTTGCAGGCGCGGGCTACCGTCTCGATGAGAAGCCGCAGTTCCGATGGACAGGCACTGTCCTCGCGCCGTTGCTGCTCGATAAGGAAGCGGGTCAGTGTGATCGGTTGCATCGTGGACTTTCGCGATGGACGTTGCGCCGGGCGCAGAACTCAGGTTTGTCCGGAGATCGGCAGGGAACGAGTTATGCGCTCCGCAGCGAATCTGCCACCTGCGGACCATGCGCGAAACTGGCCGCCTGCGCTACTGCCTCCGCGTCAGGTTGCAATCCTGTGTAGAGCACGAATTGCTCGATCGCCTGGAGCACGATCACCTCCGCGCCCGATATCACCGTCTTCCCGGCCTCTCGCGCAGCCCGGACGAAGGGCGTATTCGCGGGCTGGGCCACGACGTCAAAGGCGATTTCGCAGGCCGCGACCTGCTCGGGCGAGAAGGCGAGCGCCTCGGCCTGCGGCCCCTCCATGCCCAGCGGCGTCACGTTGACGAGCATCGCAGCACCCCGTGCAGGCATTTCCGCTAGCCATTCGAAACCGTACTGCGCCGCGAGCGCGGGGCCATTCTCGCGGTTGCGCGCGACGATCGTGCCTTGGCGAAAGCCCAGATCGCGGAGCGCGGCGACCACGGCCTTTGCCATGCCGCCGCTGCCGCGCAGCAGGAACGGCGTCGCCGGATCGATGCCCCGGCGCGTCACGATGTCGCGCACGGCGACGTAGTCGGTGTTGTAGCCGGTGAGCACGCCGTCGTCGTTGACGATCGTGTTCACGCTGTCGATCGCACGGGCGGAGCCCTCCAGGGCGTCGAGCATCGGGATGACCGCTTCTTTAAAGGGCATCGAGATCGCACAGCCGCGAATTGCCAACGCCCGGATGCCGCCGACGGCGGCGGCGAGGTCGGTCGTGCTGAACGACTTGTAGACGTAGTCGAGCCCATAATGGTCGTAGAGCCAGTTGTGCAGACGCGATCCGGCGTTGCCGGGTCGGGCCGACAGGGACATGCACAAGCGCGTGTCGCGGCCGATGGTGGTACGTTCCATGAGCGTCAGTCTCCGGTAGTCTTGCAGCGGATATCGGCACGCATGCTCGATCCGCGAGGTATCAGCCGGCCCGCAAGCACGACCTTGCGGCCCGCGGCATCGGGGTTTTCGAGCCGGTCGAGCAACATCGTCATCGCAGTGCGGCCGATCTCCTCTACCGGCTGCTCGATGACGCTGAGGCCGCCGCCGACGAACTCCATCCAGTCATTGTTATCGAACCCAGCGAGCGCGATGTCGCGCGGCACTTCGAGGCCAAGGTCGCGCAAGGCCCGCAGCACGTTGACGAGCATCACGCCGTTACTCGCCACGACGGCGTCGGGCCGCTCCGCGCGGCTGAGCAACTGGGCGATGACCTGCTCCGCCGCGTCCTTTGTATGGGGAACCGCGATCGTCTCCACCGCCAGTCCGAGCCGCGCCGCCGCCCTCGTGAAACCGTCGCGGCGTTCGGCGCCGGTGGTGCTGGCCGCGCCGAACAGGCCGGTGATCCGGCGATGTCCATGTGCGTACAGGTGCTCGACGAGGACCTCCGCCATGCGCGCATTGTCCAGCAGTACGCAGTCGAACTCGGCATCGGGCGCGGCGCGGTCGATCAGGACCACGGGATAGTCAAGTTCGATTCGCCCGCCTTTAGCGACCCTCTGGCGCGAAGGCGCGAGGATCACGCCGGTCACGCGCTCCTCGTGCAGCAGTTCGAGGTAGGCCGCTTCCTTGGCGGGGTCCTCGTCGGTATTGCACAGGATCACGCGCAAGCCGCGCGCGGCAGCGACGCTCTCTATTGCGCGCGAGACAGCGGTGAAGAACGGGTTGCCGATGTCGGCGACGACTAGGCCGATGGTGTTGCTGTGCTGGGAGCGCAGCCGCCGAGCGGCGAGATTGGGGCGGTATCCGGTAGATTTCACCGCCGCCAGCACGCGCTCACTCATCGCCGGATCGACCGGTCGGCCCGCCAGCACGCGCGAGACGGTTGCGGGGGAAACCCCGGCGACCTGGGCCACATCCTTGATCCCTATCGCCATGTGGAAATCGTTCTCTTGTCCAATCAGCCAATCCCATCCTGATAGCAGGTTTATGCACTAGTGATTGCTTTGATCACAACCCCTCTTGACAAATTCGCTGAGAAAACGTTTTCTGAGCTGGGAGTGAATTGGAGAGGAACGACGATGCTCGCAGACGCCTTCACCGCGTCGCATGCCACCGATCTCGTGAGGATCGACGCCAAGGCCGCCGACAAGACCGATGCGATCCGCCAGGTCGGCCAGCTGCTGGTCGCCGCCGGCTGCGTCGCGCCCGGCTACGAGGAGAGCATGGTGCGCCGCGAAGCCGTGGCGAACACCTTCCTCGGCTCCGGCCTCGCCATCCCGCACGGGCTGGGTGAGGACAAGGGCCTCGTCCGCCGCGACGGCATCGCCATCCTACAGCTTCGCGGCGGCATCGACTGGAACCCGGGGCAGCGCGCCCACATCGTCGTCGGCATCGCCGCGAACTCGGACAGCCACATCGGCATCCTGCGCCGCCTGACCCGGCTGATCCAGGACGAGGACCGGCTCCAGGCGCTCATCGCCACCGATGATCCGGCCGACTTTACGCGCGCCCTCGGCGAAGACGCGGCCCCCACAACCGCCTCCGCGCCTGCCGTGGATCTCGCCCATACCGCCGCCTGGGTGGTTGACTATCCCTCGGGCCTCCACGCCCGCCCCGCATCGACCTGGGTCGAGACTGCACGAGGCTCCGGCGTCCGCCTGCGGGTGCGCCACGGCAACGAAAGCGCCGATCCGCGCAACCTCGTCGCCCTGCTCCAGCTGGGCCTGCGCTGCGGTGACGAAGTCACCTTTTCTGCCGACGGCGCGGGCGCTGAACCGGCGCTGGGCAGCTTCGTTGCCGCCGTCCGCCGCCTCACGTCGCGCGAGAAGGAAGACGCTGCCCGCGTCGCCGAGAAAGCCAAGGCGCCGAGCCGCAGTTGGACGCCCGCCGGAAGTCCCCGGATGATAGCCGGCGTTGCCGCCAGCCCCGGCCTCGCGATCGGCCGGGTGCATGTCCTCAGCGCAGCAGAACTCGTGGTGCCCGACGTGCCGGTCGACCTAGCCACCGGCGGTGAACAACTCAACGGCGCGCTGGTGCGCACCCGCGCGCAGATGACGGCGCTGATCGACGACACCACCCGCCGCCTCGGCGGCTCGGAAGCCGCCATCTTCAAGGCGCAGTCCGAGCTGCTGGAAGACACCGACATCATCACTCTCACCTGCCAGCTCATGGTCGAGGGTCACGGCGTCGCCTGGTCGTGGCACCAGGCCGTGGAACGGATCGCGAGCAAGCTCTCGGCGCTGGGCAACCCTGTCCTCGCCGCACGCGCCGCCGACCTCGAGGACGTGGGCCGCCGGGTGCTGGCCGAGATCGCCCCCGGCCTCGTCAGCGGCACCCTCGCCGACCTGCCCGACGAGCCCTGCATCCTCGTCGCCGCAGACCTGTCGCCGTCCGACACCGCGACGCTCGATGTCGCGAAAGTGGCCGGAATTGCCACTTCGCTCGGCGGGCCGACTTCGCACAGCGCGATCCTTGCCCGTACTTTGGGCCTGCCTTCGGTCGTCGCAGGCGGCGCCGAATTGCTCGCGACCGCTGCCGGGACCGTCGCCGTCGTCGATGGCGATGGCGGCAAGGTCTGGATCTCGCCTTCCCAGGACGATCTCGTCTCGGCGCGTGCCTGGATCGCCGACCTCGCCGCCCGGCGCGTCGCCGAGGAGCAGGAGCGCGGCCAGCCCGCCGTCACCCGCGATGGCCACCGGGTGGAAATCGCTGCGAACGTCAACCGCGCCGACCAGGTCGCGTTCGCGCTTGCGCAGGGCGGCGAGGGCGTCGGCCTAATGCGCACCGAATTCCTTTTCCTCGAAAGCGGGGACAGCCCCGGCGAGGACGAGCAGCTTGCCGTCTACCGCGCCATGATCGACGCACTCAGCGACGATGCGCAGGACCGCCCGCTGATCGTGCGCGCGCTCGACATCGGCGGCGACAAGCAGGTGCCCCACCTCGACCTGCCGCGCGAGGAGAACCCGTTTCTCGGCGTGCGCGGCGCGCGGCTGCTGCTGCGCCGTCCCGACTTGCTGGAGCCGCAGCTGCGCGCGCTCTACCGCGCGGCGAAGCTTGGCGGCGATCTCTCGATCATGTTCCCGATGATCACTTCGGCGCACGAACTCATCGTGCTGCGTCAGCGCTGCGAGGCGATCCGGGCGGAACTCGACGCGCCGCAGGTTCCGATCGGCATCATGATCGAGGTTCCGGCGGCGGCAGTCCAGGCCGCGTCGCTCGCTGCCCATGCCGACTTCTTCTCGATCGGCACCAACGACCTCACCCAGTACACCCTCGCGATCGACCGCCAGAACCCGGAACTCGCGGGTGAGGCGGACAGTCTGCATCCGGCCGTCCTGCGTATGATCGCAATGACCGTGGAAGGGGCGAAGGCGCATGGCCGCTGGGTCGGAGTGTGCGGCGGCATCGCCGGCGATCCGTTCGGCGCGGCGCTGCTGGTGGGTCTGGGCGTCAGCGAACTGTCGATGACCCCGCGCGACATTCCGGCGGTCAAGGCCCGGTTGCGCGCATCCGATCGCAGTGAACTCGCCCAACTCGCGGCGCGCGCCTTGGCCGCCGAAGGCGCTGCCGAGGTCCGCGCGCTCGACGGGGAGGCGATGTGATGCGCGCCCTCACTGTCACCTTCAACCCCGCCATCGATCAGACCGTCACGCTGGACCGGCTCGTCCCCGGAGAGGTCCACCGCGCCCATGCGGTTCGCCAGAATGCCGGCGGCAAGGGCGTCAATGTCGCCAGCTGCCTGGCCGACTGGGGCGTGTCCGTTTCCGCCTATGGCCTGCTCGGCAGCGACAACGCGGCGCCGTTCGATGCGCTGTTCGCCGCCAAGGGCATCGAGGACCGCTTCATCCGCACTGCCGGGGCGACGCGCATCAATCTCAAGCTGGTCGACCCGGCCGGCACCACCGATATCAATCTGGATGGCCTCGCAGTCGATGCCGGTCGCGCCGAAATGGTCGCCGCCACCATCTGCGATGCGGCACGCGAGGGTGACCTCGTCGTGCTGGCGGGCAGTCTTCCTCCAGGCTGCCCGCCCGATACTTACGCTGCCCTGACAGAGCGCCTGCGCGCCATCGGGTGCCGCGTGATCCTCGACACCAGCGGCCTGCCGCTCAAATGCGCGCTGGAAACCGCGCAGCCACCCCACATCGTCAAGCCCAACCGCGATGAACTCGCCCAGATGCTGGGCCACGGCCTGCCCGACCTTTCCGCGATGGTCGAGGCCGCCGCCATCTTGCGCCAGAGCGGTGTAACGCTGGTTGTGGTCTCAATGGGAGAGCACGGCGCGCTGTTCGTCTCGGATGAGGGCGCGCTCACCGCCCGGCTCGCGGTCGGCGAACTGGCGAGCACGGTCGGCGCCGGTGATGCGATGGTGGCGGGCATCGCCGCCGCCGTGCTGGAAGAAGCATCCCTCGAACGCACCGCGCGGCTCGCGACGGCCTTTGCGGTGGCGAAACTCGGCATGATCGGCCCGAACCTGCCAGCGCTTGCAAGCGTGCATGCGCTGGCCGACGAAGTGACGGTGACCCCGGTGAAAATGACCGCGAAGACAGCGGCAGGAGAGGCAAAATGAAGACGATCTTTGCCGTCGTCGAGGCTGGGTCCTCGGCCGTGCAGGGCGTGCTGGCGGGCGAGGCCCTGCGCCGCGCCGCCCGCACTCACGGGCGGACCATCGAGGTCGAGGTCCGCACCCAGCAGGGCGTGCTGAATCCGCTCGGCGACGACGTGCCGGGCACGGGCGGCCTGCTGTTGTTGGTCGGCGACGGGACGGCGGACGACGCGCTGGCTCGCCGGGCCGAGCGCCACGTGACGCTCGAGGCGGTGCTTGCCAATCCCGCTGCGGCGCTGGCGTTCGAAGATAACGACGCTCCGGATCTGGCCACGAAGATCCCGCGCATTGTCGCTATCACTTCGTGCCCGACCGGCATCGCCCACACCTTCATGGCGGCCGAGGGACTGACCGGGGGAGCCAGACAGCTCGGCTATGCGATCCGCGTGGAGACGCAGGGTTCGGTCGGCGCCGGAACACCGCTGACGGCTGACGAAATCGCCGAGGCCGACGTCGTGCTCATCGCCGCCGACCGCGAGGTCGACCGCGCGCGCTTCGCCGGCAAACGTGTCTTCGCGTCCAGCACCAAGCCGGCGATCTCGGGCGGCGCGAAACTGATCGAGCGCGCCTTGGCAGAGGCGAGACAGCAGGGCGGCGAAGCCGATACCGCTGACGGCGCTTCCTCCTCCGGACCGGAACGCGCGGGGCCATACAAGCACCTCATGACCGGCGTTTCGTTCATGCTGCCCTTCGTGGTCGCGGGCGGCCTGCTGATCGCCATCGCCTTCGCGCTCGGCGGGATCGGCGCCAATACCGACGCTGCCAAGGGCACGCTGGCACATACGCTGTTCCAGGTGGGCGCGCAGGGCGCCTTCGCGCTGATCGTACCCGCCTTGGCTGGCTACATCGCCTTCTCCATCGCCGACAGGCCGGGTATCGCGCCGGGCATGGTGGGCGGCATGATGGCCGCGCAGCTGGGCGCCGGGTTCCTCGGCGGCATCGCGGCGGGCTTCATCGCTGGCTACGGGGTCGATGGGCTCAACCGTTTGATCCGCCTGCCGAAAAACCTGCAGGGGTTGAAGCCCGTGCTGATCCTGCCGCTGCTGGGCACGCTGCTGACGGGCCTCCTGATGGTCTACGCGGTCGGCACGCCGGTGGCCGCTGCCCTTGCCTTTTTGACCGAATGGCTGCGGTCCATGCAGGGGTCGAGCGCGCTGCTGCTCGGCGTGATCCTGGGCGCCATGTCCGCTTTCGACATGGGCGGCCCGGTCAACAAGGCGGGCTATGCCTTTTCGGTGGGCCTCATCGCCAGCAACGTCTGCACGCCGATGGCGGCGACGATGGCGGCAGGAATGACGCCGCCGCTGGCTGTCGCGCTGGCGACGCGCCTGTTCCGCGACCGTTTCACGGCCGAGGAACGCGAGGCGGGAGGGGCCGCTGCGGTTCTCGGGCTGGCTTTCATCACCGAGGGTGCGATCCCGTTCGCGGCGCGCGATCCGTTCCGGGTGATCCCCTCGCTGATGGCGGGTTCGGCGACGGCGGGGGCGATCTCGATGGCTTCGGGTGTCGAGCTGAAAGTGCCGCATGGCGGGGTTTTCGTGCTGCCGATCCCCGGCGCGGTGACGCATCTGGCCGCTTACGGCGCCGCGATCGTTGCGGGAACGCTTGTGAGCGCGGTGCTCGTCGGACTTCTCAAACGCAGGCCGGAAGCGCTGTCCTGAAGCGCACCTAAGCCCACCTTAAAGACACCCAAGCATACCCGAGAGGATCAGCACATGTCGGCCCTGCCGTTCAAGGGCGCCTGCCTCGCAGGCGTCGCCGCTATCGCCTTGTCGATCGCTGCCGCGCCTGCCGAGGTCCGGGCCCAGTCGGCCGACGAGACCATCGACATCGCCGCAGGACCCGCGCCGCGGCCCGAATCCTTCCAACCCCTCGCCGAGGAGGGCATTATCCTCTCGCTCAGCTACACCGGCGAGGCGGCGGGCAACGTCACCGGCGGGCTGCGGCGCGACGCGGCTTATGCCGGGCAGGTCTACGTCGGCGCCGACTTCAACATGGACCGCATCGCCGGCATCGGCGGCGGCGCGCTGCATGTGGCGGTGACGAACCGGCACGGCGAGAGCCTCTCGGCGCTGGCAATCGGCAACAATACCTCTGTTCAGGAGATCTGGGGCACCCAGAACACCCACCTCGCGATTCTGACCTGGGAGCAGCATCTGCTCGACGACCGGCTGGTGATCGAGGCGGGACGTAGCCAAGCGAATATCCACTTCCTCAATTCGCCGCTCTATTGCCAGTTCCAGGGCAATTCGGGCTGCGGTAATCCAACGTTCGTGTTCAAAAACAGCAATTTCACCTACTTCCCGGCATCGAGCTGGATGGCCCACGCCAAGGCGCGGCTGACCGATCACGTCTACGCCCACGTCGGCGCCTACGAAATCAACCCCGACCGCAAGCGCGCCAGCGACCACGGCACCGCCTTCGGCATCGCCAACGCGACCGGAGTGATCGTGCCCTGGGAACTGAGCTACGAAATGGGCGAAAAGGCCCGCCTTCCCGCCCGCTACATCCTAGGCGGATGGGTGGACAAGGGCGACTACGACGATCCGCTGCGCGACGACGCGGGCGGCATCGCCATCGTCTCGGGCCGCCCGGCGCAGGTCCGAAACGGGCGCTCAGGCCTCTATTTCCGCTTCGAGCAACAGCTTACCCGGCCCGACCCGACTTCGAAGCGCGGCCTCAGCCTTTTCGGCGTCGCCATGACCAACCTCTCCGGCCGGGTCGAGGAGAGCCGTTTCTGGGACATCGGCGTCGTCCAGACCGGGACCTTCGCCGGGCGTGACGAGGACAGCGTGGGCTTCATGGTCAGCGACCAGCGTTTCAGCGACCTTGCCATGCAGCGGATGCGCGCCGCTGATCTCTCGGTGGGCGGGAGCGGCAAGGTCTCGCGCCATCAGGTGATGCTGGAGCTGACCTACAGCGCGCAAATCGGGCCGGCGATCCGTCTGTCGCCCAACTTCCAGTACATCCTCAACCCCGACCGCACCGGCGCGCCGTTCCGCGGCCGTCCGACCGGCGACGCGCTGATCTTCGGCGCCAAGTTCACGGTGGACGCCCTCCGTCTCGGTCTGTGATCCGTGAGGGGGTGACCGGAGATGAGACAAGTACGAACATGACGTAATCGCGGGAGCGCCGGCCGTTGGCCAGATGCACGGGATTACTGGAAGGTTGGTTGCCCCCCGATAAGATGAAGAACGGGCTCACGATTTTGGACCGGGCCCAGCATCATATGGAGGACAACCGTGGATCAGCATATAGGACTCGACGTCTCCCTGAAAGACACTTCAGTATCGGTTCGCCAGGACGGCAAGCGCATTTGGCGTGGCAAGTGTGCATCCGACCCGAAGCTTCTCGCAGAAGTGATCCGAAAGCGCGCACCGAATGCAAAGCGCGTGGTATTTGAGACCGGACCTTTGTCGGTATGGTTTTTCCATGCCCTCACTGCGGAAGGTCTGCCGGCGATCTGTATAGATGCGCGCCATGCCAAGGCCGCTCTCGATATGGCTGCCAACAAGACCGATGCGAACGACGCTGACGGCCTGGCCCATCTGGCTGAGGTTGGTTTCTATAGGGAGGTCCGCGTTAAAGGCTTCGACAGCATGTTGATGAGGACGCTGATCGCCGCCCGCCGTCAACTCATGAAGATGAGGGTGCAGATGTCGAACCAGATACGTGGGCTGATGAAGACGTTTGGGCTGGTAGTGCCCAAAGGCGCCGGCAGCGTCTTCGACCGCAATGTAATTTCGCTTTTGGAAGGCGAGGACAATTTGGCACGCATCATCCTACCTCTGCTTAAAGCCTGGGGAGATATCCGGCTTCGCGTTGCGGAATTGACCAAGCAACTGGTTGCGATGGCCGGCGCGGATCAACGTTGCCGCCTGCTCACGTCCGTGCCTGGTGTGGGTACGGTCACTGCCACGGCCTTCGCAGCAGCAGTGGAGGATTCGATCAACTTTAAAAACTCGCGTGCTGTAGGCGCCTGGGTCGGTCTGACCCCAAAGCGGTATCAATCGGGAGAGGTGGATTATGAAGGTCATATCTCCCGTCGCGGCGACGCTAAGTTAGGCACCCTCTTGTACGAGGCAGCCTCGGTCATTTTGAACAGGTCGACAGAGACGAACGCATTGCGTACCTGGGCCCTGGCGCTGAAGGAGCGGCTTGGTTTCAAACGAGCTGCAGTCGCGCTCGCGCGCAAACTGGCGGTAATCATGCACGCAATGCTGAAGACAGGCGAGCTGTTTGATCCAAATGCTGGAGCCGCCGCGCCAACTTGATGAACGACGGCACATTGTCACCAGCGCATCTAAAGTTTACCGATAGCGTCCTTTGAGGACGCGCCGAGCCGTCCCTGCCGGGGACGCGGCTGAGATCATTCCGCGAAGCGGGAAGCAACTGGCCTTTGGGAGCAGATTGCGTCACGAACATAGGAAGATCTTGCCTACGGAACCCATCCTGCGGCGATCAACTTGCATCGACCGCGTAGACGACCCTGTACCCGGCATACGCTTGGCAACAGTTATAAAATGAACGAACGAATGATTTGGCTGGCTTGACAGAGGGGCGATTAGACGACCCGCTGCCGCGGGAGTGGTGCATGGTTTGAGGTTCATCGGCGGATCAGAGGTTAGCGTCAAACTTGAGCTCTGCGCGATGTAGGCAGACGATCGTGGCTCTTTTCAACCAAGGAGCCGTACGATGACCAATATCCCTACCGATGCCCCTGTAAGTCCACTGCGTCAGCGCATGATCGAAGATATGAACCTGCGCCGGTTCGCCCGTAAGACCCAGTTCGACTATGTACGCCACGTCACACGCTTTGCGACGTATCTTGGACGCCCTCCCGATACAGCGACAGTGGAGGATCTAGGGCAGTTCCAAGTCGAACAGCGCGATGCAGGTCTGGGCATCCCGACTATGAACAGTGTCGTTTCCGCGCTGCGCTTCTTCTTCACGCACACGATTGATCGGCCCGATCTTTCCCCCAGACTGCGCCCTGCTTACAGCGGCCTGTTCGGCGGCCTCAGAGCCTCGACGACATCCTTTCAGGCGGCTTCAATGCCCGTATTTCGGCGACATACAGAAAAAAGAGGCTCTTCAGCACCACCACATCGACCAAGTCCAGCACCAGCTATGCCGTCGCAGATGCTGGCATTGAAACCAGTTCATCTTGATCCTGACCGCCTACGACGACAACTCCGGGCCCGAAGAATGCCCCATGTGCGACAAGAACGTGGCGGATTGGGACTTTCTATGCCCACTGCACGTCAGCAACCGCCGCCCGCCGGCTGAGGTGCAGCATTTCCAGCGCAACCTTAGAACTCGTGGGTCTGACGCGTCTTGAAATATTCCGCGATGGCTCCTTTGAGCGCTACGTCGAGATCATTCTGCACATCGTCCGATTCGTTCTTAACGCTGGTTGGCATCGGCGAACTTGCGTTGGCCGCTTCAAAACTGACTGTTGCAATGTTGTGCTTGTTTATCTGACAAAATACTACTGGGCTCTGGGGTGAAACCACACCTCCAGCGCGCGTTTTGATCGACGGCCCTTTGATGCTGAAGCGGATCCATTCCCGATCGTGAAATTCAGCGGTGGGTGCCTCCCATGGAATGAAAACCTGAGCCGGAATGTTGGCGCGGTTGCAGCTTTCAGCAGCCTTCTCCATCAAGGGCTGGAATTCGCGTACGAGCCTCTGCCGGCGTTCGTCACGCACGCTGACCTTCTCCGCTTCCCGACGCTCCACCTCAAGGCGTTTCGCCGCAAGCGCCTGCTCTGCATCTGCCTTGAGCCCGGTAATGAAACTATCGAAGTCCGACATGCTGCCTCGCAATCTGGCCAAGCGTCCCGCCGGGCGAATCATGTGCGGATGTTCGCTCAGGTCATCGCAGAGTGTCCAGCGGCTCGCCGAATTTTCCCCGTCCAGGTCGAAGAAATGCAGGGGCAGGTTGCGCATACGACTACCAGTCCTCCGATGCTCCGGCAGAGGGCGATGCAATGACGGCGCTGTCGCGCTTCACCGCCACCTTGCGCGATCCCAAGGCGTCTGCGGACGACAAGCGCCTCGCCCTGCGCTTCATCGTCCACATCATCGGCGATCTGCATCAGCCGCTTCACGACGGCGCCGGTACCGATCGCGGCGGCAA
>NZ_AKKE01000021.1 GCF_000281975.1 Novosphingobium sp. AP12 | reverse complement strand
GGATGATGGGCCAGCCGATAGCGGCTACGGCCGGAAGCTTTGATCTGAGGCTTGGTACGATGGTCTAGTGCGCTCACCGCGCGGAGCGCTGCTGCAAAGTGCGGGCGGGTTAGCCCTATCCAACACCGCCGCAGCATTCCATGCGAACAGGGGCACGTTTTTAGACGCGGGCGCAGCGTTGCTCCTCCACCGCCGCGCCCGCGCACCACCGCGAGCCAGGTTGGCTCTGCAGCGGCAGTCCAGCCTCCGGACAAATTGGTCCATGGCGGAAGTTGAAATGCACCGCAATCCTCCCGAGCAGCAGGCCCGGGCGAGTATGGTGAAAATTAGGAGGGCGAATTTGCCTTCGGTATTTCCTGTAGCAAGCTCTCGCGGTACATCCCTGTTATGCGGATCCACATGCAGCGTAAGTACATTGCACTTTCGGAGAATTCAGAGGCCGATTTGAAAGCGGTTCATGAGGCCTTTGATAAGAGTCCGGACGCCGTGGCAGGCAGCGCCCACGTTGCCGCGCTGCCCGAGGGTGACGGCATGTGGCTGGTGATTGTCCAGCAAACGCGGCTTCCTCTCGAGCAGGTGAAGATATTTCCCGGGTTCACCCCGGTCCCTCTTGAAACCGTGCACTAACGCGACACGCAGCGCAGTCTCTTTTCTGGCGCGCTCTTTATTTAAAGACTATTTGCAAAGAGATCCCGGACGGCAAAAGTCGCCGGCGTTCGTGGCTGACGAAATAGGTCGATGTGATCGGCGCCACAGGCAATCGCGCCCCGTGCTATTTTAATTTGCCAGCGAGGGGCTTGATTGTCTGGACGAGCTGCGCGCCCGAGTTCACCTACTATTGCAGGCTAACTGCTGGCATGCTCGCTTCTGCAGCAGCCCCGTCAGACCCCTAGACGCCGTTGCCGGCCGCCTGGCCTTCTGCGGGATGCCGGCGGAAGCGCGATTCCACCTCGTCGTCCGGTAGGGGAGCTAGCTTCCGGCTTCTCGCGCCGGTTAACCAGGGGCAGAGCCTGACGGCTGCCCACACAACAGCTGGCCAGAACCAGGTCGCGGCTGCATCGCCGAGAGTGTCACTCCACTCCCAGCCATCGTGCGCGAAGAAGTCGATGATCTCGTTGCCCGTTTCAAAAAGCACCACGACGGCCAAAGGAACGAGGGAAGCGAGGTGGCGCCGCAAGATCACTGCCGAGCCAAGCCATAATATCAGTCCCGCGAAGACATGGGCGAATTTGTCGGGAGCAGGGCACAGCAGAACGATCTGGCTGATCGCATGCTCATACTGTTCGAAAAAGTTCATGTGTCCCCTGATAGTGCGCGGCAATATGCCCGTCCAGCTGAATGCTGCGACGCAGCATTTCCGTCGTGCGGGGCGCCGTTAGTCTCGGCACGGACTCTCCCACATCGCCAACAGCATTCGCTTTGGCATGCGTTCGCGCTAAGGGGCTTTGCATGCACACTTCCAGCATCGCATCTCCTGACGCTTTCTCAGTGGCCGCCCTCTATTGTTTCACGCCTTTTGCAGATTGTGAAAGCGTGCGAGCACCCCTCGACCGACTTTGCCGGGATCATGGCGTACGCGGTACGCTGCTGATCGCGTCCGAAGGTATCAACGGCACGATCGCCGGCGAATCCGGGGCCGTTCAAAGTGTTCTTGAGCATATCCGCGCATTGCCCGGCTGCGCATCTCTGGACGTCAAGCTGTCAACGGCGACGGCTATGCCATTCCATCGCATGAAGGTGCGCATCAAGCGCGAGATCGTGACTATGGGTAAGCCCGACATCGATCCGTTGGCGAGCGCCGGCACTTATGTCGAGCCGCAGGACTGGAACGCCTTAATTGCGGACCCGGACACGATCGTGATCGACACCCGCAACGACTACGAAGTCGCCGTTGGCAGTTTCGAAGGCGCAATAGATCCGAAAACGCGTTCGTTTCGGGATTTCCCTGGCTGGTTCCGGAATGAACGTGAGCGGCTACTGAGCGTGGGCACTGGCAAAAAGACAAAAGTTGCGATGTTCTGCACGGGCGGGATCCGCTGTGAGAAGTCTACCGCCTTCCTGAAACAGGAGGGCATCGAGGAGGTATACCACCTGAAGGGCGGCATTTTGCGATATCTTGAGACAGTGCCTGCGTCGCAGAGCCTCTGGCGAGGAGAATGTTTTGTTTTCGACCAGCGCGTCACTATTGGGCATGGCCTGATCGAAGGAACTTACAGCCTTTGCCATGCTTGCCGACGCCCGGTTAGCTCTTCGGACCGTAATTCACCGCTATTTGAAGAAGGGGTGAGCTGCCCGGCCTGCCATACCGAGCGCAGCGATGCACAGCGTGAATCCTATCGCGAGCGCCAACGGCAGGAGGAACTCGCGGCTGCGCGCGGCGAGCTTCACGTGGGCGCGGTACGGATAGGGCAGGGCGGCAGCGAAGACAATGTCTCGCGCCCTTAGGCCTGTCGTCTGCTCCGCAACCCCCTTGTTCGCGGCGCATCGAAATGCCTGACGCCGTTCTCTATAGCTTTCGGCGCTGTCCTTACGCGATGCGGGCGCGACTGGCACTCGTCGTGAGCGGCATGATCTGCGAACTGCGCGAGGTCAGATTGTCGGCAAAGCCGGAGGCGATGATCAGCGCCTCGGCAAAGGGAACGGTTCCGGTGCTTGTTCTTCCGACCGACACGGTCATCGACCAGAGTATCGACATCATGCGCTTCGCGCTTGGGCAGCGCGATCCGGAACGCTGGTTGGAGCGCGACGATAATGACCTGATCGCGCGGAATGATGGGGCCTTCAAACACCACTTGGACCGTTATAAATATCCCGAGCGCTACGATGGCAATCAACAGGCGCACCGGGATGAGGGTCTCATGATCCTGCGTGATCTCGATGATCTGCTGGCCAGCTCCGGTCAGCTCAGCGGCAATTCACGTGGTCTCACCGATGCGGCTGTTTTTCCATTCGTCCGTCAGTTTGCCGCAGTAGATCGAGCGTGGTTCGACACTCAGGACCTACCACATCTGCATACTTGGCTTTCCGGCCATCTCGAATCGAGGCTGTTCGCGGCTATCATGGAGCGGGCGGCACCGTGGACGCCCGGTGACGCTCCTGTGATGTTGCAGGGGACGGAGCCGGACCTTTTGTGAATTACCTTCACCCGCTTGTCGTTGCCATATTTTGCCGCGGGGTGGTCCTCTCCGCAGCGATCACCAAGACCGTAGCGTCGGCGCGTCCCAGTGCTGCGTAAGTCGGGTTATTTTTTGCCAGAAAAGTGGGTTACAATGCTCTCGCTCACAGGCAAGTGTATCCTCGAAACCAGTCGGCGAAGCGGGGAACACCAATCTCGATCGGGATGCTCGGAGCATATCCGGTATCGCGAGTGAGGGCTGTGATGTCGGCATATGTCGCAGGTACATCGCCCGGCTGCATCGGCAGGAGATTGCGCAGTGCCTTGCGGCCAAGCGCGTCCTCCAGCACGGCAATCAGGCGCAGAAGTGGCTCGGCGCGGCTATTGCCGATGTTGTACAGCGCATGCGGTTTCACGCTGCCCCCCGCCTTCGGGGCGCCATCGTCCGCCGGCGGCTGATCGAGGCAGGCAAGGACGCCGCCAACGATATCCTCGATATAGGTAAAGTCGCGCGACATCTCGCCGTTGTTATAAACATCGATCGGGCGACCGGTGAGAATGCGTTCGGCGAATTTCCACATTGCCATGTCGGGGCGGCCCCAGGGACCATAGACTGTGAAGAAGCGAAGTCCGGTCAGCGGGATGCGGAACAGATGGGCATATGTCTCGCTCATCAATTCGTCCGCTTTTTTGGTCGCGGCGTAGAGCGATACGGGATGGTCGGCGCGGTCTTCAACCGAGAACGGGAGACTGGCATTGCCGCCATAGACTGAGCTCGAGCTGGCATAGACCATGTGCTCCAGTTCGCGCCCACGCGCGATTTCGAGCATGTTGACATGGCCCGCCAGGTTTGATGCTACGTAAGCTTGCGGATTTTCGAGGGAGTAACGTACGCCGGCTTGCGCGCCAAGGTGGACGATTGTGTCGAAGCGAAGTGGGGCGAGAGCGCCGGCGAGCGCTGCCTGATCCGAGAAATCAACGGCGCGGAAGTGGAACAGACCGCGGTGGCGATGCTCCAGAAGATCCAGCCGCGCCTTCTTCAACGATACCGGGTAGTAGTCGTTGAGGTTGTCGATCCCCACGACCGGTTGGCCGCGTGCCATGAGCGCGTCGGAGACCGCCGCACCGATGAAACCGGCTGCGCCCGTCACCAGAACTGTCGATTGCTTCATGTCGTTCATTGCCGCCTTCACGTCTGAAATATGATCGCCAGTGGGGATCTAGCGCAGAAAAGTGGACCAGAAGATAACTGCAGGGTAAGGCGCCGTCATTTCGCGGTTTCCGTGGCCCAAGACAGTCGACCGGGATCGGCATGGACGGACGTAGCCGGAAAAATGCGACGATGGGGAGAACTGGGCTCCAGTGTCTGCGCGCAAGCAGCCTAGCTCAGGGTGCGGTATCGCGGCGTAGCTTCGGGTAAGCTAGTGCTCATGAGCGCTTATGGTGATATGCGATTACGATAGTTGCAGTACCACGGCTAGCCGGCAAAAAGGACTGCCACTTCGAACTGGGAAGGCTGGCAGGCAGAGCAGTTCTGGGCTTGCGTCACCAAGCCTCCCGGCGATCACGGCATTGCCCGAATCGGTGGGTGGATCGCGGGAAACGCCCAGACCGTTCCTTAGAACGCAGGGGCGGGCCTGGTCGCGCCGCCGGCCTGAGCGGATCATTCTCGGTTGCAGCCGCAACTCAGCGCGGGCGGGACTACGGGCACGGGGGGTGGCTCGCATGGAGATGGCCCGTAGTCGCGACGTGCGCCTAGGCTCGGGTAGTTGGATTGAAAAAGGAAGTGGCCATCCTGCCCTACAGCGGCCCGGACGGCATCTCCTCGAGTGCGCGACTGGCGGCAGGAGGGACAAGGTAAGAGCTTGCTTCGCCTGCAGTTGTCAGCTTTGTTGGCGCTGCACCTGCGAAGGTCAACGCCCGATACCAGTTAGAAATGAAAAGCGCTGCCATGCGTCGGGAGCCCCTGCGGGGCAAGTCCGGTGGGAGAGGATGCCACCTAGAGCATCCCGACGCCTGCGCCGAGTCGCACGAAAGTCGTTTGGACGGGCGCTCGCGTTGGTTCAGGAGGGACTTACAGGCTTGTCGTCATGATCGCGCAGGGCCCAGTAAAGACCAAGCCCCGCCGCTGCTGCAGCGAGCAATGCGACCGTTGCGTCCCGGGCCTTCAAATCATTGTCTGCGGCGACTACCGCCGATTTTCGCTCGCCGCTCTTGAGCGCGCTGGACCCAGAACCGAATGTCACAGCAGCAGGGCGTACCGATGCGCTTGCAATGCCTGGTGCCACCACAGCAGCAGACAGCGAGCAAACGAGCCCGGCTTTAAGAATAGCCCTCATCACAAAATCCTTTCCCTGTCGCGGAACAGTGCGTAGCGATATCAGCGGAAACGAGCCAGCAAGCATTGCAGTTCCCCGCGCAGCGCGACCCTCGAATGAATTATCTGCTATCTAACGGTGGCCACTATTGCGCGGTTTTACGCTCTCCGCCAACAGGAGCGTAAGAATTTCAAATCGCCCTCTGGGCGGGCATTCAGCACAGCGATCGGCGCGACCGGTAGCGCTTGCGGCGACGGCGCGGACCGACATCGCCGGTCGGTGAGAGCTAGAAGCGCGCCGCAAAGTCGGCCCTAGAACGCCTCTGGTTCATTTCCTGTCGATGCCCCGCGGTCCAGGCTGCCCTCGCGGCCGAACTGATATAGGGATTATCCGATAACTTCAGGCCTGAGCGCGCTCCTTTTACGCCCCACGCAAAGGCTTCAAAATCCATCGTCACCTGTTACCACTCCGTCACGTCGATGGGTAATGTGACGGTGGGAACGCCGTTCCCGAACGCAAAGCTATACGAAGCGAATCGCGGCCAGCCGGCTCGCTCGCAGGACGGATCGAGGAGAGGGCCTTCGGCGCTGCAGCGGCCTCATGCTTGCTGCTGCTGCCATGTTCTGGGTATCGATGAATGTTTTTCCACCCATCGTCTTCTGCAGAAATGCCGCAACTCGTACCCGATTGACCCATGCATTTCGCCTGGCCATTCACAACTAGGACCGCAGCTCCCATCCCGCGCCGGAGGGCAGCGATCGGCGGACAAATATCGTGATAGAAGACCGAGCCCCAGACGAAATAAAGATGAGCTCTTTCACGAGACGATTGTGCCGCGTGTCAACGCTCGGGACGCGCGAAGGCCCGAGTTAAGGAAATTCAGGGGTAAACTAATCGGGCAGATGGAATCGCAAAAGACCGAGAGTAATAAACAAGATAGAACTTTTAAAACATGACAGCTGTTTCTATTAAGATGTAAAAAATATAATATCTAATTTTGAAATCTTATACACTAACTATGTAGTACTTAGTTTATTTCAGACTAGCGCTTGCTTGTGAGGCAAGAGGCAATTTCTTATTCGATAAGTTATGCGCCAAAATTATGGTGATGCGGTGATGGCTTGTTAACAATAGTGCTACTCGATACCGTCAAGATGCCTGCATCGGGAGACTTTTTTTGAGGCATGTTTAGGTGCGACAAACATGCGCACTTGCATCCATCTGGATGAATGGGCAAGCATCTGGCCTGATGCAGAAGCATGAGGATTTTGACTTTTAATAGCGATCACGCGGATCAACTTGGCGGCCATCGCGAAGGTGCTCACGGGGCAGTTGAGAGGCTAGCAATCCGCTTGCGTAGCGCCAAGCTGAGAGTAAACCAGTCGGAGGCAGGAGCGGGGTCGCTATGTTTTCGGCATCGATGCAACTTTTCAAGTGCGCTCTTGGCTCTCATAAGCCCGTTCGCGAGGATGTGGACTGGGATGGCAGGAACTATGTCAGCAATTGTCGAGGCTGCGGTACGCGCATCAGACGCAGTTCTTACAGCGACTGGCGAAAAGACTGGCTTAAGGGCTGACCCAGAACGGCCTGTACTGATCGCCGTTGTCTAGCATTATCTAGCGTGCGTGCCGCCGCGCCTGCTCGTGCCGGGATTGATTGCCCGTCAACGGTCTGTCGTATCATCCTTGCCCAGCCACCGCAGGATTTTGGCAAATGATATCGATTTCTTGCGGGCGCCGCCGACGTGGTTTGTTGCGGGCTGCGAAATTGAGGCCGAAGACGTGGGCAGGTCAACGCGGAAGGGGAAGGCCCGCCGGGATGCGGGTGAAAACGCCTAAGGACCCGCGCCGGCTTGTCCCCGTGAAGGTGCCTTCGGCCTTTGATTTGCGGTGAGCGGCGCCAAAAACGCATAAAGAAGAAAGATGGCGTGCCAGCGGCGGGTTCGAGCCAGACCCGCGCGTTTTGCTCCGGGGCTGGCGTTGGCTGCGGAGGCTTCATGCACCGTAGTCAGTCCGATAGCCGTGTTAACGAATGCTAGGTCTAACGTCCTGTGCGGCAGCATCGGCGCGTAATAGCTGCGGGCGCGCTGGCTCATTCCTCATCCCGGTTGCCGCGCGTTCATATACTGGAGGACACTACCACGACAAACCAACGAGCTAACTTCAGGTTGTCCCTACATCAGGGATGTCGGGTGACGCTCCGAGCGAGGATTGGTTGCTTCAAAATGGATATCGCATGAAGAGAGTAAAATTTGCGAGATTTTGCTTGCGGCGCGGACGAAGGTTGCTGACATTCGAAGCGTTTGGTCCCGTTCGGACCGAATGGGGTGACCGGGTCGCTGACGCGTATGTTCAGGTCGTCGACTAAAGGCGCCGGCACGTGCTCCCAACGCACGTTCTCGAGCTCGGTCACTTCTTATAACCGTCCCCCTCGATGCCGTCGTGCGCGATTATAATCCAATTATAAAATGGACGTTTCCTGCCATGAAAAGCAGCCTTCATCTGCGACGTTGAGAGTCGCGATTTAGATGGAAGGAAGTGACCATGAAAGAACGTGAACATAACGAAAGTGATGTCATTGAGCTTGGCATTGCTCATATCGAGACCAGGGGCAATGCTCTATTCGGCCGTGATGACACCCAGACCGGTATGAAGTACGGGGTCGCGGGAATTTCATCCGAAGACTGAAGCAATAGGGGTGCGTATCTCGCTTGATATGCGCACCCCACTTCAGGGAGGGCGTCAGATGGTACATGTCCTTAAAAGCGGGCTCTTCTATCGGTGCTTTCCTGGCACGGTGGTTTTTCTGGATCTACCCGGTGACCGATATTTTCAGTTGAGCGGCGAGCGCGCGCGGTATTTTGCCAGCTTTGTGGCGGGAGATGCTGATGCCAATGCCATCGAATGGTTATGCGATCGCGATATCATCGAAGCTGACGGTGGTCCGCCGCGCGAGCTTCAGCGCGACGCTCAGGAGCCATTGACGGACTACAAGCAATTGCCGGGCATCAATCCTCAGGCGAGGCTCGTCATGGAAGCGATCATCGCACTTCATTTTGCACGAAGGGCTGTTCGACATACGCCGTTCCAACGCATCATCGAAAACCTCGTCGGTCGGCGCGGCCAAGCCAACGGGCGCATCAGGTCGAATGGGCGCGCAGACGCGCTCGTGATTGCCGCTGCTTTCGAATCCCTCAAACGCTTCAGCGACACGACGGACATGTGTCTCCCCCTAAGTATCTCGATGATTACTGTCCTGCGGCGGCGTGGCCATGACCCAAGCCTGGTTTTTGGGGTATCGCTGCCATTTGCTGCGCATTGCTGGGTCCAGCAGGATGAAATGGTTCTGTCTGATCGCCTCGACCGCGTCCGGTGTTTCTCGCCGATCCTGGTCATCTGATGACCGGCCGATTTTTTATCGCGGCCGATGAGCCGCACTCGAGCCAGTCCCGTGATCGGGTGGTAGGGATGGACCCTGTCTTTTGCTCTGGGTCTTTCCGGGTCTGGTCCGAGGGGCCAGCCATCCACACGGGCAAGCGCGGCGTCATAATCGGGCATATGTTTACCCGGACCCTGCCGAGTCGGCGTGTCTCGCAGATCGATCAGCCTGCTTACGATCGCCTCGAGCGGTCGGGTTTCCTTGATCTGACGCGTGACTATTGGGGCGCCTACATCGCGATCTTCCTGACTGGAAGCGGTCATTTGGCCATTTTTCGCGACCCGTCAGGCGCACTTCCCTGTTTTTTCGGCTCAGCGGACGGGCGGGTCCGGCTTTCCAGTGACGCTGACCTAGCTGCTGCGAACGACGGAGCAAGCCGCGTTGACTACCTGGAACTCGCTCGTTTTCTCTGGTCGCCCGATGCGATGGGGCCAGCGACCTGCGTTGCGGGAGTAAACGAACTGATAGCAGGACATTGCCTCACAACCGACGGGCAGCGTTGCGACATCGCCTGTTGGTGGTCCCCTTGGGACTTTGTAGATTCACGCGCGGCATCCCGGCCCACGGACGCACCGCAAAAGCTTCATGCCACGACTGTGGATTGCGTTCGGACCTGGGCAGAATGTTTCCCGAACATCGTCCTCGGCGTGTCCGGAGGGCTCGATTCATCGATCGTGGCGGCCTCGTTGCCGCCGGAGGCGCCTTCTATTCGGTGCCTGACGATGATTGGACCCGATCCGGAAGGGGACGAAAGCGGCTACGCAACGACTCTGACCGATGCGCTTGGCCTGCCCCTGATAATGGAGCGGTACAATCTGCTGCGCATCGACGTCGGCAGAGGGACGCTTCCGCATCTCCCGTGGCCCATAGCGCGCCAATTCGCCCAGAACATACAGGCCGTGCACACGCGTCTGGCCGATGAGAATACAGTTGACGCCTATTTCACCGGGAACGGTGGTGACAATGTCTTTTGCTCCATGCGGTCGACCACTCCAATCGTCGACCGCTTCCTGACAGAGGGGCTTGGTCCGGGCCTCTGCCGGTCAGTGATAGATGTGTGCGACCTCACAGAGGCGAGCTTGCTGGCTGTCGTCAAAGCCGGCTGGCAAAAATACCGGCGTGGCGGCCGCGGCTATGCCGTTGTGCCGGAGTCGCGCGGCCTGTCGATCCAGGCAACAGAGGCCATCGCCGGGAGCCTCGTGCGCCATCCCTGGCTCGAGGCCCCCGCAGGATCCTTACCCGGGAAGGCGGCACATGTCGCCATGCTCATGCGCGCACAGAAAGGTCTTGAGCTGTATCCCAGGGGCAAAAGTGCGCCCCAAATCGCGCCATTGCTTTCTCAGCCGCTGGTCGAATTGTGCCTCACCATCCCCGCGTGGCAGTGGATTGGATCTGGGCAGGACCGTGCGTGCGCGCGGCAGGCCTTTGCAGATGTGCTGCCCGCCGCCTTGATAAATCGGACGTCGAAAGGCGGCCCGGGCGGCTTCATGCGTCAGATATTCGAGCACCATGCTGACACGGTGCTCGCCATGCTGCGTGACGGCATCTTGGTGCGCGAGAAAATTGTCGACCCAGGCTTTCTCGATGAACCGGCCATTCCTGGCTGGCGAGGCATTGCGAAGACCCAACGGCTTATGGCGCTCTGCGCGGCGGAAAGTTGGGCAAGGTCCTGGGAAAATCAACACTCGACGACAAGGTGACTCATTGGGGAAGCCTGGTATGCCGATTTCGATTTGGCTCCCCCATTTTCCTCCAGCGCGCATATTGGTCGGCATATGCCGGATCCGACGTTTCCGTCCCGCGCAGCCAGAAATCGAACCAAGCCAAATTCTCCTGCATGGCAGCGAGGCGGTTGGACGGGATATGAAATACGTGCGTTTCATAGGCGGTGGGCGTTTCGCCGGGGTAGAGCGTAATCTGAGCAGGAATTGAGGACTTGCGGAGCGCTTTGAACAGCTCGATGGCGCCGCTAAGCGGCGCGGCCATCTGCTGCAATATGGGACCACTTGCGGATCCGGCGCGTAAGGAGGGTGACAGGCGCTGATACCGTTTCAAATTATCGAGAGAATAGGGAGATCCGCCAAAGATGGCAGTATAGGTGCGTGTGCTCTCCGGATAAACGCTTGGCTCGAGAAAGCCGCCATCACCGCTCGATGCGGCCCGGAAAGCGCCGGACTGGGTCATCGTCACATTCACCATCTGCGACCCGCGGCTGTATCCGGCAATGCCGACCCGTACAGGGTCGGCTAGGCCGCGGCTCACCATGTCACCAACGGCATCTTCAAAACTGTAGACGCCGTTCAGCCAGACGAGCCGCTGTACCTCTTCCGGCTTTACCCGGCCCTCGGCTCCACCCCACTCGTCATAGGCCGCCATCAGCTTCGCACTCTGACTGGGCGAAGGGTCGTTCATCAGGATAACGACATAGCCTTTCTCGGCAAACACCTGCACCGGATAGTTCCACTGAAACTCTTCATGAGCAAAGCGCTCATCGGCATCGCTGCCATGTGTGACGACAATGGCAGGATAGCGCACTCCCTCAACATAGTTCCGCGGATAGACGACGAACCCTGTCGCGGAATAGCCAAGCCGATTGCGCCAGGTCTGCGCCTCGGCTCGCAATGGCGCGATGCGGTCGTGATCGGGCGAAAGGGAAATAAGCCGGTGAACTGCGCGTTTTCGGCGGGGCGTGACCAGCACCAGTTCAGGCGACCTCGTGATAGCTTCCCTGACACAGACGCCGATGTCGAGTGTCTCCGAAAAATCGCATTTGGTGACACTGCCGGAGACGACGAGCGCTTTGCTTCGTCTGGCATCCACAAGTTGCAGGCCGTAGGCCGGATGGTCAATGGCCCGGGTCCCAATCAGCGCAAGCGACCCGTCCGCTGATCGCCAGCTTCCCGCGGAGCGGGCGTCGCCGACAAGAAAAGCGACCTTGCCATAGGAATAGACCTTGCCGTCTGGCATTGTCTCCTCCAGCGCGCGTTCCCCGGCAAACCCTGCCGTATCAAGCCTGCCGCCGTGCGGCCCTAGCGATTGGATGCTGTGAGGGTCTTGCGGCGGCCCATCCTGACGCACCGGGAGTTGTCGATCCGCGTCCCACCGGAAGGCGATGAATTGGGATGCCCCGTCTGGTCGAACCTCTTCCGCGAAGAATGTGAATGCCGACCCGTTCCAGCGTGGGTTGCCATTCAGGTAGCGTGCAATGCGATCGGAAGTGGGACGGGTGAGGACGCTCACGTCCCGCCCGTCTTGAAAGCGAACGTGGAAATCTACTTCGACGCCACTAAGGGCACGTGGTCGTGCTGCCGCCAGCGCAACAGCGTCATCCCTCAGCACCGCCGGACGCAGCTTTTCCGCCCGCAGCACTGAATACCACAGCAGCTTCCCATCCGGCGACCAATCGTAGGACAGGATGCCAGACCGAAGTGGTTGCCTGGCCAGCAGGTCGCCAACCACCCCGTCAGCATTTCCCGTCGGCACTATCTCGTTATTGCAAGCAATCGGCTTCATCACACCGCGCCTGTCGATGCGGTAGAGCTGAATTCCATGGCCCACATCCGTGAGCACACTCCAATCGCTGCTCCCCGGGATAGACCTTAACCGGTCAATCCAGGCGGCTTTCAGCAACACGGTGTCGGACTTGCTGCCCAAATCGACCAGGTGAAGCGTAGAGATCGCCGCATCTTTGGAAATATCGGCGCGGCGACTGATATAGAGTGCAGATTTCTCATCCCGTGACAATATCAAATCAGCGACTTGAGGCACCGTTACGATGTCTTCAAGCGTCCATGCCCGCGCTATGCGTGATGGGCTGGATCTTGCGGACGTATCTGTAACCTGGACGGCATGCCCGGGCGCGGCAATAGCAATTAGAGTTGTGATGACCGCAGCTGTTCGAACCGTGATCATGGTGCTTACCAGGTTCTGCTGAGCGAAACGCCCAGATAGCGCCCGGTAGCTGAATAGTTAGTGGCATCGAACGGCGTGTCGAAGGGCGCATCCGTAAGAATTGAATCGGGTTTTGCATTGAGAATATTGAGGGCATTGACAGCCAATTCAAAACCATGGGCGAATTTGACTCGCCCGGTCAGATCGACCGTGGTCACTGAAGAGATTTTTCGAACCGTTGTTTGTCGGTTGTCCTCGACCCCGCCCGTATAATTCAGGAATGAGGCAATAGAGAATTGGTCACTGCTCAGGACCGCTCCGCCGCGGGCCTTAAAATGTGGCGGATTGAATATCGTACCCGCCAGGTCCGTTTTTGGCAGCCCGGCAATAAGCTGCTGATTGCTGCTCAGCCAGGTTCCGGCTGCGGTAAGTGCAAGCGTCTGGTCCCTGCCGACCTCCGCAGAGTACCGGACAGACATGTCGAAGCCCCGATAGAGTTGACTCGCCAAATTCCGGTCGCGCGCGTCCAGGATTGCTACAACCTTTGCGGCATCGAATGGCCCGGATGAGGCATTCTGGAGCCCGCCGAGTGCACCATTCGCGACCTTGTCGATCTCGGCGGGGCTGGGATTGAACGTGATGAGATCGGCGTAGATGGGGTTGGTGAGGGCACCAGCGGTTGAAACAAGGGGAGGTGCCACGCGATCGCTGTAGTCGAAGCGAAAATAGCTAGCCGAGATGTCCAAGCCGTGCAGGAGCCTTACCTCGGCACCAAATACCCAGCTTTCGGACCGCTCGGGCTTCTGATCCTCATTCGCGCCGAGCGCCGCCAGATAAGTTGAACCGGCAGGGAAGGCGGCACCATACCCCGAGATATCAACGAGAACGGCAGCGTAGCCGGCGTATTGCTGGTACAGCGTCGGCAACTTGAACGATCGGCCCCAGGACGCCGTCAGCCTTACCGCTTCGATCGGCTCATAGATGAGCGCCGCCTTGGGGGTAGCGATATCGGAAACACCAGAATAGTGTTCGTAACGGACTGCTCCTGTCAGCGAGAGCCGATGTAAGAAAGAAATATTCTGCACGGGGCCGATAAGCGGAAGAAAGATCTCGCCGTAGGCAAAATAGTTGTCGCGCTTGCGCGCTAGGTCGACGCTCGATGAAACTGCCCGAAGTTTGTTGCTGCGAAATCCACCGCCAAACGCCAACCTCGCGTCGCCGCCCGGCAGACCAAATAATGGTCCCTGCGCGCTTGCCTCCAGAGAAATGGCATCATTGTCGTAGTCTCGGGTTACATTTCCGGTCTGGACACCCGCGAAGTAGATTTTTGAAAGACCGCTGGTGTCATCGAATCCGTAAAAGCCATTCACTTTTGCGGACCAGTTTGCCGGCAGATCGACGTTCAGGCTCGGAGCGACACCGAAGGACTCGAACTTTGTTCGGGCCATCAATCCCTGAAACGTAACTGGCTGGTCGGTTAAATAACCGCTTGCACTATCCATGTTGCCTGTCTTGTAGACAAGATCAGTGCCGAATGTGATGTCCGGCCCAATATCCTGATGCAAACTTATCAGCGCACTGTGGCGGTCAATACCCGGATATATAGTCGACCTGGGATTCTGCGACTTTGTGTAGCTTCTCTCGCCGGCGAAAATGGGATCATTCTGAAAGTAGTCATAAACGGCGAGGAATCCGCCGCCGGACCATACCGAACCACCTACAATATCGTATTGCTGCTGAAAGTTTCCTCCATCGGTAGACCCTCCGATCCTCGCTGTCATCGACAGCCCGGAATAATCAGGTCTGAGGATAATATTGGCCACGCCGGCAACGGCATCCGCGCCATAAATCGCAGAAGCTCCATCCGAGATGATCTCGATCCGATCGACCGCGGTCGCCGGGATGGCGCTGATATCTATCGACGCACTGGTGCTGCTGTAGCTCAGGCGATTGCCGTTGAGCAGCGTCAGCGTAGCATTGGGGCCGATGCCTCGTAGATTGAAGGTCGAAGCTCCGTTCACGTTAACATTCTGGTCTGCTGCGCCCTGTGAGCTTCCGATCCCCGGATTCTGTCCACCCCCGAAATTCTGGGGCAGACTTCGTGCGACTTCGCCCAGGTCCGACTGGCCGGCGTTTCTCATGTCATTCTGGGTCACCGTCGTCACCGGGGCCGATGGCGGGGCCCCGCGGATCCGGCTTCCGGTGACGACGATGCTGTCCTGTTGCCCCGCTTCGGCATTGCCAGCAGGAGATTTCGACGCGGTGCGAATGACAATTGCGTCGCCCGAGAAGCTGGCGACGAGACCACTGCCGTCGACAAGTATTTGGACGGCCTCCTCGACAGTGAAGTTGCCTTTAAGGGGGGGTGCCGACCGACCGAAAACATCCCTCGGCGTAAAATAAATTTGCGATCCGGACCGCGCAGCGACTTCCCTAAGAGCATCGCCCATTTGCTGCGCTTCCTGATCAAACGCGATCAGAGCGCGCTGCTGCGCCGTTGCCTGGATCGGCCAAGCCGCCACTGCCGACCCTGTCAGTACGATTCCCATCACTGCGCGCGAGATATTCATATCAGCCCCTGAGCTTGCTCCGCCTTCGATCGAGAGGCGGCTGTCATTTGGGTCTGACGCGGTCTGTGCCGCTTACCTTAGGGGGGCGATGAAATATTCTTCCTCGCAAGCACGATCTCCCCGCCATGCTTATGAACATCCAGATCAAAGAGCTGGGCTACGCTGTCGGCAAAACGCTCGGGATTGTTCAACCGGAAGCGGCCGGATACTTCGAGATAAGCGAGCGAAGGGTCTGCCAGCTTGATCGGGTGCGCTGAGGATCGATTGGCGATTGCCACTAGATCGGAAAGTCTTGCGGAACGGTAGTCGACGTCCTCTTGTGGCCAGATGAGCGCAGGCAAGGCGATGGGTGCAATGCCCAGAGACCGATTGCCATCGCTGCTGAACGTCACCGCCTGGCCAGGATTGAGGCGGCGCATTGCTGGCCCAGCGTTTGAAGATTCGCCTGGAGCTCCTGGAACCACATCGATGTGCCCTTCGATCAGCGCGACCTGCACATGATGGTCGGCGTTCAGCACGACATCGAAAACAGTTCCACGCGCGGTGACGGTACCGCCGCCGGCATGGACGATGAACGGTCGTCGATCATGGGCAACATGGAAGCGCGCGCGCCCTGCGTCCAACCAGAGATCGCGCCGGTCGGCGCCGAGTGCAATCTGCATGCGCGCACCGGAGTCCAGGGTCACCGATGAGCCGTCGGATAAACTATAGAACCGGGCATGTCCTACAGCCTGCAGCAGTTGGCCTGCCTGTTCAGACGCCCCAGTCATCTCCGCCTGTTTGCGGGCCGGCACGGCAATCCATACAAGTCCCATCACCACTGCGACGGAAGCCATGGCGGCTATAGGCGCAAGGTATTTTCGGCGACGCCGGACAGAGGCGGCCTTCCCAAACCGTGTGGATGTCTTCAGCACATCTGAATTGGTGAAATGCTCAGAAAGGCGGTTGTAGGCTTCTCGGTTTTCTGGCCCAGCCGTCATCCAGGCATCGAACTGCGGCTTCCATTTCTTGGAATCCGGTCCTCGCATGCGGGCAAACCACAGCGCGGCTGCGGCCGGGCCGGCGTCGTCTTGATCGGTGGGCATTGTCATTCTGGGGCTACGACCTGTTGAATATGCGCAATCGCCCGCATCATATGATACTCCACCGTCGCGATGCTTATGCCCAGCTGCCGATGAATGTCGCGATAACTCATATCCTCGACGCGGTGCAGGAGATAAACCCGGCGGGTCTTCTCGGTCATACTTTGAACGGCGTCTTCATACTGCCCAAGCAGCTGGGCGGCTTCCAGAATTTTATCCTGTTCCGCTGCTGTGGCCATATCATGATGTGGCTCAAGCGGCACGAAAACGGCCTCGGCGACGGTCTTTCGGCGCGAGCGATCGATGAGCAGGTTGCGAGCGATGCGGCGGACGTAGCCGGGCGGATTGCTGAGCGCTTTCGTTTGGCGGCTACCTGCAAGACGAACAAACACCTCCTGTACAAGATCGGGTGCGGCTTCATCCCCGACCTTGCGGCGGAAGTACCGCAGCAGACCGGCTGCTTCTGTCCTGAACAGAACGTCGATCAGGGAGGTCGCAACCGGCGAACCTTCGACGGCGGCGGGGCTTTCGTCCTGTTGCCTCGCCACAGCGGCGGGGCGCAGGTGTAGAGGCGACGAAGAAGAGGGCACCAGCAAACCATGCGCGGCAGCACCGAAGGTCCGGCGCATGCCGGTCCATCAGATACACGAGGTAAGCCGCCGTCGGGAAGCGTCAGCCGCCCTGGTTCCGGTTGGGCCACCCGTCCACTTCGGGACAGGTGAGTGTGATGCCTGACGGGATATTCCCACGACGCCTTTGCCAGCATATCGGCGTCGCAATCCGAGCTTGCCTTGGATTGACCGAATTTGCAACAGTGGGCTTGCCGACCTTGTTCAGCCGCCGGTTGCGGCTTCCAGCGCAGCCAGATGCTCCGTGCAGCTAACCTCGACAAGTTTCATGAGAATTGCGCCGCGCGCTCCCAACCAGGCGAGCTGCTCTTCGTCGATCATGAAGTGCTTGTGGTAGCGGGCTTTTACATACGCGACCTGAAGCCGTTCGTAAGCATCAATCTCAAACTGCGTGTCACGAGGCCAGGCTTCAGTCAGGCGGCCATCAACTTGTTCCGCCTGCTCCCGAAGCTTGACGATATCGTGGACGTAAGGCGTGTACAAGGTGCGGACGAGGAGGACGGTGTGGTAGAGTTGCTCAACACATTGGTGGAGCTCCAGCGCGGCCTTCTTGAACCGATTTCGCTTCATGTTGCTGCAATAGTCATCCCAAAATTCTTCGGCCATTTGGAAAAACTGTTTGTAGTAGTCGAGCGACATCCGATAAACTTCTGATGGCGTTTTCTCTTTCGGTGTCGCAAGCTGGGTCTTATCAGATTCATAAAGCACGATGCCATCGCGTACGACATCCATAAAGAAATATCGGCCATGGCGAAGGCCTTCGTTCACTTCATCCAGGGAATGGACGATGAGCTGCGCCGGTGCCAGAAGGTAGTGCTTGAAGAGGTATTCAACGCGTAACCTCTCTTCAAGATTTGCCCAATACCGTATCTTCTCGGTCAGGCGTTGGTCGCTGACGATGATTAGCAAATCCACGTCGGATTGCTTGCCGACAGCCGTCGCCACATCGTCTACCCAATCGCCGCGCGCATAGCTGCCGAACAGGATAATTTTTAGAATCGCGCCATTGGTTTTCCATTCGTGACGCGCAAGACTGAGTGAATCGGCGAATTCCTCATGAACGATGTCAACAATTCGTCTAATTAACTGCTGTCGCTCAGACGGAAGATGGCCGAGATCCCTTCTGACTGACGGGGTCAGTAAATTCGACTGTATGTTCGTATCTGTCATGTGTTCGCAACCATTGCGCAAATTTGATCGGAGGTCGAAACATCGGATTCTAACTGTTTTATCCGTTGACAGCAAACGTCTTTCGTCACGCGTGCAAGTTCTTCAGTCTGCTTGCCAAGCCATATAAGGGTCTCGTTACTTATATAATATTGTTTTGAATAACGCGCCTTCACATAGGCGTCTTTGAGTCTGCTGAACATCGTGTCTAAGCGTTTCGTGTCCGTAGGCCAAACGTAAACAAGTCGCCGATCAATTTGCTCGGCAAGATGTCGGAGGTGTCTTATATTATGGGAATGGGGGGTGTATGATGTCATAACCAGCAGCACCGTGTGGTATAGCTGTTCAACACATTGATGAAGCTCGAAAGCAGCCTTCCGAAGGCGACCCTTTTCGAGGTTTGACTTGAAATCGTCATAGAACTCGGCAGCATCGGGATACCAACTGTCGTAATATTCTCTAGCCTGTGCCAAAGCATCCGCAGGCGTCTTCGCGATTGGCTTGCGTAATGCCTTGGTGTCTGATTCATAGAGAATCACGCCCTCACGGGCGATATCGACGAAAAAGTACCGCCCTTGCGCCAAGTCGTTATTCACTTCTTGCAGGCTGTGGACGATTAGGCTGACCGGCGTCCGCATCACAGTGTTGGTGAATTCCTCCTGCAGGTGGGTTTCGAGCCCATACCAGAATTTAGGATCAGTCAGTCGCTTGTTGTTGACGATCACCAGAATGTCGAAATCCGAGCGATAGCCTTTTATCGTGTGGGGCTCGTGAACCCAGGACCCCCGAGCATGGCTACCATACAGGATGATCTTGTTGATCCGTCCCTTCTTCTTCCAATCCCGTGCATGCTCGGCAGTGGCTACATCAAAATATTCGAAGACAAGTGTTACCACCCGCTCAAGCTCGCTGCGCTTGCGTGGAGGGAGATGGGCGAGATCGGTCTTCATGGGGAACAACCTAGCAACAAAACTGGTCCCGCGCACCCCCGCTTGTGCCGAGCAAGTGAACAGTCTCCACCAGAGTCGCCGGTCGAGATCTCTGGATCAGGGAAATTGGTGTAGCACGAGACCGCGGTTTCGGGGCTCGGTCCTGAGGAAGGCGGATAGTCGCAGAGCCATCTTTCGGATTTTGATGAGGATCGCGGAAACGCGGGCTACCCTCGCTTGATCGATGAAATCGGCCGTTTGATTCGCCGTTTGAGCGCCCGTTGAGCAGCGGCTCAAATCGGACTGAGGCTTTGCAGTTCTCAGCGATGGTGACTCGGCGCAGTAGGACGGCGGCCATCATTGCTGTGATGACGTCCGTTCGTGCGTCAACCACGGTCTGTCCCAACGAGCAACCTCAGATACTGATCCGCCTTCGCCTTGCGCCGGACATGATAACGGATGAGCATGTCGGTGAGCTGTGATCGCCGTGCCTTGGAAAGCAGCGCCGATTCAAGGTCATCGATTTCGGAGGTCACGTCGGTCAGGATCATGGAATCGAGATTGCGGACGGCGTGGAGGCGGTCATTGAGGTTTCCGACTGCAAGAGACAGTTCCTTGTTGCCGCTGCCCTGGGCCATTGACAGGAATATCGCGGCCGTGCGGGAAGCATGATCCATGCCCTGAGCCGGTGCGGTCGTGAAGGCGATTGGCGTCGCGGCGAGCCGGACCAGTTCGAGATTGAAATCCAGAAGATCGCGCAGGCTCGGTTCGTCCAAGCGCGCCACGCAGAATCCCTGCCCCGCAACGGCATCCACGATGCGTTCACCCATCAGCCTGTTCAGGCTATCGCGGACCGGGGACATGCTGACCCCGAGGTCTTTCGCCAACTGCATCGCTTCCAATTTGAAGCCGGACGGCCAGACCCCTGCCATCAGGCGGCGTTTGATTTCTTCATAAGTCGGCGCAAAAACATGGGAGGGGCTCACGTCGAGGTCTCCGCGAAGCCCCTTAGCATTGCTTCCTGATCAGGCCTCAGCGCGTCGATCGCACCTATATGGTCAGGAATGTCGCTACTTAGCAGAATGGAGGGACATTGGCCCTCATAGTTGCCCAGGTTAGGCCGATGCTGCGCGTAACCGGCAAGCGCTGCCAACTCCGGCGGAAACTCCCGAGCCACCTCAGGGGGGTACGCCAGCCACTGATTTTCATAGGGCTTCAGCCATCCAAGACTATAGCCGATCACAACCGCGCGCCGGACACCACTTCCGGCGTTGGCGCCGGCACCGTGGGCGGTCGATCCCAGGAAGCAGATAGCTGATCCCGGCTCGCACTGTGCGATTATCGGTTCGCCAAGACATTCGCGGGCCAGGCCGGCAGCGCCGTGACTGCCCGGATAAATCTGCGTTGCGCCATTGATGGGAGTGAACGGGGTCAGCGGCCAGATCACATTGATGAGATATTCGTGAAGACCTTTGACACCGGCCCACATGTCATGGTCCCTGTGCGGAAACTGTCTGACTTCTCCGGGATGTATCTCGATCGCTTGGGCGACATTCAACTGCAGGCGGTCGCATGCGTCGCCTAATATGGCCTTCGCCACCTCGAGTATCACCGGGTGCATCACCAGCGCTTCGATGTGGCGAGACCGCCGTAGAAGGCTGCCAAACCGCTTCGTCTTGTATCCGTAGAAGCGACCTTGGCCAAACGGCGTTGCATAAAAAACAGGGTCGAGATCATGGACAAGTGAGGCAATCACTTGTGCCGGCACAGCGTCCGGGATGATGCAGTAGCCTTGCTCGAGTAATTTCTCCGTCGCTCGGTTAGCAGACATGAAAGGGGGCCGACTCATTCCGGACCCTCCATCGATCCGACAAGTTTGAGTGAAAGCGGTTCATAGACTCCCTTGTCCTTCAAGCCCTCAATGCTTTGTCCATCGATGCGGATGTGGAGGGCGGCCAGCATGGTGTCGCCATGACGGATAGCACGGCCGAGCGGCACACAGTGCCAGCCAAAGCGCAGCACCTGCATCAGCCAACTGATCTCCGCGACGCCGGTGTAGTCGGTAATTCCGCTGCGCAGGGCATGCTCAACCAAGGCGCACACCAGCTGGTTACGCGCGGAACGCCGATCACCGGCCGTTTGATGCCGATCGAGGCAAAAGCGGGTAATCTCCCGCACGGTCGGCCCGCTCGGCACGGGCCCGTCGCAGAGATGGGCGTACTGCCCGCCAAGCAGGTGCGGACGATCGGTCTGGAGCAGGCGCGCAGATGCGCGGTGCGCACCGTTTCGGTCCAGCAGGATCAGATATTCGGCTCCAGGATCGTCAAACTGATCGACTTCGAACTGGCCCGCCAGCACGGGCAAATCCCATTTGAGGAGGTCAATGAACACCTCCTTGCGCGCGGCGAACATTGCTCTGAATGCTTCGTGATCCGGTGCGAATAGTCCGCACGCCGGCATTTCTGCCATTTTTTGCTGCATGACGATTTCCTTCTTAGGACGCCTGCAAGCAAATCATCGGGCCGAGTTACGGTCTATACCAAGAAGGGGGGATGGGGCGCCTAATGGCAGGCACCCCATCATGGCGCCGGCCTTATTGCTATCGCCACCATCGGAAGATGTCGCCGAAGCTGATGAGCCCGTCGAACAAGACACACAGAATCAGCGAGGATCGGGAGTGCACGTCATAGCGTTCGCGGGCCGCCTTCAGGTGCTGGACAACCGTATCCGGCTTGATGCCGAGAATCCCGGCAATTTCCTCAGCGGTCTTGCCTCTGGCCGACCACAGCACACATTCACACTGGCGATCGGTCAGGACGGGCCGATCGGATGGCGGGCGAATGCCTGCGATGCGGCGGGCAGTTGTCAGAGCGAGGGCGCCCACAAGTTCGGTGGCCCCGAGCATATGATGCGGGAGGCGCCTCCCGGGACGCACCACGAAGGAGCATGAACCGCTCGCCTCGCCGGGCAGGTGCCTTGGGACTGTGTATCCATCGTCAATCCCGTTGTCCCGCCCTACCGCCAGCATCCGCCAATCGGAGGCAGTCAGAGGAATGATATCCCCGATGCGCTGCCACGCAAACCCTGTGAAGCTGCACTCCGCCCCACGGCGGATGGGGTCTGCGCGCGAAAGACTGAACCCTGTGTAAACTTCCGCCCATTCATCTGGATAATCGTGAATGAGCAAAGAACGCCGATCGGCGTGGCCCGGCCTATCGTCATAGGTCAGCGCGAAATGGTCATACCCCATTCTTCGCGCAAACTCGCGCAGGGCATGCTTCAGATCACCCGCTGCTCGAGCGGATGTGACGATTTCTGAGAATTCCTCGAAAAGTTTTAGACGCATCGTTTTGAGTGTTCGATTGCAGGAGCGTTCCCAACCCGTTGGTCATGCACATCGCCTTTGCTATGCTCCCGCAGCCGTTTCTCGATCCGGTAAGAGGGCGCCACAAAATGGCCGCTGCTTGTGCAGCGGTCGCCCTCATTAGAATCATCTCCACTTACCGACTGCTCTCAGCAATGGGCCTGATTTCACCCACATCTGGCAGTTAAGGAGTGCAGGATGATGGCATAATGCACAGGTATAGCAACAGTTTTCCTATTATTGGACGACATTGGCTGGTACATTGGGCGTACTTGGGCAAAATATCGCAGAAGTAGGGATCATTTTGTCAAGATTGGATGATGGGTAAGTTAAAAGCCTAACTGTCCGCCGCACTTAGACCTTCCGGAAACTTTTAGCCGACTTGAAAGAGATATCTTTTATCGCCTGAGCTATGTCGGACCTATATTCCTTCGACAAGGCATTTGAGCGAGATGCCTTTTCGCATGCGCGCGCGCGGCGCAGACAAACCTCGAAGCCGCAGGGCGTTTTCAGAAGGCCTTGCGCAGCGTCATGCCTGCTGCGGTGATGTTGCCAGCGTCCAGTCCAATACTGCGTGTCGCGAAGAGATCGAGATAGAGACTTCGGCCCAGCTTCATGCTTGCGGTAGCGCCAGCTTCGGACCACCCGTCCGCGTAATGCTTGCTATCGAGTTCGAACCCCTGCTCGCCTCGCCGCAGACGCAGGGCCGAGACGCCGTTGCTCGTCCAGTTGCGCGAGATTGACATGCCCGCATAGTGAACGCCAGAAGGACCGAAGGCGTGGTCGATGCGCACGGCGGCGTTGGTAGACCAGGTCGGTTCATCGGTTTCGAGGTCGGTGAGGCCCGAGCCGGTCGGGGCGGGCCGCAGCAGCCGGCCGTCAGCGAACGAGGCGGCCACCGTCGGCGTCAGATAAAATCCCGATCCCAGCGGGACCACGCGGCCGAAATCTGCTCCGAGCGCCCAGTAGGGGCTGTTCTTGGCTCCGGTGCTGGAGCGGCTGCCGCCTCCGTTCGTTGCCGCGGCGCTGATACGGCCGTAGTCCTGGCGGCCATAGCTCGCCCAACCGTCGAGCACCCAGTTGTCGAAGTTGCCGCCCGCGCCGATAGTGCCTACCGTATAGTCTGATGGAAGCGCTACGTCGGCCTGGAGCAACGTCCCATGATAGCGCATCAGGCTGCCGCGCACGTAGCCGCGCCCGATGCGGCGGGTAAGGCTCAGCGATCCCCAGCTGCCGTCGGGCCCGTCATCGCGCGCGCTGATCCCGGCCGAGACGGCGGCGGTCCACAGCGGTTCGGCGGGAAGAGCAGGCGCAAGCTGAGCCGAGGCGACGGTGAGGGGGTCAGCGGAAGCGGCCGCTTCGTCCTGCGCGAGCGCGGGTGACGGCGCGGCAGCCAGAACGACGAGGAAAGGTGCGGCCGGTAGCCTGAAGTTCGTCATGCCTCAGGCAGCTTTGCTCAGCGGCGGCCGCAGCGCGGGATCGAACGCGGCAGGCACCGCGACGCGCGCGACGAAGCCATCCTGCCCGTGGGTGAACGACACATCGCCGCCATGCGCGCGGGCGATCGAGCGGCAGACCGCAAGGCCGAGGCCGCTGCCCGCGCGGCCCGAGCGGCGCGCCGCCTCGCTACGATAGAAGGGTTCGAAGGCACGATCGAACTCGTCCTCGGGAATGCCGGGGCCGGCGTCGACTATCTCGGCCACCGCCTCGCCTTCTGACAGCGAGACCCGCACCTTGGCGCTGTCGCCGTACTTTACTGCGTTTTCCAGGAGATTGCCGAGCAGGCGGCGGATGCCGACCGCGTCGACGTCGACCGGAATGTTGGCGTTGCGCTCGATCTCGACGCGTCCTCCCACCAGCCGTGCATCGGCGACGCTGCCGGCGATGAGTTCGGCGAAGTCTACGCGCTCGCGCGGACCGGGAGTGGAAGCATCGCGGATGAAGGCGATGACCTGGCTGATCATCTCCTCCATCTCGGTCACTTCCTTGAGCAGGCCCTCACGTTGATCGTCGGGGACGTCCTCGATGCGGAAGCGCAGGCGGGTGAGGGGGGTGCGAAGGTCGTGGCTGATTGCGCCGACCATCGCCGTGCGGTCGTCCACGAAGGCGCGCAAGCGGTTGCGCATCTGATTGAACGCATTGGCGGCGCGGCCGATCTCGGCGGGGCCGGAAAGCGGCAGGATCGTCGCGGAGGGATCGCGGCCCAATTGCTCGGCGGCGCGGGCGAAGTCGCGCAGGGGCAGGACGATGCGCCGCACAAATAGCCAGGCGAGCGGGCTGACGATCGCCAGTGACAGCGCGAACCACAGCATCACGCGCTTCTGCCAGGCATTCGGAAATGGCTCGGCGCGGGGGGCAACCGCGAGCCAGGTGCCGTCGCCCTGGCGCGCCGCCGCCACGAAGTCGCCCTCGATGAAGGGCGGGGATGCTGAGGCGAACAGCGAGCTGCGGACCCGGCGGAACGGGATCGGTTGCGGGGTGGAGGTCAACTCGGGCGCGGCGGCCGGCGCGGTCGCCGGGGCGGCGGGCTGTGCTTGGGCGGCGGGCGCGTCAACATCCTGGGCGGGTGCATTGGCTACCGGCTGAGGCGCGGCAGGCGCGGCGGCGGTCGGGCGAGCGGCGGCCACCGGAGGCAGCGCTGGGTCGGCCATGGGCGGCGGCGCTATCGGGATCGGCGCCGTGATGATCGGCACCGAGGGCATGGCGTTCATGCCGGGCCGAGCCATGCCGATTGGGCCTGCCGTGTCCCGGCCGGCCGCGCCCGGATTCGCGTCGCCGACCCCGCCGGGATGGTCAGGTCTGCGGGCGGCACCTGCCCCGGGCTGCGGCCCGCTGGCCCCCGGCCGACCTTGCGACGGAGTGGCCGGACCGCGCGGTCCGCCACCCGGCTGGCTGCCGATGGCGCCTTGCGGCTTGTCGGGCCGGGGCATCGAAGAGCCCGGCTGGCCTGGACCTCGCGGCGCAGAACCGCCGGGGAAGCCACCACCACCGGGCATGCCGCCGCCGCCCGGCATCCGTCCGCCGGGGAAGCCTCCACCCGGCATGCCGCCGGGGCCGGGCGAGCCGCCAGCCGGCGGGCCACCGGGGATCGCCTGCGCCTGCGCCTCTTCGACGAGGAGCGAGCCGATCCCGCGACTGGTCACCACCGCCAGCGGCGAGCGCGCCTCGCTGGGAACCGCGACGCCGCCCACAGGAAGCTGCGTGTAGAAGGCGAGGACGACGTCTTGCGATTTGCGGCCAAGTCGCAGCGCCAGTGCGTCGCGCGAGGATTCGGAGACCAGCCAGCCCTGTCCGCGAACGTCGGGCGGTCCGCTCATCGCCTTGCGCTCGAGCCGGTCGGGCGCCGGCCCGCCACGGGTGAGCGCGGCGGCGACCTCGTCCATGTTCCAGCGCACTGCCGGTCGCGGCGGCAGCAGCACGGTGAGCGCGAGCGTCACCACCTGCGCTGCGACGAGCACGCACACGAGAATGGCGACCATTTGCATCGCCAGCGGCATGCCGAGCCGGCGCGGAAGGCTGGGGAGGTTCATGGACATGCCTGTGCCACGCAAAGGCGGCTAATTCGAGATGGAGCATTGTCGCAGGCGTCCCGCTTCGGGCGCGCAATATGCGAAGCGGGGACAGGAGAGAGGGACACGTCCCTCCTGTCCCCGCTCCGCGTTCCCTCCTCCGTCCACGAAGGTCGGTGGAAGGAACGGTCACCTCGGGCCGGTCCGGAGGCGCCGCCCGGAAGGGCGCGGGTCCGGATGGAAACTCGTTTGGCTTGCGCCTGACAGCGCGGCAGGTAACGCACACCTGTGTCAGTTTGTGGACTCTCGATTCCGCCACTGTCCGGATAGTGGACAGTTCCGGGACCGTCGCCGAGCAGGACGGGTGCGACTACAGAACCTGCTCGGACGACGGCCCCGGCACCGTCGGACGCCATGGCGGCGGCGCCCTGGACGGTGGCCTTTGGCACGACTGGGCCATGCTCCGTGAGAATGGGCGCGGGGGGCGCTGTCAATCTCATGGAGCGGGCTGCCCGATACGTGTCGTGGCTGGCTCGACTGTCCATGGCTCACTGTTTGGGGCACCGAGGTTGCGGCTGGATTTCACCGCTTTGCACGGACATTTCAGGGCTGTCGCAAGCTGTAACGCCGGCTGAAATCCGCACGGAACACGGCCTATCCATGAGGGCGGAATGATCCTAGAACCGCATGCAATGGACCTTTCGACCCGCATTCTCATCGTCGACGACGACGAGGGCATCCGCTCGCTGATCGGAGAGTTTCTCGCCAAGCACGGCTACGAGACGGCCACCGCCGCCGACCCGCTGGAGATGCGCGCGATGCTGGTGAACGAAAGCTTTGACCTGATCGTGCTCGACGTGATGATGCCGCGCGAGGATGGGCTGACCGCCTTGCGCCAGATGGGCGCCGACGCGCCCCCGGTCATCATGCTCTCAGCAGTGGGCAGCGACGTGGACCGCATCGTCGGGCTTGAGATGGGCGCCGACGATTACTTGGCCAAGCCGTGCAACCCGCGCGAACTGCTCGCGCGCATCCGCACCGTCCTGCGCCGCCGCGCTGCGGCAACGCCCGCTGCGGGCGAAGGCGGGCCGCGCGTCCCGGCGATCGATTCGGGTATCGATTCGGGCGACTGCCTGCACTTCGGCGGCTGGCGGATGGATCTGGGCCTGCGCCTGTTGTTTGACCCCAACAATGCGCTGATCTCGCTGTCGGATGGGGAGTTCCGCCTGCTGCGCGCCTTTGCCGAGCATCCACGCCGGGTGCTTACCCGCGACCAGCTGCTTGACTGGTCGCGCGGGGAAGATTCGGAACATTACGACCGCGCCATCGACGTCCAGCTCTCGCGGCTGCGGCGAAAGCTCTCCGAGGGGCAGGGCGGCAGCGACGTCATCCGCACCGTGCGCAACGAAGGCTATCTCTTTGTGCCCGCCGTGACCAACGCCTCGGAGACCTAGCGCAACACGCGCAAACTTCACGCAATCCTCCTGAAATCCGTTGGCAACCGCCGGCGCACAGTTCTCGCGGTGCAGGGCCGGCAGGCAGGCCGGGGCACACGGAGGACGAGATGGACGATCGGGAGCATGCACATGGCCATGGGCTGGCCGAGGATCTCGGCGCGATAGGCCGTGAACTATTCGGCCGGCGCCGCGCTCTAGCCTTCCTGGCGAGCGCGGGCACCACCGCCGCGCTGGCGGCCTGCGGTGGGGACGACAGCGGCTCCGCCTCGTCGTCGAGCGGATCGGCTACCACGACCTCATCTTCGCCCACCTCCTCATCATCCACCTCTTCGTCATCCACGTCTTCGACGTCGGGCGGGACTTCGAGCAGCACCTGCATTGCAGACCCGACCGAGACCAACGGTCCCTACCCGGCTGACGGCACGAACACCGCCAGCGGCGCGACCTCGAACGTGCTGACCACGAGCGGCATCGTGCGCTCGGACATCCGCTCCAGCTTCATCGGATCGACCACCACGGCGACGGGCGTGGCCCTTGAACTCACGCTTCAGCTCGTGGACGTGAACAACGGCTGCGTGGCGATTTCGGGCGCAGCGGTCTACGTGTGGCATTGCGACGCCTTGGGCCGCTACTCGCTCTATTCGAGCGGGGTGACCACCGAGAGCTACCTGCGCGGCGTTCAGGTGACCGATGCCGAGGGCAAGGTCATGTTCACGACGATCTACCCTGCCTGTTATTCGGGCCGCTGGCCGCACATCCACTTTGAGGTGTTCACCGGCGGACTGACCTCGGCGAGCACCGGCCGCACCGCCAGCCTGATCTCGCAGCTCGCGATGCCGGCCGCCACCAATACGGCGGTTTTCACCAGCGACGCGACCTACACGGCCAGCATCGCCAACTACAACGCGATCTCGCTTTCGTCCGACAACGTGTTCGGCGACAACACCTCGGCGCAGCTGGCACAGATGACGCCCACGATCACCGGCAGCACTTCGACCGGGTACTCGGGCAGCGCACTTATCGGCATCGCCGCTTGAACTGACCGGGCGGCACCGCGCCGCACCGACAAATCACAGCTACCAACCCTTCGGGACGTAAAAACATGTCTTCGCTGCATACCACCTCCAGTCTGGGCGCGATGGTGCTCGCCTTGGTTTCCGCCCCGGTCCTTGCCGACACGACCGTATCGACGGACACCGTGACCCCGCTCACCACGTCGAGCGCGGGCAACGTGACGGTCAAGAGCGCCGGGACCCTCGCGGTCGCGAGCGGCAACGCCATCACCGTCGACAGCGCCTCGACCGTGACGATGAACGGGACGATCGAAGTGGGCGGCGCTTCCAATGCCTCGGCGATCGGCGTCGCCGCCGGCACGGACTCGACCGTCAATATCGGCGAAGATGCGGTGATCACGGTGCTCGAAGACTATACCGTCGACGATGACGACAGCGACGGCATCGTCACGAGCGGCATCGCTTCGGCCAGCAACCGCGCCGGCATCCACGTCGCGGGTGACGCCTCCGGGACCATCCTCAACGAAGGCGCGATCACGGTAGAGGGCCAGAACTCGGGCGGCATCGTGCTCGATGGAGACTGGACCGGCTCGATCACCAATACCGGCTCGATCAGCGTGATTGGCGATAACGCGGTCGGTATCTCGACCAAGGGCGTGAACGGCGACCTGACGGTGAAGGGCTCCGTCGCAGTGGTCGGTTACGGTGCCAGCGCGGTCAGCGTCGCCGGTGACGTATCCGGCGATTTTACCATTCAGGGCTCGGTGACCAAGAGCTATACCTTCACCAACGACGACGGCGACGCGGTGGTACTCTCCCGCGCCGCCCTGCGTACCGGCACCGCGGCGGTCTCGGTCGCCGGCAACGTCGCGGGCGGCATCTACATCGCCGCGCCGCCGATCGACGACGGGTCGGACTCGGACGACATCGACGGCGACGGGGTCGATGACAGCGACGAAGGCACCGGCATCGTCACCACTTACGGTAACGGCCCGGCGATCCAGGTGGGCGGTATGAGCGACATCACCGTGGGATCGGTGACCGGCAACGCAGGCGCTTACTCGCTTGCCATCGACGGCACCGTCACCGCCAATTCGTACTACAGCAATACCAATGCCTACGGCGTCGTCATCGGCGGCCAGGGCGGCAACGTCACGCTGGCCGAGGGCATCGGGGTGACGGGCACGCTGTCCGCCACGTCCTACGACACCTCGGCGACCGCGTTGCTGATCAACCAGGCCAGCATAGTCACCAGCCTCTACAACAGCGGGTTGATCAGCGCCGCGCTGACCTCGCCGGGCGAAGGAACCACGGTCGCCATCCAGGACTTGTCCGGCACGCTTAGTTCGGTCGTGAACACTGGTTACATCACCGCCAGCGGATCGAGCACCGACAGCCGCACCGCGCTCGACCTCTCGGCCAACACCACCGGCATCACCCTGACCCAGTACCTCAACGACGACGATGCGGAGACCCGCGCTGATTACGTCGAGGACAACGACGAGGACGATCCGACGGTCTACGCCCAGATCACCGGCGACATCCTAATGGGTTCAGGGAACGACAGCATCACGTCCTCGACCGGCGGCATTGCCGGCGACACCTGGTTCGGCGCGGGCGAGGACAGCCTGACGCTGTCCGACGACGCCACCTACACCGGCGACGTGCACTTCGGCACGGGCCTTGCCGCCGCCAGCCTGTCGGGCGGATCCATTTTTTCGGGCACGATGGACTTCGCCGGCGAGTCGGGGACGGTGACGGTCAACGACAGCGCCGTCTATTCAGGCCAGCTCACCGATGCCGCCAATGTGGCGGTCACAGTCAACGGCGGTACACTGATCCCCGACGAGACGGCGACGGTCAGCTTCGGTAGCCTTCATGTCGTCTCCGGGGGCACGATCGGCGTCTATGTCGACGGCGCCGAAAGCTCGACTTTCGTGGTGGGCAGCGCCGCGCTGGAGGACGGCGCCAGCGTGAGCGCGACGGTGAGCAGCCTCGCGACGGCCGAGGGCACCTACACGGTGCTGACCTCGGACAACCTGACTATCGAGGGTTCGCTGGCCTCGTCGGTCGATACACCTTTCATCTACAACGGCTCGGTCAGCAGCGACGACAGCAACATCTACCTGACCCTGGCCCGCAAGACGACGGGCGAGCTGGGGCTGAACAAGGCGCAAGGCGCGGCGTGGGATGCGGTTTACGCGACCTCGCAGAACGACGACTACATGAACGCCAGCCTGCTGCAGGTCGAGGATTCGGCCACCTTGCGCGGGCAGGTTGGATCGCTGCTGCCCGACCATGCCGGCGGCGTGTTCAAGGCCGCCGGCATGGCCGACCGCCTCGCGGCACGGCACATCAGCGACGAGACCTCAATGTTCGAGATATCCGACATCGGCGGCTGGCTGGAGCCGGTCTACTGGCGCGCCAGCAAGGACGCAACCGGGACGGCGGGCTACAAGGCCAGCGGCTGGGGCCTGTCGGCGGGCGCCGAGCGGCGCACTGATCTCGGTTATTTCGGGGTGTCCTATGCATGGATGAAGGGCAACGTGAAGGATAACGGCGGTACCGGCGACCTCGACATCGGCCAGCATGACGTCGGCCTGTTCTGGCGCACGGCGAAGGGCCCGCTGATGGCTTGGGCGCGCATCGGCGCGTCGCGGATCTCGATCGATTCCACGCGTACCTATACCGGCACCGTAAGCGACACAGACTACACCTACGATGCCGATGGCAGTTGGAAGGGCTGGCTGTTCTCGGGCCTGCTCGGTGCGTCGTACAAGTTCGACATGTCACGCCGCTTCAGCCTCAAGCCGAAGGTGGAACTGGAGCAGATGTGGCTGAAGGAGGACGGCTACGACGAAACCGCCGATAGCGACGCCGTCGCCCTTACGGTCGCCAGCCGCACCAGCAAGGCGCTAACGGCAACTCCGACGGTGACTGCCTCCTATTCGCTCGGCGCGATCTCTCCCGACTGGCGCCCATTGACCCTATCCGTGGAGGGTGGCCGCCGAGAAGTGCTGACCGGAAAACTCGGCAGTACAACGGCATTCTTCAATGGCGGCGACAGTTACGATGCGGGCGAGGCTTTCACCATCGCGGGGGATAGCCTGAAGGGCGCTTGGGTGGGCGAAGTGAGCGTTCTTGCCGGTGGTTATGATTTCACCTGGAAGATTGCCGCGCGCACGGAGCGCAGCAGCACCGGCTCGGACGATTCACTCCGCGCTTCCCTGAGCGTGGCGTTCTGAACACTAGCGAGGGTCACGGGCCGGCAGAGCAAACAGGGCACGCGGCGGACCAACGGCTCATAGGGTCCAATGCCGGCCCGAGGATCATTTACAGGTATGAACGGCCATCTCAGACGGAGGACTTTATTGCCTTGCACACTCTTCGGCCATAGTGGCATGGACTAGCTTCCAGTGAACGCCTTGCTGCGCAAAAGACCGAAAATCCGGCGTTTTGCAAGGCCGCCCTGCTCGTACTGATTGTCAACGTGCATCCCCGAAAGTGTGCAGCAACGTATCGCGCATTTGGTTGCCTCCTTGCTGCCATATTGTTGGTGATTGAAATAGCCGACCTTTTTCAGTCATTTCAATTCTAAGGGTATCCAAGACCCTGCTCGGTATTTCGGATTTTCGATCAGTATGGCGGGGCGGGACAATTTGGCATTCTGGCGCAGACTGGACTGCGGCGGAAGCCAACAAAAGTCCCGAGGTCAGTGTCATTGGAAATTCATACCACTATCCTTCGGTGCGAGTTGGTTGAAACGCCCTCAAAAGATCGCGGCCCGGCTGTCGCTGTCCAACCCGAAAACGCCAATCCTCGCTCTTCGAATCGCGGTGCGACAAGTTTGTGACGAGCACGCAAGGTGCGGAGAAACGCGGCCCGACTTGCAAAGGCCCTCTACTCGAGAGCGAGACCTGGGCCTACGTCAAAAATATCGTTGCCACCCCTAGGCCTGAACTGCGGCACCGCCAGTTGTCAGTTGATCGAGCGGGGCCTCCAACTAGAATTTGCTTAGTAGAAGGAGGACGGAGCCGGAAACCCTAGCTAGCCATCTCCCTTCGGGCGGCGCAGGCAGCCCGTGGATTCTAGGAGATCGTCCTCGCTGACGCCTCGGCGGCCGCCGAGCATTCGCATGGGGCCCGTAGCCAATCTGCCACGCTCTCAGCCCAGCGATGTACGTGAAGGCGAGAGCAATGGGATCGATGCGACCTTGCGCCATTCGCAGACACAGCAAGATCGGGCCTGTATAAATGAATTGCGATGGACCGGCGGAAGCGGCTTGCCTCCACCGGTCAGTCTAAGCCGTCCGTTATGAACGGTCCGGCCCTCGGGTCGCGCGTGTGGTTTGCGCGAACTATTGCAACGCGTCGATCCGGGAAATTTCCGGGGTCACCCGATCGCATTCAGATCGCCTCGCCCCGGCTAAGGCTGACAAGCTGAGCCAGGCCGTTGGTGCGCGTCTTAGCGACGATCGCGGCGCGGTGATCCTCCACGGTCCGCGCGGAAATGGCGAGTCGCTCGGCGATATCCTTATTGGAGTGGCCGCGTACCAGCAGGTCGAAAACTTCGCGCTCGCGGCGGGTAAAGGCGTCGGTGACGGCAGTGATGCGCCGTTTGCGAAGCGACCAGGCCAGGCCCTCCGCGACGGCGGCGATCAGGCGCGTCTCGTCGATGGGTTTCTCTAGGTAGTCGAGGCCGCCGTGGCGGCGCACCGCGTCGACGGCATGGGCAGTGGTGGGCCATGCGGTCATGAACACCAGCGCCACCGCCGGGTATCTGGCGCGAAGTGCGTCAGCGAAGGCGAAGCCATCCATCTGGCCCATCTGGATGTCGCTGACCACGCAACCGAAGGGCTCAGAGGAAGCGGGATCGGCCAGCGCGGCGAGCATGCTTTGGGGCGCGGTGAAGGCGTGCGCGGCGATGCCGTTGCGGCAAAGCAGGCGGGCGACGGTGCCGGCAAGATCTGCGTCGTCGTCGAGAACGGCGACGGGCGCGTTCTGGGTCATGCGAAAGCTCCAGTAAGAAGTGGAAGCGAGATGATGAAGCGCACCAGACCCGCTTCATCGCGTCGCGTGAGGGTGCCGCCATGCGCCTCGACGATGGTGCGCGCGATGACGAGGCCCACCCCCATTCCGGCACCTATCCCGGTGCCCGTCCCGCCGGGGAAGGTGCCGGGCGCGGCCGGTGCCGGGTTGGAGACCTCGATCGCCACCTCATCGGCGTGCGGGATGACAGCGACGCGCACGACCTGCCCCGGGCTAGCGGCGAGCGCGTTGCGCAAGAGGTTGACTAACGCCTGTGTCAGCTCGATTTCCTGGACCTGCACAACAAGGTCGGCAGCGACGGGGACGCAATCTACACTTCCACCGGCGACGCGCGCTTCGGGAGCGACGATCTGGCAGGCAGTCAGTACCAGCACTTCGACGGGCAGGGGCGAGGGCTCGTCAACGTCGCGCCCGCCGAAGCGGCGCAGCCGACGCACGAGGTCGGACAAAGCGCGTGCTTTGCGATCGACCAGCGTAGCGCTGGCGACGGTGTCCGCATCGAGATGCCTGGTTACGGTCTTGAGGTGCGCTGCCTCTATGGCGAGAGTGGAAAGAGGCTGGCTGATTTCGTGGATTACTGCCACCGACATCGCGCGGAGGGTCTTGAGGCGCTCGGCTTGGAAGAGCAGGCGATTGCGCCTCTCGAGGAGAGCGCGCGATGTTTTCTGCGCGTCGGAGAAGCTGCCCGCCAGCCAGGTGACAAGGACTACAGCGGCAAGGCCCAGGTGCAGCTCGAGCCGCCTGTCGTCGGCCAGAGAACCGGCTGAGTACGGCAGGAACACGCAGACTTGCGCGCAAATCGCGAACCACGCGGCGGTGCGGCCGTGGCGAAGCCCAATCCACGCGCCGCCCAGCAGGCTCGGGATCGGCTGCGCTCCCAGCCCTGCGCGCCACAGGGCGATCGTTAGCATCAAGCACAGCGCGAAGACGAGCGCGTCCTCCGCCAGCGGGCGCAGGTGTGGGCTCGGGTTGAAGGCGGAAAGGCGCAGCGCCGGAATGCCTTCGAGCACGGTGCAGAGCCAAAGCAGCAGCGGCGCAAACACGAGTATGCCGAGCAAATCGCCCACGGCCAGTCCGGTTAGCGAGATCGCGACGTCCACGCCGCTACGATAGTAGCTGGCGTCGGAGGGCAGCCATGCCTCGAATGGCACTACCATCACGGCGTTGAAAGTCGGCGCGGCGACGGCGGCCAGGCCCAGCATCATCGGCGGCAGCGCCAGCGCGTCGCTGCGGCTCCGGGCCAGACGGCGCACCGCCGCTATCGCCAGCCCGCAAGTGAGGCCCGGACGTATAGCGCCAGTGATAGCTTGCACCGCCGCCGGGCCAGACGACGGGATAAGGCCGACAAAGCCGTCGCTGATGACCTCGGTCAGGATGAGCCACGGGGTCATGCGCGCCCCGCGGCTCCACAGCAGGGCGAAGCGCAGTCCAGCGGCAGGATACCACAACGAAAAGAACCCGGCCCCGGCCCACGGCCGTGCGGCCCAGTGTAGCAGCGCGAAGCAGAGGGGATAGATGGCGAGCAGCACCGCGTCCTCGCGGCGGAGCGCCATGGCACGCAAGGCGGCACTAGTTCGGGAAATGGCAGCGGCGTCTGGGACGGTCATCGCACCAGCTCTGGCCTGTCCGGCGGGGTGACGTAACCCGGAAATTTCACGGGAGCGTCCGGTCCGCCTGAATCAGACCCGCGAGAAAGGGCGGCCGATCTGAGGCGAAGCAGAGGTCGGAGGCTGCGTGTCGGGGCGCCGATCCTATGGCCGTAAATGATATGAGCTTAAGTGGCCCGCATTACGGCGCGACAACGACGTGGGGTACCAAGTCTGTGGCGCCGCTCAAGCTTGCGCGTAGATGGGATGCACCTAACCGGGAATTTCCCGGATAACAAAACATGACTGTTACGGTCAGAAGGATGAAGTAGACGGTATCGTCGCCTCAAATTAGAGGATAACGTCAGGCAGTTTTTGAGCCACACCATAATGATCATTTCTGTGGGTACCCTCGGGCTTGTTCCGCCCTGGAGAACAAGTCCGACTTGGCCGGCGGGCGTCTCAAATTAAGCCCGTCGGTCTTGGGTACGATCACGGACTTTTGCGATCAATTTTTCTCGCCTAAGAAAAGGCAATGATGGATATGCCGGATGCAGATCTTGATCAGGATGCTTGGCAGGCCTCGCTCATGCGCGTTGCGAAGCTAATTTGTGACCGAGGCGAATATCTCTGCATTATCTTAAAAGTTCGTGCTTCCGGGGTCAAGTTGAGGCTTTTCAATGATCTAAAGCTCGATGGAGAGATGTTGCTCGAGGCGGGCATCGGACAGACCTTACGTGTCAGTTTCTTGCACGCCGATGCCTCTGGCGTGACCTTCACTTGTGAGGAGGCCATCGATGTTGCGCAATTTGTCGCGGAGCCAAGCGTCTCTCGGAAGCGCCCGGTAAGAGTATGCTTACGGCACCCCGCCAGCGTTGTGTTTCGAAAGCGCGAATTTAGCGCTGAAATCGTCAATCTTTCATGCCGCGGAATATGTATCGAAACATCGGCATCGTTCTATGTCGGTGAGCGTACGCGGCTTAGCGCCAGGCTTTTACCTGACTTCGACGCTACAGTGCGCTGGAAAATTGGAAACAGGTGTGGTCTAGAATTCGACAACGCGTTGAGCCTCGCTGTCTTTGCGGACCGGACCAGCGCGATTCAGATTCTCGCTCATGCAAATGCTCAGGCGGTTGGTGATAATGACGAGGTGCAGGAATATACTTTTTGAATGCGGGGGCGAACGCATCGTAGCCCCCGTCAACGCTGCCGCGTCAGCAGCAAAGGCGATCGATCCATCATCGCCGCGATCCGCTTCTGCGCCTTCATGGCCTAGCGCCCGGATCGGGTTCGTTTTCCGTTGAGCGATCCGCGCAGCGAACCGACTGAACAGCTTGGGCCAACGGCACAAGATGGCACGAGCCAGTCAACAGTCCACATGATCACCCAGGGCGGGCTGTTTCCCTCTCTGTGCGGAGCTGCCAAAAAGCGTTCTGGCGAGTTTCGAGCTTCCCACGCGAGGGAAAGCGTCACATGTCCGACCTGCAGGCAGTTGCTGGCCTCACCGCCGTCATCCTAAGATTGCCTGAGTTCCATGCGCCTGTTGTGGAAAGGGATCACGCGGCGATGCTTGGTTTCCTGCAGTCACTTCAAAGGGGCAGGAACACGGCCCACCGTGCAGATTGAGCTCGATGTAGACAATCCAGCGGGCGGGACAGCCAAAACCACTTTCGGGAATGTCTTGCAAATTCGGTTTAAGGTTGACGGCATCATCGCCATGAGGGACGCCGCCGCGGCGGCTAAGGGCGCGTGTTTCTGTGCAGGAGCAGTTAGGCTTGCCGAGCCATCCCTCGAAGCCTTGACCGGTGGGCAGCAGTCGTCGCGGTCGCCGCGGTCGTGCTTTTCGAATTGGCCGGACTTCCAGCCCGGCACTTTCAGCACTTAGGCCTGAGTCGGATTTTTTTCTAATTGTCTTGGGGAGAACCTGAGATGCCGATCGTGATAATTCGGGTTCGGACTGGCGGCTGGCATGATGAACGCGGCGCGTCCGGCGGTGCAACTGGGCGGCCGTAGCCGTAGTGATCGTTGAAAATCACACCTTAGCGGGCGAGACGGCTGATGTTGGTAGTCTTGCCCATCAAGCCGTGGGCAAATGCCGGACGTTGTCACCCCTAGCGATGAGGATGTTGTGTTTTTCATTAGGGATCGTTGATAATCCGCTGAGTTAGGGTGGCTTGGGGGGCACGCTAATGGATGCGGAGGCGGCTCTTATCGGGTAACGCGCAGGATGGCCAAGTCTTGGCTGAGATGCACTTGGCAGAATGCCTCCGTTCACCCTTAGCGATGTCGCCGTGAACTCACGCGCGAACCAAGCGTTATGGATGCCAAGGAGAAAAGCAGTGCCTGAGCGCGAAATTGATATGACCGGGGTTGACGCCCCTATTGAGACCGTCGGTGATGCCGAGCTGATCGCATCTGATCGGGTTGAAGGCACTGCAGTGTATGGTCCGAACGGCGAAAAGATAGGTCATGTTCACAATTTCATGGTGAACAAACGAACCGGCCGGGTTGCGCATGTCATCATCTCTGATGGCGGCTTTTTCGGATTGGGAGGGTCGCATTTCATCCGCGCGCCGTGGGCAGAGCTCGCATATAATTCGAACCACGGCGGCTACGTTTCGCAAATCACGAAGTCGATAATGAGCGAGCAAGGACGCCCCTCTGCCGACGAAGTCGAGATGACGATTTGGTGAGGGGAAGGCAGTTGCTGAGCTAGTATTCCAGCTCTGTCTAAGATCGCGAATGATCATTTTGAATACCTGTCTGCGTTCGGCCTTTGCGTCGAAGGCATTCGAGCAGCTCCACTCTGGGCGCATTTCTGGCCGCAGCCGGAAGTTGCTTTTCTCTCGGTGTCCCATAGGAATACGAGCCTATGCGATAAGTCTGATGGTTTTCATCCACACCTTTTTATCTGTTCGTAGCTGATCCCAGCCGACGCTCGTTACCCTGAATTTCGTAAGCTATCTGAAGTTGTGGCAAACGGGCAGCTGACGCGTCGCTGTTCGAGCGTCGCTGCCGAAAGGTCACTGACGCGCTTGGGCGGAAGGCCATGCTTACGAGGAAGCGGCGGAGCTTGGCCGATGCGGCGGGACGGAGAACCGCGGTGGTAGGAACGGTCATTCCCGCCGTCCTGATTGAAGGGCGGTGGCAGGAATATGGGAACAGCTACGCTCCCCCGATTGAGCTTTGCAGCGGTCATGACCCGTTTGTCTTACCCCTTGGAAACAAAGAGAATGGTCCGCTCTTCGACGACGTCGAGCACAAGGGTCTGCCGGAGATCTGAGTCACATAGCCCCTATCCGCGCGCCATGTATCCGGTTAGTGCCGTACTTATTGGTTCATTCTGGGCTGACGTTAGATCCGGCGCAAGGCGCCGGTAGGAGCAGACTATGGACTTTTTCACGGACCTTGAAGGCAATTCATACCCGATACGGCTCATAGAGGGAGTGTCGGCGACCCATGATCGCGTGTTTTTGCGCAGTGGCGACGGCGAGGCGTTCAACGTCGCCATTAATCCGGTAATTGCGAAGGGAATCCTGTTTTCCGATCGGGTCATTGTTCCGGCTCACCGTGGCTACGAGGTGCTGTCGTTCTATTATGAAGCTGACGCCCCTGAAGCCGATAAGCCGTTCATAGAAGCTGAGCCCATCATAGCGTGGGCAACAGCGCCGTTTGGCGAGCTGTTACCAGTTACGACAGACCCCGATTTCGATTTGCTCGAAGATCATCAAGCGATTTTGGAGCCGGCTGGCCGAGTTCGCTCCCTGGAAGGTTGGTATGCGAACAAGGATGAATGGAGCGGCTTTATGAAGGCTCAGGCCGATCAGGGGTTCGAGGACGATAGCAAACTGGGCTGAAGGCGATCCGGATTAAACGCAGATCGAACGCGTGGGTGAAGTGCGCCATCGATCCATCCGCGCTGCACTCCTCGCCGTAAATGCTGACGCAACGATTAAAGATCTTTAATCCCGGCGGCATAGACAAATCTTAAGAACAGCCCGCATAGCTTTCTCGCGACTCGGAGGGACGTATGCGGGCGTTATTCGGCATATTTCTATTTTCTGTACTACTCGTTTTCAGCGGTGGGGCTCATGCTGCGCAGGTTTCGGCTAATTCCTTGAACTGCCGGTCCCGGCCCGACGCCAGCGCGCCGGTGGCGGCCAAACTCGCGCGCGGCCGGCACGTTGAAGTGAGCGAGGCCGGTGGTGGCTGGTCTCACTTGGTTTCGCCAAACTGCTGGGTAGTGGCGCGCTACCTGATTGCCGATAGCGCTGGCCACGTACCATCGCGTCCAAGCAACTATGCCAACTCGACCCGTCAGTCCTACGGGTCGCCCAGCTACCTTTCGTCGACCAAGAAATATTCCGCTGCTCGGAAGTCGAGCATGTCGTCGCGCAGCAATCGATCTTCGTCGCGTCGCCGCAGCGGGGCCGGCGGATCATATGGCGGCACCTGCCCGTGCAGCGGAGGGAACGTTTGCATCGGTCCGCGCGGGGGCCGATACTGTATCACCAGCGGCGGCAACAAGCGCTACGGCGTCTGAAGGTAGCTCGATATGTCTTTCCTTCTCGCCGCGGCCGCCGGGCTATGCATCGCGTCCGTCCACGACGGTGACACCATTCGCCTCTGCGATGGCGAGCGCGTTCGCCTCGCTGGGATAGACGCGCCCGAGGTCAATGGCTCGCTGAGGTGTGCGCTAATCGAGCGATCGCGACTGGCGAGCTCTAAAAACCCGGCCTGGTGCGATTACACAGCTGGGAATGCGAGCAGAGACCATCTCAAAGCTTTCCTCGGCTCGGGGCGCGTCAGCATCGAACGAGTGGGCACTGATAAAGACGGATGGACGCTCGCCCATCTTTATGTCCGCGACGAGGATGCCGGCGATTACCTGGTGGCGTGGGAGTTGGCTCGGCCCTTGGTAGAGTAGTCGCGGAGAGATACCGCGATTACATCCTATTGAGAGGAGGATGATGTGCCCCCGCCATTCCGCTTTTTTCTGGCTATGCCCTTCTTGCTGGCCGCTACTTTGCTTGCCATTCCAAGCTCGCTTTGCATGTACATGGCAAAGCTGATCGAGGGTCAAAGCTGACCTCAGCGGCAAGAAGACAAGGGCCCGGGTCTGCTGGTGCAGATCCTGGGCAATTACAGGTACCACGAATGGTCCCTTCGGGTCGTGAGCGGAACGTAATCTGTGGCGCAGCTGATTCGCAACCGGGGGCTACGCCCTACCTCCTTCGGAGCAGAGGTTTGCGGAACAGCGGATCCTCGTAGCCTCCGAGAATGGCCGAAACCGGAACCTTCCGCTCCGCTTCCGAAGACGAGGTGATCGTCGCGCTGGATGGCGCCTCGTTCGGTAACTGGCCACAGGACCTAGCCGGGCTGAGCGAGTGCTTCAACCGCATGATTGACCACAAGCTCGGTGAGACGGCCGGCGACAGCATAATAAGGCCGAGGTTGCGCAACCGGTGCAATGATCAGCCAGCGAAAGCCCGCCGCAGCACGCCGAGAGATGCCCGCCCGAAGTAGCGCACGGCCCTGGGGCATTAGGGCCCAGCCTTATTCCATGGCCGCTAATCATCGTCCTTGTTCGACGATGATTGGGTCAGCCACATGGCGTCCGCCATCTCCTCGACGAGACCCTCCTCGTCATTCGCGGTGCAGATGCGGCTTCGGTTGGGAGCGTCGTCATCCATCCGCCGCGACTTTGCCCACCGATCGATGAGGATCTGCATTTCCCGGCTCCGGACGTCATCGACCATGTCATGTGGCGGCGTCTTCGTTAGCGCTTCCCAATACCGCTCGACCCGGAAGCCCTCAGCGATCTTGCTAAGGGTGAGCCAGGATAGAACCACCCGCACAGCCGGGGTGGGGATGATCGGCTTATCCTTCGCGGCCTCGCGGGCAGCATCTCAATCGTGTGTCGGATCATTTGGTTGGGAAGAGGGTGCGGGAAGCGCCATTACCACTCCATATCGGTTGCAGAACGAAAGTGGAACAGATAGGTTGGTTTCAACATCGCAATGGAGTGATTCTCGCATGCCACCGTTCTCAAGATTGAGCATAAACGAGCTGCGCGTGAACTTCGAAGATTCACCAGCCGAGCCCGTGCCCTTCGGCCGCTGGGTATTGCAGCAGATCGACCGCGGCGGCTTTATCGGCGAGCTGGCGAAGGCGGCGAAGATCGACCGGGCCTTCCCGAAGGATGGCAGTCCAGAGGCAGTACGCAAGCGCCTGAGCGAGCAAGGCGCCGACCCCGACATGCATGAAGCGCTGGACGATGCCGAGCTGGATTGGAAGGCTAGCTGATGATGGATCATGAACTGGCCGACCATGCCGAGCGCCTTCATGGCCTGGCGGCTTCGCGGACCGGTACCCGCGACGATCTGATCCGGCTGCGCGACATTATGCCAAGCGTGCTTGAGCGGTTCCGGGCCCAGATCAAGACAACCGACGAGATCGTGACCCTCTCGGAAATTAGGGTCGAAGACTTTCCGCAGCTCGCCACAAGCCTAGGCATAGAGCCCTCCAACGCTGTGGCGCGCAACCCGTAGGCGCGAAGACGCCCCATGCGTTTCCCCGACGCATCCTGAGCCGCTGCGCACCCTCGCAGCGGCCTTTTCTTTAGCCGGAGGGCTGTCAGTTCATGTCTCGCGGCCTCTCGAGAAGGCCTTAGGCTGCCGCGGTGGAAGCCAGACAGGATCATGACGTCGTCCAGGTCCTGCGGCGTTTCCTGGATGACCGTCAGCCAGACGCCCGCATGGTTCGGTATCAGGTTGATCCTCACATCGTCGCTCGGAAAAGCCGAAGGATCGAACTCCATCATCTCACGAGACCCTTGCTCGAAATCGAGCAGTTTGCGCTGAATGTGAACCTGCGTGGCGACAGCGTACCTCAAAATGGCGGTGTCGGGGAAGGGCCTGTCGTGGGATTGGAGGCCGCGCGGTTACGGCAGGGTCGATCTCGACACCGTGCAGGTCGTGAAGGACAAATGAGCCTTCTCAGAATCAGACTTGCAAGACATGGTGCAACGGGTCGGGGCCGAGGCGGGTGAGGGACTGATGCTCAAGCATTCTAATGCACCCTATCGACAAAAATCGTGCACGCGCTTGGCAGAAGGTGAAGCTCGAGAACTCCGGCAAGTGGGCGCGGCGCCCTATCGCCGCTTATAGATCGGAGTAAGTCGGTGATGGCCAATTCAAGTCCCGAGCACGAGCGGAACACGGCTATCTATGTCGCTGTCGTCGATGGTGCGACTTTCGGCGATCTCGCTGAGCGGTACGGCATCAGCAAGGTTCGGGTGCAGAAAGCTTACGCCCGCGAGCGCACGAACGCCTGGGAGGCGCGTAGCCGCGGCCATACCACCTACCTCGACCGGCCCATCCCTGAGGACGTTTGACCCGTATCCCCACCCGGGCACGAGCAGAATGCCGAGAAAGTGACTCTGAGGGGAGAAATGCAGCAGAAGAGCACCAGGCAGCGCCGTGGCTCGACGATCAAGTTCACTGGCGCCGTGACCGCGAAGTGCGATTCACGATGCGCGACGGCCGAGACATGCGGTTAGAGATCTGCGGTTTGTCGTGAGGGCGCCTTTGATTTACTCTCGGCATGTCGACTCATCCTGGAGTGGGTTATCTCTGCCATTATGATCCAACCCCTAATCGGCGATAAGCGGGCACGACGACAATGGTGTTGGTCGCCGCGCCCGCCACGCGCCTAGGTGATCTGAGACGCTCAAAACTTACGTTGTCCTGGTCCGCTACCTCCGGCTATCACGCTACCGAATCTGACGGTGGGGACCAATAGATGCAGACGTTGACGAGGGCCGGACTAACCGTTGCGCTTCAGGAAAAAGCAGGTCTGTCCAAGCGGAAAGCGGATGCCGTGGTAAACGGCATTATCGAGTGCATGTGCGAAGCGCTCGAGCGAGGAGAGCAAGTAAAGCTTTCCGGGTTCGGAACTTTCATTTTACGCGACAAGAATGAGCGCATGGGGCGCAACCCGAAGTCCGGAAATCTGCATCTGGTGACTGCTCGGAGAGTTATTGGCTTCCGCGCCTCTCCGCTGGTAAAACGCAGACTGGTCGCTCCACAGATGTGAGGTGAAGAGGTGGCGACCACGGGGGCAGGGTGGGCCGAACCGCTGTCCAACCCAAGTTTATGTTAATATGATGTTTTAATAGGCCGCGCCGTCACACTCCTCGCCGCGGAGCTCAAACGTCTGATGAATATCGCCGCGCGTTCAAGGGCTGTTAACGATGTTCCGACGCTGACACCTTTCGCCGGGGTGCACATGCTGATCGAGATGTCCAAGGGCCGTGATTAGGTGCCGGATTGTCAGTTGAGGCTTCGGATGCTTGCCCCTCGCAGTAAGCCTGATTTTGAGCGGCTGGCGCCTTAGCGATGGCTCTCACCTGGACGACCTTGCAGCGGAGGCAATGTCGCGCCTCCCTCCGGTTCTTGGGAAACCACCAGCCCCAGGTTCCCCATTTATGCGCGATTACGCAAAGCAAATTCACGTCGTATCTCCGTTGATGCCAGCTGCGACTACGAGGCCGCTTAAATGCGGGATAGGGTATCAAAAAAAATCCGGACTGCCTAAGCGGCGTGAAGCTGGTAACCTCGAATGCCCATGAGGGCATCAAGGCGTCTGTCGCCAAGGTCTTGAGTGCTACCTGGCAGCGGTGGCGTATCCACTTCATGCGCAATGCCTTGGCACGCGCCGGCAAGAGCGGCCGCCGCGTCATGACACTTGAGATCGTCGCGGGATTGAGCAATAACACCGTCATCACGCTGCCTGATATGGCAAGCTGATCAACGCGGCTTGACCGGAGATCGACGTGGCCGCGCCCTGGACCCTACACAACGCAACGGGATGCGATCCCTTCACTTGCTACGGCAGGCGCGGCGCATCGCCGGGACGGCTTCGGGACTAAGCGGGCGGGACCACGAAGCACAGCGCTGTCCCGCGCCGTCCAGCATCACCGAGTAGGGCAGGCCCGCAGCGCTTCGGCTATGAACCTTCCATAATTGCTCTGTGCGAATCTTCGAAGCCACCTGTACATTGGCTGGAAGCACAATGCGCAACCTTGAAATTCCATCGTCCGTCCAGGCAAGTACGACCGGATTGCCCGATGCGGCGGCGGCGATCCCGGAGATAGCGCGAACCTCGGCGACACAGGGCGCGCACCAATTTGCGCCGAAAAGGATGAGCGTCAACCGGTCCTGCGCTTGAGAGCCTTCAGGGCAAAGCGCGACCCCGCATGACAGGAAGGCTGCGGCCATAGACAGTCTGGACATGGCTGAATAGTACTTGGGGGAGAGACGATTATGCAAGCGGGGTACATGCAATGAGTCTTCTGGTCTTCCTTGCGGCAGCAGCGACTGCAACGGCAGCAGCCGAGCCACCAGCCACGGCACCCAAACCGGCGACACTTCAGGAAAGGTTCAATGCAGGCAGTGAACTCGCCAGTGCCGGCAAGTGCGCTGAGGCAGTTGCTGCGCTGGAAGCGCTGGAAAAAGACCCCCACGTCAAGCCTGGTTCCTTTCCGGCGTTGACGATCGCGGTGCGCAAGGGCACCTGCCTCGTTGCTCTTGGCCGTTCCGAGGAAGGCGAACGTGCCATTGCCCTTGGCCTTCCTGCGCTTGTCGAAGCTGGGCCGACTTTTGGCACCGACGTTTCTGAGGCCCGCCGGGCGCTCGGCGATGCGCGGCAGGAACGGTCTGACCGGGCCGGCGCCGCGCAGTACTACAGGCTTGCGCTCGAAGGCAGATCCGGCGCGGCCCGGCTGCGCCTGCTCGGCAGCCTCTCACGCGCGCTGGCATTCGACGGCGACGAGGCCGCGCTTTCCCCGACCGCCGAGGCGTTGACCCTGCTGACCACGTTGCCCGACATTCCCAACGCTGTCATCGCTAGTTTTCGCACTCTTCGCGCGCGCACCCTGCTAAACCAGGGGCGCACCGACGAGGCCTACAAGGAACTGAAGCAGGCGCTCGCCTTAAGCGGGGGCCTGACAACCCGTACCTCGCTCGATGAGGTGTCGCTGCGGGGCGATCTGGCGATGGCGGCCATGCTGATGAAAAAGCGTGACGATGCGCGCCTCTATCTGGCCTACACTGGGGCAGGGCGTATCAGTGATACTACGTTTGCTCAAGCGGAGGCTATGGACCTGCCGCTGTGCGGCTCGGAGACGGGGCTCAGGTCTGATGACGTCGCGGTCGTCGAGTTTGGCATCAATGCGGACGGTTCCATAATGTACGCGCGGACGGTCTATTCGCGTGGTGGCCCCCAAGTGGCGGCCGCATTCGAGCAGGCGGTAGGAGACTGGTACTGGCGGCCCGACGCTGCCAAGGCGATCCCGGAGTTCTATCGCCTGGCCGCGCGGGTTGAGCTGCGTTGCAGCAACCGCCTCGGAAAGGGGCCCGGGCTCTGGGCGCCGGTCAACAGTCGGTTCGGACAATGGGCCGCCGGGCTGCTGCCCGCCCAAGTGCAGGGTCCTGGCCGAGCGGCAGTTCTTGGTACACTGCGCGGGATAGGGGAGGACAAAAGCGGGGCAACATCGCCGGCAATGCGGGTCGCGGCGCTTGGTACGATGCTGGTCGCCGACAGTTATGCGCCGAGCCTAATCGCCGATGAGGCGCTTGCACTGACCGGCAAGGCGTCCGCACCGCCCGAGGTGATCAACTGGCTGCGCATGCAGCGGGTAATGCACACCGAAAAAACAGGCCTGCGCAAGGAGCAGGCCCGCAGCAGGGCGCTGGTGGCGCTGGCCGCGGAGCCTGCGATAGCAGCTGACGCGCTTTCGGCGGACACACTGTTGCTGGAAGCAGCCGGCACCCGGACCACCCGCCGTGATCCGCAATCCGATGCCTGGGTCTCGCAGGTGGCGCAGGACAATCGGCTGTCCGAGACCCACCCGCTTCGTCAGCTGGGCTGGCTCGCGCTGGCGAACCGATCCGCCGCCGCGGGCAATGTCGCGGCGGCGCAGGCCTATTACGCCAAGAGCGGCCTCAGCGACGAGCAGTGTGCCTTGCTCAGCCTGCCGCCTTCTATCCGCAAGACCAACGTCGGTAGCGGCGACTATCCGATGTCGGCAGCGATGATGGGCTTCGAGGGCTGGGTGCGGCTGGAGTACGACATCAACGCCAATGGTTCGACAACCAACGTGCGGCCGCTCGCGGCCTATCCGCCGCTGATCTTCGGTGACGCTGCGACGGCTATAGGAAAGGGAGTGCAGTATGACATGAGCTACCGCCCCGGCCAGACTGCAACGGCGTGCAGCGCCAACACCAATACGATCAGTTTTTTGATGCATTGAACGGGCAGGGGCTTGCTGCGCAAAGGAGGCAGGAACTTGCAGGATATGCGGATCAATCTCAGACAGATTGGGTTCCGGTTTCCCGGTCGGCGCGCAATGCTGGCTGCGGCCCGTCCGGTTCTCTCCGGCGACGATCTGGCGGCATCGTCGCCGCAGCGCCGAGGAGCGCGTAGCAGCGCTGATGATCATTTGCGGAGCTTCCTCTTTCCCGCTTCCTTGACGAGCAGGTCGTGCATACGAGGACGACGAGGTTACGCAGCTGATCCTCGACACGCATGAGACGGCGGCTTTCACGCCCTGGCCTCGAAGACGGTTGTCGAAATGCGCTAATGGCTTCTTCACGAGAGCATCAGCGGTGAGGAGATCGCCCGCACCGTACTGGGAATCACTGCGGAGATGGCGGCTGCGATATCAAGCTGATGCGCAACCAGGATCTCGTCGCAGCAGCCGGTCGCATCGCCAGTGCAGGCTAAGTGATTCAGCCGAGCAAGAACGCAATATCTTCGTCAGTGAGCGCCGTCGAACCCGTCTGGGCCGTGTCGTCCCACAGAACGTTTGCGAGGTCCTGCTTGCGTCCCTGCAACGCGAGGATCTTCTCCTCGATCGTGCCTGTCGCAATCAGGCGATGGACGAAGACAGGTTTGGCCTGCCCGATACGGTGAGCGCGGTCGATCGCCTGAGCTTCGACGGCCGGGTTCCACCACGGATCGTAAAGGATCACGGTGTCCGCCGCCGTGAGATTGATGCCCGCTCCGCCGGCCTTCAGACTGACGAGGATCAATGGCACAGCTCCGGACTGGAAGCGTTCCACCGGGCGGGCGCGATTGCGGGTGGTGCCGCGCAATTGCTCGTACCGGATGGCCATGCGATCCAGATCTTTGGCGATAAGGTCCAACATGGTCGTGAACTGGCTGAAGACGATGACCCTGCGGCCCTCCTCGACCAGTTCGTCGAGCATCTCCAACAGGCGCGCGCGTTTTGCCGATGGGACATCTATGCCCAGCTCCCGCGGGAGCAGCGCCGGATCACAGCAAATCTGCCGAAGCTTAAGCATTGCGTCGAGGACGATGATTTGCGAGCGCATCAGACCCACGCGGTCGATCTCTTCGCGTACCCGCGCCTGCATCAACAGTCGCTGGCTTTCGTAAAGGCGCAGCTGCGCTTCGGAAAATTCGATCCGTTCTGAAATAATCGTTTTGGGCGGCAGTTCCGAGGCGACTTCGTCCTTGGTCCGACGGAGCATGAAAGGACGCATTCGCCTTCCCAGCGATGCTTTCGCATTCGCATCGCCATGTTTTTCGATCGGCGTACGATAGGTTTTGCGAAAACTGTCGAACGTACCTGAGAGACCTGGATTTGTGAGGCTCGCCAAGGACCACAAGTCCGTCAGTCGGTTTTCGACAGGCGTACCGGTAAGGGCTATGACCTGCTTCGCTTTCAGCGATGAGGCTGCCTTGAAACCCGCCGTCTTCGGGTTCTTGAGCACATGGGCTTCGTCAAGAACCACGAGCTCGTAGTGATACTGCGCCAGCAGTTCGTCGTCGCGGGCAAGTAGCGGATAACTGGTAAGCAGGATTTCGGCGTCGGCGAGCCGCTCACCCAAGGCCTCGTAACGCCCGGGCCCATGCCATAGCAGGAATTCAATGTTGGGTGCGAAACGCGCCAGCTCGGCTTGCCAGTTTGGCAGCACCGATGTTGGAGCGACGATCAGTATCGGACCTTTTCGACACGTTCTCTGCTGCCGGACGTAGAGAATATGCGCGATGGCCTGCAAGGTCTTGCCCAGCCCCATGTCATCGGCAAGAATTCCGCCCATGCCTGCGCCGTGGAGAGCCTGCATCCAGGCGCACCCGCCCAATTGGTACGCCCGCAGTTCCGCTGCCAGTCCGGGAGGCACAAAGGCGAGATTATCTTTGTTTTCGCTGACATCGTGCAATGCCTTGGCGAGAATTTGCAGCTTGTCCTCACTGGTCCAGGGCAGGCCGGTTCCGGCCAGTTCATGAACGATCCCGAGGTCATGAGGGCTCAGCTTCAATTTCGACGCATCACGGTCTGTCAATGCCAGGCGCAGGAGCGCCTCGATCAGCGGTCGCACTGCCCCAAGCCTCACCGCTGTGAAACAGGAGCCGCCAATTGGGAGTGGGATGAGATGGTCGTCGCCGTACTCGAGCACAGTGCTGCCGCCGCCGGCCAGCACGCGGCGCAGAGCAGGAAGGACGTCGACGCGCTGCCCCTCGATCTGCGCGGCGAGTTCAACGTCGAACCAGTCGATTGCACTATCGCGGGCGTGTTGCGGAGTCTCGTTAGGTACGAGAGCAAGGCTCGGCCGATCGTCTGAGGCAAGTTCGTCTGGGGCGAGGTAGACATGGGGCCATTTGGGCGCGTACTCAATCAGCCAGCCTTCCGCACGCAGCGCGGTCACATCATTGATGAGGAAGTCAGGAAAGGACTCCGCAAGCGGGCGGCCTGCCTCGCCATCGATCAGCCCGTGGTCCCAGGCCTGTGCAGGTTTGGGCTCGAGCGCGTCGGCATGAACGATGGGCAGCAAAGAGGTCCGGGCGAGTCGATCGACTGCGGCCTGTTCAGCTTCAAGGTTGCGTAGGATGCGGGTAGGCCCGGCAGGCCCGGTAACAATGACTTCCGGCGTAGTAATAGCGCTACCGATGCGGTGGCCGGCGTAGTCGAATTCCAGTCGGACCAGTTCCATCGTTTCCATGCGTGCCCGCGAGCGCCAGTCCCAGGCTGGAGGATGCCGCTTCACTTTGTCGATTATGAAGCGCAGCACAGGTCTCGGCGTTATCGATGAGAGCTCTTCGGCAAATGAAAGGGCGGGCGGAGGCAGCGCGCCACCGGAAATTCGCTCCCATCTGGAGGCGAGAGCCGCGATCTCGACAGCACCGATAGGCGGCATGGCGAGCAGCCGCCCGGCAATCACGGGTGCGACGTCGGTCTCGATGAGGCCGAGTTCTCCTTGCGCTGGATCATAGAACACCGGCGGATCGCCGGCGAAGATGACCGGTTGGTCCGGACTGTCTTCTCCGTTCGGTTCCAGATCGACGATCTGCCGGCCATCTTCCAGGGTTTGCCAACATAGCCGCATCTGCAGGTTTGATGCCGCGATCGAGACGGCCGGGCCATCGGGGCGATGCATACGCAGCATCCCGGCATGCGCCGCCTCGCGAAGCCATTGCCAGCCATGTCGTCCGTGCGGAACGCGGTTGGGGCCAAAGTCGCCGCCTCCCGCAATCGATGCGGTCCGCGCGAGCAGGCGCTGTGCCACCGGATCAATTTGCGCGCCTAAACGCTCGAGCTCCCAGGAACGCACCGTATGCCAGGAAGGCTCCCCTTTGCCGCGGTGCCAAGCCTGTATCTGCAGGTGGAAGCGCGGGGGGATCGCGGGGACCGGCGCATTTTTCCGTTCGGTACGTTCCGACTTGAAGAGACTATTTTGCTCTATGGCGAAAATGACAGAGTCATTCTGAACGACCCGCAATTCGTCGAGCATTGCAGCATTGAGCCATTCTCCTACCGACCCGGAGAGTTGCGGTGTACGCTGCGCTGACGCCATAATCGTCAAGCGGGGCTTTTCTGCCGCGATTGGTGGCCCTTCATTGCGCAGGGCGAAAAGCAGGGCTGCAATATGCTTGCAGGCCTCTCCCACGGGACAGGTGCACTGGCTATCAGGGAACCCATCGTACTCTTCATCATCGAAGACGATCGAGGCAAAGTAGCCATTTTTTCCGCTGCCCCGCACGATACCGGCAACCATGCTGAACTCCGGATCGATCTGCAGGTCGCTCACGCGTCCCTGAAGGAAATACTCCTGCCCGGCGTAAACCATTCGTTCGGTCTGCACGGCAGCGAACAGCAGTTCATCGGTGACAGGGGGTATCATGAGGCTCACTTTTGCAACGGCCTCGGTCGATGACAAGCGTTTTGACCGGGAGGGGGCTTCCCGTGAGCGTTCGGTTCCATGCCTATCATTTTCGCCGGGCGGCAGAGCTAGGCTACCTTCACAGGCGGCCAGGCGCGTTATAGGGACCAGTTGCTCGCGCGCAGCGGCTGCGCCCCCCGCGAAGAGTCTGCCTTTTTTCGCTAGGTGTGCCGACTAGGCCTGCGACGAGTGCCTCGGCTGCGCTGACACCGGCTGGATGGGATCCGACGGCGGCTCGGCCCCAGCGCACCTAATCGGAATCGCGGAGTTATGATCGGCCGCGCTGTTTCCCTCAGGCCATCCTGTATCTTGCGGGACGGAGCCGCCGTCGGTGACCGTCAATCGCTGCCGCTCTGTACCCTCACCATGACAGGTTGGACGACTTCGTCTCAAGCGACTGCCGCCCTTCGCCATTCAGGTACAATAGGTAGAATAATAGACGCTTGCGGGACGGGGGTCGTCGCTAACGGAACGGGGCCGCAGCGCTTTGACGCTTCGATGACCGCACCGTGCAGCGGGCACCTTCACCAATCAAAGACAGCTTGCTGTATCAGCGCGGTCACTCAGCCGGAACGATCCCAGCGCATCCGTGTTCGACAAGTTCGCGACAAGGAGCACGTGATGACCCGTTTTACTTTTCACACCCCGGACGGGGAGGAAATCGAGATCGATGGCGACGACGTGGTGAGCGTCAGCACGGGTGATGACTCGGAGACTACACTCGTCGAACTCGAAGATGGTGACGAGGTTGTGGTCGCTGCTGGCAAGTTGGAGGTTATCGCCCAACTCGGCCTCGACCCGCTCGAACACGATGAGATCGACAATGATGCGACTGCAGGAGACTTCGACGAAGACGACTGACCCTGGTCAAATGCAAGAGTTGCCGCCATCCGATCGCTGGTCTGGCCCAAGGTCGGCGATCGGACTTTCTCAGGCTTTCGGACCGGCCATCTCGGCAGCCGTTGAGCGCGTCAAACCATGCTCGTCGCGGCGCAAGGCTGGGGTCTCAGCGCCAGACTTGAACGCCGGGCTTGTTGGCTTGTGAGACATGATTTTCTACGATGGCGCGCGCGGAGCGCTGTTAGTACAACTTCAACACGCGGCGCGATGGCAAACTCGCAAGCTGCGCCAGTTCCAGAAACCGTCAATTCCAGAACTGGTCCCTGCGCGACTTCACAATGTTTTCATGATGCCGCTTGATGTCGCTGGAAATTTTGTCGGCATGGGCGCGGCAGAGGTTTCTGTTCATCGTCTCGAACTCGCCCTCACACGACGATATTGCATTCGACAGTGAGATGCAGAGTTCCGCTGTGTAGAACGACACTGTTTCGGTGATAGCATCAAAGTAGGCGGCTGGCTCGTTCATCAGCGAGACTGCGATGAGCGACCGGAGAGGATCCACCGATAGATAGGCGCTCAACCGGTGCAGTTCGACTACAGTCAGCTGCCCCGCCTCAAGCCGCTGAAAGAAATGCCGGCGAAACCGTTCGCGAATGATGCCCGCGTCGTGGAGGATCTGCGGAGTTATGTCTCGCCGCTCCATGACGGCACGGATGATTTGCGCATGCCCCCGGGTGAGCGAGGGGCCTTCGCAAGGCTTTGGGAACGCGGCGACACGATCTTCGGCTGGCTGCATTTACGTCTCCCTTCGGCAGGCAGAGGGGCTTGCATATTACCCGGTGCGGATCGCGATCGGTTTGCCGTCGCGACATCCCAGGAAATATCAGCTCAGCGAGAAGACCGGTATTACAGGTTGGGGGTATTGCATCTCCGACAGCACGTGGCCGCGAGTCGGATACGATCGGCATTTCGCGAGCCGGAGCCACCCTAACCGCTGCCGCTTCTGGTCGCCTCTTCCGCAGGGATGGCCATGCACACTGCTTCTGCGGCCTTTGTCATGACAGTTTGCCCCAGGGCGGCGCCGGCTCTGGATCAAACCTGCATTCCGGAGCGCTGCGCCCGTGCCCGTGGTCCTCATCTGGCCTCTCGCTTTTGCAACCCCGCGGCAGATCAGTTCAGATCAATGGGCGCTTGAGCGCACAGCTGAACAACGGAGGAATCCATGATCGAGCAAGCAGGGTTAATCAACAGGCATACCGCGACGAGGGCAGGCCAAGTTCTTGCGGCGGCGGCAGCTGCATGCGCTCTGGGCGCGGGCGCGGCTTTTGCCGGAACAGATACCACCTTCGACACCGCACTGACCCAATTCACGGGATTCCTCGAGGGGTCCGGAGGCAAGATCATCACCGTGCTGTCGCTGGCCGGCGGCATTGTCGGCCTTGCCTCCGGCCGCTTCTCGCTGGGCCAAGTCGCGATCCCCGTAGGCGTGGGCGTGGGTGCCGGAACCGGCATCCCGATCGTCACGTCGACCATCACTGCAACTGTCTGACAGGCGCCGGGGGCGCGGGGACTTCCTGCGCGTCCCCCGGATATCGGGGGCGAGTCCATGGATCAATACAGTATTCCCAGACACCTGGATGATCCGGAACTCATCGGCTTCTGGACGTTCGACGAGTTCGTCGTGATGCTCGTACCCTTCGGGTGGGGTATCCTGTCTCAGCATATCGTGGTCGGCCTGCTCTTCAGCATCGGGGCATGGCTCGGTTATCGCAAGCTTCGGGCAGGCCGCTCGATGTGCTGGATACTCCATCTCGCCTATTGGCATCTGCCAGGAGGGTTTTTCGGGCTCAGGTCCGCACCGCATTCCCACATCCGGGTACTGGCGGGCTGACATGGACGCAGCCTTCGCTCACCAGCAGTCGCAGCGCGCGCTCAGGCAGCGCAACTTCCTAGCCATCGGCTGCCTTGGGCTAGGTATCGCTTGCCTCGCTCTGGTGACCATGGCCGTGCGCCGCGAGCGGGAGGTCATTCTTCAGCCGGTCGTTCCCAGAACCATGTCGATCTCGTCTTCCGGCGTGTCTCGCGACTACCTCGAGGCGGTGACGCGGGACACGGCCCAGTTGGCGCTAAACCGTTCGCCCGAAACACTCCAGTATTGGATGGATTCGATCCTCAAGATCAGTGCGCCCGAGGCGCGCGGCGGGCTAAAATCGAAGCTCATAGGCATCATCGAAGAGCAGCAGGGGTCGCAGGTGACCCAGTTCGTGACGATCGACTGGATACGCGTCGATCCCGCCTCTCTTACCAGCGAAGTCGGCGGTGTCCTGCACACGATCGTAGCCTCACGAGACGTGCGCCGCGAGAACCGGGTCTTCCGTTTCGCATGGAAATACGAGGGCCTGAGCCTGAAGCTGCGTGGCTTCGGCGTCCTCTCCAGAAAGGACCAGATCGATGAGTGAAATGATCGCCGCATGCGAGATCGCCTCGGGCGTTTCGCTGCTGTCTTCGCTCGACTGCTTCGCCAAGCGATGCTGCGGAACCGCTCTGCTGGCTGCGGGACTCGTGGCGGCCCAGCCGGCACTTGCGGATCAGACAGTCATCGCGGCGGACAATGGCTCGGTCCAGTGCGATGCCTCGAAGCAGGATCTGACGAGGATATCGCTCAGGGACGACCGTTTTACCGCGGTTTCGAAAGTCGCCAGCGCTGTCGCTGCGGAAGACTTCTCGGTCGTTCACGAGCCGACCCGCGGCGACATCTATATTTCTGTGCCGGAAGGATACCAGCGCAGCTCGATCTCGTTCTTCGGCACGACGCAGAAGGGTTTCGTCTACAAGTTCATCTGCCGGGTGGGCGGCGCGGATGCGACACAGGTCTTTGTTACCAATCCCGATTCTGCAAGGGCTGAGCCGGCCGCCGTTCGAGCGCCGCTCCGCAGGGACATCCCGCTCGGTGCACAGGCAGTCGCCCTTATAAAGGCAATGTTCGAGCAGCGGCCGATCGAGGGGTTCGAAATCCGCGACGAACCCCGCGCGCCCGTGACCAAAGGCAGCCTCAAGGTCCAGCTTGTCAGCGAATACGACGGCGTGACCGTGGCCGGTAAGGTCCTGCGGATCGAAAACACCGGCGAAACGTCGGTCGCTGTGAGCGACGAACTCATCGCCCCGAGCGGCGCAATCGCTGTCAGCATCGCCAATGCGAGACTGGAGCCCCGCCAGGCCACGGGCGCCTACGTTGTCGTGCCGGCAGGGGACCGGTGATGGATATCCCCGCGCGCAAGCCCAAGAACGTCGAAGGCGAAGTCCCGCAAGTGCATGACCGCCTCGACGCCGCTCTGGGCATTGCCGAGAATGCAGCTGCAGCGAAGCGGCAGAAGCTGCTCCTGTTCGGGGGCGGATCGCTGATCGCGCTTGCCGGCGTGGCCTACATCACTGGAGACGATAAAACGGAAAGCTCGAATTTCGCTGACGGGGACAAGACCGTCGAAATTTCGACTGACGCCATCATGAACCGTCAACGCGCCGAGCGGGAATGGATGGCAATGTACGAGCGCCAGCAGACGGAGCAGGGCAACCAGCTCAAGGGCATGCAAAGCACCGTCTCGAAAGTGGACCAGGTGCAAGAGGAGCTTCAGACACTTCGCCAGGAAAATGCACAAGTGAAGGCGGATGCCGCGCGGGTCCTCGAGGCCTACGAGAGCGAGAACCGGCGGCTGCGCCAGCAGGTCGGCGCGCGGAGCGGCGAGGGTAGCGGGGCACCTGCAGCCGGCGCCGCAGCTGCTGCCAAGGCGCTGGGGGTGTCCATGGATACGGGCGCGCGGCTGAACGAGGTGAAGCTCGTCTCGTTCGCACCGGCGGGGCCGGCCACGCCGGTCGGAGACGGCAGGCAGATCGCCGCCTCCGGCAAACAGGTTGGCGCCGCTGGCGGCCAAGCGCTCTATACCGACAGTCCGAACTACCTGCCGCCCAACTCGATCGCCCAGGCCAAGGTCGTCGTCGGCGTAGATGCCGCGACCAATGTAAGGAGCCAGAGCGATCCGCTTCCAGTCCTGCTGCGCGTGACGGGGCCAGCCAGGTCAGTGTTCTCGGATGGCAAGCTGCTGCGGACCCGGATCCAGGGCTGCATGGTCAATGGCGCTGCTTACGGCGACCTCTCCTCAGAGAAGGTCTACGTCAAACTCCAGCGCATGACTTGCCCGCAGCCTGGTGGCCGGTACGCGGTCTCCGAAGTGAAAGGCTTTATCTCGTTCGGCGGCAAAGTTGGCCTGCGCGGCCGTGTCGTCAGCCGCGAGGGCGGACTGATCGGCCAGGCATTTCTTGCCGGTGTAGCGGGAGGCTTCGGCAGAGGCTTCAGCGCCAATGCCAACTCAGTTTTCTCGGGCACGACGGTCAGTGTCGACGGCAAGCGCGAGGCGCTGTCCCCGGGCGAGATCGTCAAGGGCGGCCTTGGAGAGGGCATCGCCAGTGCTGGCGACACCGTCTCCGACTACCTGATCGAGCGTGCTGAGCAGTATCAGCCGGTCATCGAAATGCCGACCGGCGCCGACGTCGAGGTGGTGTTTCTCGACGGGACCTTCATCCGGAACTGAGGTGACCCATGACGCGACGAGCCATTTGCCATTTCAGCATCGCCCTCGCCGCGCTTGCGGCCGGAGCAGGAACCCTGACTTGGGCCGCTAGTGCGGGCGATGCCCGGCTGGGGCGGGTACTCGCGGCGCGCCTGCCCCGCACCCCGGTCACTGCGATCGACTGCGGCAAGATCGACGGTCTGTGCGAAGTGCAGGCGGGCAAAAGCCTTTTCTACACCGACAAGGCAGGCCGCTTCCTCGTCATCGGCCGTGTCTACGATATGGACACGCGCCAAGATCTGACGGCCGCGCGGTTGCTCGAAATCAGCCCGGAACTCCTTATCGGGGACGCGGCCGGGCTGGGCGCCGGGGACGAGAGCCGGGTGGCGGATGGGAGGCAGGTTTCGGATACACCGAAGCCGCAGGTACCGCGCACCCCGCTCCGAGAGAAAGTGGCGCTCGCCGGCCTTCCCGAAACGGGCGCTATCCGGTGGGGGGCGGGCCCGCAGACGGTCACAGTCTTCAGCGATTTCCGCTGCGGCTATTGCAGACAGCTGCATCGTACGCTCGCGGAGATGAAAGTTTCCGTGATCGAGCGCCCGATCTCGCTGCTTGGAACACGCCCGATTTCCGATGCCGTGATCTGCGCCAGTGACCGCGCGGAGGCGGTGGCCAAAGCTTACAATCATGAACCGATTGATGCTGCAGGCGAATGTGACACCAGAGGCCTCGACGCCAACGAGGCGTTCGCGAGAGAGAACGGCTTCACCGGCACGCCGGTGATCGTGCGCAGCGACGGTGCTGTCGTCCATGGCTATCGTCCCCGCGCATTTCTCGAAACATGGCTGAAGGAAACACGCTGATGGGCTGGCTCCTGCACAAGCCGCTTCTTCTGGGCGCAGTCCTGGTCACGCCGGCCTGTACGTCACTGGGCACGAATGTCAGCGGCTCGTTCCGGTGCGAGGCACCTGACGGTATCTGCGCGCCGTCGGTTGCCATCGACGACCGGGCCCTTGCCGAAATCGTAGATAGTGAGGAACGCGAGCGCGCGGCGCCTGCCGGGCGCTTCAGCGTAGATGATGGCGAACCAGGCCGGAGAGCAGTCGCAGACGGCGGCGCAGGTGGGGACGGAGCGGGGGCCATGGCCCCGACCTTCCGGCTCAATGTGGTGTTCCCCACCTATACCGACATCGCCGGCGCCGCGCACGAGCGCCGAACCGTGACGGCGCAGGTCGGCCTGCCGGGAAGAACGGCGAGCAGCGTGGAACTGGCATGGCGGCCGCCCGGCCGTGACAACGTGACCGGACTTCTCGCAGCGGCGCAGAACGCTCCGCTGATTGTCTCCGAAACCAGGAATGTTTCTGGCCCGGCAATAGTGCCAGGCTCTCCTGATGGCGGCGATCCGAATGTGCCTGCGGCCGCGGGCCCGATCACACGGATCAGGTCGGAGGTGGATGCAAGCCTGAGGAGCAACATACGCTCACAAGCGCGGTCCTTCCCGCCGTCGGAGGAAGATCGATGAGCCTTTTTGACAGCCTCTATGAGATGGTTCTTGGCGACAGCCGCAAGCCCGAGAGGACTGTGCGTCTCGCATCTGTCCCGATGTTGTCGCACTACCTCGGCTACCGCTCGTTCGACGAGACCACCAAGGTGTTCTACCAGGTCCGATCGAAGGGTTTCATTCTCGAGCTCGCACCGCTGATCGGCGGCGACGAGCGCACGGCCGACATCATCGGCGGCATTTTTTCCGACATCCTGGTCCCCGGCTGTGCTTTCAGCATTGTCAATTACGCCTCGCCGCGTGTCTCGGAGAAGCTGGCCGAGTGGATGCTGCCAAGGGTGGAGGCAGGCGGCGTCTTCTCGACGCTGGCACGGCACCGAGCGGACAAACTGCGCGGCGGGGCCTGGCAGTCGCTCGCAAGCGACGGCCCCTTTCTCGTGCGCAATTTCAGGGTAATTCTCTCGATCGGCGCGCCCGATGGTTCGAGGATCGGCATCGACGATCTGCTCACCATCCGCGACGCCCTCATTGCGGCGCTCGATTCGATCAACATTCCGGTTCGGAACCTCGGCCCGGTCGATCTGATCCGCTTCTTCGACGAGGTTCTGTGCGCTTCGACGGGCGCCGGCGACGATGCGCCCGGCTACAACCGGTTCGATCCGATCAACGAGCAATGCGTGCGGCGGGACGTTGTCACCCATGTCGAGAAGGACCGGCTGCTTCTTCACGCGCAGTCGCTGCGACCGACCGGTAGCGTGGTGGAGGGTGTGCCTGAATACGAGGATTACGTACCCGAGCGCTTCGACGTGCGGACCATGTCCATCCGCAACTTTCCCGACCGCTGGGCTCCGTGGGACACGCAGAAGATCATCGGCGACGTGTTCAATCCCAAGCTCTGCCTGCCGTGCCCGACGCTGCAATCGGTCTGCGGGACGATACCGGGTATCGAGACTTCGGAATCGAGGGCGGGGTACAAGTTCGCCCGGACCCAGTCACTCTCCGAAGGACAGGGAGTCCGGCTGGTTCCCAAGCTGCGGGACCAAGCGGCCGAGTGGCGCAGCGTCCAGGAGCGCGTGAAAGCCGGCGAGAAGCTCATTCGCTGCTATTATGCGATCAGTCTGATCGCGCCTCGGGGGGCTGCCGAGACCGCCGAAAGGTCAATCAAAGGTATCTACAAGGCGGCCGGCTGGGACCTGATCGACGAGACCCACATTCAGCTTCCCGCCTTCATGGCGCACTTTCCCCTGATGATCGCCGATGGGCTGGCCTCGGACCTCGATCGCATGAAGCGGTTTCGCACGCTGCTGTCGTCGAACGTCGCCGCGATCTCGCCAGTGCAGGGCGAGTACGTCGGCGGCGACATTCCGCATGTCCTCTTGGTGGGACGACGCGGACAGCCGCAGTTCTGGTCGCCATTTCAGAACCGGGCGGGCAATCACAATGTCGCGATCGCCGGGAAATCGGGGTCAGGCAAGTCGGTTTTTCTCCAGGACCTGACCGCCAGCTTGGCCGGGGTCCGCTCGAAAGTCATCGTCATTGATGACGGACGCTCGTTCGAGCACATGGCAAAAGTGCTCGGGGGAACTTTCACCGAGTTCAGGTTGTCCTCGGGCATTTCGATCAATCCGTTCCGCATGATCGATCCGCAGCTCGCAGACGGCGACGAAGATTATCTCGTCGACTGCCTTGCGATGCTGAAAGCCATCCTGTCACAAATGGCGCGCTACGAGACCCGTCTGAATGATACTGAGCGTGGGCTCATAGACCGGGCCGTCAACACCGTGTGGAACGAGCATCAGCGCGGCGGAACGGTGGACCTGGTCATTGCCGCGCTCGAAACTGAGGATCATGCAGCCGCCGCCGAGCTCGCGATGGCGCTCCTGTCCTTCTCTTCGCAAGGCACGTACGGGCGCTTCTTTCTTGGCGAGAGCAATCTCGATCTATCCGCCGACCTAACGGTTTTCGAGCTGTCCGACCTAGCATCGCGCGAGGAGCTGCGCAGCGTAGTGCTGACCTCGATCATGTTCGTTGCATCGCAGACGATTCGGCGCATGAACCGCACGATCCCCAAGGCGCTGCTCATCGACGAGGCGTGGCAGATGCTGCGTGGCGGGGCTATGGCCGATTTTGTCGAGACGTATTCGCGCACTTGCCGCAAGTACGGGGCCTCGCTCATCACTGCGACGCAGTCGATCAACGACTACTACAAGTCGGAAGGTTCGCGGGCCGCGCTGGAAAACTCCGACTGGTTCGTGATCCTGCAGCAGAAGGCCGAGACGATCTCGGATTTCCGAAAGTCCGACCGGTTTGAAATGAACGGGTACACCGAGGCTCTGCTTCGCTCGCTCAAACGCAACGGCATCGAGTATTCCGACGTTCTGATCCGGGGACCGGAAACCGAGACGGTCTGCAGGCTCGTACTCGATGCCTATTCCGGCACGCTTTATTCCTCGAGTCCGGACGTTTTTGCTAAAATCGAGGCCCTGGTGGACCGGGGCTACAGCGTTGCCGGCGCGATCGAGTGCGTTGCATTTCCCGGCCGCGGCGGACGTGACGAACGCAAGCTGGACACCGCGCCATGAGCGGGGATGTTGCCCACGGTGGAACTGGGAAGGCGGGTTTCCAGGAAAGCCTCGCGGCCGGCCTGCGCCTCGCAGGCTGGCTGGCGGTCAACCTGCTGACGTCGCTCGGCGTGCTGACTTTCGCGGCATTCATACTCGGCGGTTTTTCGATCGAGGGAACCATGCACCATCTCGCCAATCTCTCGGTGCGGTATATCGAGGCTGGCGGCGGCCGCC
>NZ_AKKE01000020.1 GCF_000281975.1 Novosphingobium sp. AP12 | reverse complement strand
CCAGCGTGATCGCCGAGGTCGACAGGCTGGCGCCCCGCCACGTCGTCGTGCTGGGCGGAGACCACCTCTACCAGATGGATTACCGGCCTTTCGTGGAGCGCCATCTCGCATGTGACGCCCATGTCACGGTAGGTGTCGTCCATGTCCCGCTTGCGCAGGCTTCGGAATTCGGCATCCTGGATGCCGCCGCGGACTTCCGCATCGCCGATTTCGTGGAGAAACCGGTACTTGCACCCGAAGCTCTCGACCGTCCCGGACATGCGCTGGCCTCCATGGGTATCTACGTGTTCGACTGGCCGGTCCTGCGCCGAATGCTGCTGGATCTCGGCGGCAGCGTGCCGGAACTGGACTTCGGCAAGCACGTCATCCCTCGCCTGGTCGAGGCCGGCACCGCCTTCGCCTATGCGCTGCCGGGCCGACAGGGGCAGGAGCCGCTGTGGCAGGACCTCGGCACGCTCGATGCCTATCACACCGTGCAGCGCCAGCTCGCCGAGGGTTCGCTGTCGCTCGACCCCTCGTGGCCGATCGCGCACCCCGGCCGCCCCGCAGCGGCCGACCTCGGGGCTGTCGGGCCGGGCAGCGTACTGCGCAACGTGGTCATGCTGCCGGGCGCGCGGATCGGCCGGAACGTCAAGCTCTCCGACGCCATCGTCATGGGCGACGCGGTGCTGCCCGACCACTTCGACCTCGAAGCCTCGATCGCCCGTAACGGCAATTGGTGCACCGTTTCCGAGCGCGGCATCCGCGTGATCTCGGCGCGGGCGTTGCGCCGTCTCGAAGCCCGCCAGCGGCCGCTGGTCGCGGCGGAGAAGGCGCGTCCTCTCGAGGTGCGCCGCCCCTACGTGCCGGTGCGAGAACACCCGGCATCCGCCGCCTCCGCGCGCTGAGGAATCCGCCCGATGCCGATCAAAGCCCTGGCCCTGAACTGCACGCTCAAGTCCGATCCCACGGAGGTATCCTCCACCGACGCGATGATCGCCGTGCTGAAGACGGCCTTCGCGGAGAAGGACGTTACCGTCACCGAGACGGTCCGGGTCAGCGCGCTCAACCTCAAGCCGGGGGTCACTTCGGACGAGGGCGAGGGCGACGAATGGCCCGCCCTGCGCGAGAAGATCCTGGCCCACGACATCCTGATCTTCGGCGGCCCGATCTGGATGGGTCAGGTCGGTAGCGTCGCCAAGCGCGTGCTCGAGCGGATGGACGCCTTCCTCGACGAAACCGACGACGCGGGCCGCATGCCCAGTTACGGCAAGGTCGCGGTCACCGCCATCGTCGGCAACGAGGACGGCGCGCACTTCTCCTCGGCGCAGTTGTTCCAGGCGCTGAACGACGTGGGCTGGACGATCCCTGCCATCGCTGCCTGCTACTGGGTCGGCGAGGCGATGGGCTCGACCGACTTCAAGGACCTGAAGGAGACGCCCGAGGCGGTCAGCAAGACCGCCGGCATGGTGGCGGCCAACGCCGCGCACCTGGCTGGACTGCTCCAGTCGAGCCCCTACCCCGGCTGAGAGCCGACACCGCCGTCGAGGTTGCGGTGGGCAGGGGGAGATACGGGGTAGGCGAACATGGACAAATTCACATGAAGGTTCCATTCTGGCCCAATGTCGTTAGGGCAAGGGCCGGTCATGTCCGCATCCTCCGCCGCCGCATATCGCCCGTCTTCTTCCGCCCGAATACATGTGCTCGCCATCGGCGGGGCGCATCAGTTCGCGCATATCCTGCCGGTAGCCTGCGAACTCGAACGGCGTCGTCCCGGCCAGGTGACGCTGTTCGTCAGCACTGACGAGGAAGCCGTCACCGCGCAGGAGCAGGCGCTCGCGATCGGCCCTGCCGTCCCCGAAATCGTGGTGATGCGCCTGCCGCGCCTCGCATGTGTCCTGCCGGCGAAGCTGCATAAGGCCGCGCGCCTCGCGGTCTGGGCGAAGCGGCTGTGTGCGGGGGGCGTTATCCTGTGTGCCGAGCGCACCTCGACCCTGCTGCGCCGGCTGCGCGCGGACTGTCCCCCGCTGCTGCACATTCCCCACGGCGCCGGCGACCGCGCGGTCGGGTTCGAGAAGCGCTTCACGCTGTTCGACCACGTCCTCGTTTCCGGCCGCAAGGACCGCGATCGCCTGCTGGACAGCGGTTTCGTCGCGCCCCAGAACTGCACCGTCACCGGGCCGATCAAGCTCTGGACGATCCTTGAAGGCGCGGCGCATCGCCCACCGCTGTTCGACAACGACAAGCCGACGATCCTCTACAATCCGCACTTCGCGAAGAAGCATTCCTCGATCGAATCGTTCGGGCACAAACTGGTGGAGGCGGTGGTGCGGGACGGTCGCTACAACCTCGTGGTCGCCCCTCATGTCCGGCTGGCGCGGCGCTGGTCCGCGCGGCAGCGGAGGGATTGGGAGGCACTGGCGGTGCCCGGCCAGGTGATCGTCGACCTCGGCTCCGAGCGGTGCAACGACATGACCTATACGCTGGGGGCAGACCTCTACGTCGGCGACGTCAGCAGCCAGGTCTACGAATTCCTCGTGTGCCCACGCCCCTGCCTCTTCGTCGACCCCTGCGGCGTCGATTGGCAGGAGAGCGAGGACTACGCGATGTGGCACTTCGGCGAGGTCATCTCCCCGGACGCCGACGCGGTCGCCGCCGTCGACAGGGCGCTGGCGACCCACGGGGCTTACGTTGCCGGGCAGCGCGAGCGCATGGCCTATACCATCGACGGTATCGCGTGGACGCCGGACGGCAGGGTGACCTTCCGGGGCCGCAATGCCGTGCGCGAGGCCGCGGACGTGGTCGAGCGCTATGCCGGGCCGGCGGGCGGGGGTCGGTTTTCGGCGGCGGCTTAGCTGGAACGTCCGGGCCGGTTCAGCTGCCGGTTTCCAGAAGCTTGCGCAGGAAGTTCTTCCGCACTGGCACAGGTGCCGTGCTGCCGAGAACAGCCGCGCCGGCCTGGGCGAGCTGGCCGAAGCTGTCTGCCTCCATGCGGCCTGCCGCCACTTCGCGCTCGACGATGCGGTGAAGCGCCGGCGGGTCGAGGGTCTCGCCGCCGGCCATGGCCTCCTCGATGGCGAAGCCGCGCCGGTCCGCAAGGATCGCGCTCTTCAGGGCGGCGGTGTCCTTGCCATCGGCTGCGAGAGTGCGGACAGCCTGCGTCATGACGGCGTCGAACGCGTCGAGCAGGGCGACGTGGTCGCTTTCGTCCCGAACCTGTCCGAACAGTTCCGCGATCCGGTGCCGGGTTTCGATGGGATCCACGCCCTTCGCGCGCTTCAGATCCTTGAGCAGCGCGGTCACCCTCGCATCCATCGCATTACCTTTCGCGTAAATTCTCCCGCGCGCCTCTACCAGAGGTTTGCCGAACCGGGCAGGCCAGAATCGTCCGTCTAGTAGTCAAGCCTTCTTCGAGGTGGACTCGGTCCTACAAGATGGAACATAATAGGAACATATCTCACGATTCGAGGCATGGTCTCCAATGTTCCAGAACCACGCGCCGTCCAGCGCCGAACCACCCACCGATCCTCCCGTCACGGCGGGCCGGGAGAGCCTCCCCCGGCTCGCGAAAGGACAGCTTCACGAAGTCCATGCGGGCGGAGACGGCTGGGCTTCGGCCCTCGCCTTCAGCCTTGCCGCGATCGAGGCCGACGACCGGCGCCCGGTCCTGCTGCTGCGCGTCCGTAAGGACAAAGGCCGGACCCGCGCGATGCAGATGGAACCCTGCGGCGAGGGCTGGGCGCCGCTGGGGCTCGACCCGGCGCGGCTGGTGATCGTCGATGCCCGCGACGATGCCGGGCTGCTGCGCGCCGGGCTCGACGCGGCCCGCTGCGCAGGGCCGGCGGCGGTGCTGCTCGAGAGCTGGGGTCGGCTCAAGGAATACGATCTCGTCGCCAGCCGCCGGCTGATCCTCGCGGCGGAGCAATCGCGCATCCCCATCGTGATCCTGCGCGGCGACGCCGAGCCGCGCGCCAGTGCCGCGCATACCCGCTGGTCGGTCTCCAGCGCCCCCTCCACCCCTCTCGAGACGCGAGCGCCCGGCGCGCCCGCGCTCCACGTCGAACTCCAGCGCCGAAGGGGCGGGCCGGGCGGCCTGCACTGGCGGCTGGAATGGAATGAAGAACATGGCGGTTTCCGCGAAGAACTCATCGAGCCCGCACAGCCCCCCCTCGACCACCCGCCGACGCTACCTGGCGCTGTGGTTTCCCTGGATGCCCTGCGAACGCGCGAGCCGCTGCGGCGCATTGCCTGAGGCGGGCGGCGCGCTGGTCGCACGCGACGGGCAAGCGCTGCGCCTCGCCGCGATCGACGCGGGCACGCAGGGGCAGGGGCTGACCGCGGGCATGACCCTTGCCGACGCGCGCTCCCGCTGCCCGGACCTCGTCACCGCGCCCCACGATCCGGTGGCCGACGCGCGCGAGCTTGACCGGCTGGCGAACGCAATGATCGCCTTCACCCCGCTCGTCGCGCCCGATCCGCTGGACGGGTTGCTGCTCGACGTGACCGGCTGCGCGCACCTCTTCGGCGGCGAGGAGGAACTGGTGCGCCGGGTGCTCGCCGCCGCCGGCTATACCGCCCGTCATGCGCTCGCCGCCCACGCAGCTGCCGCGCGGGCGCTGGCGCGGTACGGCAGCGGAGAGGACGTGCGGGCGTTGCCGGTCGCCGCGCTGGAACTGAGCGAGGACAAGCTTTCCGGCCTGCGCCGCGCCGGGCTCACGACCTTGGGCGACCTCGCCTCGCGGCCGATGGCGGGGCTGGCGGCGCGCTTCGGCGAGACGGCGGTGATGCGCCTGCGCGCGATCCTGGGCGAGGCGGGCAGCCCGATCACCCCGCTCCGCCCCGCCGAACCGATCCGGCTGGAGACTCGCTTCCCCGAACCGCTCGCCCGCACCGACGACGCACTCGACGTGATCGAGGACCTGCTGGCGCAGGCGGCAAGGATCATGGAGCAGCGCCAGCTCGGCGGCCGCCGCTTCCTCGTCCTGCTCCAGCGCAGCGACAACGTGCGCCCGCGCCTCGCCGTGGAGACCGGCCAGCCGGTGCGCGATCCCGCCGCGGTCATGCGTCTGCTGCGCGAGCGGATCGATACGCTCTCCGACCCGCTCGACCCCGGCTACGGCTTCGATGCGATCAGCCTCGCGGTGCTGACGGTGGAGCACCTGCCCTCGCGGCAGATGGGGCTGGAAAGCCGCAAGGAGGAGAACGAGGACAGCGTCGCCGCGCTGGTCGACCGGCTCAGCGTGCGGCTCGGCGAGGACCGCGTGAGCCGCCTCGTCCCCCGCGACCGCCACTTGCCCGAACGCGCGCAGGGGCTGGTCCCAGCGAAACAGGCGCCCCCGGTTTCATGGCCGAAGGCGGATGAGCGGCCCACCCGCCCGCTGCTGCTGCTCGACCCGCCGCAGCCGGTCGACGTGATCGCCGGCGTGCCTGACAGCCCGCCCCAGCGCTTCCGCTGGCGGGGCCGCCTCCACGACGTCCGCCTCGCCGAAGGGCCCGAGCGGATCGGCGCGGAATGGTGGCGGAGGCGCGGCGGCCACCTCCCCGGCGGTGCGGGCGACACGCGCGACTACTACCGCATCGAGGACGCCGAGGGTCGCCGCTACTGGATCTTCCGCAGCGGGTTGTTCGGCGAGACGCCCGACCCCCGCTGGTATCTTCACGGCCTGTTCCCGTGAGCGAGACCCCGCCCTTCGCCGAACTCGTCGCCGCAACCAACTTCAGCTTCCTGCGCGGCGCTACGCCGGGGCCGGAGATCGTCGCGCGGGCGCACGCAATGGGCATGACTGGCGTGGGCATCGCCGACCGCAACACCGTCGCCGGAGTCGTGCGCGCCTTCGCCGCGTGGAAGGAGATCGGCCGGGACAAAAGCGGGTTGAAGCTGGTCGTCGGGGCGCGGCTGGTCTTTGTCGACGGTACGCCCGACATCGTGGCCTACCCGATGACGCGCCTCGGCTGGGGGCGCCTGACCCGCCTCCTGACGCTGGGCAATCGCCGCGCGCACAAGGGCGAGTGCGAACTACGCCTGCCCGATCTCCTTGATCATGCGCAGGACCTTGCGCTCATCGCCATGGACGGCGACGAGGCGCTGCTGGCCATCCTGCGCGCCGCCACGCCGAAGCTCTGGCTGGCGGCGACGATGCCGCGCGCCGGCCGCGACGCGCGCCGTCTCGCGCGCCGGATCGCCCTAGGCCGGGCGGCGGGGGTGCCGCTCCTCGCCACCAACGACGTGCTTTACGGAACGCCCGAGGACCGGCCGATGCAGGACGTGCTCACCTGCATCCGCGAGGGGCTCAAAGTGCAGACCGCCGGCCGCCGCCTCGCCGCCAATGCCGAGTGCCATCTCAAGGCCCCCGCCGAGATGGCCCGCCTGTTCCGCGCCTGCCCCGAAGCGCTGACGGCGACGCAGGACCTGCTCGATTGCGTGACGTTCCAGCTCGACGACCTGCGCTACGAATACCCGCGCGAACCCGTGCCCGAGGGCTGGCAGCCGCAGGATTGGCTCGAACACCTCGTCCTCCAGGGCGCCTACGCCTATTTCCCCGATGGACTCCCGCCCGCCTACCACAAGACGCTGAGCGAGGAGTTCGAGCTGATCCGGCTCAAGAACTACGCCTGTTACTTCCTCACCGTCCACGACATCGTGCGCCATGCCCGCAGCCTGGAAAAGCCGATCCTGTGCCAGGGTCGCGGCAGCGCGGCCAATTCGCTGGTCTGCTACTTCCTCGGCGTCACCCCGATCGATCCGGTGAAGCAGAAGCTGCTGTTCACCCGCTTCCTCTCCACGGAACGCGACGAGCCGCCCGACATCGACGTCGATTTCGAGCACGAACGGCGTGAGGAAGTCATGCAGTACATCTTCAAGCGCTACGGCCGCGACCGCGCCGGGATCGCCGCCACCGTGATCCGCTACCGCCAGCGCAGCGCCATCCGCGAGGTCGGCAAGGTGCTGGGCCTGAGCGAGGACGTGACAGCGCGCCTCTCGGGCACGGTCTGGGGCAGCTGGGGCGGTGACGAACTGCCCGAGGACCGGCTCACCGAGGCCGGTTTCGACCCCGCCAACCCGCAGCTCGAACGCATGCGCGACATGGTCGGCCGCCTGCTGGCATACCCGAGGCACCTCTCGCAGCACGTCGGCGGCTTCGTGCTGAGCGAAGGCCGGCTGGACGAGATGGTGCCGATCCACAATGGCGCGATGCCCGATCGTACCTTCATCGAATGGGACAAGGACGACCTGGAATCGCTGGGCCTGATGAAGGTGGATGTCCTTGCGCTCGGCATGCTCACCGCGATCCGCAAGAGCTTCGACCTGCTGCGCGACTATCGCCCCGAGGCCATGACGCTCGCCACCGTCCCGCGTGAGGACGAGGCAACGTATCTCATGCTCCAGAAGGGCGACAGCATCGGCACCTTCCAGGTCGAGAGCCGCGCCCAGATATCGATGCTGCCGCGCATGAAGCCGAAAATCCTCTACGATCTCGTCATCCAGGTGGCGATCGTGCGTCCCGGCCCCATTCAAGGCGGCATGGTCCACCCCTATCTGCGCCGCCGCTGCGGGGAGGAGAAGGTCGAGTATCCGGGGCCGAAGGGCGAACTTGACGACGTGCTGGGCAAGACGCTGGGCGTGCCCCTGTTCCAGGAACAAGCGATGAAGCTGGCAATCGTCGCCGCCGACTTCACGCCGTCCGAGGCCGACGGCCTGCGCCGCGCGATGGCGACGTTCAGGCACATGGGCACCGTCCATCACTACCAGACCCAGCTGATCGAAGGCATGGTCAAGCGCGGCTATCCGCGCGAGTTCGCCGAGCGCTGTTTCGAGCAGATCAAGGGTTTCGGCGAATATGGCTTTCCCGAAAGCCATGCGCAGGCCTTCGGTTGGCTCGCCTATGTGTCGTCATGGCTGAAGTGCCATTATCCGGCGGTGTTCACCTGCGCGCTGCTCAACAGCCAGCCGATGGGCTTCTACGCCCCCGCGCAGCTGGTGGCCGACACCCGCCAGCACGGGGTGGAGGTCCGGCCGATCGACGTCGGTGCGAGCCTCTGGGACAATACCCTCGAAGGCGAGCGGATTCTGCGTCTCGGCCTGCGTCAGATCGGCGGGTTCAAGAAGGAGTGGGCGCAGAAGCTGGAGGCGGCGCGCCAAGTGGCTCCCATCACCGGGCTGGAGGACGCGGCCCGGCGCGCGGACCTCCCCTCTCGCGCGCTGCACCTGCTGGCCGATGCCGATGCGCTGGGCTCGCTTGGCCAGAACCGCCGCGCGGCGGGGTGGGAGGCGCGGCGCGTGCCGCCGGCGCAGCTGCCGCTGTTCGCCGCGCTCGAGGCTCCCGAACTGGCGCAGGAGCCTGACGCCGCCCTGCCGGAAATGGCGCCGGCCGAGGAAGTCGTCGCCGATTACCAGACCCAGCGCCTGTCGCTGAAGGGCCACCCGATGCAGTTCCTGCGCGGCCACTTTGAAGGGCGGGGCGCGCGCACCTGTGCGCAGGTCAACGCCGCGCGCGACGGGGCGAAGATCCGCGTCGCCGGGGTCGTCCTGATCCGCCAGCGGCCGGGCAAGGGAAATGCGATCTTCATCACGATCGAGGACGAGACCGGCGTGGTCAACGGGTTGCTCTGGGCGCGCGACTTCGAAAAGCAGCGCCGCGCGGTGATGGCGGCGCGGCTCATGGTGCTCGAGGGTACAGCCCAGCGCAGCAAGGAGGACGTCATCCACCTCATCGTCGATACGGTCACGGACGCCAGCGAGGCGCTTTCCCGCCTCTCCTTGTCGCCGATCCTGAAGCCCGAGCCGATGCCCGGCGACGCGGTGCGCAAGCCTGTCTACGACCGCGACCGCCCCACTTCGCGCGGGCACCCGCGCAATGTGCGAATCCTACCGCGCTCACGGGACTTCCACTGAGACCGGCGTCTATCGACCGGCAGGGGGCGGGATGCTATCGGGGACGTGGATTTACTGAGCTGCGGGGGTTTCCCGGGGCTGCGACGCGAAGGCCGCGACCTATGACGGAAATCGAATCGGGAAGCGATGGTTCGGGCATTGGGCCTGCCGCGGCGCCCGTTGACGCAGCCCCGCTTCGCGCCTCGCCTTGGGAGGTTCGGGGCTCCGGGGGCAAAGCGGCCCGGCCGGCGGGGGGCAGGCCGATCGTGTGGAGATGGTGGCTGCTCGCAGGTGGTCTGAGCCTTGCGCTTTGGGCGGGGATTATTGCTTTCGCGGCGTAATCCCCGTTTCGATCGAGAGCTACGCTCGGCCTTCCCGGCCGCCGCCAGGGACAGGTTTCCCTTGATCCTGCCCATTTTTAGCCGGGCTATCGCTCTCGGCTGGCGCACCATCCACGCTATGCCCTTCATTGGTCTTGCCCGGCGTTATCTGAGGATGAGCTCCTTCAATATCCTGCCCTCGCGCTCGTCATCCGGGGGGCGGTCAGGCGGCATGCGGGAGCTGGTGGGCGGCCATGGGGCGCGCTTCGGCCTGACGAATTGGGCGCGAACTGGCCCAGGCGCAGTGCCGCTGGATCGAGAACTGGGGCCAGGGCCTGCGCGCTAACATGCCATGACGGGGGCTTTTCGAAAGGCGAATCTCAGCTACGCCCAACCAGTTAATCGCCTGGCTGGATCCGTTAGCGACGACCTGCGGCTTTGCCTGGTTCCTTGAGCGCCGCTGAGCGGGTTTATGAAACAGGAAAGGCCGGGGCAATGTCCTGGAAGGACACTGCCCCGGCCTTTTCACCCCCGTGAGGGGGAAGCAGCAGCGCGCTTACTTGAAGCGCACGCCCACGCCCGCCATCACGCGCTGGCGGCCGGAATTGCCGTGATAATTCGAGTAGACGTACTGCGCGTTGACGTAGACCGGCAGGCGGCCCTGCGGCATCACCGTATATTCGACGCCGCCTCCGACCTGGTAACCATCAGCGCGGTAGTGGTCATAGACAAGCGTATTGCCGGTCGGGCCCGTAATGCGCTTGCGCTGCTCGCCGTTGACATAGCCACCCTTGCCGAACACCAGCAGCTGCGGCGACACGAGGTAGCCTGCGCGCACTGCCGCGCCCTATTCCTCGAAGGCCTTGTGGTCGATGTCGTAGCCGCCGCCGAGATCAGTGCGGTTCTCGTTGCCACTGCCCGGCTTCCAGAAGCTGGCTTCTGCGCCGATCACGATGCGCTCGCCCAAGGTGCCGTCGAAGCCGACGGTGCCGCCGTAACCGAACTTGTCGTTATGATTGCCTTCCGACTGGAAGCGGTCGCCGCCGATGTTGCCTTCGATGCGGATACCGCGGAAGCCGGTGCCGTTAGCGGCAACTTCGGTGCCCGTCGGGGTTGCATCCTGCGCGATGGCAGGCTGCGCAGCGAGTCCCGTCGCAAACGCTGCAGCGAAGGTGAACGCTTTGATATTCATGGAACTTCCTTTTCGTCGTATTCGGGTGCTCAACGGTATCAAGCCGCATAGAGTTGCCCGAAAAAGGACGACCGGTTCAGAAAGCTACGGGTATGTGACTTCAATGCAACAGCTCGCACCTGCCGTGGCGCTTCGAGATAGCCAGTGAATATCAAGATTCCAAAGCTATCTGGGTGGTACTTTATATCCTCTTCCAGCGCCGCAAGGCCGCATTCGCGTACCACGCCGAGCGGCCAGTCGAGCCGGCGACGCGGTGGAGCGCCGCGATCGTCTCCTGGGTTGCCCTGGGGTTGATCTGCTGGTTGCGACCGGTCGTGCGTCGCCGTACTTGGGGCGGCGGGGAAGGCACGGTCTCTCATGCCCAGGGCACCGCGGTGGTGTCTGGGGCAGTCTTCGAGGTCACTTTCGCCGCAGCCGCAGCCATGCGGCTCGGGAAGCCGGGCGCTCTGACGATTACACCGACCTGCTGTGCCTTGAGAAGACATCAAAGGATTGTATCGCCAGTGAGGCTGGGCGAACTTGACCATGCTTTGTCGCAGGAGACCGCCCCGTTCGGCGCCGAATGCCATGTCGATGCGCAGCACGATTTCTGACGGCAGGGGGGCGGCGCTGGTTTGGCCGCGTCGACAGCGCTGCGGGCCTTATCCGGTGCCCGGCGGCGCCTGCGACGGAACGACGGGGCGGCTCGATATTCTCGTGCTGGATCGAGCCGCCGGTTTAGGAGGTGCTATCCGTAAGCCAGTGTCAGACCGCTTGGATTGCAAGATCCCGCCGCAGGAGGGCATCGGCGCAGGCGTCCGAAGCCCGGTGGAAGATACGGCCCGAGAGACCGCGTCTCACGGCCCGTCCTCCAATTCGCGTGCGACGATGCGGATGACACGGCAGAGCCGCCGCTTGACCCGCCTTTGGGACAGGCAGGCATGCCGGGCAATTTCGCGCACGCTCATGTCATCGAAGTGCAGCGCGAGGAATATCTGCCAGTCCAAGTCGGAAAGCTTGAGCAGTGCCGTCTCGATCCGGGCCAGCCGTTCGGACTCGCGATCAGACAGTGCCATTTTTGCCTCGCGTGCCACTGGCGCAGGCAAAGAGAAAATCCACCGCCTTGCCGGCGGCGCTGGCGGCCCGGAAGATCGCCTTCTCGTCGGCCCGCAGCACGCCGAGCCAGGCACCAATGTAATCGGAATGGCGGACTGTCGGCTCAATGCCGAGCGAGGCGCAGGCAAAGGCGCTGGCCAGTTCGGCGCAGAGCTCTTCGCGAGCATAGGCAGCGCCCCCGAACACCCCCGACTGGTCGCGAGCTAGCCGGCTGGAATGGCCCGTCCAGTGGCCGCCCAGTTCATGCAGCACTGTACGGTACCAGTTGATTGGCTGGCGAAATGCGGCCTGGGGCGGCACCTGCACGAAGTCCGGACCCGGCGCGTAGAAGGCCTCGCTGCCGCCGATCCGTAAATCGGCGCCCGAGGCAGCGATGATCCGGTCGGCCTCGGCGATCGCCAGGACCGGGTCGACAGGAGGTGGCGCCCGCCCAAAATCTTCCGGGAGCCCCTCGCACTGGTCGAGATTGAACACAGTGTAGCGCTTGAGGAAGGCAATGCCCCGCGCCTCGCGGTTTTCGTTGCGGGCCCGTTCGGCTTCCTCTCTGGGCGTGAAACGATCGGCGTAGCAGACGACCGCGCCTGTCTCCCCGCGGCGGACATGACCGCCGGCCTGCGCGGCTTGCCGGTAGGTCAGCCAGCGCTGCGAAGCGAACCCCTGGCCTGCACCCAAGGCCCACAGGATGAGCACATTGATACCCGAGTACGGCCGCCCCGACACGGCGTTCTCGGGCATCGCGCACGGGCAGCGCGCAGCATCCCAGGGCTGCACCCAGGGAAAGCGTCCTTCTTCCAGCTCGGCAATGATCCGGCAGGTAACCTCGCGATAGAGGCTGAGACGTTCGGTCATGTCCTTCACTCCTTTCCTCAACCGCCATTGACCGGCGCCAGGGTGGCGGGGGGCGGCAGGAGCGAGCCAGGACACCCCGCCGGCTGAGGCGGGGCGCACCCGAAGGGCCGCAATGGACATGGAGGACTGGAGCGCAGCGCCGGTTGCGCGCCGCCGAGGCGGGGTTACAGGGTAGCGACGCCCCCCGCCACGCTAGCGCCGAAGGCCCGCGCCGCCGCCTGCGCGGCGTCCGTATCCGGGATGCCAATCTGCATCCCGGTTCTGCCAGCGATCGTAACGGCCATGCCGACGAGACGGCGGCGCAGCTGGCGGCTCGGCCGAGCGCAGCGAGGTAGAGCGCGCCCGCGCGGCCACCGTGCGGGGCAGCAGTTGTCCCTGAAGAAACGTGGCCGCTCCCATCCACCATCGCAGATATGCGATGGAGTTGGCGCGGCGCGACGGTTGGAACGCCGTGCCGGGATTGCCTGGACGCCGTCGGGCCTACATCCACAAGCGGCTAGGTCTCTCAGGCGGCGGTGCGATCTATTTGGATGAAACCGCCGATGGGGTGGTCCTGCGGACTGCGGCGCAGGCGGTGGCAAGCGCACAGGCGTTGGCCAAACGCTACACCGACGACGGGCCAGAAAGTTCGGTCGATTCGTTTCTCGCCACCCGCCGCGAGGACAGCGGCGAATGAGCGAGATCGTGCTCGACGCCTCTGCGCTGCTGGCCATGCTCAAGGCCGAGCGCGGCGCTGCGAAGGTAGCCAGTGCGATCGCCGGCGCGCGGATCAGCGCGGTGAACTATGCCGCGGCGAGCGTGACCAGTTCTTTCTTGAGATGCTCAAGCCGCTCGGGATCGAGAGAGGCGAGCCCTTCGTCCCCGACGGACAGCAGAAGGAGCTGCTCGAACAGGGCGCGCTGGTCGGGGAGGCAATGGCTAAGGCGAATACCTACGATCGCCGCTTCCCGAACGTGAAATACCGCGAGGGCACGCACTGGGATCATGCGCTCAACCTCGATGCAGATGACCCGGCGGAATATTGGGCCCGGCTCGACGAGCGTGCCTCCTGGTTCTACGAGGCGTGGGGATCGCCCGAACTGGCGGATACGATCACGTTGCGCGCGTAATGCGATGACACCGTGGATGCCGCCTAAGGGCGTCCTAAGTCCCCGTGGCGGGGGATTTAGTCCAAGCTCACCTTGCCGCGGCCGGCCTTGACGTTGCCGCGCAGTTTCTTGCCCTTGATGCGCTGTTCCTTGCCGACGCGGTTGAGGCGGCTCTTGGCGCGCTTTTCGGGAAATTTCTGCGCCTGTTCGAGCAGCTCGGCCATGCGTTCGCGGGCGTCGGCGCGGTTGGCTTCCTGGGTGCGAAAGCGGCGCGCGCTGATCACCAGTTCGCCGCGCAGGGTCATGCGGCTGCCAGCCAGTTCCTTGAGGCGCGCGAAGACTTCGGGGCTGAGGCGCAGGGCATAGCAGTCCAGCCGCAGCTGGCAGGCACTCGCCACCTTGTTGACGTTCTGCCCGCCCGGCCCGGTCGAGGCCAGGAACGTTTCGGTCGCCAGCGCCTGCGCGCGTTCGACTATCTCATTCATCGGTCGCTTCGGGCGGCGCTTCGGGAGCCACGTCCTGCAACGCATCGGGCGTGATGAAGCCGAGCGCGCGGAAGTCCGCCGGCATCGGGCTCACGGCGACGATCGGCGCCTTCTCGCCGCGCGGCACGGTGAGCCCGGCGGCGTGGAGCATGGTCCGACGCACGCCGGCCCGGTCGGGACCGTCGCCGTAGACCGGGTCGCCCAGCAGCGGCAGGCCAAGGCCCGAAGCGGCGTGGACGCGGATCTGGTGGGTGCGGCCGGTCTCGGGGCGGAACTCCACGAGGGTCAGGCCATCGACGACCTCCAGCTTGCGCCAGTGCGTGACCGAGGGCTTGCCCTTGCGCGCCGGGATCATGCGCCAGCCGTCCTTCACGGTGCTGACCTTGGACAGCGCCAGTTCGATGGTCCCGCTCTCGCCCTCGAACTCGCCCGCCACCACGCCGAGGTAGATCTTGGCGACCGTTCGCTCCTCGAAGGCGGCGGAGAATCGCTTGAGCGACTTGGGATTGCGCGCCAGCAGCAGGCAGCCGGAGGTATCTCGGTCGAGGCGGTGGACCGGGAACGGCTCGCGCTGGAAGCCCAGCTTCAGTTCGTCGAGCCGGTCCTCAAGGCTCGGCCCGCCGGCGCGCGGGCGGTCGAGCGGGAGGCCAGCGGGCTTGTCGATGACGAGCGCTTCGCCGTCCTCGAAGAGGATTTCCAGTTCCATGGTGTTCTTTTTTCCAAATCTCGTCGGTCCCGCGCAGGCGGGAGAATGAGCGGTCCTTAGCGCACGATCGCCGTTTTACCGAACCCTCTCGTCATTGCGGGCGCAGCGGCTCCCTTTCGGGCTCGTTACGCGACTGCTTCGGCAATCCTGCGGCACGCCTCGACCAGCTTCGCTTCGTCCGCCGCGAAGCTGATGCGGAAGCCGTCCTTGCCACCGAAAGCCGAGGCGGGGACGATGGCGACACCGTGGTCGAGCAGGTGCAGCGCGAGCGCGGCGTCGTCGCCGAAGCGTTCCATCAGCGGGGCGGCATTGACCATGCAGTAGAACGCGCCGTCGGGCACGGGGGTGGAGAGGCCGGGAATGGCGTTGATCGCGCCGACCACTAGGTCGCGCCGGGCGCGGAAGCGCTCGCACCACTGGGCGAGGAAATCCTGCGGGCCTTCGAACGCGGCGACGGCGGCGGCCTGGCTGATCGAGCAGGGGTTGCCCGAGGAGTGCGACTGCAGCCGCTCCATCGCCTTGATGAGCCACTCCGGCCCGGCGGCGACGCCGATGCGGAAGCCGGTCATCGCGTGGCTCTTGGAGACGCCCGAGATCGTCAGGATGCGGTCGGCAAGGTCGGGGCAGAGGTTCGCGAGGGTGGCGTGGGCGCCGCCGGTGTAGTTGATAGGCGCGTAGATATCGTCCGAGAGCACCATGACGCGCGGGTGATGGCGCAGCACCTCGCCGATGCCGAGCAGCGTTTCTGCAGGCAGGCAGGCGCCGGTGGGGTTGCCGGGGCTGTTGAGCAGCAGCCAGAGCGTGCGCGGGCCGATCTGGGCTTCGAGGTCGGCGGGGGTGAAGCGGAAGTTGTGGTCGGCGTGGGTGTGCAGTGGCACGACCTTGCCGCCCGCGAAGCGCACGATCTCGGGATAGCTGACCCACCAGGGGGCGGGGACTATGACCTCGTCGCCCTCGCTTATGGTGGCGAGCATGGCGTGGAAGATCGCCTGCTTGCCGCCCGCGCTGACGGTGACCTGCGATGTGGGGACCTCGATCCCGAGGTCGCGCGCGAAGTGCAGCGCGGCGGCCTGCTTGAGCCGCGAGGTACCGCCGACCGGCGTGTACTTGGTGTCGCCCCGGTCGAGCGCGGCCTTGGCGGCTTCGACGACGTGCGGCGGGGTGGCGAAGTCGGGCTCGCCCACCGAGAGCGAGATCACGTCGCGCCCGGCCTCGCGCAGCTGGGTGGCGCGGTCGGTCATCGCGGTGGTCTGCGAGGGGGCGATGCGGGAGAGGGCGGCGGAGACGTGCATCAGGCCAGCAACCCCGCCGGGATCAGCCCGCGCAGGGCGTTGCCGATGAAGAACCCGTCCGCGAGATCGTCCAGCGCAAGGTTGGCTTCCACCGCGCGGCCGGATTCCAGCAGCGAGCGGCGCAGCACGCCGGGCAGCAGGCCGAGGCTCGCGGGCGGGGTCAGCAGCTTGCCGTCACGCTCGACGAACAGGTTGGTGAAGCAGCCCTCGGTGATGAGCCCGTCGTCGCGCAGCAGGATCGCCTCGTCGGCGCCGGCGCTCCTGGCCAGCGCGAGGCCCTTTTCGTAGAAGCCGCGGTCGCTGGTCTTGTGGCGCAGGCGCCAGTCGCCCTCGTCGACCGGCAGGCGCAGGACGGCGACAGGCGCGGGCTCGGGCAGCAGGGGCGGCAGCGCGGCGAGTTCCAGCGCGAATGCGCCGGTACGGCCAACCACGAGGCGAAGCTTGGAAGGCGCGTCGGCGTCGAAGCACAGCGCCTGGATGGCGTTGCGCACGGCATGGCGGTCAAACCCGAAGCCGAGTATCGCGGCGCTGGCACCGATCCGCTCGAGGTGGAGTTCGAGGAGCGCGATGCCCTCCTCGGGCGTGAAGCGCATCGTCTCGATCAGGTCGAAGCTGGCGGGCGAGGCGATGTTCCCCGCGTTTGCTGGTGTCACTCGTGCTTCCGACTCGCGCACGAAACCCCCTTTGACCAGGCATTCCCGCCATTCGGGAAGCGCTTCAGAATCCGCGACGATCGCCGATCCCACCCCGAGGATTGCACGGCCGCCGCCTTCGCTTCCCCCGTTTCGGTCGGGAACCAGGCGAAGGGTGCGGATTGCCACATTGAACGCGCCGTCGCCAGAGGGTTCGATGCTGCCGATTGCCCCGCAATAGGGGCCGCGCGGCCAGTTCTCCACGGCGGCGATCAGTTCCATTGCCCGGATCTTGGGCGCGCCGGTGATCGATCCGCAGGGGAAAAGGGCGCGCAGCACGTCGAAAGCGGACCTGCCGGGGGCGAGCCGCGCCTCGACCGAGGAGACCATCTGGTGGACGGTGGGATAGCTCTCTACCGCGAAAGGTGCCTCCACCCGGACGCTGCCCGCCTGCGCCACGCGCGAGAGGTCGTTGCGCATGAGGTCGAGGATCATCAGGTTTTCGGCCCGGTCCTTGGGGCTGGCGGCGAGGTCGGCGTGCAGCCGTGCGTCCTCTGCCGCATCGCGGCCGCGAGGACGGGTGCCCTTCATCGGCCGGACGCGGACGGCATCGCCCACAGCCTCGAAGAACAGCTCGGGCGAGAAGCTGAGGTGCCAGTGCGCGCCGTCGTGGACCACGCCGCCGTGCCCCGCCGCCGCGCGCCGGCGCAGCGCGGCGTAGAGGGCGAGCGGATCGCCGCGCCAAGGTCCGGCCAGCGGGAAGGTGAGATTCGCCTGGTAGATGTCGCCGGCCTCGATCGCGGCGTGGAGAGAGCCGAAGGCGCGCTGGTAGGCGGCGAATTCGATTTGCGGTTCGAGCGGGCCGATCGCCGGGGTCCCGGGGCCGGCGGCCTCGTCCAGCCAGCGCGGGACCTCGGTGGCGGGGATGGTCTCGCAGCTCTGGAAGGCGCCGAACCAGACCAGCGGCCCCGAAGCTCCGGTGCGTTCCGGCAGAAGGTGGGCGAGGCGCTCCTCGAGGGCAAGGCCAGCCTCGTAGGCCATGTAGCCCGCCAGGTGCAGGCCCTTTGCCGAGAGCGTCTCGATGCGATCCAGCGCGCCTTGGACCTCGTCGCCCCGTATCGCCACGACGGTTTCAACCGGGTCGCGGTAGAGCCGGGCGTCGGCGGCGCCCTCGTCGCGGGCGTCATCGAGGAGGACGAAGGGTTCTGGCATGAGCTTGGCCCGGCCTTTAGCGGTGTTGCGCCCCGGTGGCAAAGACGAGGAGGACGTGTTGCCAACAAGGCCGATCGCGCTACACCCATGGAGGGCAATGGGGCAGGGCTTGGAGACGCGGACTTGAGCGAGATCTTTCTGGGACTGGGCGCCAATGGCGACCGGCAGGTGCTGCGCCTCGGCCGGGCCAACCGCCACGGGCTGATCGCGGGCGCCACCGGCACCGGCAAGACCGTGACGCTCCAGACCATCGCCGAGCAGTTCTCGGCCGCCGGGGTGCCGGTGTTCCTCGCCGACGTGAAGGGCGATCTTTCGGGCATTGCTATGCCCGGCAGCCCGCAGTTCAAGAACGCCGCGATCCTTGAGGAGCGCGCGAAGGAACTGGGCATGACCGACTATGCCTATTCCGATAATCCGGCGGTGTTCTGGGACATTTACGGCGAGCAGGGCCACCCGGTGCGCACCACCATTTCGGAGATGGGCCCGCTGCTGCTCTCGCGCCTGATGGACCTCAACGACACGCAGGAAGGCGTGCTTAACGTGGTCTTCCGCTTCGCCGACGAACAGGGCCTGCTGCTGCTCGACCTCGAGGACCTGCAGGCGATGTTGGCCTTTACCGCCGAGCACGCTTCGGAGCTTTCGACCAAGTACGGCAACGTCACCAAGGCCAGCGTCGGCACCATCCAGCGCCAGCTCCTGGCGCTCGACAGCCAGGGGGCAGCGCAGTTCTTCGGCGAACCGGCGCTGGAGATCGCGGACTTCATCACGTGCGACGAGCAGGGCCGCGGCTACATCAACGTGCTCGCCGCCGACAAGCTGATGCGCAGCCCCAAGCTCTACGCGACGTTCCTGCTCTGGCTGCTGTCCGAGCTGTTCGAGGCGCTGCCCGAAGTGGGCGACCCCGACAAGCCCCGCCTCGTGTTCTTCTTCGACGAGGCCCACCTGCTGTTCGACGATGCACCGGGGGCGCTGCAGGACAAGGTGGAGCAGGTGGTGCGGCTGGTCCGCTCCAAGGGCGTGGGCGTGTACTTCGTCACCCAGAACCCGATCGACATTCCCGAGAAGATCGCCGGCCAGCTCGGCAACCGCGTCCAGCACGCGCTGCGCGCTTTCACGCCCCGCGACAAGCGGGCGATCAAGGCGGCGGCGGAGACCTTCCGCATCAACCCCGAGCTCGATGTCGAGGCCGCAATCACTGAGCTGAAGGTGGGCGAGGCGCTGGTCTCCACCCTCAATGACGACGGCTCGCCGAGCGTGGTCCAGCGGACGCTGGTGGCGCCGCCGCGCTCGCGTCTCGGTCCGGTGACGCCCAAGGAGCGCGCCATCGTCCAGTCGATCAGCCCGGTGGAGGGCAAGTACGACAACCGCGTCGACCGCGAGAGCGCCGAGGAGGTGCTCGCCGCCAAGGCCGCCGATGCGGCGGCTACGGCGCAGGAAGTCGCGGAAAAGGGCGAGGAAACGGTTCGTAAGGAAGCGCGCAAGAGCCCGGGCCTGTGGGACGGCATCGGCGGCAAGGTCGCCAAGGCCGCCGCCGGGGCAGCGGCGGGCAGCGCCGGGGCCATCCTCGCGCAGACGATGCAGGGAAAGAAAAGCCGCGCTAATCCCCAGGCCTCGGCTGCCAGCGCGGCCGCCGGGACCGTGGGCGACGCGCTGGGCCGGGCGATCGGCTTCCCCGGCCTCGGCCGCTTCGCGCGCAACCTCATCGGGGGGCTGATGCGCTGAGGGGAGGGGCAGGCTTCGAGAATGACGTCGTCCCGGACTTGATCCGCGATCGCTGGTCGGGCCGCGCCGACTTCTCGGTCCAAGCCGCTGAGAGGGCTCGCCTCAAGAGTACACAGGGGTCCCGGGTCAAGTCCGAGACGACGATTTTCACTGGATGAAGCTGCTTTGGAGCCTTCTTGCGGCGGTGATGCTGGCCGGGACTGCCCATGCCCAGGACGCGATCGTCGTCACGCCTGCCGCCGAGGGCGTTCCGCTCGGGCGGCTGAGTGAAGCCGTCAAGCCTGCCGCCTACCGGCTGGACCTCACCGTCGACCCCGCGAAACCGCGCTTCTCGGGCCATGTCGAAATCGACGCGACGCTCGCCGCGCCGGCCTCGACCATCGATCTGCACGGGCGCGGGCTCGCGGTTTCGCGCTTGGTGGCCAGCGCCGGCGGGCGCTCGTTTCCTGGCCAATGGCGCGAGGTCGATCCCGGCGGCGTCGCCCGCGTGACCTTCGCGCAAGACCTCCCCGCAGGCCCGGTCACGCTGGCGTTCGATTACGACGCCGCCTTCGCCGACGGCCCTTCCGGCATGTTCCGGCTGGAGGTGGAGAGCGGCTGGTACAGCTGGACGCACTTCCAGCCCATCAATGCTCGCGCAGTGTTCCCCTGCTTCGACCAGCCGGGCTTCAAGACGCCGTTCACGCTGACATTACGAACTCCTCAAGGTCTCACCGCGATCGGCAACGCTCCGGAAGCGGGGGTGCCGGGGATCGAGAACGGCCTCGCCGTCCACCGCTTCGCCCCGACCGCGCCGCTGCCGACGTATCTGGTGGCGATGATGGTCGGGCCTTTCGCCACGCTCTCGGGCGACGCCGCCCCGAACGCCGAGCGCAGTCCGCCGCTGCCAGTGCGGATCGCCTCAACCTCGCCGAACGCGGGCGAACTGGCCTTCGCGCTGGACGGATCACAGCGGATCACCGCGCTGCTCGAGGACTATTTCGGCGAGCCGTTCCCGTTTCCCAAGCTCGACCAGATCACTACCCCGATCCTGCCCGGCGCGATGGAAAACGCCGCCGCCAGCCTCTACCGTGACGACCTGGTGGTGATGGACGGGCAGGCCCCCGTCGTGCAGCAGCGCAGCTTCGGCACGGTCGTCGCGCATGAACTTGGCCACCAGTGGTTCGGTGACCTCGTCACGCCCGCCTGGTGGGACGATCTCTGGCTGAACGAGAGTTTCGCTAACTGGATCGGTTACCGCGTCGGCGAACAGTGGCGGCCGGACCTCGGTATCGCGGGAGACGCGCTGGGTGCGGGCTACGAGGCGATGGAGACCGACGCGCTTCTGGCCGGGCGGCCGATCCGCCAGCCGATCGCGCGCAGCAGCGACATCGATTCGGCCTTCGACGCCATCACTTACGGCAAAGGCGGCCACGTCGTCGGCATGATCGCGGCGTGGCTGGGTGATGAAAAGTTCCGCGAGGGCGTGCGCCGCCACATCGCCGCGCACCGCTTCGGCAGCGCGACGAGCGAGGACTTCTTCGCCGCGCTGGCCGAAGTCGCGGGCAATCCCAAGCTGGTTCCCGCCATGCGCAGCTTCGTCGAGCAGCAGGGCGTTCCACTGCTGGCGATGAAGCAGAGCGGCGACCGGGTGGCGGTGACGCAACTGCGCTACACCACGGCGGGGGTGGCGCCGCCGGAATCGGACTGGACGATCCCGCTCTGCCTGCGGCGAGGGGCGAACCGCCAGTGCTTCATCATGGACCAGCACACCCAGAGCTTCGTCATGGCGGGTAAGGGGCCGGTGTTTCCAAACGCCGGCGGCACCGGCTACTACCGGTTCGAGCTGACTGCGAAGCACTGGCAGGACCTCATCGCTAGCGCGGACACCCTGCCTGGCGGCGAGGCGCTGGCGCTGGTCGATTCGCTCTGGGCCTCGATCCGGGGCGGGCGCGGCACGATCGGGGAGATGGCGCGGCTGGCGAAGAAGCTGATCCACCACCCCGACCCCCACGCCGCTGACGCGCCCGACAAGGCGCTGAGCCGGCTGGTGCGCGAGAACATCGTCGGCGCGCAGGGGCGGCGCGGCTTTAGGCTGCTGCGCGAGAAGCTCTACCTGCCGCTGCTGAAGACTTACGGCTTCGACCCTCATGCCGGCATCTATGCGCAGGAGACTTCGGCGCGGGCGCAGCGGCGGGTGCAGGTAATCAATGCGCTGGTGGGCACTGAGAGCGGCAAGAACATCCGCCGCAAGCTGCAGGACGCCGTGGCCGCCTACCTTGCCGGAGACAGGACGGCGCTCGATCCGGCGTGGTTCGACCATGCGCTCGACATCCACCTGTTCGGGCAGGATGCGGCAGCGGTTCACAAGCTAGTTGACCAGGCGCTGTCGTCGCAAGACCCGGTGTTCCGCCCCGCCGCGCTGGGCGCCGCCGCGCGCTTCGGCGATCCCGCGGTCGCGGCCTGGCTGCTGTCGCTCGACGATCCGCGCCTGCGCGACGGGGAGAAGCGCGATTTCCTCGATGGGGTGATGTCGCGCAGCACGACGCGCGAATACGGCTATGCCTGGGCACTGGCGCAGGTGGACGTGCTGCTGGCGGGCAGCAACGGGGCGTCCTTCGCCCGGCGCCTGCCGCAGATGCTGGGGCGGTTCTGCTCGGTCGCCTGGGGCGCGCGCATCGAGCGAGATTTCGGCCCCAAGTTGGCGGGCACGCCCGGCGCACTGGAACTGGCGCGGGCGAGCGAGCGGGTGCGCAACTGCGGCCTCCTCGATGACATGATGGGCCCGCAGATCGACGCCGAGTTCGCAGCGATGCGGTGAGGCGTCAGCCCACCGGGATTTCTAGCCGCGCCGTCAGTCCCTCGACGATACCAGTCGCCGACAGCCGGTTCGACAGGATCAGCGCGCCGCCGTGCTGGTCGGCGATGGCGCGGGCGAGCGCGAGGCCAAGGCCGGCGCCGCCGGTGGTCGAATTGCGCGAGGGGTCGCCGCGCACGAAGGGGTTCATCATGTCCTCGATCGTATCGTCGGGGATGCCCGGGCCGTCGTCCTCGATGCGGATGACGGCCTTGTTGCCTTCGCGCACCAGCGTCACGCGGGCGCGGTGGCCATAGCGCAGGGCGTTGCCGATGAGGTTGCGCAGCGCGCGCCGCAGCCATGTCGAGCGCGCCTCGAGGACGATGCGCCGGGTGTCGCCCAGCTCCACGGGGTCGCCCATGTCCTCGTATTCCTCGACCACCGAAGCCACCAGGGCGGACAGTTCGGTGCGCTCGCGCGGGTCGCTCGGACGCCCGACGCGGGCGAGCGAGAGGATGTCGTCGAGGGTACGCACGATGTCCTCGATGGTGCCGGCCATGCGGCCGCGCTCGACGTCGTTCTCGACCGATTCGATGCGGACGCGCAGCGCCGACAGCGGGGTCTTGAGGTCGTGGCCAATCGCGCCGAGCATCACGTCCTTCTCATCCAGCATGGCGACGATGCGCGCTTCCATGGCGTTGTGCGCAACGATCAGGTGCTGCATATCCTCGGGCCCGCTCGGCTCTAGCTGTCCGGCCGAGCCTGGCGCGACGGCGAACTGCTCGACCCGGCGGGTCAGCGCCGCCAGCGGCCGGGTAATCCGCCGCAGGATCAGCGCCACCGCGCCCACCAGCACGAGGTAGATGATCAGCGTCTGGACCAGCAGCGGCTGCAGCAGCACGTTCATGGCGCGGGGGCTGCGCACCCGCGCAATCAGCCAGGTATCCTTGGCGGGCTGGCGCACGGCGACGACGAGCAGGTTGTCGTCCATCATGTCGGCCAGCTTGCGACCGTCCGTCCCTCGGCGCGCTGCGCGCTTTTGGACCGTGCTGCTGGCGACGGGGTCGCTGCGCACGGTGCGATGGACGACGGCGATGTCGGTGGCGGGGAATTCCTGTTCGTCCAGGATGCGGGCGAGGCGGGCCTGCGCACGGGTGTCGCGCGTCTCGTCCGCTCCGACCGGCGAGGCGGTGCCGAACTCGACCGGGAAGCCGCGCGGCTGGGCGCCGCCGAAGGGGCCGCCGCGGTCGCGGTCAGGACGATCGCCGCGCTTCATGCGGTCGAGCCCGCCGAAACCGCGTGTTTCCGCGATCAGGCGGAAGGCGGCGGCGTTGACCATGCCGACCTCGAGGCTCTCGCGCTGTGCTCGGTAGACGAGGATCGCGCCGATGCCCTGGACGAGCAGCAGCGCGGCTGCGACGGCCATCAGCATCTGGCCCATCAGGCTTTTCGGGCGGGGAAAATGCATCAGTCTTCCAGCGCTACCCGGCGCACGTCGGTGGCGAGCATGTAGCCGCCGCCCCAGACGGTCTGGATGAGCTGCGGGTTGCGGCTGTCCACTTCGACCTTGCGGCGCAGGCGGCTGACCTGGTTGTCGACCGCGCGGTCGAACAGGTGCGCCTCGCGGCCCTGCACCATGTCGAGCAGGCGGTCGCGGTTGAGGACCTGGCGGGGATGTTCGAGGAAGGCCATGAGCAGCCGGAATTCGACCGAGGAGATTGCGACGATGGCGCCCTCGGCGTCGATCAGGCGGCGCTTGAGGGGGTCGAGGCGCCAGCCCTCGAATTCGAAGGCCTCGTTCTCTGCCTCGTTCACCGCTGTGCTGCGCGAGGCGCGGCGCAGGACGCTGCGGATGCGGGCGACCAGTTCGCGCGGCTCGAACGGCTTCACGACGTAGTCGTCCGCACCGATCTCGAGACCGACGATGCGGTCGGTCGCCTCGCCGCGCGCTGTGAGGAAGATCACCGGCACGTCCTGCGTTTCGACGAGGTGGCGGCACAGCGACAGCCCGTCCTCGCCCGGCATCATGATGTCGAGCAGGACGAGGTCGAAGCGGGCGTCGCTCGGCACGTCGCGCAGGCGCGCGCGGGCTTCCGCCGCGCTCGAGCACTGGACGACGGCGAACCCCTGCCGCGAGAGATACTCGCCCAGGGGTTCGCGCAGCGCCGCTTCGTCATCGACGAGCAGGAGTTTGGAAGGCGCGGTGTCGTTCATCGGCAATCCTTGTACTAACCCGCGCCGTCCTGTCAGTTCGCAGCCTTGTTGTCAGCTTTCTTGTCGCCGCGCTTGGCCTGCCATTCGGCCTTCTTAGCCTCGCGGCCAGCCTGACGCTCTTCCTTGGTCACCTTGCCGTCCTTGTTGGCGTCTTCGGCATCGAAGCGCTTGGTTGCCGCAGCCATGAATTCGGCTTGGCTGATCGCGCCGTCGTTGTTGGTATCGGCCTGCTTGGCCATCCACATCATGCCGCCGCCGTGACCGCGCATGCCGCCGTGGCCGCCGCGATGACCGCGACCGTCCTTGCCTCCGCGCATGCCTGCGGCATCCTTGCCTGGGCCATCAGGACCACCCATGCCGGGACCACCCGGAGGGGGCGGCGGACCTTCGCCGTCGGGACCGCGCTGCGGACCGCGATCAGCCGAGAACTCGGCCTTCGAGATCGAGCCGTCGCTATTGGTGTCGAGCCTGGCGAACCGGGCGTCGGTCCTCTGCTGGCGGGCCAGTTCACGGTCGGCCTGGTCGAGCTTGCCGTCCTTGTTGACGTCCATCTTCGCGAACATCGCGGTCGCGGCGGCCTGCGCCTCAGCGCGGGTCACCGCGCCGTCGCCATTGGCGTCGATCTTGGGGCGTTCCATCTTGGGCGGGTTGGCGGGGGCCTGGGCGCAGGCGATACCGCCGATAGTGAGTGCTGCGGCTGAAATGCCGAGCGTCAGCTTCTTGAAGTGGGTGATCATGGCGTTTCTCTCATCCGTTCAGAATAGGATGAGAACCGCAGGGCGGGGCAGGGAGGGGAGCCCCGCGGCTCTCTGAGGCCTGTTCTATGACTGTCTTGTCGCGCATTTATGCCGGGACAGGGGTTTATTGTCGCCAATTGTCACATCTGCGCGGGTCTGTTCATGAACGCGCAAAGCCGATGAATGGTTTTAAAGAAACGCAGGCAGATCTAGCGCGGACGGCTGGTGGTCCCTTCACCGGCAGTGATGAACAGCGCGGTGGCGGCCTCGGAGATGTTGGCGGTGTGCCACGTCCCCGCCGGATTGATGAGGTATTGACCAGCACTGAGAGGTTCGGAATGCAGGCTGCCGTCGGGGCGCTCCTGGATCAGCGTCATCTCGCCGGAGAGGCATATCACCACTTCGTCGCCGGCGGGGTGCATCTCCCACGAGTCCCAGTCCGAGGTGAAGTCGAACAGGCTGACGAGGCGGCCCTCGGCGCCGTCCGCCTCGGTGCGCTGGGCATAGGCCTCGTACCATTCCATGCCGGTGAAGGCGGGCTGGGCCGAGGCGCCGGCGCCGAGGCCGAGGTGGATCGGGAAGGTGCGGAGGTCGCGGCCCAGCGTCGTCATGTCAGGGTTTCCTTGTCAGAGAGGCGCGCACTGCGCCTCGAGCCATGCCTTGGCCGGACCATCGAGCTGCGGGCCAACGATTTCCAGCACGCGGGCGTGGTAGGCGTTCCACCATGCGAGTTCGGCGGGCGAGAGCAGCGACATGTCGACCAGTCGCCGCTCGATCGGAACGTGGGTCAGCGTCTCGAAGCCGTAAAACTCGCCTTCAGCGCCCTCGATCGCGCGCGGCTCGACCAGCACGAGGTTCTCGATGCGGATGCCGTATTCGCCGGTCTTGTAGTAGCCCGGCTCGTTCGAGAGGAACATGCCGGGCAGCAGCGGCTGGTCGACGCCGGCCTGCCCGCCCGCCGACTTGGCGATGCGCTGCGGCCCTTCGTGGACCGAGAGGAAGCTGCCGACGCCGTGGCCGGTGCCGTGCGCGTAGTCGAGGCCCACCTGCCACAGCGCGTGGCGCGCCAGGATATCGAGCTGGCTGCCGGCCGTGCCCTGCGGGAAGACCGCGAGGGCAAGCGCGATGTGGCCCTTGAGTACGCGGGTGAAGCGGTCCTTCAACTCGGGCCAGGGCTCACCTGGGCCGACCCAGACGGTGCGGGTGATGTCGGTTGTGCCGTCGGGGTACTGGCCGCCCGAATCGACGAGGTAGACCGAGCCGGGCTCCAGCGTGCGGTTGGTCTCCTCCGAGACGCGGTAGTGCACGATGGCGCCGTTGGGCCCGGCGCCCGAGATCGTGTCGAACGACAGGTCGCGTAGATCGCCCGCTTCCTGGCGGCAGGCCTGGAGCTTGTCGGCGGCTGTGATCTCGGTGACCTCGCCCTTGGGGCCTTCGACCGCGAGCCAGTGCAGGAAGCGCGAGACGGCCGCGCCGTCTCGGGCCTGCGCGGCGCGGTGGCCCGCCTGCTCGACCAGGTTCTTGACCGCCTTGGGCAGCACGGTGGGATCACGCTCCTCGACCACGGTGGCATGAGCCTTGCGCAGTTCCTCGAAGATCGCACTGACCGCCCGCTCGGGATCGACGGCGACACGCTTGCCGGCAAGGTCGCGCAGGGCGCCGACGAAGCCGTCGCGAGGCTTGATGCTGACGGCATTGCCAAGGTGGCGGCGCAGGTCTTCGGTCACCTTTTCGGGCGCGATGAACAGGTCGGCGGTGCCGTCGGCCCGGGCGATGACATAGGACAGGGCGACCGGCGTACGCTCCACGTCGGTGCCGCGGATGTTGAGCAGCCAGGCGATCGAATCGAGCGCGGTGATGACCGCGGCATCGAGGTTTTGGGCCTCAAGCCATTCGGAAACGGCGCCGCGCTTGGCCTCGCTGGTCTCGCCGGTGAACTCGTCGGGGTGGACGAGGGCGGAGGCGGGCGAGGGGGCGGGTTGGTCGTCCCACACCGCATCGACCGGGTTGCCGTCCACCGCGACAAGGGCGGCGCCCTTGGCGCCGAGCGCCTTGGCCACGCCCAGCGCCCACTTGGAACCGTGCAGCCAGGCGTCGTACCCGATCTTCGCGCCCGCCGGCGCGTGCTTGGCCAGCCAGCCCGCGATGCTGGTCTGCGGCACGCTTTCATAGGCGTAGAGCCGCCCGTCGACCTGGTCGCGCACCTGGAGCGTGTAGCGCCCGTCCACGAACATCGCCGCCGAGGGCACCAGCGCCGGGTCGGTCAGCACCACCGCCGTCCCCGCCGAGCCGCCAAAGCCGGTCAGCCATTCGAGACGCTGGGCATAGCCGCCCACGTACTCGCTCATGTGCTCGTCCGAAATCGGGATCACGAAGCCGTCGAGGCCACGTGTTTTCAGTTCCTTGCGGAGGGCTTCGAGGCGCGGTTCGTGGGTATTCATCAGCATGTAGGGGGTATCCGGCTTGCGGGTGTCATGCAGCGAACATAGATGGGACCGATGGCAGATTCCACCCAGACCCTCATCGGTCCTCCGCTGGCGGCAAAAAAGCCGCATTCCGTCACCCACCACGGCGTGACCGTGACCGACGACTACGCCTGGCTGCGGGATGCCGGCTATCCCGAAGTGACCGACAAGGACGTGCTCGCCCACCTCGAGGCCGAGAACGGCTGGTTCGAGGCACGCATGGCCCCGCACAAGGGCCGGATCGACGCGCTGTTCACTGAAATGCGCGGCCGCATCAAGGAAGCAGACGCCTCGGTTCCGCAAAAGGACGGCGACTGGCTCTACTGGATCGATTTCGACGAGGGCGCCGAGTACAAGAAGTGGTGGCGCCGCCCTGTCGCAGGCGGGCCCGACGAGCTGATCCTCGATGAAGTCGCGTTGGCGCAGGGCAAGGAATACTTCCGTCTCGGCGCGATCTCGACCAGCGCCAATGGCAAGCTGCTGGCCTATGCCATCGACGACAACGGCTCCGAGCGCTTCACCGCGCGGATCAAGAACCTCGAGACCGGCGAACTCCTGCCCGACGAAATTCCGGGCACCCTCTCGGGCCTGATCTGGGTCGCGAACGACACCGGCCTCGTCTACTCGCTCGCCAACGAGCAGTGGCGCACCGACAATGCCCGCCTGCACTGGCTGGGCCAGCCGCTGGAAAGCGATGTCGAACTCTACCACGAGGACGACGAGGGCTTCCGCGTCGGCTCCACGCTCTCGGCCAACGAGAAGTGGCTGTTGATCGGCACCAGCGACCACGAGACCAGCGAATGCCGCATGGTCCCCGCCGACGATCCGCTGGGGACGCAGATCCTGGTGAAGGCGCGCGCCAAGGGTGTCGAGTACGACGTGGATGAGCGCGAGGGCGTGCTCTACATCCACACCAACGACACCCACGAGAACTTCCGCCTCGCCACCGCGCCGCTGGACAACCCTGGCGAGTGGACGACACTGATCGAGGGCTCGGACGCGTTCTACCTGCTGGGCGCCGATCTGTTCCGCGACTTCTACGTGATCGAGGGCCGCCTTGCCGGCCTCGACCAGATCCAGGTGCGTTACTACGACGATCCCTCCCGCGTGGAGGCGATAACCTTCCCGGAGGCGAGCTATTCCGCCGGGCTGTCGAACAATCCCGAATGGCACATGACGACGCTGCGGCTCTCTTACGAGTCGATGGTCGCGCCGTCCTCGGTGCTCGACTACGACGTGGCCGCGCGCACGCTCGAGACGCTCAAGGTCCAGGAAATCCCCTCGGGCTACGACGCCTCGCTCTACGCCACCGAGCGGCTGGAGATCACCGCCCGCGACGGCACCGCGATCCCCGTCTCGATCATGTACCGCAAGGACCGGGCCGAGAAGTTCGACGCCGCAGGCCCGCTGCACCTTTACGGTTACGGCGCCTACGGCATCAGCATCGACCCCGGCTTCTCGACCTCGCGCCTCAGCCTCGTCGATCGCGGTTTCGCCTATGCCATCGCGCATATCCGCGGCGGCGACGACATGGGGCGCGCCTGGTACAAGGCCGGCAAGCTGGAGCGCCGCAACAACACCTTCAACGACTTCGTCGACGTTGCGAAGGGCCTGATCGAGCGCGGCTTCACCTCGGAAGGCAAGATCAGCATCTCGGGCGGCTCGGCCGGCGGCGAGTTGATGGGCGCGGTGATCAACTCCGATCCCGAGCTGTTCGGCGCGGTGGTGGCGCACGTTCCCTTCGTCGACGTGCTGCACACAATGCTTGACGAGACGCTGCCGCTCACCCCGGGCGAGTGGCCTGAATGGGGCAATCCGATCGAGGACAAGGCCGCCTTCGACCTGATCCTGAGCTACAGCCCCTACGACCAGGTGAAGGCGCAAGGCTATCCGCCACTCATGGTCACCGCCGGCCTCAACGACCCGCGCGTGACTTACTGGGAGCCCGCCAAGTGGGTAGCAAAGCTGCGGGAAGTCAAGACCGACGGCAACGAGCTGATCCTCAAGACCAACATGGGCGCGGGCCACGGCGGCAAGTCGGGCCGCTTCGAAAGCCTGAAGGAAACGGCGGAGGAATTCGCCTTCATCCTGTGGCAGCTCGGCGTCGAGGGGTGAGCGCCAAGTGACCGCGGCGCGCTTCACCCTGCTTTTCACCGCGCAGGCCCATGACATCGACATCATGGGCCACGTCAACAACGCGGTCTGGGTGCAGTGGATGGAAGCGATGGCGGGCGCGCATTGGGCCGCGCTCGCTCCGCCCGAGCACCAGGCGAAATACGCCTGGCTCGTGACCCGCCACGAGATCGACTACCGCGGCAACATCCGCGAGGGCGAGAGCGTGACCGGCGAGACTTTCATTCCCGACGGTCCGAGCGGGGCAAGGTTCGATCGCCGGGTGGATTTCCGCAATGCGGCGGGCAAGGTCATCGTCTCCGCCAGGACTACCTGGGCGATGATCGACATCGCCTCGGGCCGCCTCATGCGGGTGCCGCCGGAAGTGGCGGCACCGTTCGTGGGCGCCTAGCCCAGCACGTCCGCTACCGGCACGTAGTCATACCCCAGTTCGCGTGCGACGGCCTCATATGTCACCTTGCCTGCGTGCACGTTCAGCCCATCCGCCAGATAGGGATCGGCCTTCAGCGCCGCCTTCCAGCCCAGGTCGGCGATCGCCAGCGCGTGCGGCAGCGTCACGTTGTTGAGCGCGTAAGTGCTGGTGCGGGCCACGCCGCCGGGCATGTTGGCGACGCAGTAGTGGACGATGCCGTCGACCACGAAGGTCGGATTGTCGTGGGTGGTCGGACGGCTGGTCTCGAAGCAGCCGCCCTGGTCGATGGCGACGTCCACCAGCACCGCGCCGGGCTTCATGCAGGACAGCATCTCACGCGTGATGAGCTTGGGCGCGGCGGCACCGGGCACGAGCACGGCGCCGATCACCAGCTCGGCCTCGCAGAGCATCTGGCGGATGTTGCTGGAATTGGCGAAGCGCGTCTTGGCCCGGCTCTCGAAGTGGATGCCGAGGCGTTCGAGCACTTCGGGACTGCGGTCGAGGATGGTGACGTCGGCGCCGAGGCCCACCGCCATCTGCGCCGCGTTGAAGCCGACCACGCCGCCACCCAGCACCATGACACGCGCTGGCAGTACGCCGGGCACGCCGCCCAGGAGCACGCCGCGCCCGCCGTGCGCCTTTTCCAGCGCCGTGGCGCCGGCCTGGATCGACATCCGGCCCGCGACCTGGCTCATCGGCTTCAGCAGCGGCAGCGAGCTGCCAGGACCGGTAACCGTCTCATATGCGATCGCGGTAACGCCCGAGGCGACGAGGTCGGCGGTCTGTTCGGGATCGGGGGCAAGGTGAAGGTAGGTGTAGAGGATCTGCCCCTCGCGCAGCATCGCGCGTTCGACGGGCTGCGGCTCCTTGACCTTCACCACCATCTCGCACGCGCCAAATATCTCGGGTGCGGCAGCGACGAGTTTGGCGCCGGCGGCGGCATAGTCGTTGTCCGAAGCGCCGATACCGAGCCCCGCGCCGGTTTCCACCCAGACCTCGTGCCCGTGCGAGACCAGTTCGCGGGCGCTCTCGGGCGTCAGGCCGACGCGATATTCGTGGTTCTTGATTTCCTTGACGGTGCCGACGCGCATGGTTGCTCTCTCCGCTGGCCTAAAGGGTTGTGGGGGGAACTACACCCGAAGCGCCGCAATGTTGCAGGTAAAAAGGGGCCGCGCGCCCAGCATTCACATCGCCCCGCCTTCGCGCGGCTCGCGGGCGCGCTGGGTTATGATGCGGTCGCGGGCGGTCCGCAGGTCGCCCGATTCGTATTGGGCTGAGAGCCGCTCTTTGTCGCGCAGGCGGTAGGTGTCCTCGGCCTTTGCAATCTCCTCGCGCGAGATGCCGAGGCCGCCCAGCGCATTGCGCGCCAGCAGCACCGCCGATTCGCGGACCTCCCGGGCGATCGACTTGACCGGCGAATCCTTGAGCCGCAGCAGGGCGCGGCGGTCGAACACGCGGGCGTGGATTTCGGCGCGGGGGAAGGCGTCGTGGACGGCGTGGAGGAACGCCTCGGTCAGCTGGTCGCCGTCGATGCAGAACACGATCAGCTCGGCCTCGGCGGCGCCCGCTTGGCGCAGCAAGTCGATGCGGGTGCCGTCGCCGAAGTAGACCTTCGCGCCGAAGCCGCCGGCGACGTCGATCATCTCGATGTCGGTGTCGATCAGCGTCACTTCGATGTCGGCGGCGATCAGCATCTGCGCCACGGTCTGCCCGAAGCGGCCGTAGCCGACGACGAGCGCGTTGGCGCCGTCGTCCTGCGGTTCCTCCCGGCTCTCGGTGCTGGCGGGGCGTTCGCGGATGCGGCGGGTGGCCATCATCAGGAACGGCGTGGTGACCATCGAGAGGGTGACGATGGCGCTGAACAGGCTGGTCGCCCCGCTGTCCACCAGCATCGAGTTGCTGGCCTGCGCGAATAGCACGAAAGCGAATTCGCCGCCCTGGCTCAGCAGCAGCCCGAGCGCCAGCGCACTGCGCCATTCCATGCGGAAGGCGAGGCCGAGCAGGAAGATGATGGTCGACTTCACCGCGATCAGGGCGAGTGCCATCGAGATCACGAACAGCGGCCGCTCGGCAATGGCCGAGAGGTCGAGCAGCATGCCCACAGACATGAAGAACAGGCCGAGCAGGATCGAGCGGAAGGGCTCGACGTCGGCTTCCAGCTCGTGGCGATAGGGGCTGTCGGCGAGCATGACGCCGGCGATGAAGGCGCCCAGCGCGGTGGAGAGGCCCAGCGCCTGCATAAGCGCGGCGCTGGCGATGACGGTGAACAGAGCGGCGAAGACGAACATCTCGCGTTCGCCGAGATTGCCGATCAGGCGGAACAGCGGGCGGATCGCGAAGCGGCCCGCGAGGATCAGGCCCGCGATCGCGGCCGCCGTCTCCAGCGCAAGCACCCAGCCCGGAGGCCCCGCGGGGAGCGCAGGATTGCGGTTCATGGCGGCGATGATCGTGATGAGCGGGATGATCGACAGGTCCTGGAACAGCAGGATCGCGAAGGAGCGCTCACCAAAGGGCGTGTGCAGGCGGCCCGCGCTCTGGAGCATCGGCAGGACCTGCGCGGTCGAGGAGAGGCCGAGCGGCAGCCCCAACGCCAGCGAGGCCTGGAGGCTGAAGCCGGTGAACAGGTAGATGATCCCCGTCACCGCCAAGCCGCACAGCACGACCTGCAGCAGCCCGAGCCCGAAGATCTCGTGCCGCATCCGCCAGAGCCGCGGCGGCGCAAGTTCGAGGCCGACGATGAACAGCAGCAGGGTGATGCCCAGTTCGGCGATGCCCAGCTTGCTTTCGGGATCGCCGATCAGGTCGAGGACATAGGGCCCCAGCACCGCGCCCGAAAGCAGGAAGCCCAGCGTGGCGCCCAGGCCCAGTCTCCGGAACAGCAGCACGAAGATGAGTGCCGTGCCCAGCAGCAGGAACCCGTCCCGCAGCAGGAAATCCTGTGCATGTTCTTCCATCGATACCCTTCGGCAATGCGTGTGAAATGGCGTCCGCGACGCCACCTTAGAGGGGCGGGGCGGTGAGACCAACCATACATTGGTAGATGGGTGCAGGCGGAAAGGTCAGCGCGGCAGGATGCCCTGGCAGATGTAGCGCAGGACCTTGCCGTCCTCGCTGTCCCAGTTGACCCGGACGACCGTGCTCGCACCTGCCGACGTGCCCAGCGCGGTGCCGGTCGGGCCGACGACCTGCCACGCCGAGGTGACGACACGGCCGCCGGTGCAGTCGACGCTGCGCAGTGCGAAGCGGGTGGTGCCGCGCGGATAGGCGCGGCTCGCGCGGTTCATGACCTCCGCCTGGCGGAAAGTGCGGCCGAGACCTCCGGGGACGATGCTTGCTGTGTCCACGCGCACGCTGCGGCCGAGGGTACGCTCCACGTCCAGCGCGAAGACCTTGACCCAGCTGCCGGCCGTGGTGGCTAGCGTCTGGGCTGCCGCCGGCGCGGCGGCGAGGGCGCAGAGAGCCAGGGCCGCGCCGCCCAGAATGCCACGCCTCACAGCGGGTTGCCGTTCTCGTCGCGGTAGATGTCGCGGCGGCCGACGTGGTTGGCGGGGCCTACGAAGCCGTCGTTCTCCATGCGCTCCACCCACTTGGCGGCGGTGTTGTACCCGACGCCCATCTGACGCTGCAGCCACGAGACCGAGACCTTCTGGTTCTCGAACACGAGGTGGCAGACCTGGCGGTACTTGCGCTCGTCCGGCGCGTCCGAGGCGGTGGCGTCGAGGTCGTCGAAGCCGAAGCTGCCTTCTTCGGGCTCCTCGGTGACGGCATCGACATAGTCGGGCTTGCCCTGGGTCCGCCAGTAGATCGCCACCCGCTCCACTTCCTCGTCCGAGACGAAGGGGCCGTGAACGCGCTTGATCGGGTCAGAACTGGGCTTGTAGAGCATGTCGCCCTTGCCCAGCAGCTGCTCGGCGCCCTGCTCGCCCAGGATCGTGCGGCTGTCGATGCGGCTGGTCACGGCAAAGGATACGCGGGTCGGCAGGTTGGCCTTGATGACGCCGGTGATGACGTCGACCGAGGGGCGCTGCGTCGCCATGATGAGGTGGATGCCCGCCGCGCGGCTCTTCTGCGAGAGGCGCTGGATGAGCACTTCGATTTCCTTGCCCACGGTAACCATGAGGTCGGCCAGTTCGTCGACGATGAGGACGATCTGCGGCAGCGCCTCGTAGTCGAGCTGGCGGTCTTCGTAGAGTTCCTCGCCGGTGTCGGGGTCGAAGCCGATCTGGATGCGGCGGCCAAGTGGCTTGCCCTTGGCGGCTGCGGTTCGGACCTTCTCGTTGAAGCTGGCGAGGTTGCGGACCGAAATCTCGCTCATCTGGCGGTAGCGGCGCTCCATTTCCTCGACCGCCCACTTCAGTGCGCGGATGGCCTTGGGCGGCTCGGTGACGACGGGTGAGAGCAGGTGCGGGATGTCGTCGTAGCTTTTGAGTTCGAGCACCTTGGGATCGACGAGGATCAGGCGGCACTGCGCCGGGGTGAGCCGGTAGAGCAGCGAGAGCAGGATGGCGTTGAGGCCGACCGACTTGCCCGAGCCGGTCGTACCCGCGACGAGCAGGTGAGGCATCGTCGCTAGGTCGGCGACCACGGGCTCGCCCGCGATGTCCTTGCCCAGGATGATCGGCAGCATGCCCTTGTGGCTCATGAACGCCTCGGAGGCGACCATCTCCTTAAACGAAACCATCTGGCGGTCCGCGTTCGGCAGTTCGATGCCCATGACCGTGCGGCCCGGGATCGAGGACACGCGCGCCGAGATCGCCGACATGTTGCGGGCGATGTCGTCGGCCAGGCCGATCACGCGGCTGGCCTTGATGCCGGGGGCAGGTTCCAGCTCGTACATGGTGACGACGGGGCCGGTGCGCACGGCGGTGATCTCGCCTTTGACGTTGAAGTCGTCGAGCACGGTTTCCAGCAGGCGCGCGTTGCGTTCGAGGCTGAGCTTGTCAATCTTGGGCTGCGAATTGGGCTGCGGATCCTCGAGCAGGTCGAGGCCGGGCAACGCGTACTTGTCGAACATGTCCTTCTGCCGGTTGCCGAAGCCGACCTGCGCAGGCGTGGCGGAAACCTTGGGGTCGGCGATCTCGGGCGCTTTGCGCGGCTTATCGGCCAGGGCGGCAGCGGCGGCGGGGCTTTCGGCGATGCGCGGGGCGGCCTCGGGCCTGGGGGCCTGCTTTTCCTTGGCGGCCTTGAATGGAACCTCGTCGGGGGCGGGCAGTGCGCGCGGCAGGCGGCCGATGCGGCCCGGCAGCGTGAGCAGACGCACCCAGTCGAGCGCGAAGACGCGGCCTGCCAGCAGCACACCGGCACCGAGGCACATGAGCGCAAGGGCGAGCTTGATCCAGTTCTGGACAATCGGCGGCGAGAGTTCGGCGAGCGAGGTGATCGCCTTGGCGCCCAGCAGCCCAGTGATCCCGCCCATCGAGGCGGGCAGCGAGCCGCCGGGCTGGGTGAACCACAGCGACAGCACGGTCGCGATCAGCAGCATTGCCACGGCCAGCACGCCGACGGGACGCCACCAGCGCTGGTCGGAATGCTCGATCTCGCCGTCGTCCTCCTCGACCAGCAGCCAGAGCTTGCGGCCGAACACGTAGAGCAGGGGAATGAACAGCGCCGCGACCGGCCCGAACAGGATCAGCACGCTGTCGGCCACCCAGGCGCCGACCGGACCCATCCAGTTCTGCACCGTGCCGCCGGCGGCGGTAGAGGTGGACGGGTCGGTCTGGTGATAGCTCAGCAGCGCGAGGCCGAGGAACACCATCCCTGCAAACAGCGCGACTGCGCCCGACAGCTCGCTGGCGCGGCGCAGCGAGCGTTTCAGGATGGCGCGCCAGTCCGGCTTGGCGATGCGCCGACCGGGCGCGATGGGCCGAGTAGCCATTTCAAAAATTCCCCAGGGTTCAGGTCCGATTATGCGGCGGGCCGGGAGTCCGCGTCAAGAATGGATCGGGAACGCGGCTGTGGAGGGCTCCGCTCAGGACAGTCCGTCGATCGCCGCCCAGCGTGCGAGGCGATGGGCGCGGGCGCGGTGTCCGGTCATGCCGCCCAGCGCGATCACAGGTATCTGCGCATGGGCCGCGATCAGCCGGAACCGGACCGGGCCGAGGGCCTTGCCGCCGGGGTGCGACGCAGTCGGGAACACCGGTGACAGCAGCACTGCGTCTGCGCCCGCGCGCTGCGCCTTCGCCAATTCGCGCAAGGTGTGTGCCGTCGCCAAGCGCAGCACCTGCGGCCATGCGGTCAGTCGCTCCGCAGCGCCGTAGGCACCGTCCGCACCCCACCGGCGCGCCGTTCGGGCGTCACCTGAAAGCACCACGACGTGTCCGAACCGGCGCGCCGCTCCCGCCAGTCTGTCGAACCGCGCCCGACGCTCGGCGGGCGGCAGGTGGTAGTGCCGGTAAATCAGTCCCGAGCCGGGGGGCAATCGCGGCAGAACGCGCTCGATCACCGCATCGTTGCGGGCATCGCTCACGAGCCAGAGCAGGGGAATCGACGGCTGGCGGATCTTCACGGGGACGCTATAGCAGCGCGCCATGGATCAGCCAGCATCTCCCCTCGAAGCCGTCCGCGCCCGTATCGCCCAGTCCGCCCGCATCGCGGGACGCGAGCCCGAGGCGGTGGAACTCGTCGCCATTTCCAAGACCCACGACGCCGCCGCGATCGAGCCTTTGCTCGAGGCCGGTCAGCGCGTGTTCGGCGAGAACCGCGTGCAGGAGGCGCAGGCCAAGTGGCCCGACCTGCGCGGCACCTACCCCGACGTGAAGCTCCACCTCGTCGGCCAGCTGCAGTCGAACAAGGCTGACGATGCGGTGGCGCTGTTCGACTGCATCCATTCCCTCGACCGGCCCTCGCTGGTCACCGCACTCGGCAAGGCGATGGAGAAGGCCGGGCGCCAGGTCCCCTGCTTCATCCAGGTCGACATCGGCGAGGAGGAGCAGAAGGGCGGCTGCCCGATCGCCGAAGTGCCCGCGCTGCTGGCCTCGGCGCACGGGGCGGGCATCCCGGTCGTGGGCCTGATGTGCGTACCGCCCGCCGGGATCGAGGCCGCGCCGTTCTTCGCGCTGCTCGCCAAGATCGCCGCCGACAATGGTCTAGAACAGCTCAGCATGGGCATGAGCGAGGACTTCGAAACCGCTGTCCTGCTCGGTGCGACGCATGTCCGGGTCGGTAGCGCGCTGTTCGGCAGCCGCACCTGATGGCGCAGCGCACCGAAAAGCAGAAGATGCTGGCCGGTGAACCCTACCGCGCTTCCTGCCCTGAGATCGCCGCTGACCAGCGCGCCGCGGCCGAATGGATGGTGCGCTTCAATTGTACCATCGACCCCGACGAGCGCGAGGCGCTTCTGCGCGAACGCTTTGCCGCCGTGGGCGAGGGCGCGGCGATCCGGCCGCCTTTCCACTGCGACTACGGCTGCAACATTAGCCTTGGACGCGGCGTATTCCTCAACTTCAACTGCGTCATCCTCGACGTGGTGGAAGTGGTAATCGGCGATGGCGCGCAGATCGGCCCCGGCGTCCAGATACTGACCGCCGACCATCCGCGAGATCCGGTGGAGCGGGCCAGCGGCCTTGAATGGGGCAGGCCGATCCGCATCGGGCGCAATGTCTGGATCGGCGCCGGAGCGCTCATCATGCCTGGCGTGACGATTTCAAATGATGCGATCGTCGGCGCGGGAAGCGTGGTGACGCGCGATGTTCCGGTCGGCGCTACTGTTGTCGGCAGTCCGGCCAGAGTGAAGACTTAAGGGAAGACGCAGCGGCCATCGCCCCTGCATCCCATTATCGTCGAGGTAGCGCGCGCCGCATCGCCTAGCGCCCATTTCGAGCCAGGAGACAGCCGCCGCGCGCACGGCGACGACATTGGAGGGGTCTGGGGCGATGGCCCCAGAACTTCCCTCTTTTCCTCTTACTTCGGCGTATCCAGCTCGTTGCCCGTGAGCGTCACGATGTGAAGCAGGTTCGTCGACCCCGGCACGCCGAACGGCACGCCCGCCAGCGTCACCAGCCGCGAGCCGGCGGCGCCGAAGCCATGGCGCAGGGCCATGCGCTTGCCCTTGGCGATCATCTCCTCGAAGCTGCCGATGTCCCGCGTGATGACGCAGTGCGTACCCCACAACAGGGCAAGGCGGCGCGCGGTCTTCTGCAGCGGCGTCAGCACCAGCATGGGAGCTGCGGGACGCTCGCGCGCCACGCGGCGGGCCGAGATGCCTGAGCCCGTGAAGACGATGATGCCCTCGATCGTTAGGGTGTCTGCGATCTGGGCGCAGGATTCGGACAGCGCGTCGGCCGAGGTCGCGTCGGGCGGGGTCTGGGCAATGTGGATGCGCTGGCGGTAGGTCGGGTCGCTTTCGACCTTGGCGGCGATGCGGTCCATGATGGTCACCGCCTCGACCGGCCACTGGCCCGCCGCCGTCTCGGCCGAGAGCATGACCGCGTCGGCGCCGTCGTAGACCGCGTTGGCGACGTCGGACACCTCGGCGCGGGTGGGCGAAGGGCTGGTGATCATCGATTCGAGCATCTGCGTTGCCACGACGACAGGCTTGCCCTGGGCGCGGGTCTTCTCGACGATGTGCTTCTGGATCGGCGGTACTTCCTCGGGCAGCAGTTCGACGCCGAGATCGCCGCGGGCGACCATGATACCGTCCGACAGCTCGATGATCTCGTCTAGACTTTCGACTGCCGCCGGCTTTTCGATCTTGGACATGATCGCGCCGTGGCCACCGGTGAGGCGGCGCGCTTCAGCGACGTCCTCGGGGCGCTGGACGAAGGAGAGGCCGATCCAGTCGGCCCCCATCTCAACCGCGAAGGCGAGGTCGCGGCGGTCCTTTTCGGTCAGCGCCGGGATCGGCACGAGCGCGTCGGGGATGTTGACGCCCTTGCGGTCCGAGATCGGGCCGCCGACTTCGGCGCTGCACAGGATTGCGTCGGGCTCGGCGCGGATGACGACGAGGCGCAGCTTGCCGTCGTCTATCAGAAGGCGCTGGCCCTTCTGGAGGATACCGAAGAGCTCGGGGTGCGGCAGGCAGACGCGCTCGTCGTTGCCCGGTGTGGGATCACGGTCGAGCGTGAAGTGCGCGCTGTGGCGGATGAAGGCCTTGCCCCCCTCGAACGTGCCGACGCGCAGCTTGGGGCCCTGGAGGTCGCACAGGATCGCGACGGGACGCTCGAGGTCCTTTTCCACCGCGCGGATATTGGCGATGGTTTCGCGGTGCGTTTCGTGGTCGCCGTGGCTCATGTTGACGCGGAAGGCGTCGGCGCCGGCCTTGAGCAGCTTGGCGATCATCTCCTTGTCACGGCTGGCGGGGCCGAGCGTCGCCAGGATCTTCACCTTGCGCATGCGCTTGATGCCGCGGTGATGCGGCGAGCGGCGGTAGGGGACGGTCGCGGAGGGAGGGATGCTGGCCAAGGTGCTGTGCCTCTTTCGGAAAGGGGGCTCTTTCAGGAACGGGGGCTCATATGGCAAAGGCAGCATTAGAAACCAAGAACCAATGGCCAAGGACGATTGCGACATTATGAACCAAAGTGACCGAATGAATGCGCTGGATGATGCCACGGCGGCCGCTGCGTTCCGCCGCCTCGTGCGCCACCTGCAGCACCGCACCGACGCCGAGAACATCGAGTTGATGGGCCTTGCGGGCTTCTGCCGCAACTGCCTAGCCGACTGGATTCGGGATGCCGGCTATGAAGGTGACAAGGCCGACGCCCGCGCGCTCATCCACGGGATGCCCTTCGGCGAGTGGAAGGATAAGTACCAGAGCGAGGCGACGCCGGAGCAGTTGGCGCGCATGGACGAGAGCATGAAGAAAAACGCTCCGGGGCATTGAGCGATTAGGGCGTCGCAACCTTCATCAGCACGAGTCCCGAGAGAATCAGTCCGGCGGCGAGGAGCCTTGCCGGGCTGGGCGCCTCGCCGAGGAAGATGATGCTGACCGCAAAGGCTCCCACCGCGCCGATGGGTTCTGTCGCAAATTTCTACGCGGGGCGAAACAGGCCCATTCGTATGGTGATTTATGCGGCCAACAGGTTGAACAGCTCTGCAAGAGACGGATTTGGGGCGTCGATCGCATGGATCATCTGGCCCTTGCGGATCATGTGGACGAGTTCGATGCCGCCGAGAATGACCGCGGCGGTGTGCTCGGATTGAAAGCCGAGCATTGGGCGGATACGGCGCTTGACGCGTCGATGGTCCTTCTCGGTCCGGTTGTTCATGTACCGGTTCTGCCGGACCTTAAGTAGCTTTGTGTCCGGTCATCATCAAAGCCGGGAGAAATTGAGCCAGGCGGTTGGGAATTAGCTCAATGGCACAGCACCGGGCGCCACGCTGCGTCACCACACCAGTCCCGGCCACTTCTGCATTACCGCCAATGCAGCGAAACCGGAATCCGTGGAGATCAGCTGCAGTCCCCTCGTGATCGCCGTCGCGGCAATGATCCGGTCAAATGGGTCGCGATGGTCCCATGCCAGCGTAGCAGCCAGCAGGCTGGTCTCAAGCGACACCTCGAGCAAGCGCCCGCCCTGCTCTTTCGCCAGAGGGATTAACTGATCGAGGAAAGGAGCCATCTCCGGCCATTTGCCAAAGCGGACTTTTTGGCCAATCTCGAACAGGCTTATCGCGCTGATCGAAACCGTTTCTGCTTGCTCAATCGCGGCTATGGCGGTTGCGGACAAGCGGATATCCGCCGTCATGGACCATGCCCAGGCGTGAGTGTCGAGCAGAAGATGCCTCACTCGCCGCCACCCTCCCAGAGGGCCAGTTCCTCGTTATCCATAGGCTCGAAGAAATCCGGCCCTGGTCCCGCGATCTTGTCCTTGAGAATACCGATCTTGAACCGGCTGCGCGGGAAGGGGACGATCTTAACCATAGGCTGCTTATCCTTAGCGATGACAACCTCCTCTCCTGCGAGAGCTGCCTCTATCAACTTGGAGAGATTGGTTTTCGCCGCATGGACCGTAACCTGCATACAGACATCCTTAGCTAATTTAGCCATTTTTACTGTATCTAGCCGTTTGTGCGTAGTCGTTTCCACGCGGCTCATCGCAGAATCCGGGGCTTCACGCTCGGCGATCATCGCCCCCGAGGTCCCGCAAGCTCAAGGCGTAGCTCAGGTACCAGCGCACAGCAGGATCACGGATCGGTCAAAATGGCGGCCCTTTGAACACTCTACCTCTGCGCGAAAATGCCAACAAACGCCTCATCTACCGCCACCCGCCGATATTTGCGGCAGAACGCTTCGAGCAGGCCGGCGACGACAAGCAGGATCCAGGTCATGAACAAAACTCCGTGCGCCGGGCAGTCCCGGTCCCGAACTCCGCACAGGAGGCACGAACGTGGTCGGCTCGAGAGTTGAAACAGCGAGGAAAAAGCCCTGAGGCAACACGGCTGCGCCGCACGCGAGTTGATGAAAGGCATGCGTGAAGCGTGCTCGTAAGGGAGCGCGAGAGAGGCCGGGACCGACGGTGAGAAAGAACCTGCGCGAAGGTAGCGCAGGTTCGTGGTGGAAAAAAAGCAGGCGGGCGAGACGCCAATCAGATCGCTCCACACGATTTCCACAGGGCGGTGCTTTGCCCCAGCCCCCGCGGCTCGCTATCAGCCCGGCCAACGATTCTCAGCTTTCACCGGAGCACATATCCCAATGGCCGAAACCACCGACGATCGCCTGCGCCTGCTGATCGAGCGCGTCGAGCGCCTCGAAGAGGAAAAGAAGGGCATCTCGGACGACATCCGCGACGTCTACAACGAGGCCAAGGCGGTTGGCTACGACGTCAAGATCATGCGCCAGATCGTCCGCATCCGTAAGATGAAGCCCGACGATCGCCGCGAAATGGACATGCTGCTCGACACCTACAAGTCGGCGCTCGGCATCGACTGACGCCTCCATCGTCCCCGGCCCGGCCGGGGACGAGGTTTCTCAAACGCCTGCCATCGCGAAGGCCATGCTTGCCGCATTGGCGGCGGCGTGCTGGAGCATCGCGGCAGGCAGGCCGAGGCGCTGGCGCGTGAAGCCCAGCATCATCGCCGCCCAGAGCTGAGGCAGGACCATCGGCAGCGACAGCAAAGAGGTCGCCGGGTAGTTCATCAGGTGAATACCCGCGAACACCAGCGCTACCACCCAGAAGATCCACGGATAGACCGTGCGGTAGACCGCCGGCGCCGTTCGGCGGTTCAGCCACAGCCAGCCGCCCAGAGCCGCGGCGACGAGCGCCACCAGCAAACCCAGCAATACCAGCGGTGCGATCGCCTGCGCCGCCATCACCAGCGCGGCAAGCCCTGCGAAGCAGACGAGCAGCCACAGCGCGCGCGGCCGCCCCGTCTGCCAGCCGCGGAAGATTATCTCCTCCAGCACCGGCGCGACGAGAACCGTGGTCGGCAGCAGCCACCCGCCCGGCAGCTTGCCGAAGGCGTCGGGCATCGGCAGCGCGAAACGGCTCTGCCAGGCGGCGATCAGCGGCAGGATTACCACCATCATCCCGGCGATGTGCACCGCGATCAGCACGGCCAGCGGAGCCCACGTCTCGCGGCGGCGCAGGCCCCAGGGCTCCAGCACCGCTGGGCGTTTCAGGAAGGCGGCAAGTTCGCGCCAGATGGTGCGGATGGCAGGCGGCGGTGCCCCGATATGCGTTGTCATGCCTGCTGCTACCTGCCTTTCGCGCCGGGATCGACCATTAGGAGACCGGGTCTCAAAATCATCTGCAACCCCTACCTGATCCAGAATCTTCAGGAAAAACAAGATGTTTTGGCCTTATAGACCAACACTATATTGCCTGACGGCGGAGGCACCGATGACAAAACAGCGCGATAGAACACTAAGAACCATCGGTAAGGTTTGGGGCGGCGTTACGCGCCGCAGATGCCCTCAAGGGAGCCGGTTGAGGGGCAGCGCGGGCAAACCGGCGCAGCGTCACGGGAGAACGTGAAAGCAAGGGCTGATGGCTATCAACCGGCTATCCGATGCACATAGGATATATTGTGCTAATCATGACGTCTGCGGACGTGGTGCATTCGGGATGGCCGGCGTGCGTTGAACCGGCAATAATCTCCATCGATCATACCGCCGCCGCCCGGCTCTTTCAGTGATCATGCGCCTGGCCAACGACAACTGGTAGGCAGGCAAGGGGCTGGCAACAGGTAGGCGCGGTAGGGCGAGACGCTTTCGTCGGGCCTGGTGCGCCGCATGCGTCCGCCCTCTACCTCAATCTCAAGCTTGCTGTTCGGATCTCGCGCAGGCGCTCAATTATCTCGGCGGCAGATTGTTCGGCATTGGCCTGTGCCTTAACGACGTTAGATATCTCGCGCGGCTCGCCTGCACCGGGCCAAGCTGGGTGCCCTGCATCGGTATCACCACGAGATCGCCCTGGCTGACGGCCAGAAGTACGATCCTGGCGGCCGTGCCTTCGAGATCGACAACCGCGAAGGGCGTTCTCGCAGCAGCGTCTTCGATGCGGCGACCATCGAAACTTCATCGCCTCCGCTAGCATCGACAAGCTTTCGGCGCGGCCGGCACCTTTGGCCCAAGCGGCTATCGGGCGGTTCGGATCGGCATCGACCACGATTACCGCCCCAGCCTACGCAAGCTATGACGCAAGCAGCAGTGCGGCGGTGTTTTGCCCACTCCACCCTGGAGCTAACAAAACCACTCAACACCTCAGGAGACCTTATAATGGATTCGATTTTGCCACTAGGTAGCCCTCGAATACATCACAAGTATCCCCTCAGGATTGCTAGAGACGGCACGGTAAAATTAGAACTAATAGGAACAATATAAATATTTGGGGTCGGCGCATGCCTAGCCCGGCTCAATCCGCAAACTCAGCTTGTGGCAAAGTCGAAATATCTGTGGAAGCTTTTCTGCGGGGACGAGTAAATGGTTCCATGCGTCAGGAAAGAACATCATGCGCTCACGCTGTCGCAGGGCATCGTGGGCCATGGCAAAGGCCACGTAGTTAGCATCGAGCAAAAATTCATCGATCGGCCTGCTTTCTGCCGCGCCCAAGAGTTCTATCGTGAAGATCGGACGGTGTTCTGCCAGGAACCGACGGCCGCCCGTAACTACCGCGTGCTCGTGCCCTTCAACATCGATCTTCATGAAGGAAACACGCTGTTCTCCTAGGCTCTGAGCGAAGCTGTCGAGAGTAACAGTGCGAATTACGCGCTCGACGTATGCGTCGCCAACCATCTTCACATGCTGAGGTTCGAACGAGGAACTGGTGGAGATATAACCGCGATCATTGATGGTTTCGTAAAAACTGAAACTCCCCGCTTCGCTTGACAAGCCAACAGGTTCGACCGTGATCCGATGCGCAAGGCTGGGGTTAAGCCCGATGTTGTGCTGCAAGAGATTGCGAACGGGTTCTAAGGGTTCGAAAGCGATGACGTGCGCGGTCGGATTGGCAGCAGCGGCGGCCAAAGTATACAACCCTGTATTCGCTCCGATATCGAACATTAACCCAGCCGACGATTTTACGATTTCAATTAATATGTCGCTGACTGGTGGTTCGTAGGCGGCCAATCCATGTGTTCTGACTGTGATGCCGACCGTGTCGAGCTCGTTAGAGCTACTAAAGGAAAACGCGGTTGTCAGACCGGGATGGCCAATTTGGAAGTTGTCGGACAGCGGCATTTGCAAAAATTCCTCTCGATTGCTCTAGGCTTCTTTATCGGTTGTTTCGAAAGGACAGCTCGGCGAGTACGCACGCCATTGATTTTGGGCATATATGCGGTGACGAGCGCCTGACGAGAGCCAAGGCTAAGCGCCTCTAGTGGCATTGTCACATGCGTTTTGATCCGCGTTAGCACTAGTGAGGCGGCAATCTGAATGAAACGAAGACAGAAAACCCGTCACAAGCGTGGCTTGCAACGGGTTATGAGTGGCGCAATTATTATTAAAGGTTAGCAGCGCTTTCCGGCGGCTCAATCGCTTACGCCTGCGGGCTCTGTTCATCCAGCAAGTAAAAAGCAATGACCCGTTTCAACTCCGAGGAGCTGAGCAATTCACATGCAGAGCGCCGCGCTTCGTGGCCCAGGCGTAAACGCAGATCAGGCTCGTCGACGAGGCGCCTAGCCAAGCGTACAGCTTCCTCAGAGGTGTCGAACAAGAGCCCGTTCACCTCGTGCTTCACCGCCTGGACATACCCCCCGGCAGAATGGACCAAGACTGGCAAGCCGCAGGCCATCGCTTCAATCACCACACGGCCCCATGGCTCGATCCAGGTGGAAGTGCGATAGAAGTAGGCATCGAGCCCGCGCAAAAAGTCCGGTATCCCGGCGCTGCGTGCCTTGAGCAGTTGCATGCCACGAATTGCAGGGAACGCACCGGCCATGCATGCGCCGCCCAGCACGACGCTTTCACCGCCGAGGTTTGCCACTTCCTGATATATCTTCCAGTCGTCACGACCGTGCTTTTCAGGGACGTCACGACTGTGGCGGCCAAGCGTGAAGGGTCGTGCTGCCGGACGCAGATCCAAAGGCGGGCTGAACAATTCAAGGTCGGTAGGAGAGGGCTCGAACCGGCCGGGCAATCCCGTTTCTTGACCCATCATATCGGAGCAGTAGAGCAGCTCGGGACGTATACCAGTATACCGGAAGGCTTCTTCGATCCGTTCGAACAAGGACGGCGCTTCAAACGTGTTATAAAGGAAGATGATCCGGTCCGGCCGCACATGACGGATCCAGCGTGCGATATCAAAATATATACCTACAAGAACGAGAACCCCGCCGCGCGGGAAAACTCCGGTCGCGGGATCGATATGCCTGACGTCGTGCCGAGCCGTAAATTCGGGATGCGGCATTTCCGGCGCCCAGATCTGGGTCTTGGTGTAGCGTCCAATTTGCTCGGCGAGGTCAAGCGCGTGGAGCTCGCTACCGCCGCGCGGCTGCTCGAACTTGTTGATGATATGCACGGTGGGCTGGGTTCTGGCCGGACGGTTGAGCAACGCTTCCACGCTCGCATCGGACATCGCATCAAGACGCTTCGAGAAGTCCGAACGCGTCATGTCCGCCACTGTGTTCCATCGGTTTTCGGCGCGCGTGAATCGCATGTCCGGCGCAGCCGGCGCTGGAAGATTCTTCACCGCTTCACGCAGGTAAGGAGCCGTCCAGGGCAGTTGGTCTACCGGGAAGTCCTGACCCAGCAGCGTCCTATAAGCGAGGTCGTGTCGCTCAACCGCCATGAGAATGCGGATCACATGGTAGAAGCGCGATGTCGCCTCGCCCGAATCAGAGGACGGCATCATTGCAGTGATTTTGTCCCAGTCCTGGTCGAGTCGACCTAACTGGCTGCTGCAGATGATATGGAGGTCGACCGCCTGCCAGTTAGGACCGGAATTGGCCAAGATGGTGGCAATAGCGGGCAGGGCCTCTTCGTAGCGGCCGTTCATAGTCAGCAGCCAAGCGTAGAATTCGCCCATACCGATGTCATTGCCATAATCTTGCAGATGAGCGTGGCAGATCCGGATCGCACTTTCGATATCGCCCATGTCGTAAGCGCAGCGAGCTCGCTCGACATTTGCGTTAGCAGCACCTGGATGGACGATGGCGATGTCGCACCAACGTTCCAAAGCAATCGCCAAATCGCGCTTGCGCATCGCCATGTGGGCCGTGCCCACCATGGCACTGACCGGCTGCATCTCGCGTGCTGCGAGGTCGCGGAAGTACGCGCTGGCGTCCTCCAGGCCAACCGAGTTGGCGATCGCGTACCCCAGTAGCACCTCGGTATCGTGGTCGGTATGGCGCTTCAGGTAATGCCCCAGGCGGAGCCGCGCCTCGTCGTAATGCCCGGCGGCGAAAGCTGCCCGGCAATAGGCCTGTTCCAGTTCCTGGTCGCGGGGGCCCTCCATAAGCTCGCGCTGGATGAGTTGATCGGCCAGAGGAAGCGAGCGGGTAGCAGCAGTGAGCAAGACATATTTGCAGATATGCCAGCGGCTATGCGGCCAGCGACGCTTTAGAAAGCGCAGAAGCAGACGTGCTCGAGCAGGCTGGCGCGCGTTTTCGTACAGTTCGGCCAACTGGTGGATTAAAATCAGATCTCCGGTCTGGCGCGCGTGGCGGCACGCCAGGCGCCTGGCATCGGATAGTCTACGCCCGGCCGAGGCAGCCCGGAAGGCGCGTGCGATGTACTCGGCATTGTCGGGATCGGCTTCGGCCTGCCATTCGGCCAGGCGCACCGCCTCGCGCCAAAGGCGACCGTTCTCGTATAAATCTACCGCAATCCGCAGAAAGTCGGGGTCGGACTTGCCCGCTTCCAGGTGCGGGGCGATCTCCACCAAGGCCTGAAACAGGTCGCCGCTGCGCACTCCAGGCTTAGCCTTGATGGTTTCGCGATCAATCGAGGACAGCAGGGCCAGGAAGTCGTGCAGGAACGCTGCGCTGGCTGCGGACTGGCCAGGAGGCAGCAGCTTGGCGCGGATGGCCAGATTGTCGGGATGTTTCACCAGATCAGGAAAGTTTTCGATGGCGCCCTCGAGAATGTGTTGTGCCTTGCTAGAAGACCCGCTGTTGCGTGCTGCCATTGCCGCATGGGCAAAGGCATGGGCCAATTCGTCATCCGCCTTGCGGCCTCGCGCGCCGTCGCGCGAAAGCAGCTCGATCGCCTGGATCCAGGACTCGCCCGCTTCGCTCCAGCGGCCAGCCCGCTCGTGCACGCCTGCGATCCCAGCCGGCGCATGTGCCAGATCGGGATCAATCTGTCCGGCATGGCGAAACGCTTCGATCGCTTCGGAGTAGTGGCCAAGCTCATTGAGCATGTTGCCCAGCTGGACCCAGGCCCCGCTGTCGCGCGGGGCGTGACCCACGATCTCGCGCCACAGCCTTGCGGCTTCCGTCCAGTTCCGGCGTCGCTGCGCTTCTCGTGCACGGCGGATCAGCAGCCGTGTCCGCCCGTCGGTTAACCGCAGGAGCAATTTCGGGCTTAGAACACTTCTAACCACACGATCCTCGCGATTGTTTTACCAGATGTTCAATGGAGATAGCTGGGCACCCAGCGCTCATGCCTGCCGCATCTGCAGGGCATGATGCACTTCGCAGGCCTCTGCGACCGTGTCGAAAAAGACCAATGCTCCACTATAAAGTACGGCGCCGCGCGTGCAGTACTGCTCGAGCATATACGGGTCGTGGGAGGTCATGATGAGCGTGCCTTTGTCGCGCCTAGCCATGAGCTCTTCTTCCGAACGGCGTCGGAACCTCACGTCGCCCGCCGCGGCTACCTCGTCCACCAGATAGCAGTCGAACGAGATCGCTAGCGATATGCCGAAAGCAAGACGCGAGATCATGCCCGACGAATAGGTTTTGACGGGCTGGTCGATGTAGACGCCCAGCTGCGCGAAATCTTCAACATAGTCGAGCACCTCCCGCTCATCGCGCTGGTAAATGCGTGCGATGAACCGGGCATTGTCGGCGCCGGTCATGGTCATCTGGAAGGCGCTGGAAAATCCGATCGGCCACGACGTGCTCATACCGCGCTCGACGCGTCCTTCGGTGGGGAACTCGACGCCCGAGATCAGCCGAAGCAATGTCGATTTGCCGGCACCATTGGCCCCGCAGATCGCCAGACTTTCCCCCGCTTCGATCCGGAAGGACAGATCGCTGAACACCCGCCGCTTCAGACCACGCGTCTTATAGTCTTTTGAGACGTTGTGAAATTCGATCATGGAGCGGACATATCTCGATAGGGGCGGGCGATATCGCACATGCGTAGGCGATCCCGATTGTGGCTGAGAGCTAGACGCTTGGGCACAGGCAGGCAACACGCTTTTCGACGTGTTAACTCTGACGAGGCGTTTACGCTTCTGGGGATGCCTGCTAGAGGCTCCAACGCTTATGTCCCATTTTTTGTCGTCCCCCTTCGCAAAGTTCAAAAGCTCGCTGCGAGCGCAAGGCGGGGGGAATGTCGAAAAATTCCCCAGCATGCGCCTCTTCGAGCTGCCCATGCTCGCACGCAGCCGCCGGGTGGCCAACGAGAGCGCCATCCGCGCGGCGTGCAAGGTTGCTTACTTAGGCAACAATGCCGCGCTGTGCCGCGTCTTGGGTCGATACAAGGCCTATGTCGACACCACCGATATCGGACTTTCCAGCCATCTCATGCTTGATGGCTACTGGGAAATGTGGGTCACCGAGACGCTGGCCAGCCTTATCCGGCCGGGCATGGTGGTAGCCGATATTGGGGCGAACATCGGCTATTTCACGCTGTTGATGGCTGAGCTTGTCGGCCCTGCTGGAAGGGTTCACGCCTTCGAGCCTAACCCCCGGCTCGTGGAGCTGCTTAACAAGAGCCTGATGGTCAACGGCTTCGCTCGCTGGGCAAGCGTGCACCAGACCGCTCTTGGCGACAAAGGCGATCATTCGGTCACGCTCGTCGTGCCGCCGAACACGCCGATGAACGCCTATATCCTGCCACCCGGCGCTGAGGCTCCGCCCGAAGGCGTTGAAGTGCCGGTTGCGCGCCTCGACAGCCGACAGGACTGGCAGGACATCGAACTCGCCAAGATCGATGTTGAAGGCGCCGAGGAATTGATTTGGGCCGGAGCGCAAGGGTTGCTGGATAGCGGCAAGCTGCGCACTGTGGTCATCGAGTTCAATCCGCACCGCTACGGCGATCCGGGCGCCTTCCTGGAACGGTTGAGCGCACATGGCTTCGCCCTCAACCACTTGACCCTGGACGCGGGCGTAGTCCCCACCGACATGGACTACATCCTGAGCCGGTCGGGTCCCGAGGACATCATGCTGGTGCTGAAGCGTTAGACATCATGCGCGAAGTCGATCCGTTTGATTATTGGGAAAGTCATTCCAGCGCAATCGAAGGGCTGGGCGGTCTCGAGCGTTCGCCCGATCCGCGCTACTGCTTCCACACCCGCTACCATGAAGTGCGCGAGGGGCGTGCACGCTTCGTGCTTGAGCTGAACGGCGTGCGCGCCAGCTTTGGCGAACTGTCGATGCGGGTTCATGCCTGGAAGCCTGAATCCGACAGTAACATCAGCTTGGTTTCAGGCGCGCGCACGATGCTCCATGCCGAGGAGGGGGCTGACCTTACGGTGCCCGTGCACTTCGCCTCGCAAAAGGGCGTCTTGTATGCGCTCTACGGATATCTGTCAGAAGATTCCGATGTTACCGCGCAGACGCTGAAGGTGGCTATCGACGAGCCCGAAGACACGGGCGAGCACTACCCCGAGCCGCCACGCTCGATTCTGGCGATGGATCAGCAGGCACAAGAAACTCGCCCTGCCAACGCCTTGCTGCATTACGGCCGCGTGCGGATGGAGCACCCTGTTTCGCAAAGCTGCACGTACGAGCAGATCGCCGAGCTGGGCCTGCGTGCACGTGCGGAGGGCGAGTTAGTAATTTCACGGTGGAGCGAGGCGGCATGCCTGAATGCCCTGAGTACGTACGGCGCCACGTATAGCGGGCTTGAAGGGCTGATCGTTGGTGGGGTCGCGGCTGACTATGCGGAGGATCTCTCGGCATCGACGTCGATAGTGCGCCAGGCCGATGGGCCGCCGCCCTCGCGCATGAACGCCGATTTCTATGATTTTTTGCTGATGCCGGCCGGCTTCGAGACTGGCAACGAGGCGCGCGAGCGCTGGGAAGCAGTCGAGGACTGGCTCGCCCGGCTCAAGATCGGGGGCTTGGCGATGTTAGGCCTGCGCTATCGACCGGACAGCGATCTGGTCAGCAGTGCCGACACATCCAACGCGCAGGTCCTCTCCCGTAACGAAATCGGGCAATGGGCCCTGCGGCTGATTGGTAAAGGCTATTCGATAGCACCACTGGCCTTCGCGCCAGTTTCGGACCTCGTCGTTGATAGCCAGGGCCTTGCAGGGTTCGTCATGATTGTACAAAGGCTGTGAGCATGGACAAAAGCGGTTCCAAGCAGCCTTACCGCTCGTCTGGCGAGCATCGGTCGCGCCTCGACATCTTCCTTTCGGGGATTGCGCGCCAGGGATCGGTGATCCACGCGCTTGCCTTGCGCGAACTGCAGCAGCGATACGGACGGGCGAACATCGGTTACCTGTGGGTGATTGTTGAACCGCTGATGCTAGCTTCGGTTGTGACGGCGATCCATTCGTTCGTGGGTCATGGCACCAGTAACGGCATTAGCCCCTTTACCTTCACGCTGACAGGCTACACGATCTTCATTATTTTCCGCAACTCATTCACGCGGTCTGATGGGGTGCTGCACCAATACTCCAACCTGTTGTATCACAACATGATAACGCCCTTTGACATCATGCTGGGCAAGTCAATTGTCGAGACTCTGGGGTGCATTTCGGCGCTGGCCGTGCTTCAAACGCTGGGGGTGATCCTGGGTTTGGCGGAGTTCCCGGCACGGCCGATCTACTTGATCGAGGCGATCGTGCTGTTCTCCTGGTTCTCGTTTGCGTGGTGCCTTCTCGCGGGCGCCTATACCTTCCACTCGCCCTTTTTGGAGCGTCTGGTCCATCCGGCGTCCTACTTCGCTATGCCGCTGAGCGGGGCGTTCTTCACCGTCTCGGTCCTGCCAGCATGGGCGCGGCCCTACGTCGCCTGGAACCCCATGGTCCCAGTGTTTGAACTGGCCCGTTACGGCCAGTTCACTGCCTCAAGCGACCGCTATGCCCAGATCGGCTTCGTGGTAGCGGCAAATTGCTTTTTCACGTATTGGGGCCTGCTCGCGATCAGACGGGTGCGCAAGGACATCCACGTCTCATGACGCGGCCCATATCTCATTGAAGCGGAGCATCCTTTCTTGCACGGCGTAATCCAACCCAAACACAGTGGGATACAGGCTGACGCCGGCGGGCTCGCCGCGCGGCTCAAGACCTTGGCCTTCGCCAATCGCTTCTTCTTGGCCATCGTGATCCTGCCGACTCTGTTGGCAGCTGCCTATCTCTACCTGATTGCATCCGATCAGTATGAATCGAGCACCGATTTCGTCATCCGACATGCCGAAGCGCCGGCAAGTGGCGGCGGCGTCGGCCAGATTTTCGGGCTTAGCCTAGGTACCTCATCGACCGCGTCGGAGGCGTTCATCGTCCAGGAGTACCTGCTCTCCCACGATGCCGTCGCTAAACTGCGCCGCGAGGATGACCTGGTTAACCGTTTCCGTCCCGAGGGTGCGGACTGGTTCAGCCGCCTGTGGAGCGCCGATCCCACGCCCGAGCGCCTGCAAAAGTACTATGAAGGGCAAGTGGCAATCGAACAGGACGAGACCAGCGGCATCACCCACCTGACCGTCCACACCTTCCGGCCCAAGGATTCCTATGCCTTGACCGCAAAGCTGCTCGAGATGGGTGAGCAGCAGATCAACGCAATTAACCAGCAGACCTATCGGGATCAGGTGACATCAGCTAAGCGCGAACTGGACGCCGCTGCAGGGCAGCTGAGCGGGGTCCAGCAGCGGCTCACCGGTTTTCGCAGGGGGCACGCGGATGTCGATCCCGAAGGCACCGGACGGGCGCAGCTCACAATGGTAACCAACCTGACTGCAAGCTTGGTGCAGGCGCGTGCCCAGCTTGCGGCCATGGGGCAGGCAGTCAGCCGCAGCAGCCCACAATATATCGCGCTCCAGCGGCAGGTGCGGGCGCTGGAGGCGCAAGTCGCGGGACAGTCCTCGCAGATCGCGGGCGACGGCCACTCGGTCGCCAATCGGCTTGGCGATTACGAGCAGCTCGTGATTGAGCGTGACGAGGCCGCCAAGCTCCATGCTGCTACCGCTGCCCAATATGCACAGGCCGTTGCCGAGGCCAAGCGCAAGCAACTCTATCTCGTGCGTGTGGTCGAGCCAAATCATCCGGTGAAGTCGCTGTTCCCCGAACGGGGCAAGATCGTACTTACGGTGTTCGCCTTGCTGTTCTTCGCCTACGCCATTGGCTGGCTGCTATGGGCTGGCGTGAAGGAACACAGCATCTGAGGCATGTGAATGGGTCCATGGCTCGCTCTTGCGGCCATGGACTTATCGTTTGCACCGGTAGGTAACTGAGGGATCTTCCATGAAACGGCTGTTCCCGCTGTTATGCGCATTGCTGGTCCTGCTGCTGGTAGCAGCCGGCTTCGTGTTCATCCCGGGTCTGCGACCCGATCCTGGCCATGCCGCGGTAATGCCGCGCCTCGACCCGGCCACGCATCCCCATATCCAGCTAATCACCACCGACAAGGCGGTTTACGTGCCGGGAGAACGCGGCACGGTGCTGGTAACCTTGCGCAATTCAGGCGCGTCTAAGCTGAACGCGCTTGTGGAGACGACAATCTATTTCAATGCGGCGAAGCTGCTTGAAACTACCACCTATGCGCGCATTGAGGCATTTGGCAGCACTCCCCTCATGGTGCCGTTTACCGCGCCGGACAAAGGCGAGCGCGGTTATCGCATAGCTGTTACCGTCAAGAACGCGCGTGGGACACCCCTCGATACCGCGGCAGGCGCTCTCGACGTGCAGAAGTCCGAGTTGCATGCGCGTTTTCCCCGACAGTGCTGGATTTCGCATTGGGACGGGAAGGTGGATGCGGTATCGCTGATTGCGGCGCAGGTCGCCTGGCACTGCAACACGATCCAAAGCTATGCCAGCTACTACCGCCCCGAACTGGCTCCGCCGTCCTCGCTGGATTCTTGGCGCTCGCTGTCAGGCCTGACGGTCAGCCGCGCGGCAATTCGCGCCCTGATCGGCGCCGCGCACGATGCTGCTATGCCGGTGGGCTTCTTCCAGGCAACCGGTGAAGCCTATTCCAATTGGCCTTCGCAGTCGATTAGGCCCTCTTTGGCATGGGGGTCGTTTCGCAACCGCTGCGGGCTCGCAGGCAAATGCACCGCGGACGACATGGACCAGTCACCCAAGCAGCCCGACAACTGGACCAAGTACGGGTGGCAGGCCGATCATCTCGATTTTTTCGACCCCTGCAGCAAGGGATGGCAGGATTTCCTGCTGTTTCACTCGATCAAACCCATGATGGAGCAGTTTGACTTCGACTTCTGGCAGGCCGACACCGTCGGTGCGCCTGTACAGCCGACCTTTGACGCACAGGGGCGGCCACTCGACACCGTGCGCTGCCTGGCGGATTTCACTACCGCCGCACAGGCGCGTCTGGGCAGGCCGGCGATCCTCAATACGGTATCGGGCTGGGGTTTGGATGATGCGGCCGGTAAAGGTGGTCAACCTTACCTCTATCGCGAGACCTGGGATTTCGACACGCCCTATTATCCTGGGCTCAACGGCGTCGTCGCGGGGGCAGCGGAGACGATGCGTAAGGGTGGACGTGGCCGGGCAGGGCGTGCGATCGTCCAGCCCGCATACATCAACCGCACCTTGGCGGAAAACTGTTCGACACATGAGCGGACTGCTGGATGTGTCGTCAATCCGCCTGCAGCGCTGCTGGCCACGGCAATGTTTGCCATCGCTGGATCTACTTGGATGAACCATCCTGACCAGGGTTGCATCATGACCAACGTTTTTGTTGAGGGGTATCATCTGCCCTGCTCACCTGGGCTGGTTGATGCGCTGCTCTCGTACAAGGCATTTGAGGTGGGCTATCAGACGCTGTTGCGTGACGGGACGCGCGACAGCACGCTGCCTTGCACCATCACTCGGGGTGCAAAGGGCGGCGCTGTGGGTTCGGCAGGCGAAGTGTACCTGCTCGGCAAGGCCCGAGCAGGTTTCCAGATCTGCCATCTGCTAAACCTGACGGGGGTCTCTTCCAACGTCTGGGCCGACCTTGACGGGACCAAGGAAAAACCCACGCAGCTGGGCGCGGTCGCGATGAAACTCTACTATTCCGGCAGCCAGGTGCAGAACGCGCGCAATCCGCTGTGGTGGGCATCCCCCGACCATGCCGCCGGGGCCGCGCAGCTGCTAGCCTACACGACCGGAGCGGATGGCGGGGGCAATTACGTAGCCTTTACCCTGCCGGTACTGGGCTACTGGGATATGGTGGTGCTGGAGACGGGCGGGGGCGGATGAGACCCGGCCTTTAGCTCACCCGGCGTGGCCAGATCGAAAGGAAAGTTGGGCGTGCGCACGTCTGCGGCACAACGGCGGCATGTCTCGATCTCGCCATGGCTGCCAGCCGCGAGCCTGCCATGAAAAACAGCACGCCTGGTATCCTGAAGGGCGGATAGCAGGCCATCCGCAGCCACGTTCCCGATCGGTTCGCGCCGTTCGAAGTCTTGGCAACACGACAGCACTAGCCCGTCGCAGTCTATAATTACGTCGTCCAGGATATCAGGATTGCACCGGATCTCGACCGGTGTGAAAGCGATCCGGCGAAACAGGCTTTGATCGTCCGTGCAGCGACTTGCTAGTGGATCGAATACGACCTCCTTGGCACCACGCTCCAAAAACCAGTCGCGGGTTTCCTCGATGTCATCGCGGTTCATGCGGCTGACCGGTACGCTGACCCGTACCTTGCCCGGAAAGCTATCCAGAATGGGCTCATATTTTGGGAAAACGTTCTTCGCACGCAGCGGCGTCATGATTTGGTCGTACGTGTCTGGCCTGATCGACTCACAGTGTAGCGTCAGCAATGTCAGGTCACGATCGAGGGACCCATGGCGTTTGCGGTCGAAAGCGGCACCGTTGGTGTTCACGTCCAGCATGATCTCGGGCAAACGCTCACGCGCGTAACGCGCGCGTTCGACGACGTGCGGGTCGACCAGCCCGTCTCCGAACAGGCCGAAGTGGATGCCCAGCAGAGACCATCCTTGATCAAAAATTTGATCAACCACGCCTTTAAAGAGCGCAAGGTCCATCGTGGAACGCGGTACGTGGGAAGTGATCGTCTTACCAGTAGGGCAATGGATGCACGAAGCATTGCACAGGCCAGTCGTGCCAAACACCACGTAGCGCAGACTCGATCGCTCGCTGGGGTCACGCCGGCGCAGCAAGCGGACCTGCCGGCGCGCGACCCGATTCTTGGAATCAATCCGGAGAGTGGCAAGGTAACAGAGGCGGGCAACAGGACGCGCCCTGCAGATTTTGGCCCAGCGGGCTAGGGTGTTGGTCGCTCGGGCGAGCCCGGTTCCGCCCGCATGAACCGGCTCGCCTTGTGTGGTCCGAGCATCTGTTACTAGCGCCGGTATCATCCCGTGACCCCGCATCTCATTGGCACATTCATCGATACGTCAGAGCCAAAGTCAAGCGAGGCAGTATAGTACACGTTCAGCCGGGCCTACAGAAGCGTAAGCGTTAGCCCAGTCCCAGCTTGGTGTAGACCGCCTGCACGCGGGCAAGGAAGGCATCGTCCGTGAAGCGGGCAGCCTGCGCAGGGGCGGCGGCGCACAGCCGCTCGTAGAGCACCTCGTCGTTATCGAGACGGCGGATGGCCTGGGCGATCTCGTCGGTGCTGTACGGATCGACCTGAAGCCCGGCTTCACCTACGACCTCAGGTAGTGAGGAGCTATTCGAAGAGATTATCGGCGTTCCCAGCTGGATCCCCTCTAGCGCCGGTAAGCCGAACCCTTCGTAAATCGAAGGGAACAACACTGCACGCGCCGCCCGGATCAGACGGAACAGCATCTCGCGTGGCAGGTATTGCAACATGACGATCGGACGTTCGGGCTTGCGACCGTAGATAGTGCCGTCGGCGGCCAGCGCACCCATCGTGCCGTCCATGCCCCAATCGCGGGAGGTGACGACTACCAGCGGACGCTCGCTGCCCGACATGAGGTAGCCATCGATGATCCGGGCGATGTTCTTCTTGGGGTCCTGGGCACCGAAGAAAAGGTAAAAGCCCTTCGGCGGCAGGCCGAACAAGCGCTCCACCATGGCGCAGTCCTCCTGCGTGGAGGATGCCGCGATCGAGGGGGGAAGGGGACTAGACTGATAGGTGTTGGTCACCTTGTCCTCCGGCACGTCGAACATCTCGATGATGTCGCGCCGGCTCGCTTCCGAAACCGTCAGCACATGATCGCCCGTCGCGATGCAGCCGGCGATCAAGCGGTGGTAGTAGCGCTTGTTGTCGAGGGTCGTATGCGGCAACTTCAGCGGGACCAGGTCATGCAGCGTGTAGACGTTCCGGCAGCCAGCCACGCGCAGCGGTACCGGATAGGTCCAGTGCATGACTGCAGGTGGCCTAGGCATCGTCACAGTGGTGAAGCGACGCAAATGCATAAAGCGCGCCCGGGCTACTTCAAACATCAACGGGCTGGTCCACAAGGCGGAAAAATCCGGCCAGCGCTGGGCGAAGCCGCGCTTATCGACATGTTCGGTCAACGGCACTTGAATAAGCGGCCGTGTCCCGTGGTTCCAGATCACCGAGCGCGTGGTCTGCTTGCGCACGTTGCCCATCTGGTGGCCATGACCAAACTGGTCGAAGAAAAGCGTCTCGCGGGTAGCGGGGTCGCGGCCCGGATCGATACCAAATACGCCCTCCACCTGATGGCCAGCCTTCGTCAAAACGTTGACCAGCGAGGAGCCGTAGGTGGCTACCCCGGTCCCCTTGGGGATGACCAGGTTGTGGCCGTCAATGCCTATGCGCATGTTCGTGGCCTTTACTGGGTAGCGTAGCGGATGCCCAATGCCGGGCTAAACAGCATGTTGAGCATACCCACGAACTTCTGAGTGAGGTTCGACGAGCTGTTGGAATAAAGGATGACGTCCTTGTCCTGCATCTGGAACATCTGCGTTAAGAAGTAGGTTTGCGGGTTCATCATATCAATGTGATAGATCACCGGCTGTAGGACGTCGCCGCTGCTATCTCGCTCGAGACGGAAGAGGTAGACACCGCGTGCGTTGGCGCGGCTGTCGGCCGGGCCGGTTGAGCGAGCCAGCGCTTCTGCCAGCGACAGATTGGGCGCCTCGAATCCGATTTCCGAGACCCGATCAGTGGCGCCGAACACGGTGATGCTTTTCCGCTGCTTGCGGATCTCGATTCGGTCGCCGGGCAGCACCTGGATATTGGCACGATCTTCCGCACGCAAATCCGCTAGGCGCAGTGTCGCGGACTCTCCTCGCCGGGTGAAGTGCAGTTCTGCATCATTGACGTCGATCGCCGATCCGCCCGCTAGGGCTATTACATCGAGCAGGCGTTCATGCGCGCTGGTCAGCGGATAGCGGCCAGACTTGGCGACCGCGCCGTTGACGTAGGCAGCGTTACCCACGCTTTGCGAGATTGCCACCTGCACTTGGGGCGATTGCGAATAGGGGGCAAGACGTGTTCCGATCTGCTCGGCCAGTTCTTCAGGATAAAAACCGTTAGCCTTGAGCGTGCCGATGTAAGGCAGGCTGATATTGCCGTCTTCGCGTACGGTAACAGGGATGTTATGTGCAGCGGCCGAGGGAGGCAGGCCGGGGGCGGTAGGCGTGGCGGCGGAGGTGGGCGCCGGACCGCCAAACAGGCTCACGCCAACTTCGTAAACCGAGACAAGCAGGATATCGCCAGGGAGGACCATATCAGATCGATTCGGGGCAGGTATGTTGGCGAAGCTGGCCATCTTCACCAGGCCCAGCTCATTGCGCTGCGGCGGAGTGGAAGCCAGCGCTGCGTCGAGTTCGACGATCTTGTAATTGAGCGTGTTGGCCGGGCTCTGGCTGGCCTTGACGATGTTGCGGCTCGTCGGCGCGTTCTGCGGCAACGAACTACATCCGGCCAGCATGGTGCCGGCCATCATCAGGGCAGAGGCGATTTGAAAAGACTTCCTGCCTGGGCCGAACCCGGGCAGACGCAGACTTGCCGTGACAGGAGCCTTGAGCAATGTGGGTTCACGGTGATCTTTGCTGGACATCCGCGGGCTCTGCCAACGACGGCGGCCAAGAGCAAGTGCTATCGGTACAGCGCAGTGCAGTGAAGGCCAAGTGAGCCGCAAACCCTTAGGCAGACCGTCGGGCGTCGATTGAAAATGCCTGACCATCAATCAGCTGTGCCTGGGAGTGCGCATGGCCGCATCGGATCGCGACGACCGCCGGCAAACATTGGTCGGGACCTTCTCTGCCCCGTATCCGACCGGAAGGTCGAACACGGAGGATGGTTCAGCACTGCATTATGGAGCAGTCACTGCGTTCGCGTCCGGCAAGGGAGGCTGTGCTGAAAAGCAGTTCGAAACGATCATCGGTCAACGATCTGTTGCGCGCGGCATCAACTAGGAATCCATGTAGCCCCGTCACGTCGAGGGCTGGGGCGATTGCGAAGGAGCGTTCGCGTACGCGGTATTGCTTATCAGGATCTGCAATTCGATTGATCGCGGCGATAATCGCCTCCTGATCATATGCGGCGACTTCGCCAAGGTCGAACGTGCGAACGTAGTCTGCCGCGCCGCTCTCGCCGTTTGTGAGCACCAGGAATGGCGTACCTGCTGTCGCGGTGACGAAGGGCATCTTGGAGGGAAGCGACAGTCGCCCGATGGCTGCGGCGTGTCCGTCGGTTTCGGTTCCGCTGAAGGATGGGACGAGAATGAAGGCGGACCGCTCGACGCGAACTGCAATCTCGTCATGCGTAAGGTCGTTCTTGATAACGATCCCGGCGCGCGCGAGGTCCGCATCTGTGTATTTCAGGAAGTGCAGGTCGTTGCTGCTGGTGTACCATTCGATAGGAACTTCGACGCCGCTCAGCGCTTCGATCGCATCCTCCAGCCAAGCCTGATGCCAGATGTTGCCCACGATGGCACCACGTAGCGGTTCTTCCTGGGGCGGGGGCAGGCAGGGCTCAGTGCGGATGAAGCGGCGGGCAACTAGCGGAGGCAGCACCCAGAAGGGCAGGCCGAAATGCGCCTCGTAGGTAGCACGCATTACGTCCGAGATGACGAAGCGTGCGTCGGCCGCAAGCACCAGTTCACGCATAAGCGCAAGCGGAATGCCTTCGTTGGACAGGCAGTTATCGTCCATTACCCAGATCACCAGCGGCGCCCCGGTCATTGCCTTGGCAGTTAGTGCCATGACCACATCCTCTCGTGTGTAAGGAACACTGAAGATCGACCGCGGCGCGTAAGGCGGCAGCCGCGAGGCCACGAAACCGGCGATAGTCTGGCGATCCTGCGAGTAACGGTGCAGCACAAAGTCCGCCGTTGGTTCGACGACCTGCATGCCGCCCCAATGATCGAAGGCGCGGAACAGTACATAGGAAGGCAGTTCGGCCAAGATCCGGCTCATAAGGATGCCGGTTCCATGCGCGAAGTTGATTTCGTTGGCCATTATCACCAAGTCCACGTCCTGGCGATCCTGTGCGGCAGCGATCAGGCGCCGGCGAACTTGCGCGCCCAGACTGTCTTCGGGAAGTTCATTTTCCATGGCTAATTTCGGAATCATACCACCTTATCACGTAGCGTCGACGAGGCGGTGAGCGCATCGATCTGATCGGAGAGGGAAACCAGGACGTCTTCGAAGGCCGCTTGTCGCGATTCAAAGCGTTCGACGCCATTCGCCGCACGGCGCACGCCATCTAACCCGGAAGCAACAAGTCCCAGGTTGCGTTGTTCGGCCAGGCTGCGCTCGTCCAGGATCGCGAATTTGGCAGAGAGCGCGTCGAGATGGCTCCGCAGGGCCTGCACGATCTCGGAAAACGCGCGCACTTCGTCGAAGGCATCGCCGGCCTGTTCGGCCAGACGCCCCGTATCGACTCGGATCTCATGCACGGCATTGGCGATGTTGCCCAGGTTGACCTGCTCATTGTCGATAATGCCGCGGATGTCGACCATCCCGCTTGCCACTAGGCTGAGGTTATGGCGCTCCTCGTTGACGAGGTGCTTGAGAGCCCTGATCTCGTGCGTGTTGGCGTCAATCTCGGCAAGGCGGCGTTGGATCTGCTCCAAGCGCAAGGTGGCTCCGCGCATCTGCTGAACAACCGGTTCCCAGGCGGAAAGGCGACCACGTAAGTCTTCACGCTGCGACCAGTCGAAAACCACGAACGCACCAAGCAGGCACACGAGCCCAAAGCTGGAGCACATCAACGCTATACCCGCCGAAACATTATCGACTGCGGCACCGATCACGAGTGGCACCACAACACCCAGCGCTGCCAGACCGCCCGCGACCAGACGCCCGCGTTCCATCCCTAATTGCCGCAAAGAAACCGCTCCCCGTGGTCGTCGCATTTTCAGCGTCCTAATGATCCTGCGCCGTCTCTAGCGACATCGGTGAGGGAGAGGCAAGGAGATCGGGCATCGCTGCCAGCCAGTGGCGCCACGGCCCGCCTTGAAAACCAGTTAGCGCAGACATTGCAGGATTCCCAGTCATGTCACGCGAGACTTGCCGCGCCACGGCCCGCACGATCCGTAGGGCCTGGTCTGCTTGTGCTTCACCTTCAAAAGTGGTGCCTGCACCACCGCGGTCGATGGTGAAGCGCAGCAGAGGGCCCAGATCATCTTCGATGCACGCAGGAACAATTGCGGCTGGTAGAAGGTCTCCGTCAAGGGCTCGAAATTCGATCCCGAAAGACCGCTCGCTTTGGAACAGCCGCAGCGAGCAGCCCGCCGTCAGCCATCCTCCCACACGGGGCATCCGGTACGTCAGGCGTACATGACGGCGCAGGGTGCCGGCATTGTGATCGTCAACCAGCAAAGGCAAGGAAGCGGGCCAGAAAAGTTCAGGCCAGTCAGCCGGGGCTGGAACTCCACCTTGCGCTTCGCACGCCAGCGCCAGCGCCATGCCGCGACAGGTTTGGACGGCTTGACGCTGCTCTTCCGACGGGTTCATGTCGGCGGCGTCAATAGCATCGGCCAGGCCAACCAAGAAAGCAGCTATGGGCTCACGTGTCCGGGCGCCGCGCATATCCAAAGCCCAGAAGCTTTCAGTCCCGCGTTCGGCCTGCCGGTGGGGGTCAAGCCAAATACCCGCCTCACCGCCGGCCTCGCCGAAATGCGTGATCGCGCGCAACCAGGCAGGCCAGTGTGCGACGGCGACGGTCGGCCCGAAGCCAAGCGCGACACCGGCGTGCCCACTGGTAAGCGTGCCGCCGATCGCCAGGTCGTTCTCGGGTTGCCATGAAAAGTCGAAGGCGAGAGCGTCGCCGCGGGTCTCGATCCCGGTAACAGAAATCAAAGGCATGTAGACGACCGGTGCAAGAAGGCTCCAGCGAGACTAGTCACGAGTTGAAGCCCTTGTCGCTTTCGAAATAGCGCCTGACGCGGCCAATGGGCCTTTCCACTTCCAGAAGCTCGACGTTATCGACTGCGACAAGCAGTTCACGCTCATCCTTGGAGAAGCCCGAATGACCTACCTTGATGGCGATCAAGTTCCATCCTCGAACCACGGCTACCGGTAGCAGGATTTCGTAAAGTTCGATGAAGGCAGCATTCTCGAACCGGACGGTGCCTACCGTTGCCCCGTTGACGGCGATCTCGATCCACTGTCCCGCAAAGTGATTGCGGCACACGATGCGCAGCTGGGTCTTAAGCGATTTGCCGGAATAGACCCGCAGCCGCGCCGTCGGTTTTTCAATCCAGCGGAAGGGCCGGGTGATGTTGTGCTCGAGATAAGGCCCTTCCAACTGGCCGAAACCAGAAAGGGGCTGCCAGCTGCTGGCATGCTCCGCATCCCGATCTCCCACATCGATGCCTTCGAGGCGGAAGGTTAGTGCGCGCGGCTCGTGTTCGAACCCGCCGGCGATGGCGAACTCGAAGTCGACGCGGTTCATGCCGGGGACCAGGGCGGCACGAACTTGCCGGGTCTCCCGCACGCGTGCATCGTTCTGGTCGTAGAAAAGGGTGGCGGCAAGCTCCCCGTTAACCCGGACCGTGACCTCTTGGCCAGGGATGGACGACCGGCCATGGATATGCAGCGTTTGAACCCCGAACTGCTGCGCGCGCACGAAGACACGGGAAGTGGGGTGCAACAGCCAGGCATAGCCTGGCTCAAGGTTGAGTTCAGGCAAGCCATCCTTCTCACGCAACAGGCCTGCACCGGTTTCCCAGCCATCATCCGGGGGAGGTGTCGCGCGTTCACCGGTGAGATACGCGAGGAACGGAGCATGCGTATCGTCAGTTGAAAGCACAAGGTTAGGTGCCATCGGCACACTGCGGAAAACGGCGAGCCCCTCGAGAACAGTCAAGAACGACCAAGCGCACGCTTCAAGCGAGTAGCGTGTACGAGCATGGAGAACCCCGTTGAGGCCGAGTCGCTCGCGCAGCGATGGATCGTCATGCAGGCGTTGAAGAGCGCGCGCCAGAGCCGCAGGTGCATGCGTGCGTATCAGAACACCGGTTTGTCCATCAGAGACCGCCTCGGCCACCCCGCCCACATCCAAGGCGATGGTCGGGCACCCGGAGGCCGCAGCCTCAATCAGCACCTGTCCGAAAGCCTCTTGGTTGCTGGCCGAAATCAGCACGTCGGCTGCGGCATAGTGAAGCGCAGCAAGCTGCTCGTCCGCGACGTGGCCTGAGTACAGGACAGCGCCGTGAATATGCGGGCGGTTCGGCATGAGACCCATCACCAGTAGTAGCTTGTCCGCGGATGTGAGCGCCTCAAATGCCGATATAGCACGAGCAAAGCCCTTCCGCTCGTCCGACAAATCCGCCGCGGCGGTTAGCACGATGAAAGCGTCTTCCGGCAAGCCCAGGCGTCGACGGGCTAGGATGCGACTTTGCGGGCGGAAGATCGCGCAGTCTACACCAAGCCTCACGTCGCGGATGGGCGGAGCGGCCGATACGCCCAGTAGGCGCTCGATCCGTGAGCTCATGAATTGGCTGTTGGTGAAGATTGCGAATGGGATGTCGAGCGACGCCCTGGCCAGAAGGGCGCGTTTGCGCTCGAAGGCCGGGCTTACGAGGGGCGGGGCAAGCGCCGGATACGCGCTGGCAGTGGGACAGGCGTCGTCGCAGGCGCTTTCCAGGCGGGTGCAACTGCCAGGATAGCCACAGCGCCCCGTGACGATCCACTCATCATGCGCGAAGAATACTGTCGGTACCCCACGCGCGACGAGAATTTCCAGAACGTCGAGAAAGTCTGCGCCGATCGCGTGCTGGTTTCCCAGAATCACAAGGTCGGGGTCCTCTGCCAGCAGCGTGTCAACGATGGCTTCGCCAGTCAGCACCCGATCGACCGGGCTAAGGTCGAAATCGGCATAGGCGAAGGGAACGACGCGGTGGCCGAACCCCGTGAGCGCAGTGGCCAGACGACGATGAGCCGTGCCTGCACCATACTTATAGCCATAGTCGTTGAACATCGCGATTGTGAGGATCGACTGTATGGCGGCGCGCGTGGGTTCGGCTGGGGTAGTGGCGAGGGTGTCAGCCAGGTGACGAGCATGAGCGCGCAGTTCCGGCGAGTAGACCTCGGGCGAAGAGGTCTTCTGTGCGGCATGCAGGCGGAACTTGGCGATCTCGATGCCAATGACCTGGATGCGTGCGCCAGCCATGGCAAACCGCGCCCATAGATCGTAGTCCATGCTGTAATGAAGCTGTTCCTCCACGTGCGCGCCGGCACTTTGCCAGATCTCTCTCGAGAAAAACACTTCGGGTTGGTGGAAGAAGCGACCCTGTAGCCAGGAGCCCTCGATATCGAGGATCTGCGCGAGTGGCAGCGGCCCATTCGCCAGACATGGCAGGTGGCGGCGCACCGGGCCGCTCTTGTCGAAGCTGGTGCATACACCGGCGACGATGTCTGGAGCATCCTTGCTGCCAAAAGCAAAAGCAACTGCGAACAGCGCGTCATGGGCCAGCAGGTCGTCGCTGTTCAGCCAGCCTAGGATATCGCCGGTGGCGTACGAGAACCCGGCGTTGATTGCCGCGCTTTGCCCGCCGTCAGGGGCCGAGCGGTGGTAGACGAGGTGATCCGCATAGTGTGCCAGGATGTCGCGGGTCGCATCGCTAGACCCGCCGTCCATGACAATGATCTCAAGGTCAGGATAGTTCTGGTCGATGAGTGAGCGCAGCGTCTCCTCGATGAAGTGACCTTGGTTAAAAGTAGGCACCACGATTGAGATGCGCGGCCAGGCAAAGCCGCTACGCGTGATTCTGCGTGCGAAGGCGTTACCCGGCACGCGCAGATGTCTGTCTGCCTCGAGATGGACGTACCAGTCCAGGATGATGAACAGCCAGGTCCCGACCTCGCCGACTTCGCCCGAGGAATCGATAGACAGGATATTGCGCCCCGCCTCCAGCCAGACAGAAGCGCGAATTTCATTTTCGGCATGTTCCTCGCCGGCGCTCAGTACGTCATCGTAGCAGATCGCTTCGCCTCGGGAAATTCGCAGCTTTAGGCGAGGGCGCCAGTTGCGCATGCGCAGCGTCATCGTCCAGCGCCCGGCCGAGGGCACGAACACCTCCGCAGTCATGCGTGTGTCGTCGACCCAACGCATGCCGGCAGGAAGACCGCCTTCAGGATAGGGGCCTTCGCTACGCCGAACGCCCGTCAACGGGGTGACCCGCACGGTTTGCTCGCGGTCGCCGTTGGCATCCTGCAGTAGAGGCATGTCCAAGCGGCGACCGTAATTGGGGTAAAGGATCCAGCGCTGCTTGCCCAAATCGAAGCGGATCATGCCAACATCTTGTTCGTCAGGGACAACTACGCCTCCGACTTGAGGCAGCGCAGCGTCCACTTCCTCGTAGTAGCGGTCCATGTCAGCCGAAAGTTGTCCCGGCCGGCGGCGGTGGAAGCCGATCAGAGTATCGATCGTGTAAAGCGGGGCGTGTTCGCCAAAACGGCGCCACAGGTCCCAGTCGCCCGCCAGGCGGAAGCGTTCGTCCAGGCCCCCGACGGCATCCCACAGATCAGAACGCCAGAATGTCCCCTCCTGCATTACGAAATTTCGGGTCCGTCCGTCATGGTCACCGCGCGCAAGGGCGACGCGATTGTAATCGATGGGCAGGTTGACGCCCATCAACGAGCCTCGGTTGTCGATCATGGCCACGCGTGCTGTTGTGAAGCGCACGTCGGGGAATGTGTGGTAAACCACTTCCAGTGTTGCAAGCGCACCGGGCGCCAGTCGATCGTCGGAGTTGACCCACCCCATCAGGAAAAGGCCTTCGGGTCGGGCCGCGGCGATCCCGCGATTGATGGCCTGATACATGCCTGCATCCCGCTCGCTCGCGAATGAGAAACGCAGCCCGTTGCAGTTGATCGGGAAATCGCCGCTGTCGATCAGGCGCTTCCATCGACGTAAAATAGCAAGAGTGCGGTCAGTCGAGCCACCATCCTGAACGTGGTATATTATCTCAAACGGCCCAGACTGGGATACCACCGAGATGATAGTCTCATCCAGATAATGTTCTGAGTTGAATGTAGGGGTTACGATAAGAAAGGGCGTATTAAAGCCAATTTCGCCCGTTTTTTCTTCGAGCTTCAGTTCCTGGTTCATTTTTCTGTGCCAACCCCTTCAGGCTAGTCTTGCCGCAAGAATGAGGATCGGCGGCCGGAATTATGATCCGATGCCAAAGCTTTCCCGTTTCAACAACGCCTTGACTATCAACAAAAATTTACGGCTTCGCAATGGGCTGTGCGCAGCTGTAGGCCGTTGCAATCGCAGCCATACGAGCGAGAAGAGCCTTGCGGCGGTTTATGTGATCCGCATTGTAAAGCAAGAGGGCTACGTGGCAGTTTCGACGGCTTTTCGTTGCTCATCAGGCTGGTATAACCCTCGCGCTTCCCTCACGCCCCGTCACTAGGCTATGAAAACCCACGTTCTCTGGGTCCCTCGAGTTCAATCGCCTCGATCAAGGCGTGAAAGGGATCCTTCATGGGTTAATGGCGGGTGGTCACACGGCGAGCCGCGCCCGAGGTCCACTATCCTCCCAACCTCGTCATAGCTCTTGCGCCGGACGAGCCCGAAAGCTGTCACCGGATCACTGAACGGGCGCCTGCTTCGAGTGCGTCCTAATCCGCGGCACTGCGGATTCCAAAGCTGCGCAAAGCGACTTTCCTTGGTGTCTGGAACCGCACCGAATGACGGCGAAGGCGCTGACCGCTGTTACCGTGGAAGCCTATATCCAAGGAATTTCGCCACGGTCAGTCCCTGACCGACTGCTACGCTGGATGCGCCCCGTAAAACAGGCGCAGTGACCGGAACGAACAGCCCGAAGCTGATCGCGGGCTGCCCGGGCAGTGCCGCGACGCTGCAGCCCGGCGATCTGCGCATCGGGGCGGTTGCCCTTGCCCCCCCCCGTGTTGTAAGGGCCGCGCCTCCTTATTCATCGACACCCGCGGCGTCCTCAATGACTAACAGGCGGCGGGCAGGCAGCGAGCGGACTCATGGCAGGCCATTCCAAATTCAAGAACATCATGCATCGCAAGGGTGCGCAGGACAAGAAGCGCTCGGCGCAGTTCAGCAAGCTCAGTCGCGAAATCACGGTCGCGGCCAAGATGGGCATGCCCGACCCGGACATGAACCCGCGCCTGCGCGCCGCCGTCAACGCCGCGAAGGCGCAGTCGATGCCCAAGGACAACATCCAGCGCGCGATCGACAAGGCGACCAAGGGCGACGCCGAGAACTATGAGGAAGTGCGCTACGAGGGCTACGGCCCCAGCGGCATCGCCATCATCGTCGAGGCGCTGACCGACAACCGCAACCGCACCGCCACCAACGTGCGCACCGCCTTCGCCAAGAACGGCGGCAACCTCGGCGCGAGCGGCGCGGTCAGCCACGGCTTCGAGCGTCTCGGCCTGATTGAGTATCCCGCCAGCGTGGGTGACGAGGACAAGGTTCTTGTAGCCGCGATCGAGGCGGGCGCCGAGGACGTACAGAGCGACATGGGCGACGGCGACGAGAACCCCGGCAGCCACCAGATCTGGGTCTCTGTCGATGCACTGCACGAAGTCGCGCGCGAACTCGAAAAGACGCTCGGCGAGGCCGAGGGCGTGAAGCTCGCGTGGAAGCCCAACCTCACCGTCGATGTCGACGCCGATACCGTCAGCACCCTGATGAAGCTGGTCGACACCCTCGAGGAGGACGACGACGTCCAGACCGTCTGGGGCAACTACGAAATCTCCGACGAAGTGATGGAGACGCTGGGCTAAGCGCCCCCACATGATCATCATCGGCATCGACCCCGGCCTGACCTGCACCGGCTGGGGCATCGTCGCCAAGAGCGGCAGCCGCCTCAGCCACGTCGCCAACGGTCAAATCCGCACCGATGCCAAGGCCGGAATGGCGGAGCGGCTGGTTGAGCTCGATGCCGGCCTGACCGACGTCATCCTCCTTCACCGCCCCGATGCGGGCGCGGTGGAGGAAGTCTTCGTCAACGTGAACCCGCAGTCGACGCTCAAGCTAGGCCAGGCGCGCGGCGTCGCCATGCTCAGCCTCGCGCGCACCGGAATGCCGGTGGCGGAATATTCTACCAAGGTCATCAAGAAGGCGCTCGTCGGCACCGGCGGCGCGGACAAGAAGCAGATCCAGGCGATGCTCAAGGTGCTGCTGCCCGGCGTGAAGCTGGCCGGCGAGGACGCCTCGGATGCATTGGCCGTGGCGATCACCCATGCGAACATGATGGGCAGCCACCGCTGAGCCCGCCGCGCGCGGGAAGCCTAAAGCCCCGCGCGTTCGAGCGACGCCTGCAGATCGTAGCGGGGATCGGGAGCGCAGGCGCCGGGCCGGACGTAAAGGCACGCCGTTTCTCCGGAAAGGCGGGTACACGCCGCGCGGCGGTAGCCGGCGGCTCCGCGCGGCGCAGCCTC
>NZ_AKKE01000019.1 GCF_000281975.1 Novosphingobium sp. AP12 | reverse complement strand
CCGCCAGTACGAACGGCTCGCCGCCGAACCTTCGGGCACAGTGATGTGCATCCCCCTGCACTCCTACCTCATCGGCCAGCCCCACCGCATCGGCGCCTTCGAGGAAGTACTGCGCCACATCGCCGCCGATGGCCGCGCCTGGATCACCCGCTCAGGCGACATCGCCGATGCGTGGAGAGCCGTTCAGACCACGGAGGTGGCTGCATGACCCTGGATCCCAGCTATCTCGAATATCCCAAACGTCGCCTTGGCTACGACCACGATCTCTATCCCTACAGCACGCTGTCCAGCCGCAAGCCGCTGGCATGGCCCGGTCGCAAGAGCGTCGCGACATGGATCGTAGTCAGCCTCGAATGGTTTCCGATCACGCCGAGCGACACCCCGTTCCGCGCCCCGGGTCACATGCAGACGGCCTATCCCGACTACCGCCACTACACCTCGCGCGAATATGGAACGCGGATCGGCTTCTACCGCCTGCTCGACGCTTTCGCGAAGGCCGGTGTGAAAGTCTCGGTCGCAGCCAACGGCGTGATCGCCCGGCGTTATCCATCGATCATCCGCGACGTATTGGACGCCGGACACGAGATTATCGCCCATTCCACCGACATGAACGGCACCATCGCCTCCACCCTGCCGATCGAGGACGAACGCGCCCTCATCCGTGAGAGCGTCGCCGCGCTTTCTGACGTCACCGGCACGGCTCCGCGCGGCTGGCTTTCGATCGCCCGTTCGCAGAGCTTCGCGACGCCCGACCTGCTGGTAGAAGCCGGTATCGACTACTGCTGCGACTGGGCCAACGACGAAGTGCCGTGGGCCTTCGCCAATGGCCTCGTCAACCTGCCGCTGAATCACGAGCTGTCGGACCGCCAGATCCTCAACGTGCAGCAGCATTCGGTGGACAGCTATGCCGAGCAGATCCTTGACGCCCATGACTGGCTGGTTGCCGAAGCGCAGACGCAGGGAGCCCGCCTGCTTCCCCTCCACCTAACACCCTATATCATCGGCCTACCCTACCGCATGGACGCCTTCGAGCGCCTGCTGGCAGACCTCGCCGCGCGCCCCGAAACATGGTTCGCGCGCGGATCGGACATTCTAGACAACTTCAGGAGCCAGATGTGAAAGCCTATCAACTCGGCGCGCAGGACGGCCTGTCCTCGCTCACCCCGGTAACCCGCCCCGACCCCGTGGCCGGCCCCGGAGAAGCGGTGCTCAAGGTCCGCTACGTCTCGCTCAACAACCGCGACCTGCAGATCCTGGAGGGCCGCTATGGCGCGAAAAAGCCGGAAGACCGCGTGCCCTTCTCGGAAGGGATGGGCGAAGTCGTCGCTGTGGGCGAAGGCGTGACGGGAATTGCCGTGGGCGACCGCGCGGTGCTCTCGCACTTCATCGCCTGGGCTGACGGTCCGTTCGACATGCGCTATTTCGGTACAGACGTGGGCATCACCCAGGACGGCTGGATGGCCGAATACCTGAAGGTCCCCGCCGCGGCGCTGGTCCGCGTGCCGGATAGCCTGGCCGACGAGCAGGCTGCTGCGCTGGCCGCCGCGACGCTGACGGCGTGGCATGCCGTCGTCGAGGTCGGCCAGGTCAAGGCAGGCGATCTCGTCGTCGCGCTGGGCACCGGCGGGGTCGCCATGGCGGCGCTCCAGATCGCCAAGGCCAGCGGCGCCTTCGTTGCGATCACCTCGTCGAGCGACGAAAAGCTCGAACAGGCCCGCAAGGCCGGTGCGGACTTCACGGTGAACTACGCACAGTGCCCCGACTGGGCTGCGGAACTGATGAAGCAGACCGGCGGGCGCGGCGCCGATATCGTCGTCGAGACCGGCGGCCAGCACACGCTGCCGCAGTCGATCAACGCCTGTGCGGTCAACGCCCGGATCGTCGTGATCGGGGCTGGCGCGGGAGACGGGCCGCTACCCAACTACGGCGCGATCATCGGCAAGAACCTCACCATCAAGGGCATCGCCGCCGGCAGCCGGGGCATGCTCGTGCGGCTCCTGCGCGCCATGGAGGCCAATCCCTTCGCCCCGGTGGTGGACCGGGTGTTCGGCTTCGACGAGGCGCTCGCCGCCTGCGAATACCTCAAGTCCGGCAACCATCTCGGCAAAGTGCTGATCCGGGTCTCTTGAGGCTCCAAGCGATCCCCAAAGAACGCCGGTCCGCCTGAGCGGGCCGGCGTCTTTCAGTCGGTGCCGGGGTTCTGCAGATCCATGCGGATGTTGAAGCGGTCCGAGCGGTAATGCGCATACGTGCGCAGGAACGGCTTGTCCTCGGCATCGTAGACCGTGCGGGTGATGCGCAGGATCGCGGATAGCGGCTCGACGTGGAGCCGCTCGACACAGAGTACGTCGGCCTGCATGGCGCCGATCGTCTGCTCAGCATGCTTGGCCCGGAAGCCCGCCTCGTCCAGCAGGGTGAGGATCGGGGCGCGTACCAGCGAACTCTCGTTGACGATCGCTTCCAGCTCACCCGGAACGTAACTGACGACGTACCCGATCGGCACCCCGTCGAGGCAGCGCACTCGCACGGCGCGGATCACGTCGGCGCCCACTGCGAGCTGCAATGCGCTGGCGACGGTGGCGGTCGCTTCGCGCCTTTCCACCGAGATCACGTTCACGGTAGTTCCCTGCCCGAGTGCCAGCAGCGAATCCACGGCCTGGTCGATGTTCGCTTCCAGCGGCTTCGCGGGCGACCTGAACACCACCCGCGTGCCCAGGCGACGCTTGCGCTCCACGTAGTTCTGGTCGGCAAGGTCATTCAGTACGCGACGCGCGGTGATGCGCGATACGCTGTAGATCTCGGAGACTTCGGCCTCTGTCGGCATGGCGCTGCCGTAAGGCCGCTGACCGCTGAGGATTTCGTCGCGCAGCATCAGATAGATCTGGTGATAGAGCGGCACTGCCGCATCGCGTTGGAGCACGTATTTCCCCTGAGAGGCGAATCCGGGACCGCCGCGCAGCGCACTCCGGTTCCGGCTTTCCCTGCTTTTCGGGGCCGGGCCCAGCTTAGTCAAGCTGCGGGCCCGTCCTGCCAGACGGGGTAGCGTCCCATTGCCAACAGCGAGAGCCCTCCGGCCACAAGGCAGCCCACCCCCGCCATCAGTGCCGCATCGTACCGACCCATGGTGTCGAAAGCCCAGCCATAGACCACCGGCCCCAGTCCGCCGCCAAAGGCGATCACCGTGTAGAAGCAGCCATAGATCGTTCCGTAATTGCGACGGCCGAAATAACGGGCGATCAGGTAAGCCAGCAGGTCGAACTCGAAGCCCGCGCCAAGACCCAGCGCGACGACCGACAGCACGGCATGTGAGGTATCGACCTGCGGCTGCGCCAGCATGAAGCTGCCCAGCGCCGGCATGGCCAGGATCACCAGCGCGCAGCCCGGCGCCCAGAAACGGTCGAGCAGCCAGCCACCGATCACCCGCCCGGCGATAACCGAAAGCCCGAACCCGGCAGTGATCGCGCCGATCTCGGCAAGCGCGAAGTGACGGGTTCTGAGGATGTTTTCGAGGTTGGGCGTGGGCGCGGTGAGTGCGAAGGCGATCAGCAGAAATGCGAACGTTATGATCCAGAAGCGTCTGTCGTGGAGCGCCTCGCGCAAAGTTGCGCCGCCTTCCACGATGACGGGCGCCGCGCTGCTGGCGGCCATCCGCTCTCCCCGTTCGCGGAACAGTGTCGCTACGACGGGCACGCCAATCACGATGGGCAGCGCCCCGATCACCACGAAAGCCGTGCGCCAGCCGAAGTCGCCGATGAGCCATGCGGCGAACGGCTTCACGAGGAAACCGGTGATACCCGTGCCGGTGCTGGCGACCCCGATCGCCAGGCCGCGATGCTTATCGAACCAGCCGTTGACGGTGTAAGTCCACGTCGCCGTGAGAGTGCCCGCACCCACCACCGACATCAGCATCCACTGCGCATAGTAGATCCACAGGTTCCCGTTGCTGAGCGAAAGACTCATGAACGTCAGCCCGAACAGCACCAGCGAAATCAGTGCCACCGGGCGCGGGCCGAAACGGTCCACGGCAAATCCCGCCATCGGCCCGGTCGCCATGACCACCAGCGACTGGACGGTGATCGCGCCCATCAGCGAGGCGAAGGTCCAGCCGAACGCGCCCTGAAGCTCGGGCGCGAACATGCCGACGGTATAGAACGGCAACGGACTGAGCCCCATCGCGAGCCCGATCATCGCCGCGAAGACCACGACCCAGCCGGCCCGTTCATCGCGCGGCGGCAAAGCCGATGAAGGGGATTCCATGGTGTTCAACCTCACTCTTTCTCGCCTGTCGGAGGGCATGGTTCAGGTACTGGACAAGTCATCGATCCTGACACAGTATTAGTTATAGAGCTATAACATATTGCGACAGGAAGGATGGGCCGCATGAGCACCATGACCGCCACCGGGATCAAACGCCGCTACGTGACCGCAGGGGGACGACAGGTCCATTACCGGGTCTTCGGCCTAGGCCCGGCAGTTGTCCTGCTGCACGATTCCCCCAGGTCCTCGCGCCTGCACAGCGGAACGATGAAAATGCTCGCCAGCCGGTTTCGCGTCTTCGCTTTCGACACGCCGGGCTATGGCAATTCGGACCCGCTGACGGGCCCCGAGCCCACGATCCTCGATTTCGCAAAGGCGCTCGGCGAGACGCTAGCGGTGCTGGGCCTCGAGCAGGCCCCGCTCTATGCCACCCACACCGGCGCCAAAATCGCGCTGGCGCTGGCAGCGCGCGGAGGCAGGATGCCGCTGCTGGTGCTCGACGGGCTGTCCATCCCCGACGCGCCTGCGCCGGAAAGCTTCATCTCCGCCTACATGCGCCCGTTCCAACCCGACGAAAGCGGCGCATACCTTGCGTCGGAATGGGTCCATGTGCGTGACATGCTCCGCTGGTTCCCGTGGTTCTCGCACAAAGCCGACAGCCGCATCGCCATGGACCCGCCGAACGCGGAATGGCTGGAGGATTACGGCATCGACCTGTTCAGCGCCGGGCCGCACTATTCCGACGCCTATGCTGCCGCGATGCGCTGGAGCCCGTGGGACGACCTGTTGGCCGTCAAGGTTCCAACCCTGGTCGCGGCCAGGAGCGACGACGTCCTTTATGCCTACCTTGACAAGGTGCCCACGGACCGCAACCCCATGCTCTCGGTTGAGCGCCTCGGCAGCGACCGGGGTGAATGGCTCGATTGGCTGGCAGCGGCGCTTGCCGTCACAGCCTCGGTAGCGGTACCCACCGAGTCTGCGGCGCAGGACGCCCACGCACCGCGTGGTTACGTGGACCTGCCACAAGGGCAGTTACACTGGCGCAAGGGCGGGGCCGGGAGCGGCCGCACGGTGCTGATCCTCTCTGCCCCGACCACCCTGGAAGCGCTGGACTGGGCGTGCCGGATCGGCCCGGACCGCCCCACACTGGTACCCGAACTCCCCGGATTCGGCGATTCCGATCCGCTGCCTCAGCCTTCCGCCGATGCCGTGGCCGATTGCCTTGCCGTGCTGATCGGGCGCATGGACTGCGGCCCGGTCGATGTGTTCGCAATCGACCTTGCCGCGCCGATCGGCGCCAGACTCGCGGCGCGCCACCCCGCTCTCGTCGGGACGCTGGCGATCCATGGCGCACCACCCCTCGATCCCGCTGCTGCAGCCGCCATGCGCACCGCGACCTGCCCGCAGATCAATTTCGACCCACATGCCGGCACTCACCTGCACCACGTATGGCACATGCTGCGCGACAGTCAGGTGCAATGGCCCTGGTACGGTGCCTCGCAATCCGCCGTACGCAAGACCGGGGTGCTGCCAGACTCCATGGCCATGCTCGCCGCGCTCACGGGTATCCTCAAGCAGCGCCTGCACTACGGCGACGCTGTCGTCGCCGCGCTCGGCGCATCGGACGCGGCAAGCTGGGTAGAGGTGAACGTTCCCACGCTGGTCTGCCACGGCAACGATCCCTCTCAGGCGGAGGCTGCCGAACTTGCGGCGCTCGTCCCGCAGGGCCTCACGCTGGCCCTGCCCGCCAATGGCGCACAGGCCGCATCGCTACTCGCCGCTGCCCTCGGCGAACCGCTCGCGGCGGTTTCGTGGGCCTGACAATCGGCGAGAGCGCTGTCTGGCCGCGGCGCTCCTATGCCTGGTATGTCCTCGCCCTGCTGACGCTTGCCTATGCGCTGGCCATCCTCGACCGCGTTTCGATCGCGCTGCTGATCGAACCGCTGCAGAAGTCGCTGGCCATCGACGACACCCAGTTCGGACTGCTGCAGGGCATGGCATTCAGTGTGGTCTACAGCGTCCTGGGTCTACCCTTGGGCATGTTAAGCGACCGTTCGCGCCGGGTTCCGCTGCTGCTTGGCGGGCTGACCCTGTGGAGCGTCGCGACCGTCGGCTGCTCGCTTGCCACCACGTTCCACGAGCTGTTCATCGCACGGATGATGGTGGGCGTGGGCGAGGCGGCGCTGGTGCCAGTGGCGACCTCGCTGATCGCCGATTACTTCGCGCCGGGCATCCGGCCCAAGGCCTATGGCCTGTTCGTGACCGGCAGTTCGCTCGGGACTGCGGCCGCGATGGCACTGGGCGGCGTGTTCCTTGACTGGGCGGACGACCTGATCGCCTCGCTTCCCTCGCTGTTCGGGCACATGCAGGCATGGCAGGTGGTCTTCGTGCTATGCGGCGCCCCCGGGCTGGTGCTGGCCCTGCTGTTGCTTCTGACCGTGCGCGAGCCTGCCCGGCAGGGCGGCGCACGCGAGACGGAGCCGCTCAGCCTGCGCCCGATCCTGCGCCTTTTCGCCCAGCAGCCCGGTGCATTCGCGCTGTTCATGCTGGGCTCGGTACTCAATCTCGTGTGCGTCTACGCCATCGTCGGCTGGTTCCCTGCGCTCTTCATCCGGGTCCACGGCTGGGGCGCTGCGGAGACCGGCAAGATCCTCGGCACATATGGCCTGCCAGTCTCGATCTTCGCGGCGGTGAACAGCGGCTGGGTAATCGCGTGGCTTGCCCGGCGCGGCTACAAGGATGCACCGATACTGTGCGCCATGGGCTGCGCAGCCTCGATGGCAGTGTTCGGAACACTTTCCTGCCTAGCCCCGAGCGGCAGCCTCGCACTGGCGGGCTACCTCCTGAATGCACTGTTCCTCAACTGGAATACCTCGGCGGTCTATACCGGCTTCGCGCAGATCACGCCTAATGCGCTGCGAGCGCAGGTCATGGCGCTGCAGACCATCGCCTCGGGCCTCATCGCGCTGACGGCCGGCAACTTTATCGTCGGATTCCTGTCCGACACCGTGTTCACCGGCAAGACCGGCATAGCCTGGTCGCTGGGGAGCGTCTTCTTCACCTGCGGCATCGGCGCCTTGCTCGTGCTCATGGCCGCAAGGCGCGGGTTCCGCGCAGCTGCCTCCGACCTCGCGGCTTTGGAGCCCGCCCATTGACCCCTGACCTTGCCTCGCTCTTCGTATCGCTCCGGGGCGCGCTTGGTGCGGAGAGGCTCCTCACCGATCCGGACAGCCTGCGCCTACATGGCTCGGATCTGCTGGCCGAAGGCGCCGACTGCGCGATGGTGGTGCGTCCGGCGTCTGTCGAGGCCCTGGCCGAAGCGGTCGGGCTGATCGGCCGGGCCAGCGTCGCCATGGCCCCGCGCGGCGGCGGCCTCACTTACGTCCGCGGCTATACGCCGACCGGCCGCCGCTTCGCCGCAATCGACCTGTCCCACCTCAACCGCGTGATCTCGGTCAGCGAAGAGGATATGATTGTCACCGTCGAGGCGGGTACGACATGGAAGCAGGTCCACGAGGCACTTACCCCCCTAGGCCTGCGCCTGCCGTTCTTCGGTACGTTCTCCGGCAGCCGCGCCACGGTTGGTGGCGGCCTTTCGAACGGCGCACTGTTCCTTGGTACGGCCCGCCATGTCTCCGCCGCCGAAGCGGTGGTCGGCATGGAAGTCGTGCTGGCGGACGGCTCTATTCTCCACACCGGCCAGAAGGCGGTGGCGCTTGCCCCGCGTCCCTTTATGCGCACTTTCGGCCCCGACACGACCGGGCTGTTCATCCACGATGCCGGTGCGCTGGGGATAAAGGCGCGCGTGAGCCTGCGGCTGATCCGCGCGCCCCTGCATAGCGGTTTCCTGTCGTTCGGTTTCGAGCGTCAGTCCGACGGCATCGCCGCTCTTTGCGAGATCGCCCGCAGCGACCTTGCGGAGGACGCCTACCTGATGGACCCCGACAAGACCCGCACTGCCTTATCCGGCCCCACCGACCTTGTCCGCGACGCGCGCTTGCTCGCCAAGGTGGTCCGGCAGGAACGCGGGCTGTTCAAGGGGCTTAAGGCGGGCGCGAAGCTGGCGCTGGCTGGCCGCTCTTTCATCGACACGGGCTGTCATTCGCTGCACCTTGTCCTCGCCGGACGCAGTGGGGCGGCCGTCGAAGCGGACATGGCCGCAGCGCGCGCGATCGCCGCGCGCTTCGTTGGCCGGGAGTTGGCGGATTCGATCCCCCGCGCGGGACGGGCAGACCTGTTCGTGCCGGTGGACGGCATGATCCTCGGTCCCGACGCCGACCGATGGATCGCGCTCAACGCCAAAGTACCCCACAGCGAAGCGATGCGGCTGGCCAATGCGGTGGAGGCGTTGCTCGCACGGCGCAAGCCCGCACTCGACGCCGCGGGCATCACCGTCTCGCGGCTGCTGACGGTTATGGGCACCCATGCTTTCAGCTACGAGCCCGTGCTCAACTGGCGTGATTCCTGGCTGCCGCTGCACCGTGATATTCTCGGCCCGGTGCCCCGCTTCGCTGAACCTGACGACGCGCCGGATGCCCGCGCCTTGGTGATGACCGTGCGGGAGGAGCTGATCGCGCTTTTCGCGCAGCTCGGCGCCGCGTCCAATCAGATCGGGCGGACATATCCCTATGCATCCGTGCTGCGTCCGGAAGCGCGCGGACTGCTCGAGGCGCTCAAGCGCGCTGTCGATCCGCAGGGCGTGATGAACCCCGGAGCATTGGAACTCTGAGCCGGGGAGTGCATCCCCGGCTCTGTCGTAACCCGCTTAGCGGCTCAGTTCGACCAGCTCGTACCAGGTCTGCATGTAACCGCCGACCCCGCCCTGCACAAAGATCGCGTCGTCATCCGCCGTCACCCACATCTCGTAAGGTGGGTGGGAATGGCCGTCGATCGAAATCATGCCGCCTGCATCATCGGTGAACTGGTACTTGTAGCAATCGAAAGTACCTGCCGCGACGGTAACGGTCTCTTCGCCCACGTAGCCCAGGTCGATGTTCGATTCCGCGATCAGCGGCGGGGTCGCGCCGCGGTGATCCGGAGATGGCAGGAAGCACCGGAAGTTGCGCTTGTGGACACCCAGCGAGCGGTCGATCTTCTTGGTGATGTACGCATCGCCCGAGATCGGGTGCGTGCCGAAGCCATCGAAATCACCGCCGATCGGCATCGTCTGCGAAATGCGGCCGATCGACGGCCCGTAGCTTTCGCATTCCACGGTGTCCTTGCCGATGATGAACAGGCCGGAACCCATGAATTTGTCACCGATCGTCAGGCGCACGAAGCAGTCCATCGGGCGGTCGTTCTCATCCAGGCTATAGACCACGTCGCGGTGGACGGTCGGAGCCGGTTCGTCGATCTCGCAGCGCGCGCGAAGGCTGCGCTTGCCATCGGTGTGGTGGGTGAAAGTGAACCATTCGCGCCCGCGCTCCTGGCCTTCACGGCCCGGCTTGCGCGAGGTATAGAGAATTTTTCCGCTGATCGTGCGATGCTGCTGCATGGTTTCTCCGTTAGGTCAGAGCCCGTCAGGTCAGACGGGCGTGGCGATGCCGAGGAAGCTGGCACCCAGGACCAGCACCCAGATGCTGATGACGCTGATGCGCGCGCGGCCGTTGACGGCGGCGATGACGCGGTCGGTCTCGGGCGTCGGGCCGGTCTCGCGCATCTGGATGATGGCGGGGAACAGCGGGATCAGCTGGCGGCGCACGATGAGGCCCAGGGTGATGCAGATGGCCAACGCCAGCATCTTGAGCGTGATGAAGAGCGGCACCGCGATTTCGCCGGAAAGGCCCAACATCACGGCCGCGACCAATCCGGCCAGGACAACGTAGCGTACGAGAATGTCGAAGCGCTTGTACCCCTGGCCCTGCGGTCCGTGCTTCAGGTGCACGGCCCAGGCCAACGCCAGCCATGCGAGCCCGAGTACGCCGACGATCATCGCATAGGACGCCGGGACGTCGAGCCAGCCCTTGGCGACGGCAAGCCCGAAGCCGGTGGGAAAAGCGAGGATTAGCATGGTGCGCGGCGCCATGTCGATGTTGTTGAGGATTGTGAGCGCCATCATCCGCTCGGGAACCGAACGCTTGGGATCAACCATGAAACGCGACCCGTAAAAGGCGCCGAGGTCCCCGCCCAGCCAGTAGACAGGCACGAGGACGTGAAGCAGCGTGAGCAGCGAAAGGCCGATATCCATGGCTTAGTTGGTTCCTGCGAAGAATGCGGCCATCGCGTCGTGGCGGAAGGCTCGGAAGTCGGGTGCATCGAAGCGCGGCAGTTCGAGGAAGCGGCCGTCCGCCAGCAGCGGTGCAAGGCACACGCTGGCGTCGTAAAGCGGATCGTTCTCGGCCGCCGTCACCAGCGTCGGACATTTGATAAGCCGCAGGCGCTTGTCTGCCGGCCACTTGAAGGCGGCGCGGTAATTGAGGTGATAGGTCGTGCTCGCCTTCATCACTTCGGTGACCCAGGCGTGCAGATCTTCGGGGCTACCGAGTCCGCCATCTCGGCGACCTTCCCGGGTGCGCCGATACCAGGGGAAGAACAGGTACTGGTCGCGGCAATACTGGAACAGCCGCGCAAGGTAGGCGCCGTCGAGGTCTGGCTCGAAGGGGAAGGCATAGGTGGCGAGGATTTCCTCGAGTTCCGCCCCTTCCATCAGGCTCACGCCGTCAAGCACCAGATGGCTCACCCGCTCCGGCGCCATGATCGCAAGTTCCGCCGCGATCGCAGCGCCGGTATGCGAGCCGTAGACGCGCACTTGCTCAAGGCCGATCGCGTCGAGATATTCCAGCATGACAGCCGCCAATGCGGTAATCTCGGGTTCTTCGGGGCCAAGTGCTTCGCTGTCGCCGTTACCCGGCGTGTCCGGCGCGAAGACCATGGCCTCGCCCGCAAAATCCTCGATCAGGCGGACCTGCTGGCGCGAACTGCCGGGAGAGGCGTGGAGGATCAGCAGCGGCTGCCCCTTCTCGCCCGCGCTGCGGTAATGGACCTGCCGCTGTGCGAGATCGGCGAAACCGCGCCGGATACGGACCTGCGTGTTCATCGTCACAGCTTCCCGCCTTCGATCACTTCGAGCAGCGCCCCTTCCGGGGTCAGGAGCAACCCGGTCCGGCGGCTACCATAAAGTCGGCCTTCGCGAACGACCGGCGGCGAGGCCCAATGGCCTTCAAGCCGCGCAAAATCGGGATGTAGCATCGTGGTGATCGCCACGCCCGGTGGCAAAGCTCCCGGATGGGCCGGACGTTCTCCCGCACCTTCGGGATACTGGTCGAGTTCGAGGAAGACCTGTCCGTCACCCTTGGCAGTGACGAGCTCGGTCTTCGCATCCTCGTCGAGACCGAAGCTGAGCGTAATCATCGAATATCGGATCGCGACCGGATCGATCACCGGCAGCCCCAGCACGTCCTTCACCCACTGCGCCGACTTGCGCAGGTCCGGGCAAGCCAGCACCATGATGAAGGGCCGGTCGACCAGCGAACGGGGTTGCGGCAAGCCCGTGCCTGGTCCCGGCTGAAGGATTTCGGTGAGATAGACCGTCTCCAGATCATCGCCGCGAACCTGCATGGGCTTGACCGTTGCGAACCCGTCAAGCTCCTTGGGCGGGCCGATCACCTCGAAGGGGCTTTCGAGCATCTTCGCGTTGACGGCCTCGACATCAGACACGCACAGCTCGATCGCCGCCCAGCCGTAGCTGCGGATCGGCAGGTAATCCGGCACTGGATCGCCCTCTACGAAACGCAGAAAGACCTCATCGCCTGAAGCTGGCTGCAGGACGGCATAGGATCTGCCGGCACTGGCCGGGGCCTGCCACGAGGCGGCGAGGTCCTGCGGCACACGGCCTTCCTCGACGAGGCGATAGCCCATCCAGGTTTCATAGCGATCGATCGTCGCCGGAACGTCCGCGACGACATGGGTGGCGCACTTGAGTAAGGTCATCTCGGCTCCCTGCCCGGCTGTCGATTCATTTGATATACTTCTATATCATATGGCAAGAAGAAATGGTGCACCCGTGGCGCGCGACTGTCCGTCCTGCGGCAGCGCTATCCGTCAAGCGGACAGATTTTTGCCCTTTCAGCCAATGACGCCGCTGGCTCGAAGCATCGCAATGGCGTCCAGCGATTTCGGTAGTCGGCCCACCGCATCCGCCAAGGCTTCGTCCCGGTCGTCCAGAGCCGCGAAGGCCAGGCATCCCCGCGCCTTGGCGAGATGCTCCGCCTCGCTGAGCGGCCATTCGGGCGATCCGAACTGCGCCGTGACATCCTCCACCAATTCGCGCCCGTCCGCTGTGCGCACCCGTGTTTGGGCAGGGACGAAGGCTGCGAGGTCGGGATTGCCATCGGCGACGACGCGGATTCGCGCAGCAAGGCCCAGCACTTCAGGATCATCCAACCTCCCACGCTGAAAATCGCCGAGAGACACGGTGCCGCGCAGCAGCGTCACCGCCGCCAGGAACGGCAGACAGAGCCGCGCGTAGCCGGGTTCCATTCCCGACTTTGCTGGCCGCCCCACCAGTCGGTGTATCAACGGCGGCGCATGATACTCGAGGCTTTCCATCGTATCGGCAGTGAGCCCGTGCTGCGCCATCAACCGCTGCACCGAAACGATGCCGCCATGCCCAGCCCGCCCTGTGGGGAAAGGCTTCCAGCTCACTTCGGTGATCCGGTGCCCCTGCTCGAGTCGAGCCATCGCAGCAGCCAGTTCCTCACGCTTTTCCATCAGTGCATAGTAACCGAACGGTCCATCCAGCGGATGGACTACGCCCGGCATCCCGGCCCGCGCCAGGTCGATCGCATCGAGACTGCTACGGGCAGCATGAGCTACCTGTACAGGTAGCGCTGGCTTGCCCTCCAGATGGGCCTGCATGGTCCCCGAAGCGAAAGCCATGGCATGGCCGAATGCATCGAGCGCCATGGTGCGCGGCATGGCCCGCATGCTCGCGATGGCCGCCACGCAACCGAAAATGCCCGCAGTCGCTGGGCGGAAGAACATCAGGGCGTCCGGCGCGGCAATGCCCAGCGTCACCGCAACGTCGACGCCCGCGACCAACGCCGTCAGGAACTGCTCTCCGCTGACCGGGCCGCCTCGTTCGGCTTCCGCCAGCAGCGCCGCCAGAACCGTCGCCATCGGGTGCAGCACGGCTGGTTCATGGACGCAGTCGTATTCCTGCCCGTGAATCTGGAAGGCATTGACGAAAGCGGCCGAAGGTGCGGGAAGTCGAACGCCGGGGCGGCCCAGTACACCGGCCGTCTCGCCCTTTCCCCACCCCCGCACCATGGCCAGCACGCCGTCGGCATGAGCCGCATTTCGCCCCGCCACGCCGACCGCCAAGCTGTCATGCAGGAAGGTCAACGCCTTGCTCCGCGCCGCTTCGGGAATGGCGTCCCAGCGTAGTGCCAATGCGTGATCGATCAGCACATGAGCGGGATTACTTACCTTGCCCTCACCCATCTCAGTGCGGCTCCTCGCCCCCGGAAACGTTCATGCTCTCACCGGTGATGTAGATAGCCTCGTCCGAGCACAGGAAGGCCACGGCGCTGGCGGTGTCCTGCGGCAGGCCCGGGCGGCCCATGGGAATGCGCCCGGCCATGCGCGTCAGGTATTCCTCGACGGAAATCCCCTGCAGTTCGGCGAAGTGCTCGTTCTGCCACTTGCCCAGACCCGTGGTGACGTGATTGGGGCAAACGTTGTTCACTGTGATCCCTTCCGCCCCAAGCTCGATCGAAGCCGAACGCACCAGGCCGACGAGGCCGTGCTTCGATGCCGTATAGGCCTGCGCATGGGGGAAACCGGACTTGGCGGCCTGGCTTGCTATGTTGACGATGCGCCCGCCTCGCCCCTGCTCGATCATCCGTTCGGCGGCGGCCTGAAGGCCGAACCATGCTCCGGTCAGGTTCACGTCGATCACCGCCCGCCAGTCGTCCGCCGAAACCTCGCGCAGCGGCTTCATGATATAGCCGATACCCGCGTTGTTCACCCAGATATCTAGCGAGCCGTGCTCCGCGATTGCATGATCGGCCAGCGCCGCCACTTGCACCGGATCGCGCACGTCGCAGGGGAATGTGGAAGCATCCGTCGGCAGCGAGGCGGCTATGTCGTGCATTTCCGAAGTGCCACCGATCATGGCATCTGGCGTTGCCGCATCGCGTGAGCCGCCTATGTCGGAGATCACGATTTTCGCGCCTTCCTCCGACAACCGGCGGGCGATCGCCTCGCCCAGTCCGCCCTTGCGGCCCGACCCCGTGACAACCGCGACCTTACCCGCGAACCTCATGCCTCGAGTTCCTCGGTGGTGAGGAACGTAACTTCGACCATGCCCTGGAACGCTGCCGCCACTTCCTGCATCGCAGCGGCGGAAACGTCGGCCCCGAACTGCTCCATGTCCTTGACGTCCAGCACTTCGATATAGCCGAACGGCGGCGGCGCATCGCTGCCGAGCACCCCGGTAGTGCGGAACACACGGAAACTCGCGATCGAGGGCAGCGCGTTGACGGTCGGCAGGTCCGACTCCTTCGCCCAGGCTTCATAGGCTTCCACCGAGACACCCGGCTTCAGGTTGAACAACGCGAAAATCAGCATTTCGTAGGTCCTTCCTTTTCGCCTGCCGGACAATGCCGCCACGCGCACTTGCTTCCGCCCGTCAGGCCATATATCATAATACTATAACAAATGAGGTAGGCCGTGAAGACGTCTCAGACACCCCATTCCACCGCCCCTGCCGCCAACGATCCTAATGCGGCCTACGACGGCCCGCCGGATTATCGGGTCATTGGTCGCCACGCGGTTTTCCCCGAGACCAGTCATGACGAGATCGAGCGGATCAACTTTCTTGCTCAGATGAACCGGCACCTCGCTGCCCGCGTCGTTCCAGGCGTAAAGTCCGCATACGAAAGCCGCGTCGCGCCCGGATTCGCCGCGCAGAACGGCCACCCGCTCTCCAATCGTCACGAAGCGCGCAAGGCCATGCTTGAGGACCCCGCGTTCCAGACCTGGTCTGCGCTGCGCCGCATGACGATGGAGCAGCGCCAGCAGGCCGGGCGCTGGACGGCACTGCGGCAAAGCGAACGACTAGCCCGGATCGCCGCCGACCTCACCGATGGCGATGAGCGACTGAGCCTCGATCCGACGCTGGCGATTCCGCGCTATGTCTCTGCGGTGGATCATCATTGCATGCCGGGCAGCTACCACACCGAGTATTTCCCAGGAGACGTCACCAACGGCGCCAATTACGACCACGCCGGGTTCGTCACCACCGGCGGGCTCCTTGGCAAATATTCGGACGGCGGCGGCCATGCCGTGGTCAACTGGGTGAAACGCAACCTGCCCGAGTTCAAGCCACTGAAAATTCTGGAGATCGGCGGAACGGTGGGTCATTCGAGCCTGCCGCTGGCACAGGCTTTCCCCGATGCGGAACTGACCATCGCCGACCTTGGGGCGCCGGTGCTGCGCTATGGGCTGGCCCGCGCCAAGTCACTGGGCGTGGAGAATGTGCACTTCGTGCAGGCGAGCGGCGAGGATCTTTCGGTCTTCGAGGACCAGAGCTTCGACTGGATCCAGACCACCATGTTCCTGCATGAGCTTTCGACCAAGGCTCTGCGCAACATCTTCGCCCAGACCCGCCGTCTCCTGCGCCCCGGTGGCGTCGTGCTCCATGTCGAGCAGCCGCAATATGCGCCGGAAATGCCGCTGTTCGAGCAGGCCATGCGCGACTGGGACGCCTTCTACAACAACGAGCCGTTCTGGAGCCGCATGCACGAGATGGACCTCGACGCCGAGATGGTTGCCGCCGGTTTCGCGCCCGACAGCCTGATCCACGGCGGCGTGTTCGGCGTAGTCGACCGCGATCTGTTCCCCGACGCGGCGGAGGACGAAACAGAGGATTACGGCCGCAAGGCCGCCTGGCACGTGATCGGAGCTGTGGCATGAGCTTTACCGACGCCCTGAACCTTGCCGGTGCCAAACCCGCGGGAAAGCGCCCCTATTTCCTCGATTCACAAGTCGAGCGCGTACTCGCGATCACGATGGCGGTGGCGCAGGAACTGGCGGTAACCCGCCAGCGCGCCGACACACTGGAACGTCTCCTGCTTGAAAAGGGCGTGCTTTCCGCCGGCGAGATCGACTCTTTCACGCCCGATCGTGCCGCTTCGGCGGAGCGGCAGATGTGGAACCAGGAATATATCGCCCGCATCCTGCGCATCGTTCAGCAGGAGAATGAGGCCGCGATGCAGGACGGGGACATCGCCTCGGGCGACGTGGGTGACGAACTGGCCCGCGAGCAATGAGCCCAGGGTTTGAATTCACTGTGCCCGTCCTGGTGGTCGGAGGCGGCGCCTGCGGCTGCATCGCCGCGCTTTCGGCACGCGAGGCAGGGGGCGAAGTGCTGCTGGTGGAGCAGGACGAGAGGCCGATGGGTTCCACCGGCATGTCGCAGGGCCTGATCTGCGCAGCGGGTACGAAATCACAGGCGGAGCATGGCATCCAGGACGATGCAGAGCGATACTATGCTGATATCATGGCTAAAACTCTCGGCCTGACCGACCCTGTCCTGGCTCGCACGATCGCGGATCATGCCGGGCCGACCGTGGACTGGATGGTCGAAGCGCTGGACATGCCATGGCAGCTCGATACCGGGTTCCGGCCGGCCTATGGCAATAGCGCCTACAGGGTCCACGGCTGGCGCGGGCACAGCGGGCAGGACATGGTCGACCTGCTCCACCGCAGGCTCGACGATGCCGGCATCGACGTCGTCCTGGGCGCGCGGCTGTCCGAGGTTCATGCCGATGAAGAGGGCCGGATTCTAGGCGTTTCGCTCTCCCGGCCGGACGGTTCGGTGGAGCACGTCGGCTGCGGCGCGCTGGTGCTGGCGTGCGGGGGGTTTGCAGCCGATCATGCGATGGTCGCCCGCTACATGCCCGAGATGGCGCATGCCCGGAACAATGGCCATGAGGGCAGCCGGGGCACTGCAGTACATGTGGGCGAGCAACTGGGCGCGCAGCTGGGCGACATGGGAGCCTACCAGGGCTACGCCATGCTCACGGAACCGCAGGGAATACCCGTTCCTCCGGGGGTTCCGGTGGAAGGCGGCGTGCTGGTCAACATGGCGGGCGAGCGTTTCGTCGACGAGACCGCCGACATCGCGGGAATGGTCCATCCGGTGTTGGCGCAGGAGGGGGAACACGTCTGGGTGGTGTTCGACGACCGGATCGAGGCGGCGGCCGACTACATCCCAGAAATGCAGCAACTGAAGGCGCTCAATGCGTTGAAAAAGGCCGATTCCGTTCCCGAATTGGCCGAGATGATCGGGGTTCCGGCGAACACGCTCCAGGCAGCGCTAGACGCGACACGATCCGCACATAGCAGTCGCATGGCCGATCCTACGGGCCGCATATGGGGCGACGATCTTCCCCCTGCTGCTCCATACCGCGCGCTCAAGGTCGTCGGCGCGATTTTCCACACCCAGGGCGGCCTGCAGATCGACGGCGAGGCCCGCGTGGTCCGTCCCGACGGCACCCCGCTGCCCAACCTGTTCGCCGGCGGCGGCGCTGCGCGTTCTGTCTCTGGGCCGGCCCACTGGGGCTACCTGCCCGCCATGGGCCTTGCCACCGCCGTGACCTTCGGCCGGCTTGCGGGCCGGGCCGCCGCGCGCATCGCCAGACCATCTGCCCAGGCAGAATTGTCCGATAGGTGATCAAGTTTATCCGACTGACGGGCAAGCTTCGGCCAGCGCGTCAATTGATCTAATCAGAAGCCATATTTGGCTTCCATCGTTCGGGACCGAGACCATGTCCGCCAGCCAGACCCTTTCCAAAGTCGCCTCCTGTCCTGCCGAGCTTCGTAGTGCTCTGGAAGCCATCGTCGGGCCCGACAACGTCAGCGGCGACGAGGCCCGCCTGCGCCTGTTCAGCGAGGACGTCTGGACCCGAGCCGATCATGTGGCGATGCTGGCGGTCGCTCCCGCCACCACCACCGAGCTTGCTGCCGTCATCAAGGCCGCCAATGAGGCCGGCGTGGCCATCGCCCCGCGCGGTGCAGGCATGAGCTATACCGAAAGCTACCTGCCCGTCACCGACGATACGGTGACCATCGACACCACCCGAATGAACAAGGTGCTGAAGGTCAGCCCCGAGGACATGACCGTGACGGTCCAGTGCGGCTGCACCTGGCTGGCACTCAACGAAGCGCTCAGGCCGCACGGGCTGCGCACGCCGTTTTGGGGGCCGATGTCGGGCATCTATTCGACCATCGGCGGCGGGCTTTCGCAGCTCAACGCCATGTTCGGCGCGGGCCACTACGGCACGTCCAGCGAAAGCATGATCGCCGTGACCATGGTGCTGGCGGACGGGCGCACCTTGCGCACTGGCGCACGCGGCCCGGACGGCGAGACGCCGCATTACCGCCATTTCGGCCCCGACCTTGCAGGCCTGTTCTGCGGCGATTCGGGTACGCTGGGCATCAAGGCCGAAGTGACCTTCCGCCTGATCCGCACGCCCCAGTTCGAGGACTCGGTGTCCTTCACATTCCCGGACGGCAAGATCATGATCGAGGCTCTGGCCGAGATGACCCGCGCGGGCATCGCTTCGGAAACCTGCGGTTTCGACCCCGGCCTCACCAAGGTCCGCATGCGCCGGATGTCGCTGGCGAGCGACTTGAAGACGCTAGGCAAGGTGGTCGCCAAGGAAAAATCGCTCGGCAAGGGTCTGATGGCGGCGGCCAGGATCGCCATGGGCGGGCGCGACTTCATTCCCGAGGACGACTATCCGCTCCACATCACCGCAGAAGGGCGCTGCAAGGAATCCGTCGCCGCCGACCTTGCCACCGCGCGCGAGATCGCGAGGCGCTTGGGCGGCACCGAGATCGAGAATTCCATCGCCAAGGTCATCCGGGCGATGCCCTTCCCCGCGCCGAATTCGATCCTCGGTCCCGAGGGGGAAAGCTGGGTGCCGGTACACGGACAGGCCTCGCTTTCCACCGCGCCCGCCATGTTCGCCGAAATCCGCGCTTACTTCGATTCGATGAAGGACCGCTTCGATGCACTGGGCATCCACAACGGCTTCCTGTTTTCTTCGCTGTCCACCAACGCCATCGTCATCGAGCCGGTGTTCTTCTGGCCCGAGGGCTACCGGCCCGTGCACGAATCCATGGTCGAGCCGGAGCATTTGAAGCGCCTCAAGCAGCTTGGCCCCGCGCCGGAAGCCACCGCCACGGTCGCCGAGGCGCGCGAGCATGTGAAGGCGATCTGCAAGAAGTACGGCGCCGCCCACTTCCAGATCGGCCGCGCCTATCCCTATCGCGAGACGCGCGATCCGGCCTTCCTCGAGGTCCTGGATGCGGTGAAGAACGTGATGGATCCCAAGGGCCTGTTCAATCCGGGCGGCCTCGGCTTCCCGCAGGGGAAGATCGCGCAATGAACGCGAATGAAACCTACCGCGCCATTCGCCTCGAACGCATCGCCCCTTCATTCCGCGAGGGCAGCGAGATCGTGGAACTCCCGCTGGGCCAACCCGGCCCCGGCGAAATCCGCGTGCGCAACCTGCACTGCGGCGTCAACGGCATCTTCGACACCCAGATCGCCCGCAATGCGGTGGACTACGTTAAGATCGCCCTGCCCACCTTCACCGGCGTTGAGGCGATCGGCACGGTCGAGGCGGTGGGCGAAGGCGTGACCGATTTCGCGCCCGGCGATGCGGCGGTTACCGTGCGCTTCACCGGCGGCTACCGCGAGGCCAATCTTGGCCCCGCCGCCCAGTTCGCGAAGGCTCCCGCCGCCACACGTGAATATCTGGCACTGGCGTCCACCGGGGTTTCCGCAATGGTTGCGCTGGAACGCATCGGCGAGCTGAAGCAGGGCGAAACCGTTGCCATCTCCGCGGCGGCGGGCGGGCTTGGTCACTTGCTGGTGCAGTTGGCCGTGCTCAAGGGCGCGCGGGTGATCGGCGTGGCGGGCGGCGCCGTGAAATGTGCGTTCGTGGCCTCGCTCGGCGCCGAGCGGGTCATCGACTATAGGTCCGAGGACGTGGATGCAGTGCTCGCCGCCGAATATCCTGGCGGGCTCGACGTGGCCGTGGATACGGTGAGCGGCGCCATCTTCGACGCCTTTCTCGCCCATCTCGCCAACCACGGTCGCCTCGTGGTCGGCGGCGCGGCCTCGGACCTGGAAGGCCGGCCCGAGGTCGTCACCGGCCCGCGCATCGCCCACGCCATCTACTACAAAGGCGCATCGGTGCGCGGCTTCATGAACGGGCTGCTGACGCCGCACTGGGCCGAGGCGCGCGAGCGGCTTTTCGCGCTTTACGCGCAAGGCAAGCTCAAGGTGCATTTCGATGACGAGGCCCATTCGGGCATCGCAGGCGTGTTCGGTGCGGTGGAACGCCTGCTCTCGGGCCGTTCGATGGGCAAGGTCGTGGTCGATCTCGCCCCCCAGAAGGACATGTAAGCTGGCGAAAAGCCCGCTGCGACGACAGATGACAGTTTCCAACACCAAGACCCTCTTCGAAAAGATCTGGGATGCCCACCATGTCGCGTACACCGGGACGGGGGCCTCGCTGATAGCCATCGACCGCGTGTTCCTGCATGAGCGCACCGGCGCCGCCGCGCTCAAATCGATGGCTGCGGCGAGCCGCCCCGTGCGCGATCCCGCCCGCGTCTTCGCGGTGATGGATCATATCGTCGACACCCGGCCGGGGCGCGGCGACGGCACCTTGATGAAAGGCGGGTCGGCCTTCATCACCGAGACCCGCGCCGCCGCCAAGGCCGCAGGGATCACCCTGTTCGACGTGAACGACCGCGACCAGGGCATCACCCATGTGATCTCGCCCGAACTCGGCATCGTGCTGCCCGGGGTCACGCTCGTCGCGCCCGACAGCCACACCTGCACGCAGGGCGCACTTGGGGCGCTGGCCTGGGGCATCGGCTCGAGCGAGGCGGAACATGCGATGGCGACTGGCGTGCTGCGGCTCGACCGGCCCAAAACTATGCGCATCACTTACAAGGGCCGGTTGGCGCCCGGCGTCACCGCCAAGGACATGATCCTCGCCCTGATCGCCGCGCACGGGGCCGGTGGCGGCGTGGGCCATGTCGTGGAGTTCGCGGGCGAGGCGGTGCGCGCGCTCGACGTCGAGGCGCGCATGACCCTGTGCAACATGGCCACCGAATTCGCCGCCATGACCGGCATCATCGCGCCGGACGCCAAGACCTTCGAATACCTCGCCGGTCGCCGCTATGCGCCCGAGAACTTCGGGGAGCCTTATTGGCACACGCTGAAAACCGACGAAGGCGCGCGCTTCGACCGCGAGATCGAGATCGACGCTGCCGCGCTCGCGCCGATGGTCAGCTGGGGCACCAGCCCCGAGCATGCGATGCCGGTAGACGGCACGGTGCCGCAGGGTCCGGCGAGGGCGCACGAATACATCGGCCTCGCTGCCGGTGTGAAGTTACTGGGCACGCCGATCGACGTGGCCTTCATCGGCTCGTGCACCAATGCGCGGCTGTCCGACCTGCGCCGCGCCGCCGCGCTGCTCAAAGGGCGCCGCATCGCGCCGTCGATCCGCAAGGCCATGGTGGTGCCGGGAAGCTCGGCGGTGAAGCGCGCGGCGGAGGCCGAGGGGCTCGACAAGGTCTTCACCGAAGCAGGGTTCGAGTGGCGCGCCAGCGGCTGTTCGCTCTGCTTCTTCGCGGGCGGCGAGCATTTCCCGGATGGCAGCCGCACCATGAGCAGCACCAATCGCAACTTCGAGGGACGGCAGGGCCCGGGGATCCGTACTCACATCGCCAGCCCCGAAACGGTCGTCGCCAGCGCGCTGGCGGGCTCGATCGCGGACCCCCGGGAGCTGGTGCGATGACCCCCTTCACCACCCTCACCTCGCGCGCGGTGCCTCTGCTGCGGGACAACGTGGACACCGACGCCGTCATCCCCAGCCGCGAGATGAAGAGCACCGGGCGCACCGGGCTTGCGGACGGTCTGTTCGCACCGTGGCGCTATCTCGATGCAGGCCGGGAGCACGGCGCGCGCGCGCCCGATCCGGAATTCCCGCTCAACCGCCCGGAAGCCAGTGGCGCGCAGATCCTGCTGACGGGCGCGAACTTTGGCTGCGGATCGAGCCGCGAGCATGCCGTCTGGGCTCTGGGCGAATACGGCATACGCTGCGTGATCGCGCAAAGCTTCGCACCGATCTTCCGCGCCAACTGCATCCGCAACGGCCTGCTGCCCGTGGCCCTGCCTGAAGCGGTGATCGCCGCCATGGCCTGGCAGGACGTGACCGTCGACCTGCCCGCGCAGAATGTCCGCTGCGGCGCCGCCATCCACCGCTTCGAGATCGAGCATGAGCCGCGCCAGATGCTGCTCGAAGGACTCGATGCCATCGACCTCACGCTCAAATCGCTGCCGGCCATCGAGGACTGGACCTCGAACGACCGCAAGGCACGGCCCTGGGTGTACCTGGGGGTCTAACTGGAAAAGACACGATGACACAGATTCTCGTTTCCGAAGTCGGCCCCCGCGACGGGTTGCAGTCGATCAAGGCGGTGATGCCGCTCGAGGCCAAGAAGGCCTGGATCACCGCCGAAGCCGCAGCGGGCGTGCGCGAGATCGAGGTGGGTAGCTTCGTGCCGCCCAGCCTCCTGCCGCAGATGGCAGATACCGCAGAACTGGTCCGCTTCGCCCGCGGGATCGAAGGACTGAACGTCGTCGCGCTCGTGCCCAATGCCAAGGGCGCACGGCGCGCGGTGGAGGCGGGCGTCCATGCCATGTCGATCCCGCTCTCGATGAGCGAGACCCATTCTATCCGCAACGTGCGCAAGGATCATGCCGCCATGCTGGCGGAAATCGCGGAAGCTGCCGGGATCGCCAAAGCGGCGGGCGTGCATTTCGCCGTCGGCCTTGCCACCGCGTTCGGATGCACCATCGAGGGCGCCGTGCCGGAGGACACCGTGGTGCGCCTTGCCCTCGCCGCCGCCGAGGCCGGCGCGCAGGAATTCAGCCTTTCCGACACCACCGGCTATGCCGATCCCGCCCAGGTCCAACGGCTCGTCCGCAAGGTCAGGGCGGCCGTGGGCGCCGACATGCTGACCACGCTCCATCTGCACAACACGCGCGGCCTCGGTCTCGCCAATGCGCTGGCGGGGCTGGAGGAAGGCATCACCACGCTGGACGCATCGCTGGGCGGACTCGGCGGCTGTCCGGCAGCGCCGGGCGCCTCGGGCAACCTCGTCACCGAGGACCTTGTGCTCATGCTCAATGCGATGGGGCTGGATACCGGCATAGACCTCGAACGCCTGCTGGAAGTGCGCCAGATCCTGGCCGCCGCCCTACCCGGCGAGCCGCTCTACGGCTTCACGCCGGATGCAGGGCCGATGCTCGACTACAACGAAAGGATCGCCCGATGAGCGAGAATGTCCCGCTGCCGGTGGTCCCACAGCCCCTCGCCGGAATCCGTGTCGTCGAATTCACACACATGGTCATGGGGCCCGCCGTGGGCCACATCCTGGCCGGGCTCGGCGCCGAGGTGGTGCGTATCGAGCCCATTGGCGGCGACCAGACGCGCCGTCTGCTCGGTTCGGGCTCCGGCTATTTCCCGATGTACAACCGGGGCAAGCAGTCGATCTGCCTGGACCTCAAGTCGTCGGAAGGCCTGCAGGTCGCCCGCGACCTGGCCGAAGGCGCGGACGTGCTGATCGAGAACTTCCGTCCCGGCGCGCTCGACCGGCTCGGCCTGTCCTACGAGACGCTGGCAGAGGCCAATCCCCGCCTGATCTACTGCTCGGAAAAAGGCTTTCTGCCCGGCCCCTACGAACAGCGCACCGCGCTGGACGAAGTGGCGCAGATGATGGGCGGGCTTGCCTACATGACCGGCCCGCCCGGTCGGCCACTGCGCGCCGGATCGAGCGTGATCGACGTGGCCGGCGGCATGTTCGGCGTGATCGGCATCCTCGCCGCGCTAGAGGAACGCCACCGCACCGGGCGCGGCCAGAAGGTCGTCGCCAGCCTGTTCGAGACGACGATCTACCTTGTCGGCCAGCACATGGCACAGTTCGCCGTCACCGGAAAGGCCGCTGCGCCGATGCCCGCGCGCATTTCGGCCTGGGCGATCTACGATGTGTTCGAGACGCGCGACGAGCCTGTCTTCATCGGCGTGGTCAGCGACGCTCTCTGGCAGAAGTTCTGTGCCCTGTTCGAACTCGATGCCCTTTGGGCCGATGAAAGCCTGCGTACCAACAACCAGCGCGTGCTCGCCCGCGAACGCATCCTGCCGCAGGTGCGCCAGCTCGTCGCCTCGATGACGCGGGACGAGATCGTGGCGAAGCTGGAAGGCACCGGCCTGCCTTTCGCGCCGATTGGGCGGCCGGAAGACATGTTCGACGATCCGCAGCTTGCCGAAGGCGGGCTGGAGCCGGTCACGCTGGACACCGGCGAGGAAACGAGGCTGCCGACGATCCCGCTCCAGATGGGCGGCCTGAGGCCCGGCGCACCAGTCGCATTGCCCACACCGGGCGCCGACAGCCGTGCGGTGCTGACGGCGCTGGGCTATGCGCCGGACCGGATCGATAGCCTTGTCACACAGGGCGCGGTCGGCGCGGATTGAACGCCCCGCTTCGCTCGCTCCCTAAAGAAAGAGGGGCGGATCCTGCCATCCGCCCCTCTTTCTTTGTGACGTTTGAAGCGTGAAAATCAGAACTCGGCGAGCAGTCTTCCCATGCCCTCGATCCTGTCCTCGATCCCCTGCGCGCGCAGCGCGTGCCAGTACGTCGCGGTGTTGATCGCGATCACCGGCTTGCCCAGCTTCGTCTCGTATTCGGCGGCGAGGTCCACCATCGATAGATTGGTGCCGACCTGCACGATGGCATCGACGTCGTCCCCGTCCAGTTCGGCGATCACCTCGCGAAGCCGATCGGGACCGACCTTGGCGATATCGGTCCAGCGCCGGCATTCCAGCGGCACGTCGCGTTTTACGGAGAAGCCCGATTCCTCCAGGAAATTGCGCACTTCGGCGTTGGCGACCGGGTAGTAGGGCGAGACGAAACTAACCGACTTCGCGCCGTAGGCATGGAGCGCGGCCGCCACCGATTCCGCGCCGGTGGAGGCGCCGATACCGGCCAGGTCCTCAACCTGTTTCTTCCATTTCCGGCTGCCCTCGACACCGCCGTAGAAGGTGATCGCCGACATGCCGAGCACGAGATAATCGGGCTTGCAGGTCATGACCGAGCGCACAGCGTCGAACGTATTCTCGGCAATGGCCGTGGTCCCGGCGATGAAATCCTCGTTCGAAAGCGCCAGCGGATCCTCGACGTAGATGCGCGAGAAATGGTTGGTCACGCCTTCGGGGCGCATCCGTTCCATGTCGGGCTGGACCACGGTGTTGGTCGAAGGGGCAATGACACCCATCAGCTTGCGCCAACCGAGAACGTCTCCCATTGCGGATACTCCTGTTGCAACGGCCTCCGGCCGCGCTGGTTGATAGGAAGGTTGCCGGGGTCTGGTTCAGCGAATCGCGGCGGCCTGCGAGAGGCTCTCGAACATCGCCTGCCGCAGCATGTAGGCGCGGCGGCGCTCATCGTCCTGCTTGATCGCCAGCATGGCTTCGCGGCGGCGCTTGTGCGCCTCGTCCTGCCCGCCGCGGATCATCGCCATGTTTTCCTTGGTCTGCATCTGCGTGAAGCTATGCGTCACCTCGCGGCGCTGGCGGTCGTAGAGCGCGAGGTTTTCCTCGGCCGCGCCGCCCGCCTTCTGGCCCTTGAGAACCGGCAGCAGCTTCTCGAACAGGTTGAAGGCATCGTGCACGCCCGAATTCATGCCGAAGCCGCCGAGCGGATTGTTGAGATGCGCGGCATCTCCCGCCAGCATGACACGGCCCTCCCGGAACGACTGGGCGACGCGCTGGTGGACGCGGTAGAGTGTGCGGTGCTGCGTCTCCACCATCGATCCATCGCCGACGAGGCGCCCGAAGATCTCGTTCTTCATGGCGTCCGAGCGCAGTTCCTCGTCGCTCAGCGAACCGTCGGTGGGCACCAGCACGCGCCAGAGCGTGGGCACGCGCAGCAACACCAGCCATTCGTCGGGATCGGACACGTAGTTGACCCAGGCGAGGTTCGGCAGGTGCTTACCGATGTCGAACGCGGTCGACAGGCACAGGAACCGCTCAGGATAAGTGAACCCGTCGAATTCGATGCCGAGCCACTTGCGCACGACCGAGTTCGCGCCGTCGGCGCCGATCAGGTAGTCGGCGCGCAGGCGCTCGATGCCGGTCATCGTCTCGATCGCGAGGTTCACGCCGTCTGCGTCTTCCTCGAACGTCAGCAGGCGGCTGCCGAAGCGCACATCGGCATTGCCCTGCTTTTCGAGCCCAGAAGCAAGCGCCCGCGACAGGTGATACTGCTCGCACTGGATGCGGAAAGGATAGCGCGTCACATCGGAAATTTCGTCGAGGTCGAAGTCGATCACCTCGCCCGAATGCCGGTCGCGCCAGTGGTAGACCGGAGCCTTGAGGCCTTTTTCCAGCAGCATCGGCGTGATGCCGATCTGGTCGAGCATTTCCAGCGTGGGGGGATGGAACGTCGAGGCGCGCAAGTCCTGCGCGCAGTCGGCGCCGACCTCAAGGACCACCACATCGATGCCTGCCTGCGCCAGCAGCGTCGCCAGGACCGTTCCGACCGGTCCCGCCCCCGCGATCGCCACCTGACACCGTTCAACTGCCGCCATATCGAGCAGACTCCATTTCCTGTTGCACATCCCGCTATGGACCACTGACCGGCGGCAAGCGGCCAAGTCGCGGAACTATCCGAGGTTCGGGGAGGAATGATCGGGTGGTGAGCAAGGCGCAGGGCCTGGCGCCGCGCCCGATCCGATCCCGGACGACGCGGCCACTGAAAAGGGGCGCGCCTCAAGGCACGCCCCCTTTCCTTCAATTAGCGAATTTGCGGAATCAAACGACCGCGCAGACGGTCTTCCACTCCAGATAATTCTCCAGCGCCTGGCGCCCGCTGTCGCGGCCCCAGCCCGATTGCCTGACGCCGCCGATGGCGAGCGTGGCGTCGTACATGGCGTGGCAGTTGATCCAGACCGTGCCCGCCTTTATCGCGCTAGACATGCGGTGGGCGTTGGAAAGCCCCTCGGTCCAGACGCTGGCGGCAAGGCCGTATTCGCTGTCGTTGGCCGCCGCGATCACTTCCTCGACATCGTCGAAGGCCTGCGCGACCAGCACCGGGCCGAACACTTCCTCGCGCACGATCTCCATGCCGGGCTTCACGTCCACGACCACGGTGGGTGTGATGTAGGTTCCGGCCTCGCCGGTGCGCTCGCCGCCGGTGAGCATCGTCGCGCCCTCGGCGCGGGCGCGCTGGAGGAAGCCTTCGATGCGCTCCGCGTGACGCAGCGAGACCACCGGGCCCATCTGCGTATCGGCGGCCAGACCGTGGCCGAGCTTCAGGCCCCTGGCATAGTCAGCCACGCCCTCGACCACCTGATCGTGGATCGAACGGTGGACGTAGAGACGCGAACCGGCGATGCAGACCTGTCCTCCGTTGAAGTAGATCGCGTTGGCGACACCGGGGATCGCCATCGACAGGTCGGCATCGGGCATGACGATGGAGGGGGACTTGCCGCCCAGTTCCAGCGTGACGCGCTTGAAGTTGGTCTTGGCGGCATCGAGCACCGCGCGGCCGGTGGCGGTGGAGCCGGTGAAGGCGATCTTGTCGACGCCCGGATGCGAGGCAAGCGCCGCGCCGGTTTCTCCGCCAAGGCCCGTGATGACGTTGATGACGCCGGCGGGAACGCCCGCCTCCACCATCAGCTCGGCCAGGCGCAGCGCGGTGAGCGAGGTATCCTCGGCAGGCTTGAGCACCACGGTGCAGCCGGCCGCCAGCGCCGGCGCCAGCTTCATCGCGGTCAGCACCAGCGGCGAATTCCACGGCACGATCGCGGCGACCACGCCGACGGGCTCGCGCACGGTCCAGGTCCGCATCTGCTTGCCGGCGGGCTGGTAGTTGATCGAGCTTTCGAGCGTGGTGCCCTCGATCGCCATGGCCTGGCCGGCGAAGAAGCGGAACTGGTTCACCGCGCCCGGGATCTCGGCCCAGCGACCGACGAACAGCGGCTTGCCCTGGTCGAGCGTTTCCAGTTCGGCGAGGTCGTCGATATTCGCCTCGATCAGGTCCGCTATCTTCCAGAGGATGCGGGCCCGCTCGACCGGGACGGTGGCGCTCCAGCCCGCCAGCGCGGCGCGCGCTGCGGTGACGGCGGCATCGACGTCCGCCGCGCCCGCCTTGGCGACCTGGCCCAGTTCGCTGCCGGTGGCCGGATCGAGCGTGGCGAAGGCGGCGCCATTCGCCGCCGCGTACCATTCCCCGCCGATGAGGAGGCCCTGCCCGCCCGCGCGTCTCGCGAGGAACTCCTTCGTGCCGGTGCGAAGCGTGCTGAAGTCGAGTGGCATGGCTGTCTCCTTTGTTGCGACCTTTCCTAATCTGGTGAACGGCACGGCGGCCCATCGCCACCCCAAAAATTCGCTGGGCGGATAAGTCTGTCCGAAACCGCAGCGTCCGCTCGCCGGCGCGGTACGCAGACTGCAATGCGGTCTTGCCGTATTGTTATATCACTATACCATTTCATCAACCCGGAGTCGTCGGCCGCATACCGCGCCCGAATTTCCGGGACCGAACACTGCCTGAGGGCAAGCCGGATGGGGAACGCATGACCTATCGTTTAGGCGTGGACGTCGGAGGGACGTTCACCGATCTGCTTCTTTTCAACCAGGACAACGGCGAGTTCTGGCGCCACAAGACGCCGTCGACGCCGCATGACAGCTCCGAGGGCATCCTGAACGGTGTCACCGCGGTCTGCGAGAAGGGCGGCATCGCCCCCTCCGACGTAGAGTTCTTCCTACATGGTACCACCGTGGCCACCAACGCGGTACTCGAGGGCAAGGGCGCGCGCGTCGGCCTCATCACCACTGACGGCTACCGCCAGGTCATGCAGATCGCCCGTTCCTTCGTGCCCGGCGGCCTTGCCGGCTGGATCGTCTGGCCCAAGCCCGAGCCGCTGGCCGCGCTTGAGGACACGTTCGAGATCAAGGGCCGCATGAACGCCCGCGGCGAGGAAACCGTCGCAATCGACGAGGCCCAGATCCGCACCGCGCTCGAAGCGCTCAAGGCGTCGGGCGTCGAGGCGCTGACCGTCGCTCTCATCAATGCCTATCTCAACGGCGCTCACGAGCAGCGCGTGGCCGAGCTGGCCGCCGAAATCATGCCCGAGGTGCCGATCTCGCTCAGCCACCTGGTCCTGCCGGAAATGCAGGAATACGAACGCACCCTCACTACCGTCGCCAATGCAGCGGTGCGCCCGGTGGTGGGCAAGTACGTCCGCAATTTGCGCGACCGCCTGCGCGGCGCCGGCATGGCGGGCTCGCTTTCGCTGCTGCGCTCCGATGGCGGCCTGATGTCCTCCGAGAAATCCGAAGAGCATCCCGTCTCGCTGCTGATGTCGGGTCCGGCGGGCGGCGTCACCGGCGCCATCTGGGTCGGCCGCAACGCCGGTATCCGCAATATCCTGACGCTAGACGTCGGCGGCACCTCCACCGACGTCGCGCTGATCGAGGACCTTGAGGCCCGCCGCCAGCGCACTACCGAAGTCGGCCACCTCTCGGTCCGCGCCTCGGCGCTGGACGTGAAGACGGTCGGCGCGGGCGGCGGCTCGATCGCCTACGTGCCTGAACTGACCAAGGCGCTGCGCGTCGGCCCGCAGTCGGCAGGCGCGGTGCCCGGCCCGGTTGCCTATGGCAAGGGCGGCACCCTGCCCACCGTCACCGACGCTAACGTCGTGCTCGGCTACCTTCCCGAAAACCTGCTCGGCGGTACCTTCAAGCTCGACCGAGAAGGCGCGAAGAAATCCGTCCAGACCATTGCCGATGCGCTCGGGATCGGCCTGATGGAAGCCGCGCGCGGCATCATCGACATCGTCAACGAGAACATGTTCGGTGCGCTGCGCATGATCTCGGTGCAGCAGGGCTACGACCCGCGCGACTTCGCGGTGATGGGCTTCGGCGGCGCCGGGCCGCTCCACGTCAATGCCGTCGCGCGGCTGATGGGTTCGTGGCCCGCCGTCTCGCCGGTCTCGCCCGGTGTGCTGTGCGCGCTGGGGGACGCCACCACCCGCATGCGCACCGAAACCGCGCGCTCGTTCTCGCAGCGCGTGGCCGACACCAGCGAGGCCGACGTGCTCGCCCTGCTGGAGGAAATGGCCCAGCAGACCCGCGCCGAACTTGCCGCCGAAGGCATTGCCGAGGCGGACATCACCAGCCAGTTCGAACTCGACGTGCGCTATGAAGGCCAGGCCTTCGAAGTGCCCCTCTCCATCGATCCCGATACGCTCAGGGCGGACGGCCTCAAGGGCGTCACTGCGCGCTTCGATGCCGAACACTTGCGCCTCTTTACCTTCAACATGGACAGCGCCCACGAGCTGGTGAACTTGCGCGCCGTCGCCATGGGCCCCGCGCTCGAACTGCCCTCGCCCCCGCTGGAGCAGGGCGACGGCGATCCGATCCGCGCCAAGCTGCGCGACCACGAACTGTGGTCCGGCAGCGCGATGGAGCCCGCCGTCATCTACGACCGCGCGAAACTGCGCGCCGGGGACGTCATCCCCGGTCCGGCCGTCGTCACCGAAATGGACTCGACCACGCTGATCGAGGCCGACTGCGTCGGCACCGTCGATCACGCCGGCAACATCCTCATCAACCTCGCCTGAGGGGGAAACCAACATGCCCGCACGTATCATCCAGGCCAACGAGGCCCCCTTCCAGACCGTTCCCGTGGATCCGGTCACGCTCGACATCATCGAGAACGCCCTGCGCAACGCGCGCATCGAGATGGACGCCACGCTGGTGCGCACTGCGATGTCACCCGGCATCCGCGAGCAGGGAGACGCCTTCCCGCTGATCGCCGACCACCAGGGCCGCATGATCGTCGGCCAGTTCGGCAGCTACATCGGCCCGTTCCTCGAAGGCTTCGACGGCACCGTCGAGGACGGCGACCTGATCTTCCTGTCCGACCCCTATTCGGTGGGCGGCGCGATCAGCCACTCCAACGACTGGCTGGTGCTGCTGCCGGTGTTCAAGGGCGGACGCCTGATCGCCTATACCTCGATGTTCGGACACCAGAGCGACATCGGCGGCATGGTCCCCGGCTCGATGCCGATCCACGCCACCGAGATCTTCCAGGAAGGCGTGCGCATCCCGCCCGTCAAGATCTGGAAGCGCGGGGAATACAACGAAGACCTCATCAAGCTGGTCATGCACCAGTCGCGCACGCCGGACTGGTGCAAGGCCGACCTCAACGCGCTGATCGCCTCCTGCCGCGTCGCCGCGCACCGCGTGGTGGAGATGGTGGAGCGCTTCGGCGACGATATGTTCGTCTCGGCCACCGACATGCTGCTGGAACGCAACCACCGCGCGATGAAGCACCTGATCGAAACCTCGATCGGCGAAGAGAAGGTCACCTTCGAGGATTACATCTGCGATGACGGCATGGGCTACGGCCCGTACCGGATCAAGTGCACGATGTGGCGCGAGAACGGACGCGTCGTGCTCGACTTCGCGGGCACCGATCCGCAGTCGAAGGCCTCGATCAACATGCTGCTGAACGAGAACATGATGCGCATGTTCTTCGGCATCTACATGATCATGATCTTCGATCCGCAGATCCTGTTCAACGACGGTTACTACGACCTGATCGACGTGCGCATCCCGGAAGGCTCGCTGCTCAAGCCGAAGTTCCCCGCCGCGCTTTCGGGCCGTACCCACGTGCTCGGCCGCCTGTTCGACATCCTGGGCGGACTGCTGGGCCAGAAGACGCCGGAATTCCTCAACGCCGCCGGCTTCTCGTCGAGCCCGCACCTGTTCTATGCGGGTCACGACAAGGCCGGAAAGTGGTTCCAGCTGTTCCAGATCGGCTTCGGCGGCATTCCCGGCCGCCCGCTGGGCGACGGACCCGACGGCCACTCGCTGTTCCCCGGCTTCACGAACGTGCCCAACGAATTCCTCGAACGCTACTTCCCGCTGGAGATCGTGCGCTACGAGACGGTGGCGGATTCGGGCGGCGCCGGCCTGCACCGCGGCGGCAACGGCATCAACATGGTCTACCGCTTCCTCGAGCCGGGCGTAATCGCGATCCACGACGACCGCTGGTTCGTGCCGCCCTGGGGTGTCAACGGCGGCCTTCCCGGCAAACGCGCGCGCAAGATCCTCACCAAGGCGGACGGCTCCAAGATCGTCGTCGGCAACAAGCTGGAGGACTACCCCGTCGAGGCCGGCGACGAGCTTCAGTTCATCACCTGGGGCGGCGGGGGCTGGGGCGACCCGCTCGACCGCGATCCCGCGCTGCTGGCCAAGGAACTGAAGCAGGGCCTCGTCACTGCCGAGGGCGCCAGGGACTACGGCGTCGTCCTCGTCGACGGCGCAGTGGACGACGGTGCCACCGAGGCGCTCCGTGCCAAGCTTCGCGACGAACGCGGCGACGTGGGCGTGTTCAACTTCGGTCCCGATATCGAGACCCTGCGCGCCAACTGCCTCGCCGAGACCGGCCTGCCCGCACCTACCGCTCCGCAGTGGGATGCTGCATCGAACGGCGTGCTCGCCCAGGCCGCCGAATAAAAACGCAGGAGAGAACCCAGATGGCCAACCCGATTTTCCGCCAGAAGCTGGAGAGCGGCAAGTTCTTCATCGTTCCCGGCATACAGGACATGATCGCTGCGGTGATCGCCAACAAGGTCGGCTTCGATCTCGTCTACGGCACCGGCTATTGGCTCACCGCCTCCGCCTGGGGCCTGCCCGACGCCGGCATCGCGACCTACACCGAGATGCGCAATCGCATGGAGACGCTCGTGCGCACCTCCAATGCGGCAGTCATAGCCGACGCCGACACCGGCTACGGCGGCCTTCTCAACGTGCACCACACCGTAAAGGGTTACGAGGCCTCGGGCGTCACCGCTATCCAGCTCGAGGATCAGGAATTTCCCAAGAAGTGCGGCCACACACCCTTCAAGCGGCTGATCCCGCTGGAAGACATGGTCGAGAAGATCAAGGTCGCGATCGATGCCCGAACCGACGAGAACCTCGTCGTCATCGCTCGTAGCGACGCCCGCGCCAGCGAGGGCATGGACGGCATGCTGCGCCGCCTGGAAGCCTATTCCAAGGCCGGGGCCGACGTGCTCTTCCCCGAGGCACTGACTTCGGAAGAAGAAATGCGCCGCGCCTGCGCCGAGCTCGACAAGCCGTGCATGGCCAACATGTCGAACGGCGGCAAGTCGCCGGTGCCCAATGCCTCGGTGCTGGAGGAGATCGGCTATGCCTATGCCATCTACCCCTCGCTCACCAGCCTCGTCGCCTGCACCGCGATGGAGAAGGCGCTGCGCAACCTGAAGGACAACGGCGTCGGCGAACCCGAGGGCATCTTCGACTTCAACGAGTTCTGCTCGCTGATCGGCTTCGAGGATGTCTGGGACTTCGAAAAGAAGTGGGCGCCGGCTCCCGCTCCGGTCAAGTAGAGCGAGGAACGTAATCCCATGAAGCGCCGGATCGCCGCCGCCGTCCTGTCCCGCTCGGGCGACCACCCCAAGCCTTATGCCGAGAGCGAACCGCTGGCGATCCGCCAGCTCGATCTCGACGATCCGCTGCCCGGCGAAGTTCTGGTGCGGATCGATGCTGCGGGCATCTGCCATTCCGACCTTTCGGTCATCAATGGCGACCGGCCGCGGCCGATGCCGATGGCGCTGGGGCACGAAGCCGCAGGTACCGTGCTAGAACTCGGCGACCCGGACGAACCCGGCCTCGCCGTGGGCGATCGCGTGGTGCTGGTCTTCTTGCCCAGTTGCGGTCAGTGCGTGCAGTGCCTTTCGGGCGAAGGTTACCTCTGCGCGAACGGCGCCGCCGCCAACGGCAAGGGCGAACTGATGCGGGGAGGCAGACGCCTCTCGTGCGCCGGGGACCATGGCCAGGAGCCGGTGCATCACCACCTCGGCGTCTCGGCCTTCGCCACCCAGGCGGTGGTGGACCGACGCTCACTGGTGAAGATCGACTCCGACATTCCGCCCGAGACCGCCGCCCTGTTCGGATGTGCGGTGCTCACCGGCGTAGGCGCGGTGATGAACACCGCTAAGGTTCAGCCAGGCGAGAGCGTGACCGTCATCGGCCTCGGCGGCGTTGGCCTTTCGGCGCTGCTCGGGGCGCTGGCGGCGGGCGCGCAGCCGGTCCATGCCGTGGATCCCTCCCCTGCAAAGCGCGCCCTGGCGCTGGAACTCGGCGCGGCGAGCGCTTCGGCGCCCGGCGAGGACGACGCCGCGATGGGCAGCGACGTGGTGGTCGAGACCGTTGGCAAGGCCGCCGTGCTCGCCGACGCCTATCGCTCGGCCCGGCGCGGCGGGCGTATCGTTACGGTCGGCCTGCCCAATCCGTCCGAGGATCTGTCGATCAACGCTCTGTCATTGGTGGCGGAGGGTAAAACGCTGATGGGAAGTTACATGGGCTCCTCGATCCCCGCCCGCGACATTCCGCGTTACATCAAGCTCTGGCGCGCCGGTCGCCTGCCCGTCGAGAAGCTGCTGACCTCGGTAGGCCCGCTGGAGGAGATCAACGAGGCCATGGACAAACTCGCGTCGGGAGACGCCGTTCGACAGGTTCTCGTACCTGGCTGGTGAGCCTCTCGCCGATTCGCGTTTCGCTGATCGGTGAGCCCGCTCTGGACGGTACGGGTGCGCAACCGAATTTCACTAATGTCCTGAAAATCAAAAAAAAGGGCGCCTAGTGACAACTATGGCTGTGATTTTGTTCCGCCTAGCGGGAAAAATATCCGGCAGGCGGATAACGCCTTGATTATTCCGAGCAGACGTCATTCCCTTGTCACTCTTCCGATAACACGAAAACGGACGGGGTCTGCTAATGGAAAAAGGGGTTCCAATTCGGTCTATCACGCGGTCGATAGCCGCGCTCAAGGCCATCAACCGCCACGGCTCGCTCTCCATGATGGAAATCGCCAAGGCTTCCGAAGTACCTTATCCGACCGCGTGTCGTATCGTCCAAACCCTGCTTTACGAAGGCTTGATCGAGCAGGAGCCGGCGCGGAAGCGCTACCGCGCCACCGCGATGGTACAGGCGCTGGCCACCGGTTTCCAGCAAGATGACGAACTCGTCCGCCTGGCTCGCCCGCACATCGTAGGCATGACCAAGCGCGTTGGCTGGCCGATCTCCATCGCGATCCGCGTGGGCCGCGAAATGATGGTGCGCGATTCGACCCATTCGAATTCGTCGCTCACGTTCGAACGCTATTACCCCGGCTTCACGCTGCCCATCCTCGACAGCGCCTCCGGGAAGGTATCGATGGCTTATGCCCCCGACGAGGAGCGCGAGATGATCCTGCGCTTCATGCGCGTGTCGCAGGACATCGATCTCAACTATCTCGCCACCGCCGAAGTCAGCCTCGATGTCGACCGCATCCGCGCAGAGGGTTACGCCGTCCAGGGACGCAACCACTTCAACCTGACGCCGGGCAAGACTTCGTCGATCTCCGTGCCGATCTTCCGCAACGGACACTTCGAAGCGGCCATGACCATGGTGTTCTTCGTGGCCGCCATGCGCCTTTCGCAGGCGCTCGAATTGTACCTCGACGATCTCAAGGGCACGGCCGCGGCGATCAGCCACGACCTGTCGAACCCCGTGCCGATGGGCCACGCCTGACAAGAAAAAGGGAGGTCCGGAGGACCTCCCGATATCTCTCCGATGCGAACGAAGCGCCTTGCGGCGCTTTTTCGCCGGTTCAAAGCCGCGCCGTCACGGCCTTGGTCTCTAGATACCCGTCCAGCCCTTCCTTGCCGAACTCGCGTCCCCAACCCGATTGGCCATAGCCGCCGAAGGGGATGTTGGTCCCCACCGCGCCGTGGCAGTTGATCGAAACATGGCCCGAGCGGATGCGCCTCACCAGCCGATGCGCAGTCGAGATGTCCTTCGTCCAGACCGAGCCCGAGAGCCCGTAAGGCGTGTCGTTCGCCAGTGCCGCCAGTTCGTCGAGATCGGTGGTCTCGACCTTCATGACCGCCATGACCGGGCCGAAGATCTCCTCCTTCACCAGCGCCATGTCGGGGCGGCAATCGGTGTATATCGTCGGCCGCACGAAGTTGCCGGGACGGTCCAACTTCTCGCCCCCCGTCACCAGGTTCGCGCCGGCTGCTTCGGCGCCCTCGATAAAGCCCATGACTTTGGCGGTATGGGCATCCGAGATCATCGGGCCCTGCATGGTCGCGGGATCGAGCCCGTGACCGAGCGTCATCGATTCCGCGAAAGCCTTGAGCCCGGCCACCAGTTCGTCGTGCACCTCGGCATGGGCGAAGACGCGCGTCCCGGCCATGCAATTCTGACCCTGGAGGAAGAACGTGGCCATCGCCACGCCCGGCACTGCCAGCGCGAGGTCGGCGTCGGGCATGATCATGACCGGGCTCTTGCCGCCCAGTTCCAGGCTGACTTTCTTGAGATTGCCCAGCGCTGCCGAGACGATCCTGCGCCCGGTCGCCGTCGAGCCAGTGAAAGAGACTTTGTCGATCCCCGGATGCGCCGCGATGGCGGCCCCGGCATCGGCGCCGAGCCCGTTGACGATGTTGACCACGCCGGCCGGGAAGCCCGCGTCGAGCACCATCTGCCCCAGTGCGAGGACCGAAAGCGGCGTCTCTTCCGACGGTTTGACGATCACCGTGCAGCCCGCCGCCAGCGCCGGCGCGAGCTTGAGGATCGCGGTGGAGAGCGGCACGTTCCACGGCACGATCTGGCCGACCACGCCCACCGGCTCGCGCAAGGTATACGTCAGGGCCTCGGTTTCGGCGGCGATGTGGCGCGGGGGCGCGGTGGTGGTACCCTCGATCCGCATGATCGCGCCGGCATAGTAATCGACCATCTCGACGCAGTTCGACGTGGTCAGTCCGGCGATGAAGCTGGGCATGCCGTTGTCGAGAATGTCGAGCTGGGTGAGCAGCGCGGCGTTCTGCTCCATGATACGTGCCAGCCGGTGCATCAGCGCCGTGCGTTCGGCCACCGTCATGCGGCCCCACGACCCTTCAAAGGCGCGGCGCGCAGCGGCAACCGCGCGGTCGATCTCGGCCGCGCCGCCGGTCTGGACGCGGGTGAGTTCCAGGCCGGTCGCCGGGTCGCGGCTGACCAGTTCGCCGCTGCCCTCCACCCATTCGCCGCCGATCAGCAGCTTATGGGTGGCACCGAGGAACGCCTCGATCTCGGGCGCGATGGCATGGCCGTCGAAGCGCAGCGCATTCATACCGGCACCGTCCTGCAATCGTAGTTGAACAGGCCGAGAGATTCCTCGTCCTTGGTGCCCTCGAGGCCGAAGAAGTCCGTATTCTGGCCCTGCATTCGGTCGGCGTTGGCGTTGCTTTCGGCCTGGATGAAAGTCGCGCGTTCATGGCGAGCGGCTTCATAGCGCCTCAGACCCTCGCCAATCGTCTCCGACGCTGCCAGCGCGCGGGCAAGGACGACGCCATCCTCGATCCCGCAGGCGGCGCCGTGGCCGAGGAACGGCGTCATGGCATGGGCCGCATCGCCGATCAGCGTCACGTTGTCGTCGATGATCCAGCCGGGCAGCGCGGTGCGCGCATTGATCGCCCACTTGTACATCGGCTGCTCGCAGGCCGCCGCGATGAGCTTCTGCGCATCCTCGCACCAGCCTTCGTAGACCTTGCGGACTTCCTCGGGATCGACCGGCGTGGTCCAGCCCTCCTCGTTCCAACCGTCCTGGCGCGAGAAGAACACAAGGTTCATCGCCGTCGAACCGCGGATATTGTAGCGCGTGATCATCGCGCCGGGGCCGATGATGATGCCGGGAAAGTCCGAAAGCTCCTGCAATTCCGCCGTCACCGGCACCAGGCAGCGCCAGGCGACGTGGCCGGTGAAGTGCGGCGGCGTGGTCTCGAAGCGCTCGCGGATGACCGACTTGACGCCGTCCGCACCGACGATGAGGTCACCCGTGACCGTGGAGCCGTCCACCAGCGTCACCGTGTTGCCCTCACTGGAAACCACCCCCGCGCTGGTGCGCAGGTCGACGCCCGCGCGTCGCGCGGCGCCGAGCAGCACTTCGTGCAGGTCGGCGCGGTGAATGGTGACGTAAGGCGCACCGTACTTGTCGCGCTGGTCGGAGCGGTCCTTCGCGACGATGGTGCGGCCATCGTGCCAGTGCTGGATGCGCTGCCGGCTGGGCTCGACGCCCGCGCTCGCCGCCTCCTCGCAGATACCGATAAAGTCGAGGCCCTTCATGGCGTTCGGGGAGAGCGTGACGCCCGCCCCGATCTCGCCGAATTGACGCGCGCTTTCGAGCAGCGTGACCTTGAAGCCTTCTTGCGCCAGCGCGGCGGCCGCGGTCATTCCCGCAATGCCGCCACCCACCACGACGATGGTCTCGGGACGCGCCATGTCAGCTCTTCGCTTCGAGCTGGCCGGGAATGTGGCTCTCGTGGTTCTGTAGATACCACTCGGCGATCTCCTCGCGCGTGGCCCACCAGACGTCCGGCAGCGACTTGGCGTGCTCGATGAATTCACGCAGCGCGCGCACGCGGTGGGCGCGGCCCGAGACATGCGGGTGCAGGCCCACGTTCATGATCCGCCCGGTCTTCGCACCCTCGGCATAGAGCACGTCGAGTTCCTCGATCAGCGCGTCGCGGAACTGGTCGGTGGTGAAGTTCTTGCGGGTGATGAAGGTGAAATCGTTGATCTCGTTCGAGTACGGGACGGAGACGATCGGGCCGTGGGGCGTGCGCAGCAGGAACGGCTGGTCGTCGTTCATGATGTCGCAGTAGAACGTGCAGCCCTGCTCGGCGAGAATGTCGGCGGTCTGCATCGTGCCGCGCAGGCTGGACGACAGCCAGCCCTTGGACTTGCGCCCGGTGTACTTCTCGAACTGCTCGAGGCTGCGCAGCACGATGTCCCGCTCTTTCTCGGGGTGGTGGGCGAAGTTGGTGAGCAGTTCGCCCTGCTCCCAGTTATGGGTCAGCAGCTCCCAGCCGCGCTCAAGCACGGCGTCGGTCATCGCCTTGCGGCGCTCGAAAGTCACGGCATTGGTCGTGCAGCTGGCCGGAACGCCCAATTCGTCGAACAGGTCGAACAGGCGCCAGATGCCCACGCGCTGGCCATATTCGCGCCAGGTGAAGTTCGGGAAGTCGGGCGTGTTGCCGGGCAGCACGTCGGGCAGGATCGCCGGACCGCCCGCGTAATAGGGCTTGTCGGTATCCTTGGTGAGATCCCAGGTTTCCAGGTTGAACGTCAGGATCAGGGCGACCCTCGCGCCGTTCGGCCACTTGAGGGGCTGGCGCTGCGGAAGGGGAACGTAATCGTATTCCATGGGACAATTCTCGCTTGCGACTTGTTATAGGACCCGAACCATAGTCCAGGCATCCTTCCCCACCCCCGCGCCGCGAATCTCCGCCTTGCGATCAATCGCTGGTCGGGTTCGGTGAAACCGGGGACGGCGCTTCATGGCATTCACATGCCGAGGACTTCAAGGGCCACGCGCTCGGACGATTCCAGCGCGCCTTCGAGTCCGCGCGCGCCTGTGGCGGTATGCTCGCCGCAGAAGAACAAGTTGCCCGCAGGCTTCGCCATCTCGTCCATCCACGAGACCTGCCCCGGCGCAATGTAGGAAAAGTCACCGAGGTTGAACTTTTCCTGGGACCAGCTGAAGTACGAATGCGCGGCGAGCTTGCCCTTCGCGGCGGGCCTCAACGCCTCGATCCGCGCAACGACCATCGCCTTGGCCGCATCGGCGCCCATGCGGTCCCAGTAGTTGGCAAGGTTGGCACGGGCCTGGACGATGAAGCCGGTGACCTGCTGCGGGTCGTCGCCGTAACGCTGGGGGATGACGTTGCCCAGCACGCCGTCGGTCCACATGCCGGGCGATAGGCCGTCCTGTTCCCAGAACGGCGTCTCCGCCGTGACGAAGACCATCGAGATCGGCTGATAGCCGAGCTGTGCGACCGCCTGCGCCTGGATGCCGGACAGGCCGGGCTCGATGGCAACATTGCGCAGCGCCGAGAACGGCAGCGAGCAGATCACCTTGGGTGCCGAGAACGTCGCGCCATCCGCGCAGTGGACGGTTACCCTGCCGCCGTCCTGCCGGATCGCCACGATCTCGCGTCCCAGTAGAAGGTCGCCTTTCATCTGCTTGGCCAGCGCCATCGGCATCAGCAGGTTGCCGCCCTTGACCGCGAAGGAATTCGGCCCTGCCGCGATCTGCGCCTTGACGAAGCCGTCGTTGTACTCGCTGAGCAGCGCCGAGACGTCGTAGGCGTTCATGCCGTAATAGGGCGCGATATCGTAAGCGAGGTGGATCGCCTGATCCGACAGCCCCTGTTGGCGTAGGAACTCGTGAAGCGAGATGTCGAGCTTTGCATTGACCGGATCGTGCCACGAATTCCAGTCCGCCAGCCGGGTCTTCTGCGCGACCAGCATCGGCACCAGTTCACCCGGAAGCACCGATTTGAGCGCATCGGGGAAGGGATTGCCGGGAAACTTCGCCCATTCCTCGCGCGTGAGCGGCGTATCGCCGATGTAAAGCAGGCTCGGCGGGCCGATGCGATAGCGCGCACCCACTTCCTGCATCTCGACGCCCGCGCGCGCCGCGATGTCGAGGCCCCGACCATAGCCCTCGCCCATCGAATTGAAGCCCATCTCGGGATAGCCCGGCTGGTCGAGGAGGGTCATGATCCGCCCTCCGACGCGGTCACGGCCCTCGATGACGGTGACCTTCAGGCCCTGGTCCTCCAGCAGCCACGCCGCCTGCAGGCCGGAGATGCCGGCGCCGAGGACCAGCACGTCGGGCTCGCCGGAACGGGCGGCGGAGGCAGACTTGCCGCTGGCCGCCTTCGCAGCGGCGGGCTGCGGCAGTCCCGAGGCCAGAGCGCCCACGCCGAGTGCCAGTGCACCGAATGCGAATCTGCGCCTGTCCATCACCATCCGTGCTTGCTCCTCATACGCTCCGGGCCGAAACGCGCAGGAATCGCGCGGCATCAATACCCCGCTGCAGGGATATCGCGCAGCACCGCAGGCCGGAGCGGAGCCACATGGATGCCCATCAGTCGGATAACCGGATCAATCGCCGCGCTTCTCATGCCGAGCCGAGGAAGTCTTCGATCTCGGCCACCACGCGGTCCCGCTCCAGCCGCAGCACGCCGTGCTTGACGCCGCGCAGATCGATCCTGCGGCCGTTACGATAATGGTGCGCCGTCTCCAGCGTGACCTCCCAGAGGTCGTCCTCGGGATTTAATACGAGGACCGGCTGCTCGACCTGCGCCATGGCGCCGAGAAAGTCATAGCGAAATACCGAGATGTAGCCCCAGGGCATCCGCGCACCGAGGCGCAGACACTCGGCCATGTTGATGTGCCGCTCCTCATAGGGAATGTGCGGGTCGCTGAGTTCGCCGATGATCGACCAAAGCTTTTCGACGTGGGACAGGTCCTCGCCCGGCGGGGGGAAAGCGCCTAGCAGGCTTGCCAGCTTGGCCTCGCGCACCTCGGCCGGATAAGCCGCCACGCCGAAGACCGCGACACGGCGCACCCGCTGCGGCAGGCTGCGAGCAAGCTCGGTCGCGATCAACGAGCCGGTGTGGAATCCCAGGACGTCGAACGGCCCCGGCGTGACGAGGCCCTGCACTGCGAGATCGGCCATCAAGGCGGCCATCACTTGCGCGAAGTCTTCGATCCGCACTGGCTCGGGCGGGGCGTCGCTCATGCCGTACCCCGGGGTGTCGACGGCGATCACGGTCCGGCCGTTCGACAGCGGCCCCATCACCGGCACCCAATCCCTACCGTTGCTGGGGGTCTGGTGGAGGCAGAGGAGCGGAAGCCCGTCCCCACCGGCGGCACCCTGTGCGATCCGATAATGAAGCTGCCCGTAGCGACTGTCGGCATAGCCACGCTTGATGGCACTCATTGCAAAATCTCCCGGTTTTTGCGCATCAGGAATAGGACAGCTCCGGTGCTGTGCGGTTCTGCTCGGCGGGGTCGGTCTCCACGAGATTGATGAAGACGCCGTCGCAGTCGCGGATGCAGACTTCGAGCTGGGCGCGGTGCTCCATCGTGAACAGCATCGGCTCGGGTGCCCAGGTTGCGCCCAGCGTGCGCAATTCTGCAAGCGTCGCCTCCATGCTGGTGACGTAGAAAACCAGGGCGACCTCGCCGATCCGCGCCGGTCCTGTCGCGACCGGGACTTCCTCGGCGGGTGTGCCTTCCGCGAGCTGGAACAGTCCGATCATGCCGTAGTTCGGCCCGGGTCGCTTGACGATGCATATGCGGAACGGCCTGGGGTCCCCGAAACCTAGGATCGCCATGGCCGACGGATGGTTCAGAGCCCCCTCGAAATAGGTTTCGGTCAACCCGATGGCTCGATAGAAACGGACCGCACGGTCGAGATCGCGCACGAACAGCGTGGCGCGTATCAAGGCGGAACTAGGATGATCCTGCATGGTTGTCGGGCTCCGCTGGGGTGTCGAAAAACGAGCAGACGCGAGGCGAGGCAGCCTTGCAGCCGGCTTCACGCAGGTCCCCGACAGGTGGATATGCTCCTTCCTCTAGCCTTGCGGTGCACGGGTGTTCGCCTACAGAGCAAGCGCAAGGCAACCGGGATCCTCGCTTATGGCCAATCATGTTCGGGGGCACATTTCCTACCTCAGGGACGGCGTGGAAACCGGGCGCGAATGGTTCGAACGGATCGATCATCCGCAGACCGGCGCCAGCAGCCTTCGCGCCTTCTGCGAAATGGACGACGCTGCCCTCACCCGCGACGTGACCTATTTCCTCGACGCCTTCTCGCGTCCGGTGGATGCCTTCTGCCGGGTCACGACCGGCGGGGCGGTCAAGGGCACGGCCCTGTTCCTCTCGGATGACGCGGGATTGCACTGCGAGGCGCGCATGGCAGACCTGGGGCGGATATCGCAGAGCCTGCCGTTGGAAGAACCGGCCGCCTACCTCGGGCTCCACCCCCTTGTCGGAGACGCGCTGATGGCGCCTCTACGCGGGACCAGTCGGCGCGGCGAGTTCGTGCCGGTGCGTGGCGTGACCAATTCGATTTCGCCGAACGGCGACCAGGGCCTTTACGCCATGCCGGTCGCAATCGACGCCGCCTGGCTCGGCCGCGAGCACGTGACAGTGCCCGCCGGCACGTTCGACGCGGACCGCCATGCCCTGCGCTGGCATGAGGACTGGCCGCCCGCCGACTTGTGGGTACACGGGCCGCGGGCCACTTTCGTGCAGATGACCTGGGACATGGTCGGCGCGCGCTACGAACTCACCGAAATATCGGGAAATACCTGAACGCGATCTCCGGCAGGCGGATATTCGCCGCCGGTCCGTCCGCTGCTCCGGCCACGGCAGGCACTATCGGCACGGACACCCACGCCGCACGAGGTGAAGCCGCATGAATTCGACCCAGTTGCCCCCGAAACCCGTGACCCGGCGCGGTTATGCCGATGGTCCTTTCGGGCAGGTGCACTTCCAGAGCCTCGGTGACGGCGCACCTCTGCTGCTGCTGCACCAGGCACCGATGACCTCATCGCAGTTCGACTATGTCTACGAACCGCTGGCCCGGCGCGGTTTCCGGGCCATCGGCATCGATATGCCCGGCTTCGGCGGCTCCGATGTGACGCCGGGCACGCCCACCATCGCCGACTACGCGCAGGTCGTGCCGGCGGTGCTCGATGCGCTGGGGCTGGAGAAGGCCGCGGTCCTCGGCCACCATACCGGCGCGCTCGCAGCCACCGAGGCGGCGGTGCTGTTCCCCGCGCGCGTGAGCGCGCTGGTCATCAATGGCCCACTACTGGTGGACGAGGCGGGCCTGCGCGAATTCATGGAGGGCCTGCACCAGAGCGAGAAGGCCTTCCGCGCCGAACCCGAGGCGCGCCACATCGCCCATATCTTCAAGGTCCGCGACTGGATGGCCAAGGGCGCCATCCCGCCCGAGCGCCTCACCGACTATGCGGTACAGGCACTCGCCGGCCGGGGCGCATACTGGTGGGGCCATCACGCGGCCTTCACCTACGACCAGGCGGCACGCCTGCCGCTGGTGACCCAGCCTGCCATGATCCTCACCAACACCGGCGACGTGATTCACGATCATGCGCCTGCCGCCCATGCGCTGCGCCCGGATTTCGCCTACGCCGCGCTCGAAGGCAGCGGCGTGGACATTGTGGACGAGCAGCCGGAAGCTTGGGCCGACACCGTCGCTGGGTTCCTGCATTCGGCCCGAACTGGTCTCCAGGCGGACAGTCCGGCCTGATCGTCGGGCCCTGCGGATCGCAAAGCTACCTTCGTGCTTCCGCACCTGCCCCTCCGGGGAGCACACTGGTTCAAGGATGGAAAAGACGTGTCGCCATTGCGTAGCTTCAGCCCCGCCGCTCTCGCCATCGCGCTTGTTGCGGCCGCGATCCAGCCTGCCTTCGCGCAAGGCGCGCCTGCCTCTTCCACGGCGCAGGACCATCCCTGGCTGACCGTCACGGAACTGCGCAGGCTCTATAGCGACAAGCAGAGCCAGTTCCTCACCGTGGGCGGCCTGCGCATCCACTACAAGGACGAAGGCCCGCGCGGCGCGCCGGTGCTGCTGATGATCCACGGGTCGGAAAGCAGCCTGCGCACCTGGGACCGCATCACGCAGGTGCTGAAGACCCGCTACCGCGTGATCCGCTTCGACCTGCCCAGCTACGGCCTGTCCGACGGCCCAACCGACGCGGCCGCAAAGGCGCTCGTTCCCACCGACGTTCCCATCGCCTTGCTGGACAAGTTGGGCGTGACGAAAGCGACGGTCGTCGGCGTATCGAGCGGAGGCACCATGGGCATGTATCTTGCCGCCCGCCGTCCCGACATGGTGGAGCGCCTGATCCTGTCCAACACCCCATCCGATCCGGTGGACACAAGCCATCTGGTCATGCCCAAGGCGTTCCTCGATGCGCAGGCGCGCGCGAAGGAGACGGGCTTCCGCGACCAGGATTTCTGGGATCAGTTCCTCAGCTACTTCGCAGGCGACGCGGCCCGGATTTCTGCGCAGACGCGCAAGGAATACTACGACTTCTACCGCCGCGTCCCCGAGAAGAACCAGATCGCGCTGATCGCCCGCATCGGCGACGGCAAGCAGGCCTCTATCGAGATGGCCAAGGTAGACAAGCCGACTTTCCTGATATGGGGGGGCGCCGATCCGCTACTGCCGGAACCGGCGGTGACGGCGATCACGCGCTATCTCTCGCACGCGCAGATTTCCAAGGTGGTGATGCCGGACGTGGGCCATTACCCGCCGCTGGAAGTACCGGACCGCTTTGCCCAGCTCATCGCCGCCTATGTCGAGGCAGGAACGCCCGAGCTTCCAAAGTAACCGAAACGGCGCCGCAATTGCCCGCTGGTCGGAGATTGCCGGCGACCACTCTCGTTGCGGCGGCATTCCGGTCTAGGTCAGCTTCATGACCGCACCGCGTACGCTCTATGAAAAGCTGTGGGACAGCCACGTCGTCGCCGAACTGCCCGGCGGCGACAGCCTGCTCTATATCGACCGCCACATCGTCCATGAGGTTTCCAGCCCTCAGGCCTTCGTCGCCATGCGGGAAAGCGGGCGCAAACTGCGCCGCCCGGAAACGCACCTGGGCGTGGCCGATCACGCCGTGCCCACGCGGACACGGGGCGGCGAAATCCCCGACCCGCAGGCCCGAGCCCAGGTTGCCGAGTTGGAAGGCAACGTGGCCGAATTCGGCGTACCCTATGCGGACCTTACGGGACCGGAACAGGGCATCGTCCACGTAATCGGCCCGGAGACTGGCTTTACCCTACCCGGCACCACGATCGTCTGCGGCGACAGCCACACCACCACCCACGGCGCTTTCGGCGCGCTCGCCTTCGGGATCGGAGCCAGCGAGCAGGGCACCGTGATGGCCGTACAGGCCCTGCCGCAGAGCAAGGCGCGCAGAATGAAGGTCGAACTTGTGGGTAGACGTCATCCGCTGATCGACGCCAAGGACATCGCCCTGGCCCTGATCGCAAAGATCGGCGCGCACGGCGCGGTGGGGCATGCGGTGGAATATGTCGGTAACGCCATTGCCGGCATGGCCATGTCCGAACGCATGACCCTGTGCAACATGACCATCGAGGCGGGCAGCCGCATGGGGCTCGTCGCACCGGACGAGGTGACTTTCGCTTACCTGAAAGGCCGCCGGCTCGCGCCCCGGGGCGCGCAGTGGGAAGCGGCGACTGCCTACTGGCGGACCCTCGCCAGCGATCCCGGCGCGGCCTACGACGAGGTCGTCATCATCGACCTCGCTGGAATCGAGCCGCAAGTCAGTTGGGGTACCAGCCCCGACCAGACACTGCCGATCGGCGCGCTTGTGCCCTCTCCTGCCCTGATTGCCGATCCCTCCGAGCGGCGCGAGACCGAGAAGGCGCTGGCCTACATGGGACTGCAGGCGGGCCAACCGCTGTCCAGCGTCGCCATCGACCATGTCTTCATCGGCTCCTGCACCAATGGCCGGATCGAGGACTTGCGCGCCGCCGCCCGCGTTGCCGAGGGACGCAAGGTGGCCGCGGGAGTGCGTGCCATCGTCGTGCCCGGCTCTGCCGCCACCCGCGCTCTGGCGGAAGCCGAGGGATTGGACCGGGTCTTCCGCGATGCCGGATTCGAATGGCGCTTCGCGGGTTGCTCAATGTGCGTTGCCATGAACGAGGACCGCCTCGCGCCCGGCGAGCGCTGCGCAAGCACCTCCAACCGCAATTTCGAGGGACGCCAGGGGCCCGGCGGCCGTACCCACATCATGAGCCCGGCCATGGCTGCTGCCGCCGCCGTCTCCGGCCATCTCGCCGACGTGAGGGACTTTGCCTGATGCCCAACCAGCCGTTCGTCACCGTCACCGGATCCGCCGCAGCCATGCGCGAGGAGAACATCGACACCGACATCATCTTCCCGGCACGCTTCCTCCTGATCACCGCACGCGCGGACCTTGGCGAATATGCCTTCCACGACCGCCGCTTCGATGCGGACGGAAACGAGGTGCAGGGGTTCGTGCTCAATTCGGAACAGTTCCGCGAGGCACCTGTGCTCGTCGCGGGCGCCAACTTCGGTTCGGGGTCGAGCCGGGAGCAGGCGGTATGGGCGTTGCTGGGTCGCGGCACGCGCGCGGTCGTCTCGTCCAGTTTCGGCGAGATTTTCTATTCGAACTGTCTGCGCAACGGTATCGTGCCGATCCTCCTGCCGAAGGAGGACATTGCGGTGCTGATGGATGCGGCAGAGAGCGGCGCGGTATTCACTGCTGACCTCGAGGCGCTGGAACTGCGCGTCGAGGGCCAACCCCCGCGCCGTTTCGAAATCCCGCCCGAACGCCGCATGGCGATGCTGAAGGGCTGGGACGAAACCGACCAGATCGTCAACCAGTTCGGCGCGGACATCGACGCATTCGAACAGCGCCAGCGCAAAGCGCAGCCGTGGCTTTACCAAAAGGAACAGGACACATGAGCAGCGAAGAAGACCTGCTGGCCAACTACAAGAAAGCCTATGACAACAGGGTCGGCTTTGGATCGCGCCCCGCGCTGATCCTGATCGACTTCTGCCAGGCCTATTTCGAGCCGGGCAATGCGCTTTATTCCGAGGTGGACGAGGCGCTGGAATCGGCGCTGCGCGTTCGCGCCGCGGCGCGCGCCGCGGGCGTTCCGGTGGTCCTGACCAATGTCGTCTACCACCCGTCCGGCATCGACGGCGGCCGCTTCTACGAGAAGGCGATGCCGCTGAAGAACTTTCTGAAAGGCAGCCCGATGGGTGCCTTCGGGCCCGGCCTGGAGCCGTTTGACGATGAACTCGTCGTCTCCAAGCAGTACCCCAGCGCCTTCTTCGGCACCTCGCTCGCCTCCACCCTTACGGCATCGGGGATCGACAGCGTGATCCTGACCGGGCTCACCACTTCGGGCTGCGTGCGGGCAAGCTGCGTCGATGCCATGAGCCACGGTTTCCGCACCGCGGTCGTCGCCGAAGCCTGCGGCGACCGCCATGACGCTCCCCACGAGGCAAACCTCTTCGACATGAACGCCAAGTACGCCGACGTCGTAGGCGAGGCCGAAGTCGTGGCGTTCCTCGAGGGCCTGAAGGCCTGAGCTCACTCGCCGCCGGGCGGTCAAAGGACTGCCCGGCCGGCGCCCCAAGGGCGCCCCTGGAATTGCGGCAGGCCTGAAACGGCCCATTGCCGATCCACCCGCCCTGCCCGCATTACCTGCCGCATGGCACTCACCGGCGGCGTTCTCTGCATCGAGCAAGCCTGCGCGGTCCGCTTTGCCCAGGCAGGCTCACGACCGGTCCTCACCGACATCGACGTCTTCCGCCTTGGCGCGCGTTCATGGACGAATCGGGTGCCTGTCCTGGGAACGCGCAACGGCACGGTCCGGAACGCGCTGCACATGCGAGCCTCCCCACTCTACTGCCAAAGCGGGCGTGATCGGCTTCGTGCGCGACCTTGTGATCGCATGGCCGACAGCGGCGTCACCTTCAGCACCGTCGCGCACGCCCATCGATACCGAACTTGCCGTCACGGTGCTGCCGCCATGAAACAGCAAGGCCTTGATTACAGCGCGTTCCGCACGGTTCCCAGGCGCAGGCTGAGTAGTCCCCGAGAGGTAGCCGACGCCCTGCTCTACCTTCGCCCCGACGGAGTCAGCTGCATCATGGGCACGGCGCTTGACGCCTTGGAGGGACGCTGACCGGCACCGACGTGCATCCGACAGGCGAACACGCATCAGATTCGGCGTCATTCTGACGAGACACAAGTAAATCTATCACTGACAGAAAAACGGCACACCGCCCGATAAGGCCGCAATCGGCAACCAAGGGACAAATACTTTTTAGCGGGCATTGCGACGATCCGGAATGTGAAGGCGCCATTCCGAGAATAGATAATAATGCAAATACATAATTCATAAAAACAAACGTCGCATCTGGAAAAAGTGCTCAAGCACTCTCCTTAGCGATCATAAAAATGTTCACGCAGCAGGGACTCAATTTAGGGCGGCGCACACGGTGCGTCCTTCGATCAGCATTGAGGGAAAACATGACTGGTAATTCTCGAACGATCCGTCTCGCATCCACGCTTTCCTCCATCGCCCTGGCGACCGGCATGGCCTGGTCCACACCGGCGATGGCACAGGCTACCGAGGGCACCGGCGGCGACATCATCGTCACTGCACGCAAGACCGGTGAGGACATCCTTAAAGTCCCCGTGACCGTTACCGCGATCACCGCGGAAGTGCTCGATGCGAAGGGGCTCGTCTCGGTCACAGACATCGCCGCGTCGACCCCGGGCCTCAACGTCAACAACAGCTCTTCGGGCCACGCCGACCGTTCTTTCCAGCAGGTCATCCTGCGCGGCATGACGCCTTCGACCACGCTGGCGACCACCACCTCGATGTTCATCGACGGCGTGGCGGTCTCGTCGCCGTCGCAGCTCAGCGCGATCAGCGCGCCTGAGCGCATCGAAATCATCAAGGGCCCCCAGAGCGCCTACTTCGGCCGCAATACCTTCGCCGGCGCCATCAACGTCGTGAACAAGGTGCCGGACAACGAATGGGGCGGCGACTTGCTCGGCATGCTCGGCACCCGCGACAACTGGCGCCTGCGCGGTTCGGTCGAGGGGCCGATCATCGAGGACCTGCTTTCGTTCCGCGTCAGCGGCGAAAAGTACTCCAAGAGTGGCTCATGGAAAAACTACGACGGTTCGACACTGGGCGACCAGTCGTCGACCTCCGGCTCCGTGCTGGTCGCGATCACCCCTTCGCCCGACGTCACCATCAAGCTGTTCGGCATGCTGGGCGAGGACAAGGACGGACCTGCCGCACAGGGCCGACTGTTCGCGTATGACGTCAAGGACGCTGCGGGCAACCTGGTGGTCCAGGGCCAGTCCAACTGCACGCTTACCGGCGACACCCGCGGCGTGCTCAACCCGGCGACGGGCAATCCTCTCGGTACTCCGGTCCAGAACCCCTACTTCTGCGGCACCATCCCGACGATGGCCAACCCGGTCACCGCAAACGTCACGAACACCGATTTCATCCGGCAGTTCCTGGCGATCGGCACCAACCGCGTCGTGGCGCCAGAAGACGGCGTCAGCGGCTACGGCCTGCTGCGCAAGACCCGCCATGCCCACGCCACGATGGATTGGGACGTGAACGACCAGCTCACCGCTTCTGTGCTGGCGGGCTACAACCGCGAAGTCTGGACCACGTTCATCGACCTCGACGGCTACGACGGCCGCGCTCTGACCGGCGCCGCTTACGGACAGGGCTACTTCGACTTCCCCTACCTGATCGAACGCAAGATCGAGGACTTCTCGGTCGAAGGACGACTGGCCTACACCAACGGTGCATTCCGCGGTGTCGCCGGCGCCAGCTACCTCAGCGCCGACCAGCTCCAGGGCCTCGGCGGCGGCAGTGGTGCGCTGACGGCAGCCAGTCTTTCGCCCGGCGGCCTCAGCCGGAACAAGACCACCGGTCTGTTCTTCGGCCTGACCTACGACGTCACCGACACCATCTCCGCGAGCGTCGAAGGCCGTTACCAGATCGACCAGCTGGAATCCTTCGCACGTCCGACCGGCCTCAACGTGCCGTCCAGCGCTTACATCCCGGCTGGCTTCTACGAAGGCGGTACGCTGCTCGCCAGTGCCAAATACAAGAACTTCACGCCGCGCGTGATCGTGAACTGGCAGATCAACCCGGATACGATGGTTTATGCATCCTGGGCCAAGGGCGTGAATCCAGCTCAGTTCAACACCAACATCCTCTCAAACAGCGCCTCGGTGCAACAGGCTTCGCTGGATGCCGGCGGCCAGCTGGCCATCGATCCGGAGAAGATCACCAACTACGAAATCGGTCTCAAGGGCCGGATCGGTTCAACCCTGCGCTACAGCCTGGCTGCCTACTACGCCCAGTGGTCCGACCAGATTACCGCCGTGTTGATCGTCGCTCCCGACGCGATCCAGCCGACCGGGTTCAGCTTCGTCAACGCAGCCTCGAACTCGGGCAAGACCGATCTCTACGGCATCGAGGGCGAACTGTCTTGGCGCCCGACCGACTTCGTGACGATCGACGCCGCCGGTGCGCTCAACGACTCCGAGATCAAGGAATTCGCCAGCACCACCGTCAGCGCGCTCTCCGGCATCTACGACTTCTCCGGCAAGGAGATGAAGAACACCTCGAAGTACTCGGCCAATGTCGGCGTGACTGTCGGCACCGAGATCGCCGGCTGGGATGACGGTCGCTGGTTCCTGCGTGGTGACTGGAACTTCAAGTCCGGCGTCTGGACCAACGAGGCCAACATCGCGAAGACTCCCGACTTGCACACGTTCAACGCGCGCGCCGGCCTTACGCACGGCAACATCACGCTCGAGGCCTTCGTGAACAACATCTTCAACAACAAGACGCCGCTGACGGCCTCGGACAACTTCACGTTCACACCGAACTTCGCCTACACCTCGCGGTTCTCGTCGCTGGTGCTCGGCCTTCCTGACCTGCGCACCGCAGGCATCCAGGCCCGGATCAAGTTCTGATCACTTACTGAGTACGAAAAAGAGGAAAAGGGGCCGGGTGCGCAAGCATCCGGCCCCTTTTTCAATCCGGTGCGGATTTCGCGGGCTTCCGAAAAGTAATTCAGGCCGGTGGCGGCGGGTCTATCGCGTCGGCCGCCGAGTTGGTCCGGGCGGAGGCCTTGACCCGGTCGATCAGTGCGATCAGGCGGGCAGCGTCGTGTCCGGTCGGGCAGCGATGCGGCTGCCCGTGCACCGCCCGCACGAACTCGGCGAGCTGGTCGCTGAAATAGTGCCCGAGCGTCCGCCCGCCCATCGCGCGCGGATCGACCAGAACGCCTTCGGGAGGTGTGATCAGTACTTCGCCGTTCCAGCTCAGGATTTCGCCATGCTCGATCTCGAGCACGCCCTTGTCGAAATGGAGAACCTTGCGGTCGAGAACGGAGGGCTGGTTGTAGGAGATATGCACGCTCGCCATACGGCGACCGGGATAGGCCATGAGGATCATCGCCTCGTCCTCGCCCTGCCAGCCCGGCTGGTGCCGCGCGGCCTCGGCATGGACGCGGACGGGATCGTCGTCACCCATCACAAGCTGGACGAAGTCGAGCGCGTGCGGGGCGAAGAGCGAGAGGATCAATCCCTCCTCCGGTTTGCGCTCGGCCCACCACGGCGCCTGCGGCCCGTCCCACTTTACGCAGGAAGACACCTCCAGCGACCGCAGGCGTCCGAAGCGCTCCCGGTTGTCGACGATATGGCGAACGGCCGCGTTGTGGCGGAAGGTATGCCCGGCTGCGAGCACCAGCCCGCGCGCCTCAGCCTCGCGGGCGAGCCCCGCGGCCTGCTCGCCAGTCTCCGCCACCGGTTTCTCGACAAGGACGTGGCGCCCTGCCCGAAGCGCCGCCAGGCACTGCTGGGCATGGAGGGCATTGGGCGTGGCGATCAGCACCGCTTCGACCTCAGGCAATGCCAGCGCTTCCTCCAGCGATGAAAGCGCAAGCGCCCCCAGCGGCTTGGCGGCGACCCGCGCAGCGGCAAGGTCGGCATCGACGGCAGCGACAAGACGAACCTGCTTCGGCAACGCGGCAACCGCAGCGAGGTGCGCGCCGGAAATCCGGCCGCAGCCGATCACGGCGATGCCAATGGGGAGGAGGCTCGAGGGCAAGGTCGTCAGTTCAGGCATGCACACTTCCATCCGGCTTCAGTACGGATGGAGAGTGCCCCGGAACGGTTTCCGAGGCACGCACCGGATGCGTCTGACCGGTGGCCGGATAGAAACGGCCAGCAGGTCACTCCTGCCGGCCGCTCGGTATCGTAGGTGCCGTTCAGCGCACGCCAAGGTGCGCTTCGGGACACGCCTTTATTCGGGCTTGCGCACCAGCGCCTTGGGCGCCGGCGGCGGCTTGGGCGGTGTCCAGCCCGCCGGAACCGGCGCGGGCTGCTGTTCTCGGGCGTAATTCTCCAGGCTCGACAGCGACGGTCCGTAATCCTCCGTCGGGGCGTGGAGCCACTTCTCGTCCATCGCCCGCGCTGCTGCCACGAGATCGGCGGGAAGGCCCTTTTCGCCCTCCTCGATGGTCTGGAAATGGGTGAAGTAGTTCACATGACCCTCCGCCTGGCCCATCAGCATCCAGGGCAGCCACGGAGTGATGCGGCTCCAGGCGCCGATGTGCGGAATATGGGTAAGCCGCGGATTTTCGACGTCCTTGCGCTGCACCGTGTAGATGAAGTGCTCGGACACGCGGTTCATCGTGCCGGAGGATTCGCGCACCCACTTCGCCGGATCGAGCGCGTTGGGATACTGCATGTCGATGTCGGTCCGAAGGATCAGGGTGCCATCGGGACCTTCCTCCCAGTCCTGCAGGAAGGGCTTGCGCGGCGGCTTGTCGGTATTTAGCCCGCCGTAGGACGGGGGCTCGGGCGCCCACTGGCTGATGGTGAAGTTGAACGGATCATTGGCGATCGGCACAACCTTCACCGTCTCGTCGGTATAAGGATTGTGCCAGTTCCTGAGTATTTCGCCGGTCTCCAGGTCGCGGTAGAACACGATCTCGCGCAGCATCCGGCGGTAGGAGCCATCTTCCAGGCGCTTTGTCCGCACGAAGCTGAAGCCTTCGACGCCGAATAGCTGACGGACCGGCTCGTTCGGACGCACGCCGTAGGCCTTGCCTTTCAGCCAGCCGCACTTCTCCTTGGTGGGATCGATATCGGCATCGATACGAGTGTAGACATCGCGGTTCCATTCGGGGTCCTTGAAGTCGATCCTGGTCTTGAAAGCCGGGGTCGCCTTGCTGGGCGCAGCCGCAGCCCGGGCCAGCGAAGGCGCGGCGGCCATACCGGCCGCGAGCCCTGCAAGCCCGAGGCTTTCGCGGCGCGAGAACTTCATGTCGTCCATTCGATGACCCCCGTTGATTTCAAATGCCCGGCAGACCCGGTTAATCGGTTTTTTGCGCTTTCGAATGGCCGAGACATCGCGATAGGGTACTGTGTTCGCCAAGCGGATAGGCGGCGGCGCAGGCGCAGTCATGGCACCCGCGTCGCCTCACAATAGACCGCGCGCACAGGATCAAGCGGAGTCGCAACCATGCTCAACACGTTCCAGCAATCTGCCCACCCGGCCTTGCCGCAGATCACGGCAGATGAGGCATCTCGGCAGGAATTCGCCAAGAGCTTCAAAGGATTCATTCAGTCTGACCTGCTTCCCGGCCTGACGCCCGTCTACCAGACACGCGTTTCGCGCAAGTTCGCGAAGGCCCATGGCCGCGCTCCCGCCGATCGCCGCGATATCCGCGCCGGCATGGTCGAGGACCTCTACTTCCAGCATTACGCCGCCGCGAACCGCATCGCGCAGGAACTGCTGTGGGAATCGGTGAACGTGTCGGTCGATCGCCAGCTTCCAGAACTGATTGAAAAAGCGAAGGAACTCTCTGCTTCGACACCCGCAAAGCTGCTGATCCCGGAAGGCTTCGAACCGCCGCGCTACGTCACCGCCCTCGACATCCACTGCATGCCCGGTGGCTATTGCTCGGAAGTCTGCGCAGACGACATCTCGGTCGGCGCGCTCTACGATCGGGGTGTCTACCTTTATTCGATGGGCTATACCGGCCCCGACAACGACGACATGGGCCGCTCGGTGGTGAACTACCTCAAGCGCAACAAGCCCGACTTCAAGCCCCGCCGCATCCTCGACATGGGCTGCACCGTCGGCCACTCGACCTTGCCCTACAAGGAGCTGTTCCCCGAGGCGGAGGTCTGGGGCATCGACGTGGGCGGACCGGTGGTGCGCTATGCCCATGCCCGGGCCGCGGCGATGGGTCAGGAAGTCAATTTCGCGCAGATGAACGCCGAGGACACCTCGTTCCCGGACGGCCATTTTGACCTCGTCGTCAGCCACATTCTGCTGCACGAGACCAGCGGCAAGGCCATGCCCAAGATTTTCCAGGAAGCGTTCCGCGTTCTCGCGCCCGGCGGCATGATGGTCCACGCAGACCTTCCCCCGTTCGACCTGATGGACCCCTTCACCCAGTTCATCCTGGACAACGAGACCTGGTACAACAACGAGCCGTTTTGGGGCGCCATGCGCGACATGGACCAAGTTGCGCTGGCCGAAAAGGCCGGGTTCGACCGTGCCGAAGTGCGCTTCGATACCGCACCGATGGCGGTGATGGAATTTGCCGCCGCTGCTGCCGGTTACAGCCAGGAAGCCTCCGAGCACGTCGCCGAGCGTGACTTCACCGCGGGGGAATTCGCCCCCGGCGGCGGATGGGAAGTGCTCATTGCCCACAAGCCCGAAGAAAAGGCGCTCGCAGCGTGAATGACATGACCATGACCGAAGAACGCCCCCACGTCATCCGCCATGCCAAGGGCAAGCGCCCGGAATTCTACGACACGCCCGGCCTGGACGCCGCGATGTCGATGATCATGGTGCTCGCCAACGAGATGTGCGTCCTGCGCGACCGCCTCGATTCCGCCGAACGCGTGGCCAAGGCCTCCGGTCTTGACCTCGCCGCCGGGATCGAGACGCTCGAGCTCGACCAGGATGCCTTGGAAGCGCGCGAACAGCGCCGGCAGGATTTCCTGAAGCGCCTGTTCTCCATCCAACTAAAGGACGCCGACGAAGCCGCACAGGCCCAGACCGCGGCACTCTACAACGAAACCATCGCCGATATCGCGCAGCAGTAAGCCGGCCAGTTTCCTGCCTCCGCCCGATTTCGCGGGTACCATAACTAAAAGCCCCGGCGGGAAAATCCAGCCGGGGCTTTTCGTTTTTGCGTATTGACGACTCTCAGATCGCGTTGGCGAGACGCCGCAGGTCCGGACTGATCTCGGTGCCGATGCGGTGCGTGTCCGCCAGCCAGTCGAATCCGGTAACGAGGAAGTTGTCGATCCCCGCTTCGCGGTAGCGCATCAGCGCCCTGACCAGCGTATCGGGCGCGCCCACCAGACACATCACCTGAAGCCGCCCCTGCGTCGCACGGGTCAGTCCGGTCCAAAGGCAAGGATCAGCCGCGGCATCGTCGGCTTCGACGGCCCGCTCGGCAGCATCCTGCGCTGCCTTCCCCAGATCCCGGCCTAGGGAGCCGTGGCTGGTTTGTCGGGCCTCCACCGCACGCAGCAAGCCCCGCGCGCGGTCCCACGCCGCATCGTCGCTATCCGCGACGACGAGCCGCATCGACATCGAAAAGCGCGGATCGCGGCCATGGATCGCCGCTTGCGATTTGACCTTGCCAACCAGTTGAGCGACTTGCGCCGCGCTTCCGGGTCCAAGCGCGTAGACATCCGCCAGTTCGGCGCCGTAGCGAATGCCGAGTTCCGACGTACCCGCCCAGAACACCGGCACGCTGCCGTTCACCGGGATAACTTCGCTGCCGGCCTGTTCGAAGCGATACCAGTCTCCTTCATGGTCGAAGGGCTGCCCGCCCGCCCACATGTGGCGCAGTATCTGCACATATTCACGGCTGCGATGGTAGCGTTCCTCCTTAGAGCGGTAGTCACCGTCACAGCGCGTTTCGATGTCGGAGAAGGCAGTGATTACGTGCACGCCGGCCCGCCCTCCGGAGAACTGATCGAGCGTTGCGAAGGCCCGCGCGGCCATGGTCGGAGCGATGAAGCCGGGCCGGTGGGCCACCATGAGCTTCAGTTGCTGCGTCGCCGCGGCGACAAAAGTGGCGGTGACCAGACTGTCGGCGGACTTGGCGTTCTGGCCGATCAGAACCCGGTCGTAGCCAGCCGCTTCATAGGCGCGGGCACATTCGGCCACAAAGGCGGGATCGTAGGGCGTGGGCTCCGGGCTAGCTTCCGAACCGCGATAGGGCGAGACAAGCCCGACGACTTCGATGGGGTGACGGGGCATTTACAATCGATCCTTGAAATCCGATTCCGAGATTCAGGCCTTGGTGTCCTGGCTGTTCTCAAGCGCCTCGAGCTGCGCGGGGTCGAGCTTGTAGAAGCACAGCGCAACGATGGCTCCGAGCATGGCCACGGCGGGAACTGCGGATTCGCAAAGCATGATCGCCATGATCGCCCGCCCGCCCTGCTGCGCGGCCATGCCGCTGCCCGACGGCGCGTAGCCCATGGCCCCAAGAAACACGCCCATCGCCGCAAGTGCCGCGGCGGACGACAGCTTGTCGAACAGCGTGGTGAAGCCGGCGAAAGCGCCTTCCCGGCGCTCGCCGCTCTGTACGTAGTCGTAACGTACCGCGTCAGACAGCAGAGCATAGGCGCACAGGATCATACCGCCCCCCGCAAAGCCGCTTGCCAGGCCGCGCAGGCTGACCAGCGCCATGCTTTCGCCAGGCGAGGCCAGGAGCCAGCTCAGTTGCACCAGCCCGAACAACGCGAGAGCGGCCATGTAGCATACCTTCTTGCCGATCCGGCCCGAGAGCCAGACCCACACGGTCATGCCCAGAACCATCGTGACGGTCGCCATCATGAAATAAGTGCCCAGCACCTCGTCGCCCAGCCCCAGTACGCTCCGGGTGAAATAAGCGAGGGCGGCCGAACCGATCGCGGTGCCGAACAGCAGGAAGACGTGTGCGATGGCGAGGATACGGAACGGCCGGTTATTCCATGCCAGCTTCACCTGGTACCCCAACGCACTCAACGGATTGCGGCGAGCGGCAACAGCTGCAATTCGCGGCTGGGTACGCGGGGCATCGCGCAGCAGGCGTACCGCCAACATCGTCGTGAGGAATACCACGACGCCGACAATCACCGCCAGCAGCAGGTGCCCTCCGCGCGTTGGCCCGGTCATCCCGAGCAACCAGGCTGGCAACGTCGAACCGATCAGGGTACCGATGGCATTGCCGTACGTACGCCAGGCCATGAGCCGGGTGCGTTCGTGCGGGTCGGACGAGCTTTCCACCACCATCGCGAAGCCGGGAATCGTCAACAGGGTATAGCCGCTGGCATGGATCGCCAGCGCCAGCGTGACGAAGACCTGCGCAAGCAGGATCGACCCGAAATCCGGCGCACCGAACAGCAAGGCAATACCCAGCGGCATCGCGATGCCGCCTGCGAAGAGAAATGGCAGGCGCCGCCCCCAAGGCGTCGCCGCGCGGTCGCTCCAGGCGCCGATCGCAGGATCCAGGAAGCCGTCGTAGATTTTGACCAGCGCGAAGATCAGGCCTGCAGCGCCGGCCGAAATGGCAAGGCTGTCGGTCATGAAGCGGAGGCCAAGGACGGTGACGACATTCTGGCCGGCCGCATGGGCGAGCGGAATGAGCAGCGAGCCGAAGCGGATGCGCCAAGTTTTCGAACCGGCGGGAGCGGCGAGGTCTTGTGGCGCGTCGATGCCGAGCGGGACTGCTCCCGCGCCGGAAGTGTTGCTGGTCAAGCCTATGCTCCTGCCGGGCATCCCAGTCGATGCCGTCGATCTGAAAGTGCCTGCAAGACCCGATGGACCGCGCCGTTTCTGGCTACTCTCCGCAGAGCGGTCAGGGCAGGGGCTCAGCCCTCCACAAGTGTCACGCTGACGTCGGCGATGCCTTCGCGAAGCTTCTTGATTTCGGCGTATTCAGGCGAATTCCAGAAGGCCATCGCCGTCTCGGCATCGGGCCATTCCATGATGACCGCGCCGCCGCCCTCATATCCTTCGCCTTCGAGAACCCGGCCGTGCCGGCCGCGCAGCAGATAGCGCGCACCGTGCTGCTGGGCGAGCTCTGCCACCGCGGGCGAATAGCCCGAGGTGAAGGCATCGCGGTCGTGGACCTTGGTGGTGATGACGAACCAGGCGGGCATTTCAGTCTCCATCGGGGACAGGCCCGTGCAAGGTCCGGTCCCGAAAGCATCAGCGGATCAACGCCGCATCTTCAAGGCTCTGGAACATCGCCTGGCGCATCAGGTAGGCGCGGCGGCGTTCGTCATCTTCCTTGATCGCAAGGAATTCGCGGCGGCGCGCGTCGTGCGCGGAACCGGCCCCGCCGCTGATGAATGCCATGTTCTGCTTGGTCTGGGCCTGGGTGAACGAATGCGTCACCTCGCGGCGCTGGCGGTCGTAGAGCGAAAGAGCCGGATCCATTGTCCCCTGCCCCTTGAGCACTGGCAGTAGTTTGTCGAACAGGTTGAAGGCATCGTGGATGCCCGAATTCATCCCGAAGCCGCCAAGCGGATTGTTGAGGTGCGCCGCATCGCCAACCAGCACGACGCGGCCTTCACGGAATGACTTCGCCACGCGCTGATGGACGCGGTAGAGCGTGCGATGATGCGTCGCCACCGAAGCGCCGTCACCGATCAGACGGTCGAAGATGGCGGTCTTGTTGGCTTCGGAGGTCAACTCCGCCTCATCCGCTGCGCCGTTCACCGGCACCAGCACGCGCCACACGGAGGGAACCTTGAGCAGCACCAGCCATTCGGCAGGATCTGACACGTAGTTGACTAGCGCGAGGTCGGGGAAATACTGCCTGAGGTCGGTCTCGGTGGAGAGCGTCAGGAACCTTTCAGGATAAGTGAATCCGTCGAATTGGATGCCTAGCCACTTGCGCACGATCGAGTTCGCGCCGTCTGCGCCGATCAGGTAGTCGGCACGGATGCGCTCGATGCCGATCGTCGTCTCGACGGCGAGGTCCACGCCAGAATCGTCCTGGACGAACGACAGCAGCCGGCTACCGAAGCGGACGTCCGCATTCGCATGGTTGTCCAGCCCAGAGGCCAGCGCACGCGAAAGGTGGTATTGCTCGCACTGGATCCGGAAGGGATAGCGGGTGACGTCGTCGAGCTCGCTGAGATCGAATTCGATCACTTCGCCCGAAGCACGGTCGCGCCACTGATAGACAGGTGCCTTGAGGCCCTTTTCCAGCAGCATTGGCGTGATGCCGATCTGGTCCAGCATTTCCAGCGTCGGCGGATGGAACGTCGAGGCACGCAGATCCTGCGCGCAGTCCTGCCCTGCTTCCAGGAGGATCACCGAGATCCCCGCCTGTGCCAGCAACGTCGCCATGACCGTACCGACAGGTCCGGCACCGGCAATCACTACCTGGCAACGATCTTTACCTGACATGTGTGAGAGAACTCCATACAACTTGACCGACACGCCTATGCAATGCCGTCGCGTCTTGCGGCGCCGACCGGAACTCTATCCGACGCGCGGTGACCGGCATCGGCGCTGCGATTTATTGGAAGTATTCCGGAAGCTGGTTCAGGCGGCCGGAACCGGCGGCGCCGAGACCTTGTCCAGCCAAGGCTTGAGGTCCCGCGCGAATTTCTGCGGGTTCTCCCACATCGGGAAATGGCCGAGGTCCGGATATTCGATCAGAGTGACCGGCGCATGAGTGAAGCGCGCAACTGAGGCCTTGGCACCTTGCGAGATCACGTCGTCGTAGCTGCACCACTGCAGCAGCACGGGCACACGAACCGATTCCGCCACCGCCCCGACGTCGGATGTCTGAAACGACTTGACGTTGGCCTTGATATAGGCAGCCTGCCGATCGAGCGCGCCGGGCAGGTTGTTCATGTCGTAGATCTGGTCGACCATGCGTTCGGTCGGCTGGAAGCCGGGCGGCGTGGTGTCTTCCAGCATCAACTTCCAGAACCAGTGCGAGCGCCAGTTCGGCAGCACCGCCTTGTGGAATGACAGCATCCATGACAACCGCGGATCGACCTTGCGGGTCTGGCTGGGTCGCTCCAACGGCAGCATGGAGAAAGCCATCGCCGTCGCGTGGCCGGGATAGGCGCGGTTGTATTCAAGCGCGACGTTCGATCCGTTGGAGGTCGCCACCACCGCGAACCTGTCGTAGCCAAGCTGCTTGAGGAGTCCGGCCATGAGCTGCGCCGAGCGCGGCGTTGAGTAGACACCCTTGGGATCTGGCCCGGTCAGTCCATAGGGCGACCAGTCGAAGCGGACCACGCGGTAGCGGTCCTTGAGAAGGTCCGCCACGTTGTCCCACTCATGCAAGTTCACGATCGAGCCGTGCAGCATGACCACCACCGGCGCTTTCGCCGGGCCTTCCTCTCGCACGTGCATGCGAACGCCGTCCACCATGACGAAGCGCGAAGGTCCATCCGCCCAGCGCTTTTCTAGTTCGGCCCGGTCGCTTGCCCCCGCCCCGGCGCGCAACGCCAGGACGCTCCCGCTACCGATCAGCACGACCGCACCCAATGCGGCGAGAAGGATATTCCGCTTCTTCATGCCGCCACAGCCTCGCGCGCGGGCAGACCCAGCGTTTCGCGCAAGGTGGTGCCGGGATACTCGGTGCGCAGTCGTCCGCGCTGCTGGAGGATCGGCACGACCTGTTCGACAAAGTCCTCGAGCCCGCCCGGCATGTAGCTTGGCTGCAGGGTAAAGCCGTCGCACGCCCCGGCATCACGCCACGAGATCATCATGTCGGCCATTTGCTCGGGCGTGCCGAGAAACACGTTGTGACCGCGCGGATGGCGCATGAAGTTAGCCGCAAAAGCGCCCAGCGGCGTGCGCTTCTCGTGCGCCGGAGTAACGGCACGGGCGATGTCGGCCTTCGGCAGGATGGTATGTTCGAGAATGGTGGTAACCGGGATTTCGCCCTGTGGATCGAAGGGCGTCAGGTCGCAGCCCAGCGATTCCGAAAGGTATTCGATCGCCAGCGCATCGTCGGCAAGGTCGAGGATCGCGGCATGGCTGGCGCGAGCCTCTTCCTCGCTGCCGCCCAGCACACAGGACAGCCCGGGCATTATCCGCACCCCGTCGGGGTCACGACCGACAACGGCGACCCGGGCGCGCAGATCGCTGCGGAAGTCGATCCCGGCGTCGATATTGGCAGCCGGGCAGAAGATGGCTTCCGCCGTGCGCGCGGCAAAGTCACGCCCGTCAGCAGACTGCCCAGCCTGCACAAGCACGGGCCTGCCCTGGGGCAGCATGGGGCCTTCGCGGTCCATCGCGGCCCAGAGTTCGCAGGCCTTCGCCACGACTTCCTTGGCGCGGCGATAGCGTTCGTCCTTGGGCGGCAGGTCATTGTCGCCGAAGTTGGGCGCGGTGGCCGGGTGCGCGGTGGTGACGATGTTCCAGCCCGCGCGGCCACCCGAAATACGCTCCATCGCGCCAAAGCGCTCGGCTAGCATTTCCGGGGTATTGTAGCTTGTCGATACGGTCGCCACGAGACCGACATGCTTCGTCACTGCCGCCATCGCGGTGAGCAGGCTGACGGGATCGAGGGTCGGCATCGCCATGCGTTCGGGCGTGCGGCCACCTGCCCCGCGCGACTGGAGCTGATCGCCGAAGACGATGGCATCAAACATGCCCTGCTCCGCCAGCTTCGCGACGCGGGCATAATAGTCCATCGAAAAAACGCCTTCGGGGCGTGCTCGCTCGTGCATCCAGCCGCTCGGGAAAAAGCCGATACCCTGCAGGAAGGCCCAGAGGTGAATTTGCTTGTCCATCATGCGTTCTCCGGGACCACGGCGCCGCCGGGCTGGTTGGATGCGGTCTGCGGGATCGGCAGGCCGAGGCGCGCCCGCAAGTCGCCCGTTGCGTCGATGCGATCCGCGACGAGCGAACCGAAGCGGGTGCCGATTTCGGGCAGCTGAGCGAGAGCGTCGGTCAGGGTGAAGTGGACGCCATCGATTTCGCCCGCCGCGAAGCGGTTCGAAAGAGCCGCCACGTCGGCATCTAGGGAAACCTTGGCGAGGCGCCTCGTGGCGGCGGGCGCGGCACCGTCCGCACCGATCAGGCCGATATCGGCATCGGCCACGTCGATAGGATCGTCCCCATCGACCACCAACAGCGGATGGCCGAGCGGCGGACGCATGGCGTTGAGCGGTCCGGCGACCTTGAAGAATGGACCTTCGTAGTTCGAGGCACGGACCTTCGAGGCATCGAGATAGCGCCCCCTCGCCTTGTCGAGGATCAGCGTATCGCTGCCCCAGCCGTCCCACAGCGCGCGCGCGGCGCCGACCATGTCCTCGGCCATGCCATCGGGGCTGCCTTCGGGGATTACCGACCAGCCGGTGCGGCCCGCGCTCAGGAAATCGATGGCCGACAGCGCGCGGGCGACGTGGAAGGGATGGGCGTTCGATGCCGGCACCGTGGCGACGAGGCCAAGCCGCGTGGTGATCGGCGCGGCCCAGGCCAGCAGGACCTGAGCATCGAACGGACGCGCGCCAGACCGGCCCATCATGAGCAGGTCCAGGCCAGCGGCCTCGGCGGCCTGCAGGATAGGCGCGGCGCTCTGCGGCACCGCGAAAGCGGCCTCGGCGAGGGAGGCGGAAAGGATGAAAGGTCTGGTCATACGATGATCACCGGTTCGTGAAGGGGATGGATGGGCTCGCAGCCCGTCTCGGTAATGAGGACGAGGTCTTCGCAATGGGCCGAACCGCCGATGCCGGTATCCAGCGTGGGACAGTCGACCGACAGGATCATGCCGGGTTCAAGCACGATGTCGGGCTTGCGCCAGAAACCGCCATGAACCTCGCCCGGCTCGTCGGTATGGGCGAGGCCTACGCTGTGCGGGCCGAAGCCGATCATGGCCTCATACCCGGCCTTGCGGATGGCCTCTTCGCCCAGCGCTGTGATCTCGGAATAGCGCAGGCCCGGCCGCAGCTTTTCGCGCACGGCCTGCCAGCCGAACGCGGCGGCCTCGGCCGCGCGGGCAGCGGTGCGGGTCGGCTCGCCCACGAAGACGGTGCGCGCGAAATCACCGTGATAGCCAAGGTGATGGCTGACCCCGTCAAGCATGAGCGTCTGTCCATCCGCCACTTTAAGCCGCGAGAGTTCGGACGAAACGCGGTCGACGTTGAGGAACACTGCGGTGTTGCCGCGAGCGGCTGTTTCCATGCGGAACAGGGCCTGCAATTCGCCGTGGCTGGCGCCGGAGCGGATCGCGTGGCCCACGGCGTTTAGCGCATCGACATTCGCTCTGGCGGCATGTGCCATCAGCGCGTGCTCCAGCGGCGATTTTACGAGGCGAATCTCGCGCAGCACATTGTCCGCCTGCACCAGCGTGCCGGGATGGTCATGACGAAGGGCGACTTCGGCGATCACCGGATGGTCAAACCCGATCCGGCCCTGCCACAGACCCAGCCCGCGCATGGCTGCGACGATCGCCGCCCCGGCATCACCGTGCGCCGTCATAGCTCCCGCCTCCCGCGCGGAAATCATGGCACGGTGTGCCTCGGCGGCGGTGAACGGGGCGGCATCGCGCTGGGGCAGCACCGGAGCGCCGGGCACTTCGCCCGGCGTCTCTTCGCCTTCGTCGCCCAAGGCCGTGTAGAGCCAAATGGCCACGTCGTCGCGGCTTCGGCCATCGGCCCAACTGTAGTGATGCAGGAAGCGGCTGGTGACGAGGCCCGGATGCTCCGGGCGCTCACGCGCGATCAGCGCGAAAGTGCCCGGCGGCTGGCCCATGCGGGTCCGCCCGATCTGAGGCCAGTGGCCCAGCGCGTGAAATACGTTGACGGGAGCCCCCAGTACCAGTCCCGCGAGGTCATGCCGTTCCATGACGGCAACGGCGCGGGCCAGATTCATCGGCCCCTCGCGTTCCAGCGCGGCCAGAAAGGCGCTGTCGTCAGCAAAGAAGGATGTGTCCATGGCGATGACTATGAACCTCGCCGCGCGGCATTCCGGGCCGAGGGGATAAAACTATTCGCCTGCCGATCAAGTTTGCATGGAGGGGCAGCGAGTGACCGCCCTACGATAGCCTCCGGGTCATGAGCCAGTCCCCGCATCCGACCATCAAAGAGATCGAACGCGCCTTCATAACGCTGGATGAGGGCCAGTTGCACTTGCGCCGCCTGCCTGCTTCGGAAGCCGGCCACGTGCCGGTGCTGATCCTCCACCCCTCGCCTGCATCGTCGTGGTTTATGCAGGACCTGATGCTGTCGCTGCGCGCGGCGGGGTGTCTTGGCGAGATTATCGCGCCCGACACGCTTGGCAACGGTGATTCGCCGCCGCCCGCCCCGACTGAGCCGGATATCGCCTATTTCGCCGGCTCGATGGATCGGCTCTGCGCGGCGCTCGGCTTCGACCGGGTGGACGCCTATGGCAGCCACACCGGCGCGCGGATCGCGTGCGAACTGGCCGCCGCCTATCCGGCACGCGTGCGCCGCGTGGTGCTGGACGGCATCACCGAATACGAGGACGAACTGCGCGATGCGGTGATCGCCAACTACGCCCCGGCGGTCGAGCCCGACGAATATGGCCGCCACTTCATCTGGGCTTTCAACTTTTGCCGCGACCAGGCGCTGTTCTTCCCGCACTTCATGCAGGACGCCGAGCACCGCCTCGCGGTAACCATGCCGCCGCCGCAAGTGCTGCACCGCATGACGCTCGACGTGCTCAAGGCGCTCGACACCTACCCCAAGCCCTACCTCGCCGCGTTCCGCTATCGCGCTTTCGAGCGGATGCCCCGCATCGACGCGCCGACGCTGCTGCTCAAGCCCGAAACCGAACTTGCACTGCTAAACGCATCGGTGAAGACCGCGCTAGGACTGCTCGCGGACGGTCACGAAGCCGCCACCGGCGGGTCGCCCGCAGCCAAAGCCGCCGTCATGACGAAATTCCTCAAGGGGCAAGCACAATGAAGATGTCTGGCTCTAAGGACATCGCCGCCCATGGCCGGTCCGATACCCGCTTGGGCATCGGCACGTGCATCGGCTTCGGGATCGGCACGGTGGGCGTGTCGATCATGCTCAACACGGTGACCACTTACTTCCCGGCGATGATGTCGACCGTGCTGGGCCAGTCGCCCGAGATCGCCGGCTACCTGCTGATGATCTCCAAGCTGGCCGACGCCGTGATCGACGTCGCCATCGGCAGCCTTTCCGACCGCGCCCGCACCCGCTGGGGACGCCGCAAGCCGTTCCTGCTGGCGGGGGCGCTGCTATCGGCCATCTCGTTCGTTATGCTGTTCGCTCCGCCCGTGATGTCCGAAGGCACGCTGCTATTGTGGATGATCGCCGGGCTTGTGATCTATTCGACGGCGTACTCGCTGTTCAACGTGCCGTACATGGCGCTGCCTGCGGAATTGACCGACGGCTTCCACGAACGAACCCGGCTGATCTCGTTCCGTACCGTGTTCGTCTCCATCGGCCAGCTGCTTGCCATGGCTGGTACGGCGTGGCTGATCCAAAGCGGCGGCGCGGGGCGTTCGGGCTTCGCAACGATGGGTCTGGTCATGGCGCTGATCATCGCAGGGTCGATGACGGCAACGGCGCTGGCCGTGCCGATCAAGCACGGCACGGCTCCGCAATCGGGCAAGCACCTGCCCGGATTCGCTCAGATCCGCGCCATCGCCCGCAACCGGCCGTTCATGATGCTGCTGGGCGCGAAGGTGTTCCAGTTCCTGTCGTTCGCTTCGGTCGCGTCGACGATGTTGCTCTACATGCTCAACGTCGTGGGTGTCGGCTACAGCGGGCAGATTGCCTTCGCGGTAACCCAGAACGTGATCACCGCGCTGGCCATGCCGTTGTGGGTCTGGACCGGCAAGCGCTTCGGCAAGCGCCGCACTTATCTGGCGGGCGTAGTGCTGTTCTGCCTGACCACCCTGAGCTGGCTCTTCGCCGACCATTCGATCACCACGCTTGGCATCGTCTTGCGCGGAATCTTCGGCGGCCTCGGCTCGGGCGCGATCATCCTCATGTCGATCTCGATGCTGGGCGACACCCAGGCCTACGACCGCCTTCTGACCGGCGAGGCGCGCGAGGGCCTATTGTCGAGCGCCATTGCGGTTATCGAGAAAGTCAGCTTCGCACTCGGCGTCGCCGTGCTCGGCGTGTTCCTTCATGCGCTGGGCTACGTGCCGACCACCGGCGGTGCCATCGTCACGCAGCCCGCCAACGCCATTCTGGCACTCAAGCTGGGCTTCTCGGTGATCCCGGCGATGATGTTCGCGATCAACGGCCTGTTCCTCTGGGCCTATGACCTCGACGAAGACAAGCTCGCCGCTGCCCGGCTGGAGACCAACGAAGGCACCGGGAACGCGCTGGCATGATCGACTCACCGAACAGCGGAGATTCCGTGCTTGACCGGACAAGTCCCAAGGATGGCGCGCATTCTGCCGCGATGATGCAGTCACCTTCGATCCACCGCGCCTACACGCGTTGCCGCCACGGCCAGATGCACTACCGCATCGCTGGCCAGGCGCAGGATCAGCGCACTCCGGTCGTGCTGCTTCACCAGAACCCTTCCTCATCCTACGAGTACGAGCCGCTCATCCGTGCATTGGCGACCGACCGTCTGGTCGTCGCCCTCGACACGCCTGGCTACGGCATGTCGGATGCGCCGCCGGCCCCACCGGGTATGGCGGGCTATGCCGCCGCGTTCTCCGACGCGCTCAACGCTCTGGCGGAAGAAGGCGTGCTGGAGGGACCGGTGGACCTCTACGGCTTCCACACCGGCACGCTGCTGTCCTGCGAGTTGGCCATCGCCCGGCCGGACCGGGTGCGCGCGCTGGGCCTCACCGGCATTCCGATGTTCGACGAGGCGGCGATCGCACAGCGCCTTGCCTCCGCCGAAAGTTTTCCCAAGCCGGACGAAGATGGCGCTGTGATCGGCGACCTGCTGTCCAAGCTGTGGACTTACGTCGTCACCAGCCGGGACAAGGCGGTGCCGCTCGACAAAGCCGCGTTGAACTTCGCTGACAAGGCCCGCGTGCTGGACCGCTTCACCTGGGCCTACCGGGGCGTGTGGTCGTGGGACTTCTCGCGTCTCGAACAGGTCACCCAGCCTGCGCTGCTGATCCAGCCGGCCGAGGACCTTCATTCCGTTTCACTGGAAGCTGCCGCGCGCATGCCTTCCTGCCGCGTGGTCGAACTTCCCGATCTCGACCGCGATATCTTTGACATTGCTCCGGAGCGTATTGCCCATGAACTGCGTAACTTCCTTGACCGCGTCTGACCTGCCCGTGGCCGAGGTATCGCACTCGGTCCTCCATCCCGAGTTCATCGCCGCTGAAGTGGCGCGCCGCTATCCCGTCAAGGGCGAGCTGACCTGCTTCCTGCTTTATCGCGGCATGAACGACGTCTATCTCGTGCAAGACGAAGAGACGAAGTACGCCCTGCGCGTCTGGCGCAAGACCTATCGCGATGTCGACGACGTCGCCTATGAACTCGATTTTCTCGACTACCTGCGGCAGCAGGGCTTCCCCGCGTCGGTCGGGGTGCCGCAGCATGACGGCAAGCTCTACTTCAAGGTCGTATCTCCCGAGGGCGAGCGCGCCATCGCGCTTTACGACTGGGCGCCGGGCGTGAAGTTCGGCGACTGCCTGTCCGAAGAAACCGCCTTCAAGATCGGCGCGGCCATGGCCCGCATGCACCTGCTCGGCGATGCCTGGGCTGGCCCTGACCACACGTTCTCGACCGAGACGGCCAAGGACTACAACATATGCATGCCGGCTCTGATCGACTTCGTCTACGACCGGCCCGACGACCTGCGCGACTATCCGGTTATCGCCGCGAACCTCGACAAGCGGCTCGATGAACTGGCCGCCTCGGGCAAGGTGCCGCTGGGCGTGTGCCACCGCGATTTCCACCCGAGCAACGTCCATGTCGCCCAAGACGGCGCCATTACCCTTCTCGACTTTGACGCCGCGGGTGAGGACTTCCTCATGCAGGACGTACAGAATTTTGTCTGGGGCAACCTGTTCTACGGCTTCGACCCCAAGATCGGCGAAGCCTTCGAAGACGGCTACCAGTCGGTCCGACCCTTCACCAAAGAAGAGACAGAGAATATCGAGCTGTTTCTGATGGCAAAGGCGCTGCGTCTCATCGCAGGCATGGCGCATAGTTCGACTGCGGTGGGACGCGGCACGCTGCGCTTCCGCAATCTCGACTGGTTGGGCGATTACGTGAAGACCCGCGCCCGCGCCTGCGGCCTGCTCTGACCATGACCGAAGGCAGAGGGGGCACCGTCGCGCTCGATCTGGCCGACGCTCCGGCGAACACGCGGGCGATGATCCGCACGGCGGATGCTCCGGCGGGCCTGGGATCATGGCCGGGCGGAAAATCCGCCTGGCTCATGGTCTTCATGCTTTTCCTAGCGGGCGTGCTATCGGTCATCGACCGTGCCGCGCTCAACATCCTCGTCGATCCGGTTCGTGCCGACATCGGCATCGGGGACGAGCAGATCGGATTGCTGCAGGGCCTCGCCTTCGGACTCTTCTATGCTTTCATGGGCTTGCCGATGGGCCTGCTGGCCGATCGCATCTCGCGCCGCAACCTGATCGTCGCCGGCATCGCGTTGTGGAGCATCGCGACGATCGGCAGTGGCCTTGCGCAGACATTCGGCTCGCTGTTCACTGCCCGCCTTATGGTGGGCCTGGGCGAAGCTGCTCTCGGCCCTGCGGCTATCTCGTTGATCGCCGACCTGTTCTCGCCCGCGCGGCGTGGACGGCCGATCTCGCTCTATATGATGGGCCAGGGCCTTGCAAACGGCATCGCCATTTCGCTCACCGGCCTGCTGGTGACGGCGGCAGGCGCCGGCGCTTTCCTCGGCCTGCCGGTGATCGGACATCTCGTGCCCTGGCGCATCGTCTTCGTGGTGTTCGGCGCCAGCGGCCTCGTCGTGGCGCTGGCACTGCTGGCCTTCACGCGTGAGCCTGCCCGGCAGACCCAGGCTGCCTCAGGTGCGGCCGCACGGATACCGGGCGCAGCGGAGGCGGCGTACTTCTGGCGCAATCGCGGCGTGCTGCTGCCGCTCTACTTCGGCTTCGCAACGTGCTTTACGGTTGCCTACGGCGGTTCAGCCTGGGCGCCGACCATGCTGCTGCGCGGCTACGGCGCCGACGCGGCGTTTCTTGGCAAGTGGCTGGGTCCGCTATCGATCCTGTTCTCGGCGATCGGCCCACTGATCGGCGGGACCATCCTCGATCGTTCGATGCGCTCGGGCCGGACGATGGCGCGCTTCGCGATCCTCTCGATCGCTCCGTTCTTCGCGCTACCCTCGGTCCTCGCCGTGATGGCGGGCGAGCTTCATTTCGCAACCGTGCTGGTGGCGTCGTCCAATGCCGTGTTTTCGGTGATCGGTACGGTGATGTTCGCGACATTGCAGTCGGTCGTCCCGCCCCGCATGCGCGGCAGTGCCATCGCGCTCACGCTCGTGCTGAACACCATCATCGGCGCCACGCTCGGGCCGCTCATGGTCGCCAGCGTCACCGAGCGGGTCCTGCACGATCCGGCGCAGGTCGGATGGTCGATCGCGATGGTCTGCACTCCGTTCCTGCTGATCGGTGCAGTGCTCTATGGGTGGGCTGGACGCGCCATGCGCCGCGCAGCCGCCCGCGGCGACAGCGAATGCGCGGGCCTGCTGTCCAGCGGAGCCAATTGATCGGTAAATCCAATCCGGGGCCGGCGGGATCATCCGGCCCCGCAACGTTACGAAGGGGGAACAGCGATGACGGTCGGTCGAATTCTCAGGACGACGGGGGGCCTTCTCCTCGCCGTGGTCATCGTGCTGGCGCTGGTGCTGCTAACGATGCGGCTAGGCTGGTGGAACCCCTCATATGAGAGCGTGAAGGCCGCTCAGGCCACCCCGCCCTCGACTTTCGAGCAGGTCGGCACCGCCAACCTCCACATCCGGGACGAAGGCCCCCGTGACGGCCCGGTGGTCATCATGCTTCACAGTTCGATGACCAACCTGCGCGAATGGGATGGCTGGACCGATGCGCTCAAGGACAAGTACCGCGTAATCCGCTTCGACTGGCCTCCCTATGGTCTTTCGACCGACAGCGCGCCCTCCACCGGCATGCCCGGCGTTGTCGCGCTGCTGGAAAAGCTGGTCGAGAAGAAGGGCCTCAGCCGCTTCGCCCTCGTCGGCACCTCGAGCGGGGCGACCGTCTCCACGCTCTACGCCGCGAAGTACCCCGCAAAGGTTACCGCGCTGGCGCTTTCGGCGCTGCCTCTCAAGGCTCCGCCGCCCAGCGATTTCAGCCGCGTGATGTGGTCCATGGTCTGGACTCACGAGACGCTGGTGCCCAACTATTACCCGCGCTTCTACTACCGCCGTGCGCTGTCCGAACTCTACGGCAAACCCGAGCGCCTGACCGACGAAACGGTGAACTGGTACTACCAGACCAACACCATTCCGGGCGGATTCGCCCGCGTGAAGGAATACTACGAAGCCAACAAGAAGGCCGTCTGGGCCAAGGGCGCCACCGACGATGCGGCGAAGGTCAAGGCACCGATCCTGCTGCAGTGGGGCGACGTCGACCCCGTCCTGCCCAAGTATCTCGCCGCCGATGCGGTGAAGGAGTTCTCGGGCACTAAGGTCGAGGTAATCCACTACCCCGATCTCAGCCACTATCCGATGCTGGAACTGCCGAAGGAGACCGCCACGGATCTGCGCGCCTGGCTTGACCGGACCGTCACCCAGTGACCGCTGCATGCGACCTGTCCGGCACCTGGGCCCTGCACGGGAGCACCCTGGCTCCCGAAGGCGACACTCTCTACGAATGGGACGGTGAGATGACGCTCGCCGCCAGCGAGAATGCCTTTGCCGTCGCGATCGAGACCAAGGGCTTCAAGACGTCGCGCTCGATCAGTTTCGCCGAGAAACTCACCGCCCTGCCTTCGGGTGAATGGCACTTGCGCTATGGCTACGAAGCCGATCCCGAGCACTTCGCGACGGAGAGCCACACGTTCTTCGGCCTTTCCCAGCTCACCTTCGCGCCGGATCTTCGGAGCGCACAGGGAACCTCCTGCAATTATAACGGGCGCTACGTGGTCATGCGGTTGCAGGCTACGAGGAAGTGAGGGGCGCGACGGCGCGATCGCTCGCCCGCGGGCTGTCGCTAGCGGTTCTCGCCGTCTCATCAGCCACGGCCCAGCCGGAGCCACGGCATCTCGATGACGCTGCACTGCGCAGCCGCTACGCGCTTGCCAGGTCGCGGTTCGCCGAAATCGACGGGGAGACGGTTCACTACGCCGCCGAGGGCAAGGGGCCGGCAATTCTGCTGGTCCACGGTTCCTTCGCCAGCCTGCGCCAATGGGACGACTGGACTAAGAAGCTCGCCCGTCACTACCGGGTGGTGCGCTTCGACCAGTCTCCCGCCGGCCTCTCAGGCCCCAGCCCCACGGGCGACTATTCCATCGAGCACCGCATCCGCGTGATCGACGGGCTGATGGACAAGCTGAAGATCAAGCGCTTCGTCATGATCGCCACATCCAGCGGCGGCCTGCCCGCCGCCGCCTATGCGGCCGCCCGGCCACGGAGCGTGCAGGCACTGATCCTTAACAACATTGCCACAGGGCCGGTGAAGTTCGATCCTGACAGGTTGTCCCCAGCGCTCAGGGCCGCGCTGGCCGAAGACCGCGCCCACCCCGGTTGGCACTCGCCGGAATATTGGCGGGAGATCCTGCTAGCCAACGTCACGGATCCCTCGCGCATAACACCCGAACTGGTGCAGCAATGGACCGACCTCAACAGTCGCCCGCTGCGGGATCCGGCCGTCGGCAAGGCCGTGGCCGCCTCGACCTCCTTCGGCCGCACTCCGGACGATTTGCGCAGAATTACGGCGCCCACCCTTCTGCTATGGTCGGCGGATGACCACGAGACCACTCTGGATCGCGACGGGAAGCAAGCGCTCGAACTGCTCGGGAGCACCGACAAGTCGCTCGAAGTCATCGAGAATTGCGGCCACATGATGCCCTTCGACTGCCCGGATCGGGCGCTGGACCACATCTTGCCCTTCGTGAAACGCACCGCTGCCAAATAGCAAGGCCGCGCCCGGCAGGGCACGGCCTTGCTATTTGCGATGGAACGCGGATCAGGCCATGGTCGGTTCCGTCGCGGCCAGCTGAGCATCGCGCTCCGCCACCTTCGCGCGCAGGAGCGGAATGAGGTCCCGGCCAATCGCGATCACGTCCTCCACCGGATCGAAACCACGCAGGATGAAGGCGGAGACGCCGGCATCGTAATAGTCCATCAGCGCATCGGCCAGCTGCGCCGGCGTGCCCACCAAAGTGCCCGAATTGCTCTGGCCACCGCGAAGTTGGTTGATGCCGTTCCAGAAGCATTTCTCCAGCCGATCCCCGCGAGCCGCCAGTTCGGCGGTGCGCTTGAAACCATCGGCTTTCACGGCGGCTGTGTTGGGCGCCAGCTTGCCCATGTTCGCAGCCACGGCCTCTCGAATTTCGTCAGCCTGCGCCCAAGCCGCTTCTTCGGTATCGGCAATGACAATGCGGATCGACATCAGGAAGCGCGGAGAGCGGCCATAGGGCACGGAGGCCTCGCGTACCTTGCCGACCACTTCGGTCATGCCCGCAACCGTGTCGGACAAGGTTGCGAAAGTGTCGCAGTATTCGCCCGCCACTTCGAGCGCTGCCGGGCTCATGCCCCCAAAGTAGACCGGTACCGTGCCCTGCGTCGGTTTGATTGCCGCAAAGCCGCCGTTGAAGCGGAACCACTTGCCCTCATGGTCGAAAGGCTTCTTATCGGTCCACATCCGGCGCAGGACCGAGATGTATTCCTTCGCGCGATCGTAGCGCTCCACCTTGGTCTGGTAATCGCCGTCGGCCTGCGTTTCTTCGTCGCTGGCCGCGGTGATGATGTGAACGCCCACCCGGCCCGGCATCAGCCGGTCAAGCGTAGCGAGCATGCGCGCGGCCATTGTCGGCGGGATGAAGCCGGGTCGATGTGCCAGCATGACGCCGAGACGCGTGGTATTGGCGGCGACGTATCCGGCGATGGTAAAGTTGTCGGGCATGATCGCGGCATTCGCGACCAGCACCTTGTCGTAACCCCAGGCATCGTGGAGCTTTGCCATCCTTGCGATACCTTCGGGATCGAACGTCTCGAAGGGTACGGGATGCGTCTCGCTCGAAATGTTGTGGTTGAGCAGACCGTTGATCTCGACCGGCATGAGCCCAAGGCCCTCCCTGTAATATGCTGAGAGGCAAGTCTAAATCCGGCCGAGACGGCGCAAAGCCACCGCTTCCGGGTATCCGACAGGTGGAACGGCGTTGCCGGACCACCTGTCTCAAGACATTACTTCGTCGCCGAGCAGGCGTACCAGCTGCCGATCATCGCGCGTCCTTCGGGATGGCCCTCGGTGAAGAAGTCCGACCGCTCCGGCTTGAGGAAGAACGTACCCTTGCGGTAGCCGACCAGTACCGCTTCCGGATCGAACCCGGCGTCCACGGCGACCTTCATCCAGTCGGTTCGGGCGAGCGAGGTCATGAACGGTTCGTTGTTGTAGTGGCTCTCGAAATCGCAGCGCATCTGGTCCCAGAGCGAGAGATGCTCGTGACGCGGAGGCACGTCCACGTGACACATGATCCCGCCTTCGCGCAGCAGGCGATGGCTTTCCCTGAAGATGCCGCGCATGCCCTTGGCCGAAGTCTCGTGGAGCACGGCCGAGGAGCAGACGAGGTCGAAACTGCCGTCCTCGAAGTCGGTATGCTCGGCATCCTGCTGGCTAAAGTGGATCGGAGTGCCCATCGCTTCGGCGCGGGCATGGCCGTAGCGCAGCATCGGCGCGCCCACATCGAGCGCGAAGACCTCGGCGTCGGGGAAGGCCTGCGCGATCGCCACGGTCGAATGGCCGACCGAGCAACCGAGGTCGAGGATACGCCTGGGCTTGAAGTCCGGGTAGAAGTCCTGGACATGGCTAGCGAGCGTATGGCCGCGCCCATCGTTCTTCCAGCCGCCATTGAGGTTGCGCAGGTATGTGGACGCGAACCGGTCGTAGAGTGCTCCGGCACGGAAATCGCCGTCCGCGGTATCGACAGTATAGCTGCCCGGCATGCGGTGATGGTCGAAAGACGAGATGTAGCGCGGGATTTCCAGATCCGGATTCAGGCGCAGGCTGCCCTTGGGCTCGGCCACCTGGGCTTCGACCTTGGCCGAAAGCTCGTCGAACTGGCGGTCGATGGCGCCGTCGAGCGAGAGCCAGATGCGGTCCTGGTAGAACAGCGAGAGCGTCAGCCAGTACTGGTGCAACGGATGCGCCTCCAGTGCCGCGCGGATCTGCGTGCTGGACGTCGGCTTGCTGCCGGTTTTCTTCTCGATTCCGGGGACGATTACTTCGTCCAGCAGCCGACGGTCAAGCGGGTCCATGTTCTGGCTGGTCCATGCGCGCATGGCGAGGAAGTGATCCTCCATCGCCTGCTCGTCATGGTTGGACTGCGGCATGACGGCGTGGCCGAAATGTTCCTGGCGGTACTGTTCCATGTCTAGGGGCTCCCGTTGTGGCTTAATCGCGGGTCACGGCGTCGAGGACGCCTTCATAGTCGTGCTGGTCGGCTAGTGCCTCGGGCATCAGCTTGTCGCGAGCAGTGCCCAGCACGCGGTCGTAGATACCTTGCCGGTAGGCACCGCGATAGGCGCGCGCCTCGGTATCGGGAGCGAATGTGTCGATGTCGGCCGGTCCATGCAAGCCTGCTGCTTTCAGCAACCGCTCGTTCGCGTCGAGCCGGTCCTTAAGCACGACCACCTCGCCCATCAGCGCCAGGACCAGGCCCGCGAGAGCATCCATTGTGCCGCTTTCGAAAACCACCGGCTGGCTGCCCTTCGACCGCGCCTTGCGGTCGAGGTTCGTGCGCTCTGCCATCAACTCACTCCATCAGTTCGAAACGGAACACGTTGCCGGTTCGGGCAACGATGTCCTTCTTGTCGAGATCGGGGCCATGGGCCTCCTCGGTCACCGCGTCCTTCGCCTTGAGGTCGTAGCCGGTCTGGCTGGACAGGATGACCACGAGATCGGTCCCGTCTTCGACCGCGAAGGGAAATTCGTGCCAGGTGCCCAGGTGCATGGCGAAGCCCGCCGTCCCGTCGAACCGGAAGGCGCGGACCTGCCCGATGTCGGGAAGCTCGCCCTCGCTGGGCGGTGCCATCACTGCCACGAAAGGCTTTCCGCCAAGCGGCAGAAACGCCTGAGTGTGCTGGAAATGCCGCTCCATGTAGCGCACTTCGCCGGGTCGCCGGTCCATCTGCGCCAGCGTGACCTCCACCGGATGCTCACACAGGAAGCGAGCGGGATAGCTCATCTTCACCGCACCCTTATAAAAATCGACCGAGACCGGCCTGACCGGCGCTTCACGGCCGATAACGGCGCCGAATGGCGCCAGCGCCTCGGGGGTCGCCGGCTCGACCAAGAGGTCGATCACGGTGCATTCGCGCATGGAATTGCCGCCATCCTTGGTCATCGGTGCCCTCGTGGGTATTCGCCGCCTCTGTCCTGCGCGATCATGCGCGGTGGATTGCAGATTCGAGCGGGGATCGGACTGTTTGATCGCTGGCCGGATAGCCGAAGGGTGGATAGCCTGCGCCCGGCGGTCGCCACCGCCCGCCGCATTGGCCAAGCCTTAATGTTCAATAAGAGAAATTTCGGGTGTTTTGATGAGCAGCGTGATTGTCCAGGAACGGTTGGTTTCGGCCTTGATCGAGGCCTTGGGGGCCGATGCGGTCATCCAGGAGGGCGATGCGCTCGCCTATTTCTCGAACGACGTTTATCGCGGCGGCGCCGCTCCGCAGGCGGTCGTGCGGCCGGCCAGCGTCGAGGCGCTGCAGGAAGCCGTGCGCATCTGCTCCGTAGCCGGCGTCGCCATGGTTCCTCGTGGCGGCGGTGCGTCCTATACCGATGCCTATATCCTGCCCGAGGGCGGCCACGTCCTGTTCGACACTGGCGCGCTCGATGCCATCGTGATCGACGAACAGAGCGCCGTCGTTACCGTGGAAGCTGGCGTGACCTGGATGGCACTGAAGACCGCGTTGGATGCCAAGGGTCTGCGCACGCCGTTCTGGGGGCCATTTTCGGGCATCGCCGCCACCGTGGGCGGCAGCGTAAGCCAGAACACCCTGAGCCACGGCAGTACCGCGCACGGCATCTCGGCGCAGTCGGTGCTGTCGATGGACGTGGTGCTTGCGAGCGGCGAGGTGCTCTCGACCAGCGCCAGCGCCGCCATGCGTTTCTACGGGCCCGATCTTACGGGCCTTTTCACCGGGGATTGCGGCATCTTCGGCATCAAGGCCCGCATCCGCCTGCCGCTGCTTCCCACGCTCCCGCATTTCGAAACCCTGAGCTTCGCCTTCGAGAGCTTCGCGGACTACCACGCCGCCTCGCGCAAGGCGGCGATGGCGCGTCTCGACGATTCGCACTTCGGGCTGGACCTCGCGCTGTCGCAGGGGCAGATCGGCCGGCAGGACGGCATGGGCGCGCGCCTCAAGATCGCCGCCGAAGTGCTGCGCAAGGCACCGGACAAGATGAAGGGTATCGCCCAACTGGTCCGCATGGCCATGGCCGGCGAGAACCCGATGCGCGCGGGCGCCTACATGTGCCACTTCATCATCGAAGGTTTCGATGCCGAAGAAGCTGCGCACAAGGCGAAGATCCTGCGGCGCATGCTCTCCGGGCTCGGCCGCGAGATCGCCAATTCGATCCCGACTTTCGTTCACTCGGTGCCCTTCGCGCCGCTCTTCAACGTGCTCGGCCCCGGCGGCGAGCGCTGGGTGCCGATCCACGGCGTGCTGGCGCATGACAGGGCGGTGGGCTTCGATGCCGCCTACCAGGCGATGATCGCCGTCCGAAAGACAGATATGGACCGGCTGGGCGTGTGGACCGGCACGATGTTCTCGCCCGTGGGCGCCACAGGTTTTCTCTACGAAGTCGCGTTGTACTGGCCGGACGACCGGACCGCCTACCACCGCACCGTGCTGGGCGGAGACTATCTCGCACAGCAGCCCCACTTCGCCGCCAACGAAGAAGCGCGCGCTTATGCTGACGATCTCAAGCGCGCCATCATCGCACTCATGCAGGAGCACGGCGCAGGTCACTTCCAGCTGGGCCGTGCCTATCCCTACCGGCAACGGCTCTCGCCGCAGGCGATCTCGCTGCTTGGCGCGGTGAAGGCCGAACTCGATCCCCAAGGCCTGATGAACCCCGGCGCGCTGGGGTTCTGAGCAAACCCGGCTGAGCGGCGCCCTCGAAAAACCCCGGCAGGATCGCATCCCACCGGGGTTTTTATTGCGCCGGATATTGCCGGATCAGCGCTTCATGAGGCGGGCCGGCAGCGCGTCTGTCACCACTGCGTCGAGGCGGCGACGCGCCTTGCCGCTGCCCGCTCCAAACCCTTCCAAGAATAGTGCAGCGCGCTGGTTCGCCAATTCCAGCGGCGCCAGTTGCCGAGGCCCGGGCTGCGCCGGATCGCAGATTGCGCCGCCGAAATAGTGGTTCGCCCCTTCGAGCACGAGGCCGTAGCGCTGGCCGCCCGGCGCCGCTGCCTCGAACGGCGCAAGATGTGCTTTCCAGCCATCTGCGGTTTCGGGGGTCATGCCGGGCGGGATGTCGAGCGTACCGGTCTGGATCAGCGCCGGAACCCCAAGCGCGCCGTAGCCCTGCTCGGTCACCAGAACCGAGATAGGGGGCGGCGGCGAGAAGGCGATCACTGCCTTGGCCAGACGCGGCATCAGCGGCAGTTGCAACCCTTCGGGTGGCACGGGCTCGGCGCCTCCCATCATCGTCGCGACCAACCCGCCATAGGAATGGCCGGCAGCCACGAACGGTTCGTCGCCGACATGCACGATCAGCGCGCGCATGTCCTCGATCCGCGCCTTCCAGCTGGCGAGGCCCTTGAACTGCGCAGTCTGCGGATGCTCGGTCGAATCGACATGCAGCGGCGCTAGCACCCGCCAGCCTGCCGCGACCCATGGGCCGACAATCAGGCCGTAGTATTTTGGCGCCGATGCGGCGCCGTGCGAGAACAGGATCGTACCGCGCATCCTGCCAGCAGGGCGCCACTCGGTAACGGAAACCGCCCGGCCTTCCGCAGTCCTGAGTTCGATGACGGAGGACGCTGGCACCGTCGCAGAGAGAGCGGGGCGCGCCACAAGCATGCCGGCGACGGCAGCGGAACCAATCAGCAGCGACCGCCGCGAAAGCGAAAGGTTGTCCGGCACGATCAGGGCGCCGGCTTCTTGAGATAGGCGATGACGGCCTTGCGCTCTTCGGGCTTGGACAGGCCTGCGAAGACCATCGACGTTCCTGGGACAACGCTGGCCGGGCGGGTCAACCACTTGTCGAGCGTCGCGTCGTTCCAGGTCACGCCCGACTTTGTCATCGCGGCGGAATAGCGGAAGCCCTTGACCGCAGCGGCCTTCTTGCCGACCACGCCCGAGAGGTTGGGGCCGACCTTGTTGGCTCCTCCGGCATTCACGGTGTGGCAGGCCATGCAGCGCATGTACACGCGCTTACCCGCTGCGGCATCGGCTGGCGG
>NZ_AKKE01000018.1 GCF_000281975.1 Novosphingobium sp. AP12 | reverse complement strand
GGCGGGCCGCCGCCGTTCGGCAAGCAGGACCGCTCGCGCTTCCTCTCCGCGCTGGACGAGACGCTGGTGCGGCTGCTGCGGGCCGGGCGCTAGGCGGCCGGGGCGGCCTGACCCTCGCGCAGGGCTTCGACCTGGCTCATGAAGCTGTGGGTGCCGAGTTGCACCCGCCGCATGATGCGGCTGCCGCGCGAAATTTCCGCCACCTCGGGCCGCGCGTGCTGGACCGCGATGTTGTCCCAGACCAGGAGATCGCCCTCGCGCCAGACGTGCTCGTACTGGGCCTCCGGCGCGTAGAGCACCGCGAACAGCTGCTCCAGCACCTCGGCGCAGCGAACCTCGTCCATGCCCTCGATGCGGTCGACATGGTGTTCGGTGACGAACAACAGCGGGCGCCCGGTCGCGGCGTGGGTCATGCGGACCGGGTGCCAGTGCTCGAACACCGGCAGGCCGAGGTCGATGTGGCCCGCGCTCTCGTAGTAGTGTCGCGCCTTGCGGTCGTGCAGTTCGGACCGGAGCCCCGGCTGCAAGGCGTCCCAGGCGGCGGCGGTGCTGACGAAAGTGGTCGCGGTCCCGCCCTCCGGCAGCGCCAGCGGATAGAGGCAGATGCCGGCGAGCGGATGCTCGACGAAGGTGATGTCGGAATGGAACGGCAGGCGGTAGCTGCCCGCCGGCTCGGCATTGTCGAGCACGGTCCACGCCGCGCCCTCGACGATCACGGGGCCGAACCAGCCGGTCACTTCCACCTGCCGTTCGGGCGGCTATCCGACCGCGTCGCGAAACACGAGCAGGTGATGGTCGTGATAAGCCTGGCGCAACAGGGTGATCTCGTCGCCGGTCCCGCCGTGAAGGGCATCGAACCCGGTGACTTCGGCCCCGAAGCCTTTGGGCAATGCAGTGATCAGCATGCCGTCTTTCCTCTCCCCTGGCTTTCGAGCCGCGACTCGCGCCGTCCCGGGCATGTGTAGCGCCTGCTATCTAGGCACTTCGCCGGCGGAACCGCAACACGGCGCATCTCATCGACGCATCCGCACAATCCACCGTCCACTGATCGCCTGACCCGATCAGGTCAATCGGATCATGGGCCTACAAATCGTCACGCCGCCGGGCTATCTCCGTCTCGTCAGTTTCAACCACCCAACGAGGGAGAATACATCCATGGGTATCGTCGGCAGCCACATCAAGCCGTTCCAGAACACCGCCTTCCAGGCAGGCAAGGACTTCTTCGACGTCACCGAGGCGGACATCGCCGGCAAGTGGGCCGTCTTCTTCTTCTACCCGGCGGACTTCACCTTCGTGTGCCCCACCGAGCTGGAAGACCTCGGCGAGCAGTACGCGACGCTCCAGGGCCTCGGCGTGGAAGTCTACGGCGTTTCGACCGACACGCACTTCAGCCACAAGGCCTGGCACGACACCTCGGAGACCATCGGCAAGCTGACCTACGCTTTCCTCGGTGACCAGAACCACGCCCTGACCAACAACTTCGGCGTGCTTCGCGAAGGCGTCGGCCTGGCCGACCGCGCCACCTTCGTGGTCGATCCGGACGGCGTGATCCAGCTGGTCGAAATCACCCCCGAGGGCGTGGGCCGCAACGCGGTCGAACTCGTCCGCAAGATCAAGGCCGCCAAGTACTGGCGCGAGCATCCCGGCCAGGTCTGCCCGGCCAAGTGGGAAGAAGGCAGCGACACGCTGGCTCCCTCGCTCGACCTCGTCGGCAAGATCTAAGACTACCCGCGACACCCTTCGGGTCGCGTGAAGGTGCGCGGCCCGGGGTTTCCCCCTCCCCCGAGCCGCGCCCTATCGCCCAGTGCATGAGGCGCGGCCGGCGGGAAACGCCCCGGGCCGCCCCCTTTCTCCCAACGCAATTTCCAAAGGACCACGACCATGCTCGACGCCACCCTGAAGCAACAGCTCTCGCAATACCTCGGCATGCTGCGCGAGCCGATCGAGCTCGTCGCCTCTCTCGGCGACGATGCGAAGTCCACCGAGACCCGCGAGCTGCTGACCACCATCGCCTCGCTCTCGGACAAGGTCTCTGCCACTTTCGACGGCGACGACGCGCGCCGTCCCAGCTTCATCATCCGCCGCGCGAGCGACGCGAGCGCCTGGGTGCGCTTCGCCGGCCTGCCGCTCGGCCATGAGTTCACCTCGCTGGTCCTCGCCCTGCTGTGGGCCGGCGGCCATCCGCCCAAGGTCTCCGACGAGGTGCTGGAGCAGATCCGCCTGCTGGAAGGCGGCACCGAGTTCGAGATGTACTTCTCGCTCTCGTGCCACAACTGCCCCGACGTGGTGCAGGCCCTCACGCTGATGTCGCTCAACAACCCGCACGTCAACGCGACGCTGATCGAGGGCGGCACGTTCCAGGCCGAAGTCGAGGAGCGCGGCGTCATGGCCGTCCCCGCCGTCTTCCTGAACGGCAAGATGTGGGGTTCGGGCAAGATGAGCGTCGAGGAAATCCTCACCAAGCTCGACACCGGCGCCGACGCCAAGGCCGCTGCCAAGCTGGCCGAGAAGGCGCCCTTCGAAGTGCTGATCGTCGGCGGCGGTCCCGCCGGGGCTGCGGCTTCGGTCTACACCGCACGCAAGGGCTTCTCCACCGGCATCGCCGCTGAGCGCTTCGGCGGGCAGGTCCAGGACACCATGGGCATCGAGAACTTCATCTCGGTCCCCTACACGGAGGGCCCCAAGCTCGCCGCCGCGCTGGAATCGCACGTCGCCGAGTACGACATCGACGTGATGAACCTGCAGCGCGCCGAGAAACTGATCCCCGCGACCGAAGTCGGCGGCTATCACGAGGTCGTGTTCGCCAACGGCGCTTCGCTGAAGGCCCGCAGCCTCGTGCTCACCACCGGCGCGCGCTGGCGGAACCTTGGCGTTCCCGGCGAGGAGCAGTACAAGAACAAGGGCGTGGCCTACTGCCCGCACTGCGACGGCCCGTTGTTCAAGGGCAAGCGCGTGGCGGTGATCGGCGGCGGCAACTCCGGCGTGGAGGCGGCGATCGACCTCGCCAACATCGTCGGCCACGTCACCCTGATCGAGTTCGATGCGAAGCTGCGCGCCGACCAGGTCCTGGTCGACAAGCTGGCCTCGATGAAGAACGTCGACATCTTCACCTCCGCCCAGACCACCGAGGTCGAAGGCGACGGCGAGAAGGTCAACGCGCTGGTCTACAAGGACCGCACCACCGGCGTGGAACACAAGGTCGAGCTGGAAGGCGTGTTCGTCCAGATCGGACTGGTGCCCAACACCGAATGGCTCAAGGACTCGGGCGTGGCGCTTACCCCGCGCGGCGAGATCATGATCGACGAGAAGGCCGCGACCAACCTCCCCGGCATTTTCGCCGCAGGTGACGTGACCACGGTGCCCTACAAGCAGATCATCATCGCCATGGGCGAGGGTTCGAAGGCGGCGCTCTCCGCGTTCGACTACCTGATCCGCAACGAGGCTCCGGAAGAGATCGCCCAGGCCGGTCAGGCCGCCAAGGCCGCCTGAGCCGCAGGCGATAACGAGAGGCGGGCGGGAGTCGAAAGACTTCCGCCCGTTTCGTGTCAGGCCGGCATGAAGGGGTCGTCGATCACCGAGAACTCCAGCGTCATATACCTCGCGCCCCGCTCGTTGCAGACGCGCATCGACCAGAGTTCGTCGGGGCGGAAAGTCTCCGCCGCCTGCTGGATCAGGTATCCGGCGAAGCGCACCGCCTCCTTGCGCGCGGCATCGATGTCAGGAAGCTCCACGCCGTCGAAGTCCTGGGCACGGCCATCCTGTACGTGGAAGAAGAAAAGAGCCATCCGCAACTCCGTGGACCTGCAACGGGGCGCTGCAATTCCTTGCGCGAGCATAACTTCCCGGGATCGTTACTCCAAACCGGCGCGGAGGATTTTGGATCGGATGCGGCACTACATATATCACGCCGCAGCCACAATTATACCGCGACTACCGTGACTTGAGAAGTTACGGTCACTTTTGAACATTCCAGAACGGACGCTGTATTACCAGCAGTTCAGCGCCGTTTCCTCAGCACAACGTAGATCGCGCCCTGCCCGCCATGGCGGCGGTGGGCGCCCCGGATGGCGACGATGTCCGAGGCATGGTCGCTCGCCGCCAGCCAGTCGGCGACCTTGGCGCGGATCGCGCCGCGAGCGGTGCCCCGGTCGGCGGCGTCCACCGGGCGCGGCTTGCCGGTGACGATCAGCACCACCCGCGCGCCCATCGACTTCGCCTGCGTCAGCCCGTGCATCAGCCGCGAATAGGCCTGGTCGAGCGTGGAGCCGTGGAGGTCGAGGCTGAAATCGGGCATCAACGTGCCCTTGGCGATGCGCTTGTCCCACGATCCGTCGAGGTGCGCGGGCGCCTCGGCTTTCGGCTTGGCGGGCACGGGCTTCGGCGCGAGCGGCGGGGGAACGCGGCCCTTCACGCGCCTGGCCGGAGGCAGCGGCGCGGCGGGCGCAGGCTCGGGCACGATCTTCGGCTGCTCGGCCAGCTTGCGGGGAGGCACCAGCGGCTTCACCGTGCGCGCGACCAGCGCCCAGACCTGCGCTTCCTGCGGCGTGAGCCCGCGGCCCGGTCGTCTCATCGCGTACCCGGCCCTGCGCCCAGGCGCGCCAGCGTCCCCTTGGGTACGAGCACCAGCGCGCTGCCCCGGCCGCTCATGCCGCCCGCCACGGTGCGCGCGCGGGTGCCCGCGCCCCAGAACGTGTCGAAACGGTTGGCGCCCTTGATGGCGCCGCCGGTGTCCTGAGCGACCCAGATGCCGTTCGCCTCGCGCCGGTCGAGGTCGAGCCAGACGGGGGCGCCGAGCGGCACGAAACGAGGGTCGGCCGCGACCGAAGCGCCGCCCCGCACCGGTACGTTCAGCGCGCCGAGCGGGCCGTCGCCGTTCAGCACCTTGAAGAACACCCACGAGCGATTCTGGTTCATCAGCGCATGGCCCTCGACGGGATGCTCGCGGATGTATTTCATGATGCCCTGCATCGAGCCGGAATACTGCCCAGGCCCCGAGCCGACGAGCCCCCGGTCGCGCATGACGCCGCCGATGCCGGTGTAGGCGAGGCCGTTCTGCCCGGCATAGCCGATGCGCGTCACCGTGCCGTCGGGCGCCACGAGACGCCCCGAGCCCTGCACCTGGAGGAAGAAGAACTCGACCGGATCGGCGGCCCAGGCGATCTCCAGCCCCTGCCCGCCGAGCGCCCCGTTGGTGATCTGCGCGCGGTCGAAGTAGCTGGTGAATCTGCCGTCCGGCCCGTAGCGGCCCAGCGGCATCCGGCCGTCCTTGAGCGGCTGCGCGTCACCGGGACGCGCGCGCACGAGGTCGGGCGGGAAAGCGTAGACCGGTACGGAATACCCCGGCTGCGGGGTGCGCGACCCGGCGATCTCGGGCTCGTAGTAGCCGGTGGCATAAGCCGACCCGTCGCCCACGCGCACGGTCTCGAAGTAGCTGGCGAAGAAGCCGATGGGCGAGGCCGTGCCCCATCCGGCAGCGGCGGCGCAGGCGGCGCGCCAGTCGGCGGGGCGGGTCAGTCCGCTGCCGTCGGTGCGCGAAGTCAGGCGCGCGCAGCTTTCGCGGAACGAGGCGAGCGCGCCGGCGGCCTTGGCGGCGGTCATCGGCAGCGAGGAGACGGCAGGCCCGGCGCGCACGCCCAAGACCAGCGCGTTCTGCGGCGGGGGCGGCAGCGGGGTGGAGGGACCCGGGCGAACGGGAGGACGGACCGGCGGCCGGGTCGGCGATGGTCCGCCGGTGGTGGGAACGATGCCGCCGCATGCAGCCAGCACGGCGACCATGGCCGTCATCAGAACCGCGCGCGCGGACCTTTCGGCGATCGCCGGCGCCTTCCCCCAAAGCTGCAAGATCGCCCTCCCCTTAACGCCAAAGCCCCGCACACGAAGGCGCGGGGCAGTTCAGGCGCGAATGGATATCAAGCCCAAGCGGGCGATCAACCTTCGTCGGTCTCTTCGAGCAGCCAGTCGGGATCAGGCGAGTTGACCGCGCGGCCAAACGTCCACAGGTCGATCGCCTCGATCGCATCGTCGAGCGAACCGGCGATGACATTACCCTCGGCGTCGCGGGTGACGGCGGCGATGTCGGTGCGGAAGCGCAGGGTGATGCGCGCGAAACCGCTTTCCACGCCGGCAGCGACGAGCGTCGTTTCCTCGATGCGGATCAGGCGGTTGTCGAGCGTTTCACCGGCAGCGATACGTGCGTCGATGGCATCGGCGAAGCCGGCATAGACGTCGTCGTCGCAAAGGTTGCGCAGTTCCGCCTTGTCACCCTTCCAGAAGGCTTCGAGGATCATGCGGTAGGCGCTGCGGGCGCCCTCGACGAAGGCGGCGGCGTCGAAGCGGCGGTCGATCTGGGCGATCTCGGCGAGGCCGCGCTCCACCGACGGCGAGGCCAGCGGCATTTCGCGCAGGCGCTGCGGCTGCTGGGTGCGGGCCCGGTCTTCACCGCGGGCATCGGGCTTGGCGGGCGCGGCGACGCGCGGTGCGCCCGGCTGCTGACCCTGACGGCCCTCGAAACGACCCTGGATCGGTTCTTCCTCATGCTCGGCACGGCGGCCGAGCACGGAGTAGAGCCGCAGGCCGAGGAAGGCTGCGATCATGGCCAGGATCACTATTTCCGGTGTCACGTCCCTAAATCCATCCCTTCTGTCCGCACGGCCTGCAGTGGATATCGGCTGTCGACATCCGGGCATCAGCGGCGGCCGGCTCCGGCGTTTGCGGCAGGAGCCTCACGGAGAGACTCCGGCGCATCGCGCCTTAGCTCTCCAACATAGCCCCAGATAGGTAGTCATTACAAATGAACAACGCGTGAGCGGGCGGAGTGGGGTATTTTTCGCCCGGTCGAAGCCGCTTTCGCTGCGATCCGCACTGCCCTTGCGCCGTCCTGAGCCCTATCGGGACATACCGACTACAATTTTCCGGATGCTCGGGTGTTCCCCGATCCTGCAAAATGTTTTAGGCGGCCACCCACGCACATTTTTCCAGTTTTCATTTTCGGGACGATCATCAGATGGCCGACGAAGGCAACATCATTTCCGACCTCAACCTCGGCAACGGCGAGGACTCCGCGCCCGCAGCCGGTATCATCTCGCAGTACGTCAAGGACCTTTCGGTCGAGAACCCGAACTCGCCGGAGAGCTTCGCCTGGCAGGAACAGCCTGAAGTCGACGTGCAGTTCAACATCGGCGCGCGCGCGATCGAGGGCGAGGTCCACGAGGTCGAGCTAAAGATCACCTGCTCGTCGCGCACCAGCGCCGGCGTCGCCTTCGCCGTCGAGCTGAGCTACTGCGGCCTCATCGGCATGCGCAACCTCGAGGAGCAGCAGGGCCACGCCTTCCTGTTCGCCGAGGCCCCGCGCATCCTGTTCCCCTTCGCCCGCCGCGTCATCGCCGATGCCGTGCGCGATGCGGGCTTCGCGCCGCTCATGCTCGAGCCGATCGACTTCAACGGCCTCTACGTCCAGCAGCTACAGGCCCAGGCCGCGCAGGCCGAAGCCGGCATGGGCGAGCCTGCGGGCCACGCCTGAACGAACTCCGGGCGGGGCGCGACATGGCGCCCCGCTCCCTTAATTGCAGATGAAAGCGGCGTTGTGTGACAGGGATACGGCGCGCATGAACCTTGCAAAAGCCCTTGCCAGCGTCGGCGGGCTGACGCTGGCCAGCCGCGTGCTCGGCCTCGTGCGCGACAGCCTGTTCGCTCGGTTCGTCGGCGCGGGCTTCGCCTCGGACGCCTTCCTGATCGCCTTCCGCCTGCCCAACATGTTCCGCGCGCTGTTCGCGGAAGGGGCCTTCGCCTCGGCGTTCATCCCGATGTTCAACAAGAAGGTCGGCGACACGAGCGGGCCGGGGCTCCCGGCGGGCATCCTCTTCGCCGAGCAGGCGCTGTCGGTGCTGCTGCCGATCCTGATCGCGATGACCGTGGTGCTCGAAGTCCTGGCCTGGCCGGTGACGCTCATGCTCTCCGGCGGGTTCAACGACGTCACGACGGACCAGTTCGCCTTCGCCGTCTCGCTCAGCCGCATCACCATCCCCTACCTTGCGCTGATCAGCGTGGTGTCGCTGCTGGGCGGCATCCTCAATTCGATGAACAAGTTCTGGGTCAACGCCGCCGCGCCGATCCTGCTGAACCTGACGCTGATCGTGGCGCTGCTGGGCTTCCATGCCGACGACCCGCTCGTCACCGCGCGCAACCAGGCGATCGGCGTCTCTGTATCGGGTGCGCTCCAGCTGCTGTGGCTGGTCTGGGCCTGCCGCGCCAACGGGGTGTCGATGCGCCTGCGCATGCCGGTGTGGAACGCCGACGTGAAGCAACTGCTCAAGCTGGTGCTGCCCGCCGCCGCCGGGGCTGGCGCGGTGCAGATCAACCTCGTCATCTCGACCGCGCTGGCCGCCTACCTGCTGGCGCACGGTTCGGTGACCTACATCTACATGGCCGACCGGCTGAACCAGCTGCCGCTCGGCCTCATCGGCATCGGGCTCGGCACCGTGCTGCTGCCGACGATCTCACGCCAGCTCGGTGCCGGGCAGGAGGCAGCGGCCATGGAGACGCAGAACCGCGGGCTCGAACTCGCGCTGCTGCTCACCCTGCCCGCCGCCGTCGCCCTGATCGTCTGCGGCGGCCCGATCGCGGCCGCCCTGTTCGGCTACGGCAAGTTCGACGCCAACGACGTCGCCCGCACCGCCGAGGCGCTCGCCGCGTTCTCGATCGGCCTGCCCAGCTACATCCTCGTCAAGGTGCTGACGCCGGGCTTCTACGCCCGGCAGGATACCCGCACGCCGGTCCGCTACGCCATGATCTCGATGGCGGTGAACCTTGTCGGCAACCTCATCCTGATCGTGCCGCTGCAGCACATGGGTCCGCCGCTGGCGACCGCGATCGCCTCCACCGTCAACGTCGCCATGCTCTACTGGACGCTGGTGAAGCGCGGCCACTTCGTCGTCGATGCGCGCCTGCGCCGCCGCGCTCCGCGCCTCGCGCTGGCGGCGGTCGCGATGGGCGCCGCGCTGTGGTTCGGGCAGGGGCTGATGACGCCTTACCTCCACGGCACATGGGCGGTGCGCGGGCTGACGCTGGCAGTGCTGGTCTCGGCCGGCTGCCTCGTCTATGGGCTCGCCACGTTGGTCTCGGGCGCCTTCACCCGCGACGACCTCAAGCTCCTGCGGCGCCGCCGCTAACCGACCATCCGAAACGGGAATTCCATGCGTATCGTCTCCGGCATCCAGCCCACCGGCAACCTGCACCTCGGCAACTACCTGGGCGCGATCCGCAACTGGGTGGCCATGCAGGACAAGGTCACGGCCGAGGGGGGCGAATGCCTCTATTTCCTGGCCGACCTCCACGCGATCTCGATGCCGCACGTCCCCGCCGACCTCGCCGCCAACACGCGCGAGATGATCGCGGCGCTGGTCGCCTGCGGGCTCGACCCCGAACGCTCCATCCTGTTCAACCAGGGCCAGGTGCCCCAGCACGCCGAACTGCAGTGGCTGCTGAACGGCACTGCGCGCATGGGCTGGCTGAACCGCATGACGCAGTGGAAGGACAAGGCGGGCAAGAACCGCGAGGGCGCCAGCGTCGCGCTGTTCACCTATCCGGTGCTGCAGGCTGCCGACGTGCTGCTCTACCAGGCCACCCACGTCCCCGTAGGCGAGGACCAGAAGCAGCATCTGGAACTGGCGCGCGACATCGCGCAGAAGTTCAACAACGACTTCTGCACCGAAGACGCGCCGCTGTTCACGCTGCCCGCGCCGTTCATCCCGCCCGAGGCCGCGCGCATCATGAGCTTGCGCGACGGGACCCAGAAGATGAGCAAGTCGGACCCCTCCGACATGAGCCGCATCAACATGACCGACAGCGCCGACACCATCATGCAGAAGGTGAAGAAGGCCAAGACCGACCCCGAGCCGCTGCCGTCCGAAAAAGCGGGCCTGGAAGGCCGTCCCGAGGCCAAGAACCTCGTCGCGATCTACGCGGCGATGGCGGGCAGCACCGTCGATGCGGTGCTGGGCGAGTTCGGCGGCGAGGGCTTCGGCAAGTTCAAGCCCGCGCTGGGCGAACTGCTAGTCGAGAAGCTCGGCCCCATCAACGAGCGCTTCCTGGCGCTGCGCGAGGATATCCCCGCGCTCGACGCGATCCTGCGCAAGGGCGGCGAAAAGGCCCGCGCGCTGGGCATCCCGACGCTGCAGAAGACCTACGACGCGCTCGGCATCATGCGCGGCTGAGGGCGGGCGCCGTCGGCGGGGCTGGGCGCCGGGACTTGACGGCGGTTTCTTTCCGAGCCGGGAGGACGCCGCCCTTGCCTGGGCGCTTTCCTACATCGAAGACGCCTGCCAAACTCCTGCCCGCTCTTTGCATCGTCCGCAAAATCCGGTCCCCCCGCCCTTAGGGAAACGGCGCACGCATGCCTTTCATCAACTTGCGCGTCATGCAACCGCTCAACCGAGCAGCTTCGCCCGCCGCCCTTTCCACGGCGCCGCGAGCGCGGTGACTTCTCCCAGCGCCTCCAGCCCGGCGCGGTCGGTCTTGTGGTCGCCGGCGATGAGGAGGCCGAAGACGCGCAGCACGCTCCAGTCGGGGAACGGGCGGTCGACCAGTTCCATCGCCTCCCCCGCTTCGACCTCGCCTTCCTCGACGACGCGGTAGTACCAGCCGGGACGCCGCGACTTGATGCACGCCGCATTGACCCTGGCGCCGTCGAAGCGGTGGTCGAGCTTCCAGCACGGCTGACGCCCCTGGCTCACCTCGACGAGCGCGCTGCCCAGCCGCCAGCGGTCGCCGATGCAGACGGTGTCCTCGGTCAGCCCGGCCGTGGAGATGTTCTCGCCGAACGCGCCGTAGCTGCCCAGCAGCGGATGGTCGCCGATCGCGCCGCGCCAGAACGCGTAATGGTCGTGAGGATAGTGGTGGATCGCCTTGTCCGGCCCGCCATGCACCGAAAGATCGGCCTGTGCATCGCCTTCCAGCCCAAGCCGATGGGCGCGGATGCGGCCCGCGACCGGCACCTTGCCGATGGCACTCGGCTCGCCGGGCCCACGGAACGGAGCGACCTTGCCGCACTGGAGCGAAAGTATGGGAACCGGGCTGTTCATCGTGCTCTACCCTTCCTACATGAAGGACAAGCGATCAAGTCGTCGGATCAGTTGGACGGCGGGTGAACGGGCTGCACGGCCCGCCGCACGCCAAGTTCATTCAAGCGCTATTCAGGGCATTGATTTTACGACAGTATCGCAAAGAATCGAAGGCCGCGCCGGGGATGGGCGTCAGGGGCTCTTCGGAGTTCGTGGAGCAGACAAAAGATGAAACACCATTCCGGATCGCAAATAGGCAGGCTTCGCCTCGCCGCAGCCGCCGCGCTGCTCATGGCCCTGGCCGCCTGCACGACGCCGTTCAAGGCCGACGTCTCGCGCTTCCAGTCGCAGCTACCGGCTCCTGCGGGCCAGACTTTCGCCATCGTCGCCGACGATCCCAAGCTGTCCGGCGGGCTCGAGTTCGCCACGTACGCCTCGATCCTGCGCGATCGCATGGCCAAGGTCGGGTATGTCCCGGTCGAGGACCCTGCCAGCGCCAATCTCGTCGTCCGCTTCAACTACGGCGTCGATTCGGGCCGCGAGCGCGTTCGCTCCACCCCGATGGCCGGTTCCTACTGGGGTCCCTGGGGCGGCTACGGCGGCTACGGCGGCTTCTACGGACGCCGCGGCTGGGGCGGTTGGGGCTACGGTGGTCCCTGGGCCTATGGCTTCTACGATCCGTTCTTCGACAACGGCATCGAATCGTACACCGTCTTCACCAGCGGTATCGACATGAAGATCGACCGCGTCGCCGATGGCCAGCGCCTGTTCGAAGGCAAGGCCGAGGCCGTTTCCTCCTCCAATCGCCTGCAGTATCTCGTCCCCAACCTGGTCGAAGCCATGTTCACGAATTTCCCCGGGAACTCCGGAGAGACCGTGCGCATTACCGTCGCGCCGGAGAAGAAGTGACCTTCTGACGAAATTTGACTGACAGGCTCCCCCCTGCGAAGAGTGGGAGACACCGAGGGGCGGGTCCGCTGAAATAATGCGGGCCCGTCCTTTTGCTATGGCGGCGGTGCCCCGTCAGTATGTTCGTCCGGAGACCGATGCACAATTTCATGGCCATCCTTTCCCAGCTCTTCTGGGGCGTCACGATCGGAGCGTTGACCACCGCTTTCGAGACGCTGGCCAAGGGCGCGGTGATGATCGGCGGTCTCGGCGGCGCGAGCTGGTACGGCCTCAAGTGGCGCAAGTCGCGCCGGGAGAAGGAAAAGAGCGGCGATTGAGCACGGGCTCAGTTGCCCAGCGCGACTACCCCGCCGGTCGAGCCGAAACCGCCTTCGCCGCGCACGGTTTCCTCCAGTTCATCGACTTTCAGCCACGAAGCGCGCGTCACCGGCGCCAGCACGAGTTGCGCCACGCGGTCGCCGCGGAGGATCGAGAACGGTTCGGCGCCGAGGTTGATGAGGATCACCTTCAACTCGCCGCGATAGTCCGAATCGACGGTGCCGGGCGAATTGGGCACGCTGATCCCGTGCTTGAGCGCGAGGCCCGAGCGCGGCCGGACCTGGATCTCGAACCCGGCAGGGATCGCCACCGACAGGCCCGTCGCCACCGCATGGCGCGCGCCGGGGGCCAGCGTCACGTCCTCGGCCGAGACCACGTCCATGCCGGCCGCGCCTTCGGTGGCGTAGGCGGGCAGGTCCAGTCCCTCGCCGTGAGGCAGGACCTTGACCATGACGGGGACTTCAGCGGGGGAGTGCATCGGTAAACCTTTCGACGAGGATGCGCGCGACATCCTCCTTGGGCATTTCGGGAAGCGAGATCACGTCGTCGGCGGTGACGATGTGGACGGCGTTGGCATCGCCCCCCATGACGTCGCCCGAGACGTCGTTGGCGATGATCCAGTCGGCGCCCTTGCGGACGCGCTTTTCCTGGGCGTAGCGGATCACGTCCTGCGTTTCGGCCGCGAAACCGATCACCAGCGCCGGGCGCTGCGGGCTTTTCGCGAGGGTGGCGAGGATGTCGGGGTTCTCGGTAAGCTCCAGCGCGGGAATGCCGCCGCCCTGCTTCTTGAGCTTCTGGTCGGCCGAGCGCGCCACGCGCCAGTCGGCGACGGCGGCCACCATGACGGCGATGTCGGCGGGAAGCGCCTGCGCCACCGCCTCGGCCATTTCGAGCGCACTTTCGACGTCGACCCGGTCCACACCCGGGGGTGTCGTCAGATGCACCGGGCCCGACACGAGCGTCACACGGGCGCCGGCCTCGGCGGCGGCGGCGGCGATGGCGAAGCCCTGCTTGCCCGACGAGCGATTGGCGATGTAGCGCACAGGGTCGATCGGCTCCCACGTCGGCCCGGCGGTGACGAGGACGTGGCGGCCGTAGAGCAGCCGGTGCTCGGTGCCGCGATCGAAATCGGGCTGCCCGGCCAGCGCATCGAAGGGCTGCGGGGCGGCCCCTCCGGTGACGAGATGGTTGATCGCCTCGGGATCGGTGGGCGGCGCCGGGCGGGCATCGCCCTTGGCAGCGAGCGCCGAGCGTGGCGCGGGAGCGTCACCGCCGAGCGCCCAGACGATCCGCTGCCAGATCGCGTCGATCTCGGGCAGGCGGCCGGGCCCGAACTCGCCGCAGGCCATCGGGCCTTCGTCGGGCTCCATCACGTCGACCCCGGCACCGCGCAGGGTCGCGACGTTGCGCACGGTGGCGGCGTGCTGCCACATGCGCACGTTCATCGCCGGGACCGCCATGACCGGCTTGTCGGTCGCCAGCAGCAGGGTGGTCGCGATATCGTCGGCGATCCCCGCCGCCATCTTGGCAAGGAGATCGGCGGTGGCGGGGCAGACCACCACCAGGTCGGCCTCGCGGCTGAGCTGGATGTGGCCCATCTCCGCTTCGTTCTTCAGGTCCCAGAGCGTGGTGTGCACCGGCTTTTCGGACAGCGCGGCGAGCGTCATCGGGGTCACGAACTTCGACCCGCCCTCGGTCAGGACGCAGGTTACCGAACCGCCGTTCCTGCGGATGGTGCGGACGAGTTCGCAGGACTTGTAGGCAGCGATGCCGCCGCCGACGACGAGCAGAATCCGGGGTCCGTTCATGACCCGGGCTTTTGCAACAGCGGGCAGGGACACGCAATCAGTTTGCGGAGCGCCTGATCTGCGCCGCCGCCAGAAGCTGCGACACCGCGCGCGGCGCGAAGACGATTCCGGCGAACATGGCGGGCGCGATCATCGCGCCCCAGTAGAAGTTGTCCCACCGCCCCGCGATCATGAAGGCCGCGCCGTAGCCCGCGCAGAGCAGGAAGCCCAGCAGCCCCGAACGGCTGCGCCAGCCGAGCCAGCCGAAGGTCATCAGGATCACCGCCGGTCCGGCAAGGAAGTGCGGGAGCCAGCGCAGGTTGCTCGACTGCACGACATTGGCGAGCCAGCCCGTCATGCCGCGCAGCACCAGCCAGGGCGGGCCGTGGCGGTCGCTCGGCAGCACGTCCCGTGCGATGAGGGCGAGGTGCCAGCAGAGCCCGGCGAAGAAGAGCAGGATGAGCAGGCTCCAAGCCGCCCCTTCGCGCCAGTTGCGCTGCCACAGCGCGAAGGCGGCCATGAGCATGACGTAGGGCAGCGTATGCTCGCGGATGGCCAGCGCCAGCGCGGCCACGAGCAATGCCCCGACCCAGCGGCCATCCTTCCCGTTCCGCCCGATCCGGTGCAGGCCGAAAGACAGCGCCATAAGCCCGCCCGCCCACAATTCGTGAAGCGGGAAGTAATGGCGGTTGAGCCCCAGCGAGGCGCCGACGAACACCAGCGCCGTGCCCAGACGCCTCACGCGCCCGTGGTCCTCCGGTTCCTCGCCCAGCCGCTGCCACCACACCGCGATGATCGCCAGCATCAGCGCGATGGCGGCGACAAGCTGCCCGGTCTTGCCGAGCCAGGCGTCGATGTAAGCGAGCGTCGGCAGGCGCACGGCGATGCCGGGGTTCACCGGGTAGTCGCGTCCGCGCTGCTCGGGGACGATGAAGTCGTAGTAGTTCTCGCCCCTGGCGATGCGCTCGATCGCGACTTCGTAGAGGGCGATGTCCTCGTCGTAGGGCTTGTCCTTGGTGTCGACCGCCTTGCCGGCGGTATCGACCGGCCCCTCGACCGGACCGACCCATGGCGAGCGGTTACCCGGCTTGTTGGTCGGCACGATCATGGACGCGATGAGCACGACGACCAGCGCCGCCAGCACCGCCCGCGCGGCGAGCGGCGACAGACACGCGAACCACCCTGTCGTCACGACAGGGGCCGCGGGCCTCAGGCCAGAAGTGTCCAGTACGTCAGTGCCCACGCCGCAGTGCCCCCGAGGATTGCGGCCAGAGCATAGCCACCCCAATGGTTACTTTCACGTTTACGAGCCCAGATGATGTCGACATCGGGAAGCGGCGCCTGCTCCGGAGCGCCGCCCTTGGCGGGGAAGCTCTCTTCGATCCGGCGGACCAGCGCGGGCAGCCGCAGCAGGGTGTCGACGTCCTCGCGCAGACGGTCGACGATGACTGCCTCGGGGCCGAGTTCGTCGCGAATCCATCCCTTCACGAAAGGCGCCGACACGTCCCACATGTTGATCTTGGGATCGAGCGCGGTCGCCAGCCCTTCGACCATGACCATGGTCTTCTGCAGCAGCAGCAGGTGCGGCTGGACCGCCATGTCGAAATCGCGGGTGATGGCGAACAGGCCGTCGAGCATCTGTCCGACCGACAGCTCCGACACCGCCTTGCCGCGCATCGGCTCGCCCACCGCGCGCAGCGCCGTCGCGAACTCCTCGACCGTATGATAGCTGGGCACATACTGCGCCTCGAAGTGAATTTCCGCGACGCGGCGGTAGTTGCCCGTGGTGAGACCGTAGAGAATCTCCGCCAGCCACAGCCGTGCCTGGCGGTTGATCCGGCCCATGATGCCGAAATCGATGGCGACGATGGTCGTGTGGCGCCCCGCGCCGCCCTGCACGAACAGGTTACCCTGGTGCATGTCGGCGTGGAAGAACCCGCAGGAGATCGCCTGGGTGAGGAAAGTCAGCACCAGCCGCCGGGCGAGCGCGGGCAGATCGTACCCGGCCTCTCGCAGCGCGCCAAGGTTGCTCATCTTGATGCCGTCGATCCATTCGAGCGTCAGCACCGAACCGTTCGTACGGTCCCAGTCGATTGCAGGGACGCGGTAGTCCTCGATACCTTTCATTGCGTCCGAAAGCTCGGAGGCCGAGGCCGCCTCGCGCCGCAGGTCGAATTCGCGCAGGGTCCAGCGCTTGAGATTGGCGATGACCGCGCGCGGGCGCAGGCGCGTCGCCTCGCCGCCCAGCGCCTCGAGGTGTGCCGCGGCCCATTCATAAGTATCGACGTCGCGCGTGAACTGCTCGCGGATGCCGGGGCGCAGGACCTTGACCGCGACCTGCCGCCCGTCGAGCGTCACTGCCCGGTGCACCTGCGCGATCGAGGCGGCGCCTACGGGGTCCTCTTCAATGCTGGCGAACAGCGTATCGATGGGGCGGCCGAACGTGCTCTCGATCTGGGTGCGGATGGCCGCGAAAGGCACCGGCGGCAGGCTGTCCTGCAGGCTCAGCAGGTTCCGCGCGGGTATTTCACCAACAAGGTCCGGCCGCGTCGCCAATGCCTGGCCGAGCTTGATCGCGGCCGGGCCGATCTCCTGGAAGGCACCGGCATAGTCGGGCTCCGGCGACTGGCGCGCCCCGAGGCGGGCGATGCGGCACAGCCGCTTGACCGGCGCGGGCGCGTTACGGTCGTTTTCGATCCCGCGCAAAGCGCCGTGACGCGCGAGGACGCGAGCCCACTTGAGCAGGCGCCAGATGTGGACGGGAGTGCTGGTCACGCCGGGCTCAGACCTTCCAGCCCGAATGGATCGCGACGAGGCCGCCCATGATCGGCTCGACCTTGGTATGCCTGAAGCCGGCCTCGCGGATCATGCGCTCGAACTCGGGCATCGGCGGGAAGCGGCGGATCGATTCGATCAGGTAGCGATACGAATCGGCATCGCCCGCGATCATCTGTCCGATCTTGGGCACCAGCTTGTGCGAGTAGGCGTCGTAGACTTCCTTGAAGCCGGGCCATTCGGTGGTCGAGAATTCGAGGCAGAAGAAGCGCCCGCCGTAGTTCAGGACGCGGTGCGCCTCGGCCAGCGCCTTGTCGATGTGGGTCACGTTCCGGATGCCGAAGGCGATCGTGTAGGCGTCGAAGGAACGGTCGTCGAAAGTCAGCTCCTCGGCGTTCTGGCGCGACCAGACGAGGGTGTCGATGCCCTGGTCCATGGCGCGCTCGATGCCGACGTCGAGCATGTCCTGGTTGATGTCCGAGACGGTGATGCGCGCGCCCGCCTTCTCCATGCGGAAGGCGATGTCGCCGGTGCCGCCCGCCATGTCGAGGATCTGCTCGTGCGCGCGCGGCTTCACGCGGCGCACGAACTTGTCCTTCCAGACCCGGTGCATGCCGCCCGACATGGCGTCGTTCATGATGTCGTACTTGCGCGAGACGGCGGAGAAGACGGCGCCAACGCGCTCCTCCTTCTCCTCGGGACGGACTTCTTCGTAGCCGAAGGAAACGGTATCGCTGGTTTCGCTCATGGGGTCAGTCCTCTAACCATCCGCGCGGGGGCGCGCCACCTTAGTTTTGTTTCGCGCGTCCGGGCCGCGATGCCAGCGCCGCGATCGCGATGCCCGTCAGGATCAGCGCCATCCCTGCGAAGTGGTAGCCCTCAAGCCGCTCGCCGAGCAGGAGCGCCGACAGCAGCGCCCCGAACAGCGGCATGAGCGTGATCGCCTGCCCCGCCCGGCCCGCGCCGAGCCGCGCGGTCGCGGTGTTGTATATGAAGTAGGCGAGGACCGAGGGAAACACGCCGACATAAGCGAAGGCCGCCAGCACCCGCGGGCTCCAGTGGACCGACAGCCCCTGTCGCCACTCCCACATCGCCAGCGGCGCCATGGCCAGCGCGCCGATCACGAAGACCAGCAGCAGGAAACTCGAAGCCGAGATCGCCGGCTTCCTGCGCAGCAGTACCGTATAGAGCGCCCAGACGAGCACCCCGCACAGGATCAGCGCATCGCCCACGCCCAGCCGCAGGCTCGACAGTGCCGATATGTCCCCGCGAAACACGATCCAGACCACGCCCAGCGTCGAGGCGACCACGCCTGCGATCTGCAGCCCCGTCGCCCGCGTCCCGAAGATCGCGCGGTCGAGCACTAGCACCAGCGCCGGGATCGAGGCCTGCAGCAGCAGCGCGTTGGCGGCAGTGGTGTGGTGCAGGCCGGAATATATGAAGGAATTGAAGCAGACGATCCCGAGGAACCCGAGCGCCAGAATCCAGCGCCACCCGGCCAGCGCTGCCGCCCGCTCCGCCACCAGGGTGCGCACGGCGAAGGGCGCGATCACCAGCACCGCGACCAGCCAGCGCCCGAAGGCGAGCGTGAAGGGCGGGATGTCGCCCCGCACGCCCCGGCCGGTGATCGAGTTCCCCGCCCAGAACAGCATCACGAGGCCGAGCAGGAGGAAGGCACGCGTATTCGATCGGGATTCGGGCATGGCCAATGCCTTAGCGGCGGCACGAGTCGCTGACGAGGGCGATTGCCGGGTCTCGTGCAGTGCGGGATTGGCTCGGGCGGCCCGTGTCCCTATCTGGATCGTGTCATGCCAGAACTTCCGGAAGTAGAAACCACCGTCCGCGGCCTCGCCCGCTTCCTCGAGGGCGAGCGGATCACGCGCGTCGCGGTCAACCGCCCGGACCTGCGGCGGCCCTTTCCGCTCGACCTCGTCCAGTCGCTGACGGGCGCGCGGGTGACCGGCATGGGCCGGCGCGCGAAATACGGCCTCATCCATACCGACCGCGAGCAGACCATGGTCTTCCACCTCGGCATGTCGGGCCGCTGGCGAATAGAGCCAGAGACGCCCGACAAGCACGACCATCTCGTACTGGAGACCGGCGCGGGCCACGTCCTTGCGCTCAACGATGCACGCCGGTTCGGCTCGGTCGACCTCGTGCCGACCGCCGGACTCGATTCGTGGGGCGCGTTCGCCGCGCTCGGCCCCGAGCCGCTGGGCGACGGGCTGACCCCGCGCCACCTGCAAGGCGCCTTCGCGGGCCGCATCGCGCCCATCAAGCAGATGCTGCTCGACCAGACGATCGTCGCGGGGCTCGGCAACATCTATGTGTGCGAGGCGCTGTTCCGTGCCGGCATCCGCCCCGACAAGGCGGCGGGCCTCGTCACCCTCCCCGCGCTATCCCGGCTGGTGCCCGCGATCCAGGCCGTGCTGGGCGAATCAATCGCGGCAGGCGGCTCCACCATCCGCGACTACGCGCAGCCGAATGGAGAGCTGGGCTATTTCGCCGCCTCGTGGCAGGTCTACGGACGCGAGGGCGAGGCCTGCTCGTGCGGGGCGCCGGTCCTGCGCTTCGTGCAGGGCGGGCGCAGCACCTTCTGGTGCCGCAAGTGCCAGAAATAGGCGGTTTGAGCGAGCCCGTCCGGGTTGACGCAAAGCGCCTTCATCGCTAAGGGCCGCGCTTTCCGGCGAGTCCGCTCGCCACAGCAGATTCGTTAGGCATAGGCCGCCCAGTCAGCAGTTGGGGGTCAGACAAAGGAAATTCGATGGCCAATACGCCGCAAGCCCGCAAGCGCATCCGTCGCAACGATCGCCGCGCCGAGATCAATACCAACCGCGTCAGCCGCATCCGCACTTTCGTCAAGAAGGTCGAAACGGCTCTCGACGGTGGCGACAAGGCTGCCGCCGCTGAAGCGCTCAAGGCTGCACAGCCCGAGCTGGCTCGCGGCGTCGCTCGCGGCGTGCTTCACAAGAACACTGCTGCGCGCAAGCTGTCGCGCCTGACCAAGCGCGTCGCCGCGCTCTGAGTCGCAGGCCGATTCGCATTTGAGGCGGGTGCGGGGCACCTGTCTCGAAGCACGAAACAAGAACGGAGCCGGGGTCGATGATCCCGGCTCCGTTTTTGGTTTTTGCTGCAGTGCAGCACGGGCTTCATTAAACTCACGGAAATGCTGCGATTCGGGACGCTGCGACGCGGAACACTCTGAATCTAAAGCACATTACAGTTCGGCGACGGAAATCGGCGGGTCGCGAGTGAGTCAACAGCCATAATTTTATTTATTTGGGGAGGGGCGTCTTGCTTGTGAGGCGAACGCCTTCCTAAAAGGGGGCTCGGCCGTTGCGGAACTGGCCGGGGAAACATCGATAGCGTCTGGAACAACGGCCGCAAACATGCGTTTGCGGCTGGGGGAAGGTTTTACCTTTGCCGCCTTCCACCACCGCTTCCGATGTCGAGCCTTCGTCCGCAACGCAGGGGTGTTCACGCGAACGTTATGCGAGCGTTCATGCGAACGAGGGGAGTTCGACCAGTGTCAAATACGTCAACAGGCCACCCCTCGGTGGTGCCCCCGGTGAACCCGATGGTCGAACAAGGTGCGAACGGCGTGAACAGGAAGTCTAAGGCGGTGCGAGTGTCGATGGAAGAAGATCAGGAAGCCGTGAACCTGGCGGCGGACTGGGCGGACATCAGCCAGGGCCTGCGCAAGGACCTGGGACATCAGGCGCACAGCCAGTGGATCAAGCCGATCCAGCCGGGCAACTACTGCGCGGAAACCGGCACGCTCGACCTCTACCTTCCCACCGAATTCTCCGCGAACTGGGTCACGGACCGATTCGCCGACCGGCTCTCGCTGGCCTGGAAGATCGCCCGCCCCGACGTGCGCCACGTTCGTATCCTCGTGCATCCCGGCCGCCGCCAGCTTCCCGAACTGCGCCTCGGCAACGGCGGCCGCCCGTCGAGCGCGCCCGCGAACGATTCGGCGCAAGGCTCGATCGACCCGCTCGGCGTCGCCCTCGCGGGCGAATCATTCGCCGCGCTCGGCCAGGGCCCTGCAGGCATCGACGCCTCGCAGACCTTCACCAGCTTCGTGACCGGCACTTCCAACGTGCTCGCCTGCAACGCGGCGCAGCGCATGGCGGCGACCGAGACGCCGCAGTTCTCGCCGCTCTACCTCAAGGCCGCGACCGGCCAGGGCAAGACGCACCTTCTGCACGCGATCGGCCACGCCTATCTCGCCAGCCACCCGCATGCCCGGATCTTCTACTGCTCGGCCGAGCGCTTCATGGTCGAGTTCGTGCAGGCGCTGCGCCAGAACCAGATGATCGAGTTCAAGTCGCGCCTGCGGGGCTTCGACCTGCTGCTGGTGGACGACATCCAGTTCATCATCGGCAAGGCGTCGGCGCAGGAAGAACTGCTCTACACGATCGATGCCCTGCTCCAGGAAGGCAAGCGCCTCGTCTTCGCCGCCGACCGGGCGCCCCAGGCGCTCGACGGTGTCGAGCCGCGCCTGCTCTCGCGCCTGTCGATGGGCCTCGTCGCCGACATCCTGCCCGCCGACATCGAACTGCGCCGCTCGATCCTCGAAAGCCGCCTCACGCGCTTCGCCTCGATCGTGGTGCCAGCCGATGTCATCGAGTTCCTCGCCCGGACCATCAACCGCAACGTGCGTGAACTGGTCGGCGGCCTCAACAAGCTGATCGCCTACGCGCAGCTCACCGGCCAGGCCGTGTCTCTCCAGCTCGCCGAGGAACAGCTCACCGACATCCTCTCGGCGAACCGCCGCCGCATCACGATCGACGAGATCCAGCGCACGGTCTGCCAGTTCTACCGCATCGACCGCACCGAGATGAGCTCGAAGCGCCGCGCCCGCGCCGTCGTGCGCCCGCGCCAGGTTGCCATGTACCTTGCCAAGGTGCTGACCCCGCGCTCGTACCCTGAGATCGGCCGCAAGTTCGGCGGCCGCGATCACTCGACGGTCATTCACGCGGTCCGCCTGATCGAGGAACTGCGTACCCGGGACGCGGACATGGACGGTGACGTGCGCTCGCTCCTGCGCCAGCTCGAAAGCTGAATAAAATCCGCCGCGTTTCCGTTCGCGGCGGAAATCTGCCATTTCGGCGCGGGAATTAACACTTCCATAAGCCACCTTCCGTATTCAAATCGAGGCGTTTTCGCGTTTCATTTTCAATCAACGGAAAGAAGGCATTCCCCCCATGCGCTTCTACAGGGCCACCGCGTTTCTATTTCCCCGCAGCTACGAGCGCCGGGTTCTCTTCTTCTGCTTCGGCGCCGTCCACGTCCCGCTGCTCGCGTGCATCGCGCTTCAGGCGCTGACCGGGCATTGGGAGATCGGCACTCTCGTCACGCTGCTGGTCGCGACGCTGGTCGGCACCGGTCTCGGCCTCGCCGCGATCCATGCGCTTCTGGCGCCGATCGGAGAGGCCACCGCGATGCTCGCGGCAATCCAGAACGGAGAGCGGATCGTGGCCGTACCTGAAGGCGGCAACGACCTCGTTGGCCGCCTTCTCAACGGCGTCACCACCGCGGCGAACGACACCGCCGCGCGCATCGAGCAACTCGTCGATGCAGCGGAGCGTGATCCCCTCACCGGCATCCGCAACCGCCGTGGTTTCCTCGACTCCGCCGAGCAGGTCCTGCGCGGCCGCAGCAATGCGGTGCTCGGCATCATCGACATCGACCATTTCAAGGCCATCAACGACGAATTCGGCCATGCTGCGGGCGATGTCATCCTCAAGTCCCTCGCCCGCAAGATCGAGGACCACCTGCGCCGCAGCGACATCGCCGCGCGCTGGGGCGGCGAGGAGTTCGCCGTGCTCCTGCCCCACACCACGGTCGAGGAAGCCCGCCTGGTGATGGAGCGCCTGCGCGCCACGATCGCGCTCGATACCGAGCTTGGCATCGAGGACCACGCGGTCACCTTCTCCTGCGGCCTTGCCCCGGTACGCACTTTCGCGCAGCTCGGCGAAGCCACCAAGCAGGCCGACGCGGCGCTCTATTCGGCGAAGAACGCCGGGCGCAACCAAGTGCACATCCTGGGCTTTTGAGGCCGACCCCGCCGCCCTCGTGATCCCCGCCGGAGCGGGATCGCGAGGAGGCGCGGATCTTGCCGCTTCACCCCCCGCCGCTCATGCTGTAGGCGCTCGGGGATGATCCCAGCCACTTTCGCACAAGCTGCCTGGCGCGGCATTCGCGGTCGCTGCCCGCGCTGCGAGCAGGGCAGCCTGTTCCGCAAGTGGCTGAAGCCGCGCGAGCGCTGCCCGGTTTGCATGCTCGACCTGACCCCGCAGCGGGCCGACGACTTTCCCGCCTACATCGCCATGATCGTGACTGGTCACCTGATGGCTCCGCTCATCATCATGCTCTCGCTCGACTTCGAGCTGGGCCCTGTGGCGATGATGGCGATCCTGGTGCCGCTGGCGCTCGTGATGATGCTGGGCATGCTCCAGCCGGCCAAGGGCGCCGTCATCGCAGTGCAGTGGTGGAATGGCATGCACGGCTTCGTCAAGGAGCGCCTGCCCGAGGACCCCGAAACGCCATGACCATCACCGCGGACAGACTGGGCCGCTTCGCGCGCCACATCGTGTTGCCCGAAGTCGGCGGCGCGGGACAGGTGGCGCTGAGCGAGGCGCATGTGGTGCTTGTCGGCTGCGGCGGGATCGGCAGTCCTTCCCTGCAGTACCTCGCCGCAGCCGGCATAGGCCGTCTCACCCTGGTGGATGATGACGTCGTCGACATCAGCAACCTCCAGCGCCAGACGATTTATACGCCGTCGGATGTCGGCAGGCCCAAGGCGGAAGCGGCAGCCGAATGGGTGCGGCGTTTTGATCTTGGCCTGAAGGTCGATCCCGTTGTCGCGCGAGTAGGGGTTGGTAACGCGCAAGAGGTCGTTTCCGGCGCGGACCTCGTACTGGACGGCTGTGACAACTTCGCGACTCGGCTGCTGGTGTCAGATACCTGTGTAGAACTGGGCGTTCCCCTCACGAGCGCGGCGGTTGGTCGCTTCCAGGGGCAGGTCGCCAATTTCGCGGGGCATCTGCCCGGCCAGGCCTGCTACCGCTGCTTCGTGGGTGATGCGTTCGACGCGGTCGATTGCGACACCTGCGCCGCCGACGGCGTGCTGGGCGCGATGGTCGGCATGGTGGGCACCTTCGCCGCCATGCATGGGATGCGGGTGCTGCTGGCAGGCCGCGCCGCGTTCGGGGAGCCGCAGTTCGGCACGCTCCACCTGATCGACGGCATGGCCCCTTCCATGCGGCCACTCAAGATCGCCAAGGACCCCGCCTGCAAGGCTTGCGGTTGACCCTCCCCGTTACCGGTGAAGACTGAGCATCTCCTCCACCCATGCCTGCACGATCCTTGTCGCCGGTCCGTGGCGAGCCTCGTCGAACCATGCGGTGCCCTGGCTGGGTTCCAAGTTCAATTCCAACGTCTCCGCGCCAAGCTCCCGGGCATTGCGCACGAAGCCGGCGGCGGGATAGACCGCGCCCGACGTGCCGATCGAGACGAACAGGTCGGCGCCCCGCAGCGCGGCGAAGATTTCATCCATCTGGTAGGGCATTTCCCCGAACCACACGACGTCGGGCCGCAGCGCCGCCTCGCCGCATTCGGGACAGGCCGGACGGTCGATCAGCGTGCCCGTCCAGGGTGAGCGCACGTCGCAGGCGGTGCACCAGGCGTTGAGGTGCTCGCCGTGCATGTGGAGCACCCGGCGCGCACCGGCGCGTTCATGGAGGTCGTCGACGTTCTGGGTGACGATCAGCAGTTCGCCGTCCCACTCTGCGTCCAGCTTCGCTAGGGCATGGTGCGCGGCGTTGGGCTCCTTGGTCTGGATGGCTTCGCGGCGCATGTCGTAGAAGCGCAGGACGAGGTCGGGGTCGCGCTCGAAGGCCTCGGGTGTGGCGACATCCTCGACGCGGTGCTGCTCCCACAGGCCGCCTTCGGAGCGGAAGGTGTCGATGCCGCTCTCGGCGGAGATGCCCGCGCCGGTGAGGATGACGATGTTGCGGATGCTGGTCATGGCCGCACCATACCGCGCATCCCAAGCTTGTCGAAGCCTCGGCTTTGCTCCATTCGCGCTGGCAAAGGCGCCAGAGCCGGACGGAGACAGTACGTGACGCGAATCGGAATCATCGGCAGCCAGGGGCGCATGGGCCAGGCGATCGCGGCGGCCATCGCCGACGCAGGCGAGGATCTTGCTGGCGGCGTCGACAAGGATGGCGACGTTTCCGCCATCGCCGCCAATGCCGACATCCTGATCGACTTCTCCAGCCCCGGTGCCCTCGAAGGCAATCTCGACGCCGCGATCGCCGCGAGTCTGCCCATCGTCATCGGCACCACCGGTCTCGAGGAGCGCCACCACTGGCTGATCGATGCCGCCGCCGCGTCGATCCCCGTGCTCCAGACCGGCAACACCTCGCTCGGCGTCACCCTGCTCGCGCATCTCGTGCGCGAAGCCGCCTCGCGGCTCGGCGAGGACTGGGACATCGAGATCGTCGAGACGCATCACCGCATGAAGGTGGACGCACCCTCGGGCACCGCTCTGCTGCTGGGCGAGGCTGCGGCGCAGGGCCGTGAAGTCACGCTCGCCCAGCACGCCGTGCGCGGCCGCGACGGCATCACCGGCAAGCGCGAGGCCGGCACCATCGGCTTCGCGGCGCTGCGCGGCGGCACCGTGGCAGGCGATCACACCGTCCACTTCCTCGCCGACAACGAGCGCCTCTCGCTCGCCCACCTCGCCGAAAACCGTGGCATATTCGCCAAGGGCGCGGTGCGCGCGGCACAGTGGCTGGTCGGCAAGGAGGCGGGCCGCTACACCATGCCCGAGGTGCTGGGTCTTTGAAGAAGGACGACGTCTTCGAATTCTTCCGCCGTCTCGCCGAGGCCAACCCTTCGCCCGAGACCGAGCTGGAATATGGGAATACCTACCAGCTGCTCGTCGCGGTGACGCTCTCGGCGCAGTCCACCGACGTCGGCGTCAACAAGGCCACGCGGGCGCTGTTCCGCGAGGTGAAGACGCCAGCGCAGATGGTGGAACTGGGCGAAGAGGGCCTCAAGGCACACATCAAGACAATCGGCCTGTTCAACTCCAAGGCGAAGAACGTCATCGCCCTCTCGCAGATCCTCGTCGACAGACACGGCGGCGAAGTGCCGGCGGACCGCGATGCGCTGGTCGAACTACCGGGCGTCGGGCGCAAGACCGCCAACGTGGTGATGAACTGCGCGTTCGGAGCGGAGACCTTCGCGGTCGACACCCACATCTTCCGCGTCGGCAACCGCACCGGCCTTGCCAAGGGGAAGACCCCGCTGGCGGTCGAGAAGCAGCTGGAGAAGAAGGTGCCGCAGCCCTTCCGGGTCGGCGCGCACCACTGGCTGATCCTCCACGGCCGCTACATCTGCAAGGCACGCACGCCCGAGTGCTGGCGCTGCCCCGAAGTGGACCTCTGCGCGTTCAAGCCCAAGGTTCTGGACCCCAAAGCGAAGGCGAGCGCGAAAAAGGCCGCCGCCTGACGGCTCCGTCTTGCAGGCAGGGACGGTTGGGCAGACACTCGCCCTGACCTGCCCACCGGCAAGGAGAGGATAACGCCATGAACAAAGGCCCCGCAGCCATACTGCTGCTCGTGACCGCCGCCTGCACGCAGGGGGAAACGCGCGAGACGCCTGCCCCCTCGCCCGCCGCCCAAGCGATCGGCGAGCCGCGCGACTGCCTGCCGATCACTCAGTTCTCCAATACCCGCATCCGCGACGACAACACGATCGACTTCATCGGCGGCGCGGGAAACAAGGTGTGGCGCGTGACGCTGCCGAACCGTTGCAGCGGCCTGAAATCCGCCGACACCTTCACGTACGAGACCTCGCTCTCGCAGTTGTGCCGGCAGGACATCATCTATCCGCTCAACCGCTACGGCAACGACTTCCAGCGCGGCCCGGGCTGCGGGCTGGCCCCGTTCGTGCCGGTGAAGCTGGCGCAGTAGAGGCTCAGGCCTCGTACTGCTCCGGGTCGACGTTGAGCCCGTGGCGACCTCCCGAAGCGCTGTCGGTGGGCGCGGGCGGCACGTCGGCGTCTGGATCGTGCAGCGGCTGGAGCATGCCCTCGCTGCGCGTGATGACTGCCGTGGCGACGGCATTGCCCACCACGTTGGTCGCCGAGCGTCCCATGTCGAGGAAGGTGTCGACCCCCAGCAGCAGCGCGATGCCTTCCACCGGCAGGCCGAACTGCGAAAGGGTGGCCGCGATCACCACGAGGCTGGCGCGCGGCACGCCCGCGATGCCCTTGGAACTCACCATCAGCGTCAGCAGCATGAGGATCTGCGAGCCGATCGGCACATGGATGCCATAAGCCTGCGCGATGAACATCGACGCGAAAGTCATGTAGATCATCGAGCCGTCGAGGTTGAAACTGTAGCCCAGCGGCAGGATGAAGCCCGAGACCCGGCGCGGGACGCCGAAGCGGTCGAGCTGCTCGAACAGCTTGGGCAGGCTCGCCTCGGACGATGCGGTCGAGAAGCTCAGCAGCAGCGGCTCGCGGATGTAGCGGAACAGCGTGATGACGCGCCCGCGCAGGAAGATGGCGCCCACGAGGAACAGCAGCACCCACAGCAGGAACATGGCGAAGTAGAACTCGCTCACCAGCACGCCGTAGGTCACGATGATGCCCAGCCCGCGCGTGCCGATCACGCTGCCAAGCGCGCCGAACACGGCGAAGGGCGCGAAGCGCATGACGTAGCCGGTTATCTGCAGCATCAGCTCGGCCAGCGCCTCGGCGCCCCGGACCACCGGTGCGCCCTTCTCGCCGATCGCGGTCAGGCCGACACCGACGAAAAGCGAGAACACCAGAATCTGCAGGATGTTGTTGTTCGCCATCGCATCGAAGGCGCTGCTCGGGAAGATTTCGAGGATGAAGTGGCGCAGCGTCAGTTCGGCGGTGTCGAGCTTGCCGAGTTCTTCCGCGGGTTCGAGGCCCGCGCCGACGCCCGGCTTGAACAGGTTGACCAGCAGCAGGCCGAGGCCGAGCGAGGTCAGGCTCGCACTCAGGAACCAAGCGATCGCCTTGCCGCCGATACGGCCCAGCGCCGCGCTGTCGCCCATGCCGGCGATACCGGTGACAATGGTGGCGAACACCAACGGCGCGATGATCATCTTGATCAGCTTGAGGAATACGTCGGGCAGGAGCTTGAAGTAGTCGGCCCACTGCGCCAGCCGCGGGTCGTCCGCCGCCAGGCTGGAATGGAGTATCCACCCGGCCACGATCCCCAGGACCATGCCGATGATGATATAGAGCGTCAGGCGCCTGCCCATGCGTACCTCGTACCGAAACTGCCCGAAAGCCCTGCCCCGGAACCTAACAGCAGGGCCGGGTGGGTCAACGGCGGCGCGCCCGGCATCCCCGAAGGACTACGCCAGCGCGGCCAGGACCACTCGGCGGTAGATGCGCACCAGCGCCTCGAGATCGGCAATCGCCACGGCCTCGTCACGCTTGTGCATGGTCGCGTTGCAGAGACCGAACTCGATGACCGGGGAGAGGTCCTTGAGGAACCGCGCGTCCGAGGTTCCACCGCTGGTCGAGAGTTCCGGCGCGATGCCGGTCTCGGCCTCGATCGCCTCGGCCAGCATGGCGGAGAAGGCGCCGGGCTGCGTCAGGAACGCCTCGCCCGAGATCACCGCGCGGGCGGTGCCGCCGTGGCGTTCGGCGATTTCCGAGACGCGGCGCGACAGTTCCTCGCCGGTATGAAGGTCGTTGAAGCGGATAGAGAGGCGTGCGCTGGCCTTGGCCGGGATGACGTTGGTGGCGGGGTTGCCGCAGGTGAGATCGGTAACTTCGAGGTTGCTCGCCTGGAACCAGTCGGTGCCCTCGTCGAGCACGATGGCCTCCAGTTCGGCGAGGATCGCGACCAGCCGGGTGATCGGGTTGTCGGCGAGGTGCGGGTAGGCGACATGGCCCTGGATACCCTCGACCTCGAGCCAGATGTTGACGGAACCGCGCCGGCCAACCTTCATCACGTCACCCAGCCGGTTGACCGAGGTCGGCTCGCCGACGAGGCAGAGATCGGGGGTTTCTTCCTTCTCGCGCATCAGGTCGATCAGCGCCACGGTGCCGTAGCGGGCCGGGCCTTCCTCGTCGCCGGTGATGACGAAGCTGACGGTGCCCGCCTCCGCCGGAATGTCGGCGACCGCCGCGACCATCGCCGCGATGGAGCCCTTCATGTCGACCGCACCGCGCCCGTAGAGCAGGTCCCCGCGCCTCTCGGGCAGGAACGGCCCGCTGGTCCAGCCCTCGCCCGGCGGAACCACGTCGAGGTGCCCGGCGAAGGCGAGGTGACGCGAGCCGGCCGGACCACGCCGCACCGCGAAGAGGTTCTCGACCGGACCGTCCGGCGCCTCTCCCGCGACGAAGCGCGTGACTTCGAAGCCGAGCGCGGCAAGCTGGCCTTCCAGGCAGTCGAACACCATGCCGGTGGCAGGCGTCACGCTGGGGCAGGCAATCAGGGCTTCGGCAAGTTCGAGGACGCTTGCGGAGGAGGAAACGGTCTGGGACATAGGTCCGGGCCATCGCACAAGAGGCGAGGCAAGGCCATAGGGGCCATGACCATAGGGAGGAGCGCGGCGCCATGCCCAAGCTCGATATCGAAGCGATCCCGCAGTCCAACGCGACGGGCTATCCGGCCCCGTTCGACGCGGCGGTGGCGGGCCGCTGGTGGCGCCGCCTCGCCCCCGCGGGCGGGCTGACCGACATGGGCGCGAGCCACGTCGTGCTCAAGCCCGGCGGCTGGTCCAGCCAGCGCCACTGGCACGATGACGAGGACGAACTGCTCATCATGCTCACCGGCGAGGCGGTGCTCACCGAGGATGGCGGCCGCACCGTGATCAGGCCCGGCGACGTCTGCGCCTGGGCCAAGGGCGTCACCGATGGCCACCACCTCGTCAACGAGAGCGAGGTGGACTGCAGCTTCATCGCCATCAGCGCCGGCAACAAGGACGGCAGCGGCGGCTATTCTGACATCGACATGATGTTCGACGCCGACGGATACTTCCACAAGGACGGCACGCCTTACGCGACGGAACGCCTTCGGTAGATCAGCCCAGCGCAGCGTCGAGCATCTTGGCGAGGCGCAGGCCGGCGCGCTCGATGCGTTCGTCGATCACCGGGATCGCCTGTTCGATCGCCTCGTTGCTCCAGACGACCTTCTGCGGTTCCTTGACGTCACAAGGCAGCTTGCCGCCGAACGCGAGCGGATAGAGGAAGTCCCGGCTGATCTCCCAGCTTTCGCGCTCCCAGTCCTCGACCGTGCCGGTGGCGAGGCGGGCCTTCTCGTCGGCGCTGTAGCGGCGCACCAGGCTCGGCGCCGAGGTGATGGCGCGCTCGGCCAGGACGCCGTCCCAGATCGAGTGGAGATTGCGGCCCGGCGCGATGCCGTAGTCCGCCTTGACCGCGTTGCCGCCCATGTCCTCGTTCTCGCCGATGTGGAGCGGCTGGTGGATGTCGCCGACGAAGTGGACGAGGAACGAGAGCGCCTCCAGCCGCAGCACCGGCGCCAGCTTGCGGTCGGCGAGCAGCTTGGCATCGCGGTCGATCTGCGCGGTGGCGCACAGGCCGTCGCGGCAGTGGGCCTTGAGGTCGAAAGTCCCGCAGATCGGCTGGTCGTGGTAGTGCCACGAATTCGCGTAGGCCCAGCGCCACTGCTCGCCCTTGATGCAATCGGGCCAGGTCGCGGCGTCCTCGATCGTGCCCATGCGGCACTTGGGGGTGTCGAGTTCGCGCTGATGGCGCAGCAGGTCCTGGATCGCGGCGCGGGTCGAAGGCTTGACGTTGGCCATGGCGACCGCACCGACCGTGCGATGGCCCATCGCGCCCCAGGCCATCGCCGGGCTCGAAAACACCACCGACAGGGCAGCGAGGAAGGTCAGTAACTTGCGCATCAGGCCAGCGGCTTTTCGAACTGCTCGATGACCCAGTCCTCGGCCTCGGCGGCGTTGATCCAGGCCTGCATCCATTCGTGTTCCCACACCGCCTGCATGTAGGCCTGCGCGAAGCCGGGGACGCCGATGCCGTAGGTCAGGAAGCGGCTGACCACCGGCGCGTAGAACAGGTCCGCCGCGCCGAAGGTGCCGAACAGGAACGGCCCGCCCTTGCCGAAGCGCGCCCGCGCCTCGGCCCAGAGGGTCAGGATGCGCACGATGTCGGCGCGGGTCTCGTCGTCGAGGCCGGGCAGTTCCACCCGCGAGCGGATGTTCATCGGGCAAGAGCGGCGCAGCGCGAGGTAGCTGGAGTGCATTTCCGCGACCATCGAGCGCGCCATGGCGCGGGCATCGTCGGCCTTGGGCCAGAAACGGTCGCGGCCCACCTTATCGGCCAGGTAGTCGACGATGGCGAGGCTGTCCCACACCACCGCGTCGCCGTCCCACAGGATCGGCACCTTGCCGTGGCTGGGCGCCAGGTCGTCCGAACTGCGCTTGAGCGCCTCCCATTCCTCGCCGTAGAGCGGGACGGTCAGTTCCTCGAAGTGCAGGCCCGACTGCCGGCACGCGAGCCAGCCGCGAAGGGACCAGCTGGAATAGTTCTTGTTGCCGATGATGAGCTTCACGGGGCGGCGTTCCTCGGGTGGCTGAACCTGCGGCCTAGGGGCTGGGCATGGCTGTGTCGAGGCCGGGAAAGCCCCGGCAATGACATGAATTTAACCCCGCGCCGTCCGGGTGGTCGATCCGGGCGGGGGTTTTTTTGACGAAGTACATGCGCGGCGCGTTCGTCCATATAAGGAAAAGCGGGCGGGTTGCCGACGATGTGAAAGAACCTGCGCGAAGGTAGCAAGGTTCGGCGATGTAGGAAAATGGCGTCGCGCCTGAGGGCGTAACCGCTTCGCCCTGCTCAGAACACCCGCGTGATCGTGTAGAACAGCGCGCCCACCGCGGCGCTCGCCGGGATGGTGATGAACCAGGCGACGATCACTCGGCTCGCCACCGACCAGCGCACGGCGCTGGCGCGGCGGGCGGCGCCGGTGCCGACGATCGAGCCGGTGATGGCGTGGGTGGTCGAGACCGGGATGCCCAGCGCGCTGGCCCCGAACACCACGATCGAGCCCGCGGTCGAGGCGCAGAAGCCCGAATGGTGGTTGAGCTTGGTGAGCTTGGAGCCCATGGTCTTGATGATCTTCCAGCCGCCCGACAGCGTGCCGATCGAGATCGCCAGGTAGCACGAGAGCACCACCCATTCGGGCACGTGGAACTCGCCGGTCATGTGCCCGGTCGAGTAGAGCAGCACCGCGATGATGCCCATGGTCTTCTGCGCGTCGTTGCCGCCGTGGCTGATAGAATAGGCGGCGCTCGAGAAGAGGTGGAGGGTCTTGAAGATGCCGTTCGACTGGCGCGGGCTGACGCCCTTGAACAGCCAGCTCGTCACCAGCATCAGCAGCATGGCGATGACGAAGCCCAGCACCGGCGACACGAAGATCGCCGCGATGGTCTTCAGGGTGCCCGAACTCTCGACCACGGCGAAGCCCCCGTGCGCGATGCCTGCGCCCAGCAGCCCGCCGATCAGCGCATGGCTGGAGCTGGACGGGATGCCCTTGATCCACGTCAGCACGTTCCAGAACATCGCGCCCACCAGCGCGCCGAACACCACGGCGGGCGTCACCGCGTCGACGTTGATGATGCCCTTGCCCACCGTCTCGGCGACGTGGAGGCCCATGAAGAAGTAGGCCGCGAAGTTGCCGGCCGCCGCGAACAGCACCGCCACCACCGGCGAGAGCAGCCGGGTGGCGACCACGGTGGCGATGGCATTGGCAGCGTCGTGCAACCCGTTCAGGAAGTCGAACGCCAGCGCCAGCGCGACGAGGCCGACCAGCAGCGGCAGGGCTAGGCTGTGGTCCATCGGATCAGGAGTGGTCGATGACCAGGCCGTCGATCTCGTTGGCGAGATCCTCGAAGCGGTCGACCACGCGCTCGAGGCGCTTGAACATTTCCTGGCGCACGAAGAAGTGCATCGGGTCGCCCCGCTCGCCGTTCGAATCGGCCTTGAACAGGCGCTTGAGGCCGGCGGCGTGGATCTCGTCGGCATGGCCTTCCATGCGCACCAGCCGTTCGGTCAGTTCGTGCAGGCGGTGCCCGTTGTCGCCGATCTTGCGCAGCAGCGGCATGGCCTCGGCGGTCAGGCGCGCGGCATCGACGATGATCGCCGCCATGTCACGCATCTCCGGCTCGAATTCGACGACTTCGTAGAGGTCCGAGGCGTTGGCGGTGTGCTGCATCTCGTCGATGGCATCGTCCATCGTGTTGATGAGGCTGGTGATCGCCGAACGGTCGAACGGCGTCAGGAAGCTGCGGCGCACGGTCTGGAGCACTTCGCGGGTGATGTCGTCGGCATCGTGCTCGCGCTCGGCGATCTCGCGGATGTGCTGAGCGCGGCCCGCCCCGCCCTGCGCCAGGCGCGCGAGGGCATCGGCGCCGGCGACCAGCGTGGCGGCCTGCCGCTCGAAGAGGTCGAAGAAATTGCCCTGTTCGGGCAGCAGCTTCTGGAACCAGGCGAACATGGCGGTAACCCCTGTCTTGTCGGCCACGGTATCGGCCATTGCGCCGATAAAGCGCGCGGGACTGGCGGCGGCGCGGAACTCGCGCGCGCCGAAGGAACGGATGAGCGCGCGCAGGTCTTCCTCTTCGACCGCGCGGGCGGCCTCGGCAAGCGGGAACCAGCGGCGTTCGCGCTGGTGCTGCTCGTCCCAGGTATCCAGCTCGTCGGTGACGGCGAAGGGATAGACGTCGACGTCGGCCCAGACCCAGGCGCCGGAATTGCGGCGCTTGCGGTAGCGGTAGGAGCCGAGCGGCACCGGGCAGGTGGCGCCGAGCACGCCCGCCTCCTCCTCGGCTTCCACCGAGGCGGCGGTGTGCGGGGCCATGCCCTTCATCAGCCCGCCCTTGGGAATCACCCAGCGCTTGGTCTGGCGCGAGGTGATGAGCAGGATCTGGATCGGGGCGTCGACGGCGGGGCCGACGGTACGGTAGGGAAGAACGGCAATCTGGCGCATCGGCGAGACTCCTTTTCATCCCTGGCGCGTATGGAGCGCGGCCCATAGGGGAGCCGGGTCCGTCACGCAATCGTCACAATGGCAAACGGGGGATTCCAGTGTGTACGCTATAGGTGACGGAATGGTTGCAGTGCATCTGCGCGTGTCCATCGGGTCTGGACGAGATCCGGATCGGCCGTGATCGTTTGGCTCGGCCCGGCCCGCCGACCCCCGCAGCCGTTCGTGCGAAGGTAGGGGAACAACGCCCGTTTTCCCGGATCAAGGCCGGGATAACGGGATGCTCAGGTTTCCGCGTCGCTGAGGACGGCGGCGCGCAGTTCCTCGATGCCCATGCCCTTTTCGGAGCTGGTGACGTGGACTACCGGGAAGGCCGCCGGATGCTTGCGGGCCTCGACCAGCGTGGCGGCGTGAACCGCTTCCAGTTCGGTGGCCTTGATCTTGTCCGCCTTGGTGAGGACGATGCGGTAGCCCACCGCCGCCTCGTCGAGCATCTTGAACATGTCCAGGTCGACCTGCTTCACGCCGTGGCGCGAATCGACCAGCACCAGCGTGCGCTTGAGCTCGACGCGGCCGCGCAGGTAGTCGCGGACGAGGCGGCGCCATTCCTCGGTCACCTTGGGCGGCGCCTTGGCGAAGCCGTAGCCGGGCATGTCGACGAGGCGGAACTTGAGCGGCTCTCCCACGTCGAAGAAGTTCAGCTCCTGCGTGCGCCCCGGCGTCACCGAGGTGCGGGCGATCGCCTTGCGGCCGACCAGCGCGTTCAGCAGCGAGGACTTGCCGACGTTCGAGCGGCCGGCGAAGGCGACCTCGGGAACGTCGGGATCGGGCAGGAACTTGAGCGCGGGGGCGCTCTTCAGGAACGTCACCGGTCCTGAAAAAAGCTTGCGGGCGCGCTCGGTCAGTTCGGCGAGGTTGTCGTCTTCATCCATGCTCAGGCCTTCGCGCCCTTATCGCGTTCCAGGGCGCGGGTCTTGTCGGCCGCGTCCTTCTCCTGCTGTGCCTTCAGCTGCGGATGGCGGCTGTAGAGGTACTTCTGCTGCGCGATGGTGAGCAGGTTGGAGGTGATCCAGTACACCAGCAGGCCCGAGGCGAACGGCGCCATCACGAACATCATGAACCAGGGCATGATCATGAAGACCTGCTGCTGCGCCGGGTCCATCTGCGCGGGGTTGAGCTTGAACTGGAGGAACATCGTCACGCCCAGCAGCAGCGCCAGCAGGCCGATCGCGAGGAATGCGGGCGGCTGGAAGTCGAGCAGGCCGAACAGGTTGAGGATATGCGCCGGATCGGGCGCCGAAAGGTCCTTGATCCACAGCACGAAGGGCTGGTGGCGCATCTCGATCGCCAGGATCAGCGTCTTGTAGAGCGCGAAGAACACCGGGATCTGCAGGAACATCGGCAGGCACCCGGCCATCGGGTTGACCCCCTCCTTCTTGTAGAGGGCCATGATCTCCTGCTGCTGCTTCTGCTTGTCGTCCTTGTAGCGCTCCTGCAGCGCCTTCATCTTCGGCTGGATGGCGCGCATCGCGGCCATCGAGGCGAAGCCGCGCTGGGCGACCGGGAACATGATGCCGCGCACGATGGCGGTCAGCAGGATGATGGCGACGCCGAAGTTGCCGACAAGGCTGAACAGCTTCACCAGCAGCCAGAAGATCGGCTTCTCGAACCAGCGGAACCAGCCCCAGTCGATCGCGAGGCCGAAGTTGGCGATGCCCTGCTTCTCGTAGGTGTCGAGGACGGTGTGCTCCTTGGCGCCCGCGAACAGCTTGGTGGTCACCGTCAGGCGCTGGCGCGGCTGGAGGACCTGCTGGTCGTAGACGAGGTCGGCGCGGAAGATCGAGTTGCCGAGCGAACGGAAGGTGCCTTCCGCCTTGGCGCCGACGGGGGCCAGCGCCGACATCCAGTAGACGTCGGTGAAGCCGATCCAGTCGGTCTTGCCCGCCTCGGTGATGGTCTTGGCGTCGGCGACGTCGCTGTAGTTGGTGCCGAACGTGACGGAGCCGTCGAAGGCGCCGATGGGGCCCGAGTGGACGTTCCAGGTGTCGAGGCTCGAGGTCTTGTCGGTGCGGTTGACGAGCGCGAAGGGCTTGACCGTGACGGGCGCGCCGCCGGCGTTCTCGACCGTCTGCGCGGCCGAGATCATGTAGTCCTTGTCGATCGTGTAGGTGATCGCGAAGCGCTGGCCGGTGGGGGTCG
>NZ_AKKE01000017.1 GCF_000281975.1 Novosphingobium sp. AP12 | reverse complement strand
GGGAGCGGCGGCCGCCGGATCGTGGGCCACATTGCCGGCAACTACGCTTTCGAACACCCGCGTCAGGCCAGAGCGAAGCACCCGGGCGCCAAGCGGATACGCCGTATCGGCCGACCACTCCGGATAGTCGGCCGCCGGCACCGTGGAGCCGACTAGCATGGCCTGCGTCAGCTCAACCGGGCGAAGCAGCTGCAGCGTCGACTGGTCGCCTTCCGGCGCTGGGTCTCCTCCAAGGTCGGCCACCACATCGGAAGCCGCCAGCCCTTCGACGGTCAGCGTGCACCAGCTCAGCGGCGGCACGTTCAGGTCGAGCGCGAATTCCTTGTAGAAGCCTTCGAAGTCCAGGGCTCGGAAGCGATCGTCGGCCACCCACCGGGCGGAGGTTGCGCGCAGGCCCGCCAGGCGGCGCTGCAGCGCATCTGCGCCGACGAACGGAACCGCGAGACGCACCGACATGCGCCGCGCGAAACCGCGCTCCACTACCGTCGTGACGCCGAAGTCGTCGGTCTCACGGCGGCTGTAGTCGACGATCCCGACCGTCGGCGTAGCCTCCAGCGTTCCTAACTCGATCTGTTCCCCCGCAGGGGTAACTACGATCATGCAGCGCCGGCCACGCTGACGGCAGTACCGCCACTGGCTGACGTCACATCGTCCAGCTTACGGGCGATGCGCCCGCTGTTGCCGGCATTTGCGGCGTGGCCTGCATTGTTCTCATTCCGCATCTGGGCAACTTCGTCGCGCAGCGCCTGAAGGCCGGCCGCCACATCGTCGTTCGCGGGGGCCGTCGTACCCGCCGCCTGGGCAGCAGTGGCCGCCGCCGACAACACAGAGGATGTCGAGGGCGTACTGGTCGCGCCGGTGATCGCGCCGATCAGACCGTAAGTCGCCTCGAGGCTCGCGGCGGTCTGAGCCTTGATGCGTTCCAGCTCCTGCCGGCTCGTCGCGGTATTCCCGGCCACATTCAGAAGCGACTGGCTCAGACCCACCAGCGAGGCCGCTGCGTCCTGGTCACCGGCACGCGCAGCAGCCGTGGCGGCGTTGAACTGGCCCAGCAGAGAAGCGAAGCTGCCCGAGCTGGTGCCATCGGTCAGGCCGCGGATGCGGTTGACCTCGTCCATGATGCTGTCGCCGACAGAGGTCCAAGCGTCCTTCAACTGCGCCGCAGCCTCGGCGGCCGCCTGGGCATCCTGCACCGCCCAGATTTGCTCTTGCAGCGCACGGTTGCTGGCGTCGAGCTTGGCGAGGTCGAGCGCGCGGATAGCTGCGGTGTCGCCCTGCAACTCCAGCATCTGGCGCTGCAGGTCCTGGCGCTCCGACAGAATGTCGGCAGCGCTCTTTGCCCCGTTCAGGGCGGACTGCAGATCGGCGAAAGCCGGGGCCAGCTGCAACAGCGTGGCATAGGTCGCCTGGCCGGCCGCCGTGGTCAGGTCCTGCGCCTCCACGAGCTGACGGAAGGCGGCCAGCGTGCCGGGCATCGTCACGCCGAGGCTGTCGAACACCGTGGCAAACTGGGCGGTGCGGGCCGCTGCCTGCTCGGCCTTGGTGTAGTACGACTCGAAGTACCCATCGACGGCGCTGGTGAAGTCGCTGACGCTGTCGAACTGGGCAGCAAGCGACATCTTCAGCTCGGTGCTCATCACCACTGCGGACGAGCCCAACTGGCCGAGCGAAGACGTAACGCTCTCCACCGTCGACGCGACACGCACCAGAGTTTCGAAGAGGCCTTCGCCGACCGCCTGGAATTTCTCGATGCCAGGGAATGCGGCCGTGGCCATCTCGTCGGCCGCCTTGCCGAACACGGCAGTCAGCTTTTCTTCGATCTCGGTGCCGGTCAGGCCCTGAAGGTCGATCTTGCCGATGTTGAGCACGAAGCCGTTAAGCCGCTGCTGGATTTCGTCCGTCGCGGCGCCCAGCGGTCCGGCGGCCGCCAGGATGGCATCGTTGAAGCCGCGCAGGATCAGCGTGAACTGGTTTTCGAGGCCGCCATCGGCATCGGTGTAGTTGGTGGAATATTTGGTGGAGGTCGTCAGGCCGAAGAACTTCTTCTTCTTCTGGACGTCGCTGTAATACGACGCGTCATAGCCGCTCGACAGGATGTCGCCCAGCGACTGGGAGTCGCCGTAGAGGCCGCTACCCACCACCTTGGTTTTGGTGCCGAACAGCGAGCCGATCAGCTTGCCGATGCCGCCAATGATGCCGCCCACGATCGGGATTTTGGACAGGATGCCCCCGCCCGTGATCAGGCCCTCCAGCACCTTCCCGGTCGCGTCCTGCGCGAAACCGGTGTTGACCCCGGCCGAGGCGTTTACATCGCCGGTGCGCAGGACCAGAGAGGCGAACCCGCCGATCTGGCTCTCGATCGACTGGAGGGAAGCCGCCATCTGCCGCGAGTAGGTCAGCATCACGGTATCGACGTCTTTGAGTGCATCGATCGAACGCTTGATGCTCTCCGATTTCGCCGTAACGTCGCCAAACACCGTGCCCGTCCCATCGTTCGCCTTGGGCAGGTTATTCTTCCCCCCGCCAAAGGACCCGGCGATGCCGACGCCGATGGATGCCAGCGCTGCGATCGTCGCGGCGCCGGCGGCGATGTTGAGCGGGAACGGCAGCGACGAGATTGCGGAGACCACAGCCTCTACCGCCTTGGTCGCCGTACGTGCACCACTCCGGGCGATCGAGGACGCGGTCTCGATAGCGTCCTGCGCCATGGCCCGCACGGACAAGGCGAACTCGACAGCGCGGAAAGCCTTTTCGGCGACAGCCATGGCCTGGTAGCCATCCGACCCCTGCTTGAAGAAGCCCTTCGCGGCCGACGCCATGTCGCCGTAAAGCCCTACCTGCGTCGTCAGGTTGCGGGTCGCGAAGAGGGCGTTTTCCTGCTGGGTACGCTGGGCGCGAAGTTCTTCATCCTTGATCGCCGAGATCACCGCGAGCTGCGATTTGTGCGCAGCGCGCAGGCGTTCCTGATCGGCGAGGTATCCGGCGAACGAGGAAGCAAGATCGCCCAGCGCCTGGCCAGCGGCACCAAAGGCGTCAGCCATGCCGCGGCCTGCAATGCTGACGTTGTCGGCGATGGCAGCCAGCAAGTCGCCTTGATAACGCAGGCTGTCGTTGACGGCCTCGGTCTGGATACGACGCTGAAGTTCGAGATCGGCAATCTGAACCTGCTGAGCGATATAATCTTCGCGGATGCCGACTGGTAGCTTTTCTGCCTCGCGAATGGCCTTCAACAGGGCAAGTCCGCGTGTGCGCTCGATGTCCGTTGCATGGACGAGCCGAAGCTCTTCCTGCAAATCTGCGATCCGAGAGACACCAGCGGCCATTGTCGTGTTGGCTTGTGCAATCCGCGTCGCGTCGGAAAGTCGCTCCCGGACCGCCCACTGAGCCTGCAATACCTTGGTCGTTTTCGCTGCTTCAGCAGCTAGACCAAGCTGCTGAGCAACCTCGATCGCGTGCAGCAACGGAAGATCCGCAATACGCTGCTGCACCAGCTCCTGGGCGCGCTCTGCGGGCACCAGCCCCATAGCCACCAGGCCGTTCACCTGCTCCTGCGCGTCGGCCTGCTCACGAAGCCCTGCCACACCCTTCGCGCCGTCGGCGGTGCGCTGCGCGATGGAAAGACGAATCTGGCGCTCAACGGCGGCATCGATGTCACCGCGCTTCTTGATCGCTTCGCTTTCCGCCTTGGCGCGGGCTTCGGCGATCAACGCCGCTGCGCCGGACGTCTGATAGGCATCTGCCAGCGAGTAGAGATTGCGAATCTGCGCTTCGGTCGCCGCCGCCTCGCGCGCGAGCGATGCAGCGTGATCATCGCTGTTTTTCTTAGGGGTGCGATCAGCTTTGATGACAGCCGCCTGCTTGCGCAGATCCGCTAGCTTGTTGGACGCAATCTGCTTGGTGACGTCCTGTCCGAAGCGCTTCAGCCCTGCATTCGCCTCGTTATATGCCTGGTCCCACTGACCCTTGGCATTGCTGACGATTTCACCCAGCCCCTTGCCGGAGAACACGTCACGCACGATCGAACCGATCGCCCGGAAGGTCCCGACGTAATTGGCATAGAGAGAAGCAAGGGCATTTCGCCCCGTGTTGGTCATCCACTCGAGAGCCTGCCCCCACCACTTGCTCATGTCACCCATGTGCAAGCCCACGCGCTCTGCCATCACCTGGAACGTCGCCGTGACGACGTCGCCGGCATCAACCGACGTGTCCTTCAGGCGCTTGATCTCCGCCCGCGTGAGGCCGAGGCTTTTGACCATCGCGTCCGTGTCGACGCCATCGGATACCGCGCGATCGAACAGGGCGAAGGCACCAGCGGCCACGCCAGCGGCGAGAGCGAAGGGTGCAAGCGCTACAGCGGCACCCGCCAGCTCGCCGACGAAGCCCTTTATGCCGCCTTCCGCCATCTGCGCGACCTGGAAAATCTGGCCGGCCTGAGTTGCGAAAATCTGGAATATGGGCGCCCCAGACATTGCCATGGTGACGATATCGTTCACCTGGAACGACAACTGGGTCATCGATCCGCGGTTCTTGCCCACGGCCTGGTCGATCGCCTGATGCGCCTGCACCGTCTGCAACAGGCGACCCTGCAATACTTCCTGCTGCCGGGCATATTCGGCCGGGGCGGTCGCACCCGAATGATAGAGGCGCGTGGATTCCGCGATCTCCGCATTCAGCCGCTTGGTGGCCGCGTACAGCGGGTCGGTAGCCATTCGCAGGCGTTCCGCTGCTTCCGCGTCGGCCATCTGCGCGGAATGAGAACCACGCACCATCGCCGCGAGGCGCTCATGTTCGTCAGCGTGGCGGCGCGTGGCGGCCGCGGCGGCGGAAGCAGCCCGCGCTTCCTCCTCTGCGGCCTGTGTGGCGAGGGCGGAAAACGTCGCGCCGGCATCCGTCGCCCGAACGCGGTTCACGCCTGTAAACCGCTCGAGCGTGGCTTCCAGTCGCGCACGCTCGGCGAGCTGCGAGTTCACAGCCTGCATCGCGGCTACTTCGGCCTGCGCGGCGAGATCGGCCGCGCTGATACGCGCCTGGGCGGTACGCTCCGCCGCCTGAGCCTCGCGCGCCTGCAATGCAATCTCGCCCTCAATCAGACGGTTCGCCAGTTCGGTAAGACCGGCCTGTTCGGCAGCGAGCGCCGCCGTCTCGACCTTCATACCCCGAAGCTCGCTGCGGGATTTGCCGAACGCTGCGGTCTGCCGCTCGATCTGGCGCGCCAGTGCTTCCCCTGCGTTTTCCGCCTTCGCGATCTCGCGTGCGGCGGTCTGCATTTCTCGGGAAGCGGCATTGCCGAACGCGGTGATCTGGGCGGTCGCTCCAGTGAGGTTCACCGCGCCCATCGTCGCGGTCTCGATCTTGCGTAGCTCGCGCACGGCGTCAGCCGCAGTGGCCCCGATCAGGTCGTCCAGGGTCTTCAGCTGCCCAAACGAATTGTACAGGTCGAGAGCGAAGCCGACCGACAGCAACGCGCCGTCTTCGTCCATGCGAGCCTCCATGCTAAAGACCCGCCACGGATAACGCGGCGGGGTGTCAAATGTTGATGTTTGGAACGGTGGGGATGCTGATGTTGGCGGCCGGATCGCCTTCGGCTCCGACCTACCTCAGGTGCGTCAATACCGATGGCGAATGGTCATTAGAGGTAGAAATGTCACTCGACGAGCGAGGGCGAGCAGCGACGATCGTAATGCCTTCGCTTGGCCGCGTCGTTTCCCGCAACGCCCTGTTCTCACCAGAGGAGGTCAGGATCTTCGACGAGGAGAGCGTCTGGGTCATAGATCGCGTCACCCTGGATTTGCGACGCGATGTCACCATCGGAGACAAGAAATCGACAACGTCAGGCAAATGCCAGCTGAAGCCAGCCCCCGCTAAACGAGCGTTTTAACCGAGGACCAACTGCAGCCGCGCCAGCTCGACTTCCATTTCGCGGGCCGAAACTTCGGCTCGCCATGGAGGCGGGCAATTCTCGCTTTCGGCACGGTGACCCTCGGCGAGGTACTCCACTGACAGCTTGCGTAGAAGGCGGGCTTCCCAACGGGACAAACTAACTCCGATTACGTCCTGCCAGGCCTTGATCGATTGCCAGCTGAGAGGCCCGGCACCCATGCCGGCGGCTTCGGTGAGCCCGATTTCGAACAACCGCGAGAGGATATGCGGCGCCGGATTCGGGGGCATCTGCGGAACGATGCGATCTTTCTTCAGTTGCTCGGCCCGAGGCAGTGCCCGCGGCAAGTCCTTCGCCTGCGCACGCTTGCTTCCTTCCGGCGGTTTTGGCGTGGCATTGAGCCACGCCAGTTGCCGGACGTAGAGCGTCAACTCACGGTCGATGCGCCCTTGAAGTTTCCCCAGTCGCGCAGTGCCTTCTGGATCTGCACACCGATGAAGCCGAGTTTCTTATCGGCGTAGAGCGCGCGGAAAAGATCCTTGCCGTGCTTCTCGGCCGCCGGCGGATAGTCGAGGTTCTCGAAAGCTACGGTGATCGAGGCCAGGTCATCCGCAACCTCGGCTTCGCGCTGCGCGATCGGGGCGACGTTGGGCCGGCCGTCGTTGTCGTTCAGGCGCTTCACCGCGCGGTTGGCCTGACGGTCCTCAAGCTCCGCGAAAACCGAAGAGGCGGGGCCGTGAACGATGATGCGAACAGGCTTGCCGTCATCATACAGGTAGTTGCCGTCAGGGCCCTTGATGTGGATGGCGGCGGTGTCGGAAACCGACTGGGTCGTGATGTCCATGAAAAATCCTTCGCAGGTTGGCGCACCGACCCGTCCCGCCACCCGCGAAAGAACGGGCCGGGCCGGTGCATTCGAAACCGGCCCGCAGGCCGGGTAGCTAGCGGGTGTTAGGCGGCGGCGACCTTCACGATCCTCGTGTTGATCTCGATCGTGGGGTTCACCATGATGATGCTGTCGGCATTGCCGATGTTCTCGGGGTACCCGAACACACGGGCCTGGAAGTATCGCTTCGCACCGTTCGGGTAAGTGACGCAGTGCGCATAGAGCGCGTTGTTGGTCGGTTCCGAAGCGGTCCGCAGCAGGGTCTGGCCAGCGTCAGCTTCATCGTGCGCAAGCGAAGGCTGGAGCGAGCCGTAGTCGGTCGAGCCCTTGTGCTTTTCCTTGGCGCCCTTGAGGGGCTGGAATTCCACCTTGTTCGTCGTGGCGCCGATCGCGCCGATCTGCTCGACGCCGCCGATGTCGGTATAGGTCAGCGCGGCATAGCCTGCTGCGTCTTGGGTTGCGGGAACGGCCGCCGAAATGGCGATCGAGGTGCCCGCGGCAGTGCTGGAAGTCATGGTAGTACTCCTGGTGAAGGTGCCGGATTATCCGGCGGGAACTGCTCGCGCGGGCGAACGAACGTGTTAGGCCTTGGGCTTTGCCTCGCCCTTTGCAGCGGCGACCTCGGCGGCGGTGGCTTCGCGGACGAGCCCGGCGCCTTTGTAATTGATAAAGGCGCCCTCGCTCACCGGAACGACCGAGCCGCCGACGAACTTCTCCTCGGTGCCGGCGTCGTTGAAATCCCTGATGATGAAGGCATTCTTGTTGGTGCTCATGATGGTCTCCTCTTTCAAACGGGCGCGTCGTAGCTGACGCGGAAATCCTGGGTCTGTTCGAAGCTGTTGCCCGGCCCGTTGAGGCTCGGCCCCAATCCGGCAGTCCGCACAGAAACGCGCAGCGCTCCGCCGATGTCGCCAACCTTGCCCGCACAGGCGGCCCGGATGGCGCCGATCGCGGCCTTGCGCTCACGCACACTGACGGCACGTACTGTGACAGCCACACGGTCCGTCTGCCGGACGAAACCGACCCGCTTCAGCGGCTGGCGG
>NZ_AKKE01000016.1 GCF_000281975.1 Novosphingobium sp. AP12 | reverse complement strand
TGGCGCCAGCCGCTATGCCTGCAAGTGCCGTCGCGGCTAGCCAAGTGAAAAATCTGCAGCTCGATCCGGCGAACCCAGCCCATGCTTCGCTCATCTACCGCAAGCTGCGTTTCCGGACCGATGACGGGCTGGTCTTCTCATGGCTCAAGGGGCCGTACTACGCGGCCTACCAAGGCGATCTGATCCCGGTCTATGCGCTAAACCTGGGCTCGATCCAGCGCGTCACGCAAAACCCTGACGGCAGCTTCAGCCTTGTCGACCTTGAGATGAGTTTCCGCGTCGACGTCGAAACCGGCGAGCGCCTTTCCGAACTGCGCAATCCGATCACCGGAGAGATGGTAAAGGTCGGAGGGCGCGGTCCCGTGCCGTTTCCGGCGCGCTTCACCGCCACGAACGATGCCGAAATCGCCAAGCTGCCCGGTCAGCCGCAGTACGACCACACGCATTTGCCGATCAAGCCGTTCGACATTGGCAAGACCGATATCGCGGTACGCGACCGTTCTCATGCAAAGGTGACTGCGCCTGATGGGTATGTTTCGTACCTCAACGAAGTCTCGACTTTGTCTGCGCCCAAGGCGCTCGCTCTCGATCCCTCGGTTCACTACCTTGAAGCGCAGGTTCAATCGAACGACGTGCGCAGCTGGCCCGACTGGCTGAAGATGGGTGATCGGCCCGGCACGCTCAACCTCTTTGCCAACGGGGCGAAAGTAAAGCGGTTCGAGGATCTACCCGCCGACTTCCATACCCTGCTGCAAAAGCACTATCCTAAGATCGCCGCCGATCCCATTGCGGCGCTCGACGCAAAGCCTTCGATCGCGGGCTGACTGGGACCGTAAACCATTGTGCCTCCCACCTTACGCGGGACATGGGGTGTGATGCATAGCCCCACGACCTGCCGGTGGGCGTAGCGCCTGCCATGCATCAAGGACGGAAAAGCCACGGTCGAGGTGCCGGTCGACCAATGCCGCCAAAAGGGGTGCCTTAAGCATTGCGGGGCGAGTTCAAACTTTCTTAGTGAGCCAAGACCAAGCGCCATCCCGCGTACCGTAATTTGATCGAGGCAGCGCGCCAGCTGCTGATCCGCTGGTGTCGCCCGGCCTGTTCCCCAAAGTCCTCGCCGCCTTTCCCCCCACGTTGCTGGTAACCAGCACGCGCGATAGCGCGATGAGCAACGCACTGCTCACCAACATCGCTCTGCTCAAGGCGGGGGCCGAGACCCAGTTGCTTGTGCTCGAGGGGCGCGGCCACGGCGAGTTCAACTACCTTGTTGGGACACCCGAAGCGCGCGATGCCTATGACTTGATCTGGTTCTTCTTCGACCGCCACCTCGGCCGCTAGGTCGCAACGACGGGCGGTATGTCCAACCGGTTGGAATTCTAATTCAAGGTTGCTGTTGGGAAAATCACTGAAGCGAACCGGGTTCGCAAGAGGCGTCCGATGTTAAGCAATCAGGTAAGTTAAGCAACCTCGTTGGTGGAGGCTGGCTGACAAGGTCAGCACCAGTAATTTACGTACAGAGTCTCAAAGCCGACTTTTTTAGTCAAAGCGACTTCCGAATTTGGTCAATAAAAAAGACTGACCGCTCCTGAGGAGCCAAGATCAGGGGCTGAACGTCTTGAATGGGTCGCGAATCGCCGCGAGAGCGTACAGACCGGACTGGGGATTCGAATTTTTGGGATCTGATCGGCAACAATTGGCCCGATAAAGCGGATGAGCAAATGGCACTACGCTTACTGGATAACGCTTTTCGGGCGCCAACAGACGATACCGGGCAGCACCGGCTAGTCTAAGGAACGCGGTGCCTTTGCCTACCGCTTGCAAGCGCACGCAGACGAGGCACGAGGTCGTTCCCGAAATCACAAAGATCTTGCATCGGATCAAACCCGCTGATCAGGAAGCGAGTCACGCCCAGATCGTAATACCTCATTAGACTGGCCACGACCGTATCGGGCGTGCCGACGATCGTGCTCGCCGCCTTTTGGAACCCGGTCGCGCGTGCGATACCGACCCAGAGTCGTTCGTCGAGCACGTCACCGTCGCGCGCCCTTGCTTCGGCGAGATGATTCTTGCCGAGCGCGCCGGGCTGCCCCCCCTGCTTCTCGGTTTCGAGGACGTCCTGCCTGACCGCCTCCAGCACCGCTTCCGCCTTGTCCCAGGCCTCGCCTTCGGTGCGGCCGACGATGATCCGCGTCGACATGCAGAAATCGAGCCGCCGCCCCGCCGCTCTGGCGTGGCCGCGCACCGCGTCGATCAGTGCCGCGCTGGGTTCGAGCCGATCGACGCCGAAGGCATAGACGTCCGCGTGCTGCCCGGCGACTCCGAGCGCCAGCGGCGACTGCCCGCCGAAGAAGATCGGGATGCCGCCCACCTGCACCGGCGTGACCTGCGAGTGCGCGTTGCGCAGCCGGTAATGCGCGCCGTCGTGGTCGAACGTCTCCCCGCTCCACGTCCGGCGCAGCAGCGGGATGTATTCGGCACTCCGGGCATGGCGTTCATCGCGGGTGAGGAAATCGCCGTCCGCCTGCGTCTCGATGTCGCTGGGCGCGGAAATGATGTGGACGCCCACGCGCCCCTGGCTCACCCGGTCGAGCGTGGCGAACATGCGCGCGGCCATCGTCGGCGCGATGAAGCCTGGGCGGTGGGCGATCATGAACTTCAGCCGCGCGGTGATCCCTGCCAGATGCGTCGCGAATACGAGGCCGTCGGGCCATGTCGCCGCCTGCGCGATCAGCACCCGGTCGAAGTCCGCCGCCTCGAACGCGGCTGCCATGCGGGCGATGAAGTCGAGTTCGATCACGCCCATCGGGCGTGGCTTCGCTTCCGAGGATTCGCGGTGGTTGAACGTACCGATGATCTCGATCGACATGACGGTTTCAGCTTTCGTGGTCTGCAGGAGCCGGCGTCCGTTCGGCAGGCGTCCGGTATAGAAGGAGCAGCGCAATGCCCGCCGCCTGCGCCGCCGCCGGGATCAGCGACATCGAAAGGCGCACAGCTTCGCGCGCGGTTTCGGTCTGGACCAGCCCCGCGCCCGGGCGGTAACCGCTGGCCTGCAGCAGTAGCCCAACGAGGAACGGCGCGATCGCGAAGGCGGCTTTCTGGAAGAATTCGAAGAAGGCAGCATAGAGCCCTTCGTTGCGCAAACCGCTGGTGCGCACGCCGAACGCGATCGTGTCCGGCAGCATCGACAGCGTCATCAGCAGCGTGCCCGTGGTCGCGAAACCGGCAAGGCCGCCGCGCAGCAAGAACAGCATGTCCGGCTCTGCCGGAGTGGCCGCGAGCCAGCTCAGGCTCGTCGCCACCGAGAGCGCCATCGCAAGGCCGCAGATGACCGGCTTCGTCGCCAGACGCGCGACCTGCCGCCACACCGGAACGCTGAGGGTGCCGACGATGCCGCTGGCCAGCGCGAACTGCGCCATGCCGCTCTCCCCGCGCAGAAGCACGTCGCGCATGAAGAACAGCCCAGTTGCCCCCAGCGCGGCGGACGCCACGAAGCCGCAGAACTTGACGCCGAGCAGCACCACGAACGGACGGTTGGCGAACAGCCGCGAAAAGCCCGCCAGTCCGCCGCCCGCATCGGGCGCGCCGGCACGTTCGCCCACCCCGGCGGTGGCGATCACGGCCACGCCCATGCTGACCGCGATGAAGGCTGCCATGCAATAGCCCATGCGTGCGAAGGCCCCCTGCGAACTGTCGCCCCAGGCGATCATCGCCGGTGCCAAAGCACCGCCCGCCAGCGATGCCAGCTGGATGAAGAAGGTGCGCCAAGCCATCAGCGAGGTGCGCACCTGCGGACTGTCGGTGATCTCTGCCGGCATCGCCGAAGAGGGGATCGAGAACGACGAATAACCGGTGAAAGTCAACAGCAGCGCGGCCATCACCATGACTTCGACCGGCAACCCGCCGTTCACGCCCGAGAACAGCCAGGCCATGCCCAGCGCGCTCAGCAGCGCGCCCGATGCCATCCACGGCCTGCGCCGTCCCCAGCGGCTGCGGGTCCGGTCGCTGCCCTGCCCAATCAGCAGGTCGGCGATGCCGTCGTAGATGCGCCCCGCGAGAAGGAAAGAGCCCGCCAGCAGCGGATCGATACCCGCCGCAGTCACCAGATAGTACATTAAAATCACGTTGATCACGTAGAGGATCGTGGTGCTGCCTGCGGAACCGAACGCCCAGCCGATCTGGGTGGCGCGGGGTATAGAATCGTTGTGAACCAAGAGGGATCCTCGCTGTCGCCGCGCTCGGCGGCTGCTGGTCTGTGTCCGGGGGCGGACAGGACGCGAAAAGTCCGAGACCGAGCCTGTGATTGCCCACCTGCCGGACACTAGCCCCCCGGCTATGGCCCGGGAAATCGAAAGCACGCCTTCTTCCATTCAGGAAACGTATGCTCGGGGAAGACATCATGCAGATTCGGCAGTTGCGGCACTTCCTGGCGGCGGTCGACAGCGGGTCGATGACCCTCGCATCGATGTCGCAGAACATCACACAACCCACCCTTTCGCGCAGCATCCGCACGCTGGAGGAGGATCTGGGTGTTGACCTGTTCGAACGCGGGCACCGCGGCGTCCTGCCCACCCGCTATGGCCAATTGCTTGCGACCCATGCCCGGTCGATCCTCCACGGCTTCGACCAGGCGGTAGCGGACGTGGGCGCGATGCGCGCGGGCGGGCTCGGCCATGTGCGGATCGGAATCGGCTCTACCGCCACCGATCCGCGTGTGGCTCATGCCGTCGCCCAGCTCGCCATGTCGCCCGACAATATCACACTGGCGGTCGACTACGACGTGCCCGAAACGCAGTTCGCGCGGCTACGCCGGGGAGAACTGGACGCAATCATCGACACCATGCGTCCCGACCTTGACACTGGGGACCTGAACTTCAAGCCGGTCGCCCATGTCTCAATGGTGCTGGTGGCGCGCGCCGGGCATCCGATCCTGGCGCAAGGTGAAGTGCAGCGGCGCGATCTGGCGCGCTGGCCTTGGGCGATCTTCAACCAGCCCAACGCCGAGGTGTTCTATCGCGGCCTCCTCGGGCTGGACGAGGAGCAGCAGAACATCCGCGTACGCAGTTCCTCGCCGACGATGCTGCGCCAGCTGCTGCTGGGCGGCGACCTCATCGGCCTGATGAACCGGGTGGAAGTGGAGGACTTCCTAGCCGACGGCCGCCTGTGCGAGGTGCCGACCGACATGCGCCGCGTGGAAACCACGCTCTGCGTGATCACCCGCCGCCGCACCTATATGAGCGGCGCGCTGCGGATCGTCATCAAGGCTTTGCAGATGGCGTTGTAGGGGCTTTGCGTCCTTCCAGGCACGGGGAGGATTCAACGCCCATACACGATGAGCATACCAGCGGCCGTCAATTCAATTGGGCGGCCTCCCGGGCGGCCCGCATAGTCCGCGACAGGCAAGCGGGGAACACGGCAATGCACAGGCGTCCGGTACAGGCAGTGATGGCGGTTCTCGCCCTGCTGGTGCTGGGCCTGGGCGGTTTCGTGCTGGCGGCGCGGCTGGGGGCGTTCTCGATGCCGCTGGCCGAACTGCGCCAGCGCTACGAGACGCCGCATTCGCGCTACGTCCGGCTGGACGGGGTCGACCTGCACGTCGACGACCGGGGCCAGGGGCCGGTGATCGTGCTGGTCCACGGTCATTACCAGTCGCTGCGCATCTGGGACAAGTGGGCCGACACGCTGTCGCGCGATTACCGCGTCATCCGCATCGACATGCCGCCTTACGGCCTGTCGGGGCCGGACATCACCGGGAAGTACAGCCCGCAACGGGTGGAGCAACTGATCGCCCTGCTGGCGAAGCGCGAGGGGCTGCGCCGCTTCAGCATCGGCGGCATTTCCACCGGCAGCGCGATCGCCATGCGCTATTCGTTGCAGCACCCGAACCAGATCACGTCGTTGATCCTCGTCAACGCGCCGCTGGTGCCGATCGCGCCCCGGCTCCAGCCCAAGACGTCGGCGACGCTCGCGTTCCTTGAGAACAACCTGTTCCGTCCGGTCTACCGACCGCAGGCATTCTATCGCTATCTGCTCGGCAGGCTGATCGCCAACAAGGCGGTGCTGACCGACGATCTCGTCCGCCAAACCTGGGACATGCACCGCAAGCCGGGCAATCAGGCCACGCTCGACCAGTTCACCAGCGCCTTGCGCTTCGAGGCAAGCGACTACGGCAAGCGATCGCAAACCACCGCGCAGAAGCTCGGCTCCGTGCGGGTGCCGACACTGGTGCTGTGGGGCGGCGCGGGCTCGATGCTGCCGCTCTCGGTCGGCTGTGACGTGGCGCGCACCGTGGGCCGCCCCGGCACCGTGATGATCAGCTACCCGGGTGCAGGCCATTTCCTGCCGATTGAGGCCCCCGGGGCCGCGCAGGACATCGCCTGGTTCCTTGGCGATACGAACACGAACATCGGCGACAATGCCGTGAAGAAGCCGGGAAGCCGGCCACCCTTCGGCAGGCAGGAAGCCTGCCACTGACGACCCGCAGGGGGGACGTCCAACAGCGAACCATCGCTGACAGAACACAAACATGAGGTTGGGTGATGAAGACTGCATTGAATCTGTCGGCGTCGACGTGCGCCTTGCTGGCACTTGCCGGCAGCCTTCCGGCACTGGCTCAGGAAAACCGCGGCCCTGCCGAAGCCATTGAGCAACGGGGGGAAGAACCGGGGGCCATTGTCGTCTCGGCACGCCGCCGGGAGGAGAGCATCCAGGACGTGCCGATCGCCATCTCCGCGATTGGTGCCGAGGAACTGAGCCTCCGCCGCATCCGCTCGCTAAACGACTTGGCGGCGGCAATTCCGGGCTTCTCGATCAGCAACAACAGCAATGGCCGCAGCGACCGCTCGTTCCAGCAGATCTCGTTGCGCGGCTTCACGCCTTCGACCGCGGGCATCACCACGACCGCAACCTTCATCGACGGCGTGCCCGTGGCCTCCGCCTCGGCAGTCAACGCGGTGGTAGATCCCGCCCGCATCGAAGTCCTGAAGGGCCCCCAGCCCGCCTACTTCGGCCGCAACACGTTCGCGGGCGCGGTCAACGTAGTGAACAAGGCCCCTTCGTTCGAGTGGGGCGGCAGCGTCGCCGCCGAAGTCGCCACGCGGGATGGCTATGACCTGACCGGCGCGATCGAAGGGCCGATCATCCCTGACCTGCTGGCCTTCCGTGTCACCGGCCGCGCCTACGGCACTAACGGCTCCTACGACAACCCCGCCGCGCCCGGGCAGACGCTGGGCGACCAGTCGACCAAGACTGCCACCCTGTCCCTGCTGGCGACGCCCGGCGGCGGGGTGACGCTCAAGGCGTTCGGCATGTATTCGCGCGACCGCGACGGTCCAAGCGCACAGGGCTTCATGTCCGCCTATGAGGTGCGCGCAGGAAGGGGCTCCACCCTGCCCACCACCGCCGCGCCCGGCACGGTCAACATCCCGGCGATGGGCGGTGTGGCGGGCGCCGGCGCTCTTGTGCTGCCGGGCTACGGCAACTGCACGCTCAACGGCTTCACCAACGGCTTCTCCGCCAGTGAGCCGACCGTCGCCCGCCAGTTCATGTGCGGCAAGGTGGGCGCGCTCGACCGCGCGTACAGCCCGGCGCAGAACACGGTCGAAGATGCCTACATCACCAATTACCTTGCCAATCCGAACGGCCGCCTGATTGCACCGAGCGATGCGATCGACGGCTATGGCCTGATCCGCCGCTACACCCACCTGCACTTCAACGCGGACTGGGAGATCGGCGACACCGGGCTGACGCTGTCCTCCCTGACGGGCTACAACCACGAGGAATATTTCCAGCTCGCCGACCTCGACAACTACGACGGCCGTCTGCTCGCCAACCCGACCTACACCGCCACCAACGGCCAGCGCGCCTATTTCGACTTCCCCTACGAAGTCGACCGCGTGCAGAAGGACTTCTCGCAGGAAGTGCGGCTTGCCTATGACGATCGCGGCCCCTTGCGCGCCATGATCGGCGGCAGCTACCTGTGGTACAATTCGCAGAACAGCGGCGGCGGCGGCAACGGCGCGCTGGGGAGTGGGGCCCCCGGCACACTCTCAACCATCTCGCCCGCCACCGGCTCCAAGACCTACAGCGTATTCGGATCGGTCGGTTTCGACGTAACCTCGCAATTCAACATTAACCTCGAAGCGCGCTACCAGATCGACCACCTGTTCGCCTATGCCGGGCCCACGGGGACGACGATCCCAGCCAGCACGTTCCTGCCCGCAGGGGCCTATGCTCCCAATGCGGTGCTGGCCGACAGCAAGTATAAGAACTTCCTACCGCGCGTGATCGCGCAGTACAAGTTCACGCCCGAACTCATGGCCTATGCCTCGTATTCGAAGGGTGTGAACTCGGGCGTGTTCAACGTGCTGTTCCTCAATCGTTCGGAAACGGTCCAGAACGCGGTCGCCGATGCGGGCGTGGAAGTGGGCGTCAGTCCCGAAAAGCTCGACAACTACGAAGTCGGCATCAAGGGCGAACTGTTCGACCGCAAGCTGACTTTCGCGCTTGCCGCTTTCTACGGGGACTGGACCAACCAGATCAACCTGCGCACCGTCAGCGTGCTCGACGTGCCCTCGCCGCCGGGCACGGGAACCGTCACGCCGGTCATCGGCCAAGTCAATTCGGGCAGCACCAAGGTCAAGGGGCTCGAACTCGACGTGCATGTCACGCCCGTCACCGGGCTCGACCTCTCGGTCGGCGGGGCGATCATCGATGCCAGCATCCGCAGCTTCTCCGACCCCGCAGTCTCCAAGCTGACCGGCGTGATCGGCGATGAATTCCGCGGCAAGCAGCTGCCCAATATGTCTAAGTATTCGGCCAGCATCGGCGCGCAGTATTCGGGCACGTTCGGCAGCGACGGCGACATCGGCTGGTATCTGCGCGGCGACATGATCTACAAGTCGCGCATCTTCGCCACCGCATCCAACGTCACCTGGATCGGCTCGCAGACGCCGGTGAACTTCAAGGCCGGCATTTCCAGCGGCCCGAACACCTTCGAGGCGTTCGTGCGCAATGCCTTCAACAACCGCAGCTACACCTCGATCGCGGAGCAGACCGTGCTGGTCCCGGGCTTCGCGCTGTCGGGGGCCAACAGCGCCCTGGTGCTGGGCATGCCGACGCTGCGCACGGCGGGCATCGCCTACAAGCGCACGTTCTGAACCCTCCTGCTTGCCCCGGCGATTTAGTCGCGCCGGGGCCCTTTTTCGCATCTGGTCGGAAGGACGTCGTTCCATGATCTCCAAATCGTCCGTATCGGCGCTGGCCGCAGCGCTGCTGCTGTCCGCCATGCCCGCCCGCGCGCAGAGCGCGACCGCGCCGCAGACCATTGCGATGACCGAGCTTGAGGCCCGTTACCGCCTGCCGGAATCGCGCTTCGCCACGCTGCTGGGCACGCGCGTCCACTATGTCGATGTCGGCAAGGGGCCGGTCCTCGTGCTGACGCACGGGTCCAGTTCGTCGCTACGCACTTTCGCAGCCATGATCGAGCGGCTCAGCCGCCGCTACCGCGTGATCGCGTGGGACGAGCCCAACATGGGCCTGTCCGGTCCGCCGTCGCAGTCGCTCTATGACAGGCCGCTCTATCCGGTGCTGGTCCTGGAGGCGCTGCTTGCACGGCTTGGCGTCGACCATGCCAGTCTGGCAGGCGTATCGAGCGGCGGGGCGATCTCGTTCTATTATGCCGCGCGCAATCCCGGCAAGGTCGACCGGCTGATCCTGTCGAACACCCCGACCGGGCGCGCCGACGGCAAGGGCATGGCGCTGAGCGCCGCACTGGCGCGCGAAATCGCCGCCTCCACTCCGGCGAACGGGCGCAAGAGCAAGATCTTCCGCCCACGCTCCTACTGGCGCGCCTACTTCGATTTCTACACCGGCGAGCCGCAGCGTGCGGACGAGCGACTGATCGACGAATATTACGACATGAACCGCCGTCCCGCCGCCGCCGACCGGCTAGCCATCGTCGAGGCGCTCGACGATGCGAAGCTGACGGCGGATGCCCTGTCGAGCGTCCGCGTGCCAGTGCTGCTGATCTGGGGCGCGCGCGATCCGGTGCTGCCGGTATCGAGTGCCGCAACGCTGCGCGACGCGCTGGTGAATGCGCAAGTCTCGACGCTGATCATGCCCGATGTCGGGCACTATCCCCCGCTGGAGGCCCCGGGCCGGTTCGGCGACATCGTCGACGCCTTCCTCGCCGATGTCACCCCCTATCGCCCCGTCGCCACGGAGCCCGCCAAGCGGTGATCGCGCGCGTGCCTTGCTCGAGTTTGGGAGCGGACCGATGCCGAACTTTGTAGACGGCGTGGACAAATTCTGGCTTGGGCAAGCGACCGCTCAAAGGGCCTGTTCAAGAATTGTCCGAATGGCGGATTGCGGTGGATTGCCGCCAGCCCAACCGCGCCGCCCCCGCGAAGGCGGGGGTCCCGCCCGCGCGGGGACGACGGTGCTGGGTGGGCGTAGCGGCAAAATGCCGCCTCATCAGGATCGAGTTTGTCCACGCGGGCTAGGCGAGACGCGGCCTGCTGGGCAGCCGGTAAGCCGTGAGCAGGATCAGCAGCGCCGCGCCATACGTAACGACGGGAATGCCGCCCATCGTCAGCCGCACGGCGGCGATGGCCTGAGGGCTCTGCTGCGCCGCACCAGCGCCGGCGACATAGCCGTTCCATTGCAGGAACAGCCCGACCGCGAACGGGGCGACCGCGTAGGCGGCCTTCTGGAAGAACTCGAACACTCCCGAATAGACCCCCTCGCGCCGCAGCCCGGTGCGCATGAAGTCGTACTCGATCGCGTCGGGCAGCATGGAGAGAGACATCAGCAGACCGCCGGTCGAGGCGAAGCCCACGGCGAAGGCGCGCGCCAGCAGCAGCCATGCCGGTTCCTGCGCGGAGGCCATGAGCCACGATGCATTGGCCGCGATGCTCAGCACCAGCGCCACGACGTAGACCGGCACCTTGCCGTAACGCCCCGCCATCCGGCTCCAGACCGGCAGGCAGGCCATGCCGACCACCGAAGTCACCAGCTGGATCTGCGCCATCGCGGATTCGTCGCGGCCCAGCACGTCGCGCACGAAGAACAGGCCCACCGCGCCCATCGCCGCGATGCCGATGTAGCCGCAAAACTTGATGCCCAGCAGCGCCATGAACGGACGATTCCCCAGCAGTGTCAGGATCGCCTCTCCACGCGACAGGCTGACGCCGGTGGCCTTCGTCGCCGCGACGCGCCCAGTGCAGAGCACCGAGGCGGCCATCGTAACCAGCACGAAGACCGCAGCCACACAGGCCATCGCGGTATAGGCCTGCATGCCACTGCCCAGCCTCGCCACCAGCCAGGGAGCCCCCGCGCCGCCGGTCAGCCCGGCCAGCTGGAGGAAGAACGTGCGCCAGCTCATAAGCGATGTGCGCTCGGCCGGATCGGTGGTCATCTCTGCGGGCATCGCCGAGGACGGCACCGAGAACATGCTGTAGCCGGTGAAGAACAGCAGCACCGCCAGCGTGATCTGCACCTGCCGCATGCTCGCATCGGCGCTCAGCGGCGGCAGGAAGATCGCCACGGTCCCCGCTGCGCTGACGAGCGCGCCCGCCGCCATCCAGGGACGCCTGCGCCCCCAGCGGGAGCGGGTGCGGTCGCTCAGCGTGCCGATCACCATGTCGAGCACGCCGTCGTACAAGCGAACCCCCAGCAGCAGCGCGCCCGCGACAGCCGGTTGCACGCCCCATTGCGTGATCATGAAATAGAGCAGCATGGCATTGACCAGATAGAGCATCGTCGTGCTGCCCGCCCCGCCAGAGGCCCACCCGATCCTGGCCGTCAATGGTATTATCACGCGTTCCCCCCGTCTCGTCAGAGCTTGGAGTAACCATGATATCGATAAATAAAACGCTGTAAATACAGCAATTTACACGCCACTTTGGCGCAAACCTGCTTGTCCTGGGACTATTGCGATCATGGTTGAATTCTTCGGCATCCTCCACTGGAACGACTATTCCGAAATCCGGCCCACACCTTATGAAGTGGTGGACACGGCCTTCATCGAAGCCTGCGCCCGCGCGCACGAGGAGGCCGGGTTCGAGCGCGTGCTGATCGCCAATTCGGCGCACCGCCCTGACAGCTTGCCGATCGCCACCTGGGCGGCGGCGGTCACCAGCAGGCTTGGCTTCATGATCGCACACCGGCCCGGCTTCATCGCGCCAACGATGGCCGCGCGCATGTTCGCGATCCTCGACCGGATGAGCGCAGGGCGCTGTGGGGTTCACATCATCACCGGCGCGGACGACCATGAACTGCAGGCCGACGGGGACTATACCACCAAGGACCAGCGCTATCGCCGCAGCCACGAATATGTCGAAGTCATGCGCAAGGCATGGTCCAGCGCCGGGCCGTTCGACCATGACGGGGAATTCTACCGCGTCGCCGGCGGCTTCGCGCATGTCCGCCCCGAGGGCGCGGACGGCATCCCGATCTTCTGGGGCGGCAGTTCGCCCGATGCCATCGAATACGGCGCGCGCGCAGCGGACGTCTACGCCTTCCCGGGCTTTGCCGCTGCCCGCCTGCGCGAACCCGCGCGCGAAGTGCATGGCCGCGCGCCCGCGCTGCTCACCTCGCTGCGGGTGCTGGTGGCGGATACCGAAGCGCAGGCGTGGGAACGGGCCCATGCCATGCAGGACCATCTGATCGCCGAAGTCGTCGATAATGGCCGCTTCCCCGCCGAGCCGAGCGAGAACCGCAGCGCCACGATCGCAAGGGCAAAGCAGGCGGCCAACGAAGGCGCGCTGGAAGGCAGGCTTTGGGCAGGCATCACCCGCGTCCCCACCGGACGCCCGGCGCTGGGCTGCCTGGTCGGCAGCCACGATCAGGTCGCGCAAGCACTGCTGGACTATGGCGCGGCGGGGTTCTCCCGCTTCATAATCAGCGGCTACAACACAATCGAGGATGCGCGCCTGTTCGGCCGGGAACTCATGCCTCGGGTCAAGAACGCATGGCCCGTTTGCACATGAAACGCAGCCCCGGTCTCACGAACGCGGAGGATTATCAAAGGTCATCTCGAGCCCGGAGAGGGCGATCACCGCCTAAGGCCATCGATATTGGCCTGAAAGGGCAAGAGTCTGCCAGCCTTGACCCCGATGATGTACCCCCAAAGGAAGCATTCCGTCGATCCAATTCAGCGCCGTGCAGACGACTGGCTCTTTGCAAAGCATACGTTCACGGCGAATAAGCGAAAGACCGAAAGTGGTAGCGAACTGCCGGAAGAGCCCCGCGTTGCCTGGAAGATCCGCCCTGATTATGGACGTTCCCGAGTCAAAATGAGTCGCCCGATTCCGGCCCTTCGTTCATCGTCTTGAAGTGGGACGAAGCTGCCTTTCCCGTCCGGATTCGAGAGGTCCGCTGCTGCCAAGAACCGACATTCGCCCGTTCGGCCTTACTGGTCGTTTGACGAGTATGGTGAACGACCTTCGGCATTATGGGTTCATCAGTCTGGGAACAACCTGCATCGGCATCCGAAAGTGGCTAAGGCGCATACCGCGATGGGCTGGCGTTCGAGACAGCCACTTCTCTTGACCATATCATCTTGCTGGGCGTGGCCGATGCCGCAGCACCTCGATGAAAGAAGCGTCATCTGAGGAGAGAGCAGTATGGGGCATATCCGCCGAACCGCACGCCAATATCAGCACATCGGATATCATGACCCGCGATTGTTTCGACCCGCTAGAACATTGAATGATATTGGTTATTTATCGCCCCGCGCCTATTTATAGAATTGATATCGCTACGAGGCCGAGCAGGCTTAGCCCAAGTCTGAAGAATTAATTGTTTAGCGCCTTGCCACGTACGCTCTTTTGATTAGCATTGCGGAAAGGGGGGTTCGTGTTTTTTGCAATCCACAAACGACGGCTTGGATCGTACCTTGCGGCTCAGTTGTTGAACGCGCTCGCGTCGTCCGTATGCTTATCTTGGGGTTCGGGTATTGATGCCCAGAATCGGCAGCCAAAGACCCAGATGCAGTGCCCTCGCACGAGCGATGGGGCGCCAATTGATCCAAAGCTTCGTTATCAACTACGCGGAAGTCGCTGCGAAGGGCTCTATGCCGTTGCAGTATCCAGCGGCGCGGCGCCACGTATCATCGGTTTTCATCGACGCAGTTTTCCACCGACGGCGTTTTCTTCCATCAAGCGAGCAGCCCTGTCGGTTGACGCGCGGGGCCTCAGCCAAAATATTTCGCTCCGAGCGGTCTCGACACGGCCCAAGATTTATTATGCGATGGATACCGAACTTCGTGAGGGCGAGAAGCCTTACACTTGGGAAACTACCGTCCTATCGGCACCTTCTCTTTCCATGAGGGCGAACGAACTGAGCGTGATCGCCTGCGATAATGGTTGCAGCAACGGGCCAGCCACGCGCTATTTTCCGGTCACGATACAAGTCCCAGCCAGTAAATCGGTGGACCTGGGCTACGTGATTGTCTTTCAGGCAGACATAACGCTTGAAGCCGTCCACGTGACGCTGAAAAATGAGTCGGGATCGACGGCATACGACCGCAAGCTGCCTGGACGATTTCCCGGCTCATGGCCGATCGCGGCGACCCTCGGTTTCCCAAAGTCGGGAACCTACCGGGTGAAGCTCGACGCTCAGTCGTCGATCGGCACGCGTGTTGTCCAAAGTTTTTCAATCGCGATCCCATGAGGCATTCATGTCGGTAGACGGCGACAGTCGCGGCTTTGACGCCGCCGCAACCGGCGCGCCGGCGGGCGATGAGAGCAATCGTGAACGAAGCGGCCCCATCGTCTCTCAATTGACACGGTTGCGGGCGGCGATCTGGCTGATCGTTGGCCTGATTTTCTGCGCTGTAGTCCTGAATTTCGTGCATAAACCCAACGTCGAGTATGCGCTTACCGCTCAAGTCGAAGGTTTCAGCTTTCGAGCCACTGACAGTCTCTCGACGGAGTCGATGCCGGTTAGCGCGGCGCAGCTTCAAGCAGCGGACAGCATCATCCTGGAAGAGCGCGCGGTAGGATTGCGGCCTGGCGGAGCGGTGACGCTCACCGCGCCGGGAAATCGGCTTAGCGTGTCCGAGTTAACAATCCCGAAAGGCTGGCGCATCGCCCTCGCAACAGGCGATCGGAGCCATCTCCTACTTAGTGCGACGCCGCCAGACTCGTCCCCGGCAGTCGAGCGCGCAATACTGACTTTCATCTCCGGAAAAGGAACTACGCTTGCATACACGTCGGCTCTTTCTGGCGAGACAGAGATGGTTGCCGTTCCGGACGGAACCCCGGTCTTGGTTTCGGCCAGCGATGTGGCGCTGGAATTGAATGTTGTGGAGGCGGAGATCTTCAGTTCAGTGCAGATAAGCGACTTGAGCTTGGCCCGCGACAGCAAGACGACGGATAACTCTGGGCACCAGACTGTGCAGGTCGAGGGAGCGGTCATTTCCGGAACATTGTGGCGTGAAAACGAAAGCGGGCCATCTAGGGATCTCGGGCCTCTCGATCTTCTCGTCGCTCGGAATATCGATGACGGCGTTCTACGCCGGGTCACATGGCACGATGGCCAATTGTCCCTGTCGTCCCACGGCACCGCCAAGCGGCTGGAGAACTCTATCGGCAACGCGGCGGCTGACCTGCGCCCGGTATGGCTTGATGTCTTTCAGGACATAGGGCTGCTGAAAGTTATCTTCGGCATTATCACGTTCATCGGCGGCCTTGAACTTTCTGCGTTTATCCGGAGCCGTAAATGAACCCGGCACGCGTTTTTATGGCATCCATTTGCCTGACGATAATGCCGACGAATTCCGTTGCACAAGCATCGCTTGACGATCAACGCTCCATCGTCGCAATGCTCCAGGCGGCAGACGAGAACGGCGCACCTGAAGATCCATTCTGCGCTGCCGCGCTTGTTATGGCCAATAGCGGGGGGCGCACGCTCTTGCTGACTGCGCAGCATGTGCTGGACGAATTAGACAACCGCAATCTCGATCGGACTCAATCGGCCCATGCGCCACTTAAACTCACGGTACAATTTTTTGGCGCGGTCGGTCGCACGTACAGCGTCCGGCGCCTTCCACTCCTATCGAACAGAACGCTCGACTACGCAGTCCTGGAAGTCCTTCCCCTTAACAACGCGCCGATTCCGGCACCACGAAATTGGGCAGTGCTCGGCATCACGCAGGATTTCACGAAGACAACGCAGACTAAGGTCACATATCAGGACGTGCGCGCGATCGGCAACAATGATTGTGATCCTTGGATGGCCTCCGCTTCCGCTGAAAAGATCATCGCGCAAGCGGGTACGCAGATCATTTTCGAGACGCATTTTATCGACAAGGGCAATTCCGGTGGCGGTCTTTTTGCAGCAGATGGCGGTCTTGTCGGTCTCGTCACAGAGACCACCGGCGATAAAGGTATCGCGCTCAGGCTTGATGTTGCTGTCGCCGAACTGGCGGTCAAACACGTAGAGATCGACTGGAAAGAAAAAGACTATAGCGAACTGGGGCAGGATTCCATGAGCAAAGGAAAGCCCTATGCCGAACTATTTGCCGCCTCCAGCGTAGCCACCCGGCTCATCGACACCTCGAATGATGGTGCGCGATATCGACTGAGTGCCGAAACGCTTTCCGAGTATCCGTCCAGCAATACGATCGCAGTCGCCGGACGGTCCGAAAATGCAGATACTGATTTCTTCGTCCCTTTCACGGAAGGGCTAGCAAACGACGCCAAGCTGACACTGCAGTTCGTCGATGGGTCGAACAAAACGGTGTCGGTCGATCTTCGGACACCTTTGCTTGCCAAGATCGCTGAATTGGCCAAGGATACGACTGATTGGTTCAGTTCTCACGGAGTCAATGGACAGGTTCATTTTGCAGGCCCCCGTGAGAAGGGGCTCATCAAGAGGGTCGATGCTGGTTTCTCGCCCGAAGCTCTTGAGTACCGCTTCAGCACAGTGTCTGCAGAAACCGCGGACACCTTCGGTAAGAGGCCCGCTTACAACGTGGTCGAACTGGGAAAGTCGATCTGGCGTCCAGCCGACGCAACCAGCCTCTGGTACAGCATCACCTTTATTGACGGAACGACGACCCCGGCTACTAGGTACGACATACCGGAGAAGAATCTATATTCGTCCGATTTCTACTCATACCGCGGCATTCACATCACTCGCAGCAAGGATGGGACCATATTCCCGTACTACTATGCCTACGGTTTCAATGGCATGTTTCCCGATGGCACGATCAATCTGCTACATCCGTATGGGATGCGGACTTATGGGCGATTGCAATATGACATGGATGGCAAAGGCTTCCGGGATATCTATGCTCAACTCACCTACGGCATAGAGAACCCGATTCCCTGGACGACGAAACCGATACGGGTGCGATATGTTAATGCGGAAACGGGCCAGATAGTCGGGCCCTTCGACTTGTCTGGGTTCGACGTGGCTGCGATTCGAGATGCGACCATGCCAGAATTTCCCCGGATTGCTTGCGGCGGCCGCACCCACCCCGGCACCTGTGAGTTTGACGACCCACGAGCGCTGGGCCATGTGCGCGAACTGCGCATTTCCTTCTCGTCGCTCACGGGGCTTAAGCCCGTCAAGCTTGGCACTTTATCGACCTATTGGTCGAAAGCGGGCGGGGCGACGATCTTGGCACATTGCGTGAAATCTCAAGCACCGGAATGCATCTCGCTAAAGCGCCAGTTAAATATCGCCTGGGACATTCCGGCGGGCGCTTCGGACTTCTTCTACACCATTGTCATGAGAGACGGTCGCATCCTGCCCCCCCAGCGTATGGCGTTCTAATCCTCCACCGTTTTCGTCCTGTCGCGTGGTGCCCGAGGCGAACCCGCGAAATCGGCAGCAGGAAAACTTGATCCGGGGCGTACCGGGCTTAGCCTGCGAGCGGACGAACTCATCAGGGCGCGCTAATCCTTTTGACGCGCTTCCCTGATTGTTACGTGCCAGTGGTAGAGTCTGGGTCCTTCATAATGGTTGGTTGACGCGACGGCAACTTGACTGGGGCATGCCCCAGTCAAGTTGCACGGCGATATCGGGAGGGGTGCGTCCGCCCAGTTTCGAGTGCGGCGTGAGGGGATTGCAGTCGTGCTGCGAGGCGGCGAGCACGAAGCGGGCATGGTCCAGCGACGTGAGCCGTCGTTTAGTCATTCGTCCCGCAGCCGGCGGTTGAAGCTCTCGAGAAAGTCGTTCTGCATGGGCATGCCGGGCGCGATATAGTACGTCACTGGTTCATCGGTTCATCTGGCTAATAGCGCACCATGGAACGGCGGCTTACGGGGAAATTAGCCATTCATCCCGCGCTTCATGAACGACCGGGCTTGGTCGGTACGAGCCTTACAGTATTTCGCCCGCTCCGAACCGGGGAACGAACTTCAGATGGCCATTGTAGTCATCGGAGAACAATCATGGAGATGCCTGAAACTGACCTCACTGCCATCAAGCGTCAGGTCTGGAATGCGGGGAAGACCGCTGTATAGGGACGGCGCTAATCGGGCGTAACGCCCTTTTTTATATTTTCCTGGCTGAACATGGCTCGCACCTCGACGAAACTGTCGCCAAAGCAGCTGCCGATCAAAAGGTCATTCCCGGCCTGCACAGCTACCGTAGCAGCATTGAGCGGCGCACCGCCGTGAGCGTCGGCGCATACTACGCACCTGGGACTGGCGGCGACCATAGCGACTTCGTATCGCCCGCCTTACGATGCTGCGCGCGAGATCCTGTCCCTCGACCGGCTCAGCGGCGACAGTAACTCCACGCTGCGCTGCAGGTGAGCTTGATGGGAGCGAGCTCGAGCGAGGGATTGCTCGGCGATGGCCTGCGCTCGACCACCCTTAATCCGGTTGTTCCCGAGCCCGAATGGGCTGCCCGGATCGGCCCTTCGTTCATCTCTCAAAGGGCGCCGCCGCCACGAGCGACAGGACGTTCCTGCGGTACATTCGATATCATGACAGGTAAGGGCGCGGGCGACGGGTCAGTTGCAAGCACCGCCCGCAAGGAGTGGATCAAGATGGCCGGTCCCCTTATGCTGGCGCGTTTTTCAATCCTGTCCTGCACGTGAAGGGTCAAACCGCGCGCTTTGCGAATACGTCCTTGGCGACGTTCGCTGCGTTCATCGCGTCGGGCCGGTCAGCATAGAAGGCGAGGTAAGAGTTCCGAACCTCGACCCGGGAGATGAGCGCTTCGCCGCCGATCAGTGGTTCTGATCGAACGGCCGTCCCATGGGTAGCAAACATTTGTAGGCGGTCGCTCGCCAAGACCTACGTGACCGCTCTACTCCCCCTGCCAAGGGTCGAACCTGAGGCCTTGGCTCCGCTTTATAGCCCCAACGCGGCGAGTCTGGGCCGAGCAGACCGATCAGATCAGCGGGTTAAACGCTTAGTTCCGATTCCCGGCGGCTACCCTGCTGACCTTCCCCCTAGCCGTTGCGACCTTTCGCGGCCGATCGGGATTCCACTAAACCCGCGCCCTTTCCATGGCCTCGACCAAGGCCGCATCGGAATGGCCCCCCAGTATCTGCGCAAAGGTCTCGGGTCGTTCGTCCTGACCTAATTTGAAGGTCGCGTCGCAGGCGAGCACTGAAGCTCGAAAAGCGACGATTTGCTGCAGCATCGGCTCGTAACGTTCGCACATCTGCGCTGTGGTCCAGCGGCTAGGGCTGTCTTGCTCAACGTGCGCTATCAGGCGGTCGAGCGCCTCGGTATTGTCCTCTGGCGCGAAGACGATCTCCACCTGGAAACGGACGACCGCATAGTTCCAGGTCGGTGCCCATTGCGGCTGGGTGACGAGGCCAGGCGAAATGTAGCCTTGCGCCCCCTGAAACAAAATCAGTGCGTGAGGCGCCGCCCGGAGGGCTGCCACTTGTGGATTGCGGAGCGAGAAATGACCGACCAGCGCGACAACCGAGCCGTCCTCGCTGACTTCGGCAATCAGCGGCAGCGGCGTTGCGAGGAAACCGGGTAGGCCCGACACCACCCACGCCAACGGATGCTCGCCGATCAGTGCGGCGATGTCGGCCGGCCCGCGCGGCGCAAAAAGGCTCATGCTGAAGCTCCTGTATAACGCTCGCGACCGCCCACGAACGTTCGCAGAACCTGGGTTTGGGGTAGCGCCTCGGGAGCAATCCGGGTGGGATCGCGGTCGAGCACGACGATATCGGCAAGGAAACCAGGCGCGATCCGCCCCGCCCGGTCGTCCTGGAACCCGGCGAAGGCGTTGTTAACGGTGTAGGCGACGAGCGACTGCTCTACCGTCAATTTCTGGTCGGGCAGCCAGCCGGTGGGATTGGCGCCGTCGATCGTCTCGCGCATGACGGCGGCGTAGATGCCCTCCATCGCGCTGAGCGGAGCGACCGGCCAGTCCGAGCCGAAAGTCACCGTCGCGCCGCTCTTCATCAGCGAAGCGAAGGCGTAAGTGCCGTTCAGCCGCTTCTCACCGATCCGCTTCACCGCCCAGCGCCCGTCGTCGATCGCGTGATAGGGCTGGACCGAGGCGATCACCTTCTGCTGTGCGAAGCGCGGGATCGTGGCGGGGCGGACGTGCTGCGCGTGCTCGATGCGGAAACGGCGGTCGCGTTGCCCGTTCAGCTTCACCGCCTCGGCATAAACGTCGAGGATGTCGTCGTTGGCCTCGTCGCCGATGGCATGCACGGTGACGTGGAGACCCACGCGGTCGGCGGCGATCACTTTCTCGCGCAGTTCATCGAGCGGCATGACCCGGACCCCGCGCGTATGCGGATCGTCGGTGTAGGGTTCACGGAACAGCGCGGTGCGCGCGCCGAGCGACCCGTCGACTAGCGCCTTGCACGCGCCCCAGCGCACCCAGTCGTCGCCGCGACCCTCTTCGCGCACCAGCGCCGCCATCTTCTCCCAGTCGCGCAGCGGCACGAAGTTGTAGAACCGCATGTCGGTCTCGCCCTTGGCGCGCAGCCGGCGCACGGTGTCGAAGCAGTCCCAGTCGAACGGGTCGGGCACGTGGACCTGCGCGAAGCCGTTCCGGAGGCCGTGAGCGATGCCGTCCCTCAGCGCCGCTTCCTGCTGGGCATGGGTGAGCGGCGGGACGACGCGGTCGATCAGCGTCTTGGCGTTGTCCTTGACCACGCCGGTGGGCTCGCCGCGGGCGTCGCGCACGATGACGCCGCCGGCGGGATCGGGGGTGTCGCGGGTGATCCCCGCCAGCTTGAGCGCAAGCGAGTTGCAGAAATAGCTATGCAGGTCGGTGCGTGGCAGCGCCACGGGGGTATTCGGTGATACCGCGTCGATCCATTCGCGGGTGGGGAGCTGGCCGCCGAAGCGCTGCTCGTCCCATGGTCCGCCCAGCAGCCAGCGGTCGGGCTGCGCCTTTACCGCCGCCGCGATCCGGGCGACGAACTCGGCGCGGCTCTTGACCTCGAGCAGGTCGGGACGCGGCAGCGCCACCGAACCCATCAGGAAGTGGGTGTGGTTGTCGGTGAAGGCGGGCATCGCGAAGGCGCCCTTGAGGTCCACCACGCGCGTCGAGGCCGCCATGCGCGCCTTGACCGCGTCCGAGCCCACCGCGGCGATGCGGTCGCCGACGATGCCGATCGCGTCGGCCCGCCCGCCCGGCGCCCCGGTCCAGATGCTGCCGCCCACGATGGCGCAATCGAGCGGCGTCTCGGAGGCGAAGGCTCGCCCGGCAAACGCCAGCGCGGCGCCCGATAGCAGGGTCTGGCCCATGAACTGGCGACGGTCGAACATGGCTCTTTCCTTAATTCAATGCGATCGGACTACATCGCGCGGCGATCCGGGCCCGCCAACATCCAATATCGAGCCGGGCAAAGGGTCCAAACCCGTAGAATCACCGCATCGCGCTTGGCCCCCTCACCTTCGCTATCTTGGATGTTTAAGCGGACCGCCCAACAGGTGAGCTTGAGTTCGCAAGACCCGCCGAACTCCGCAAGAGGGTTCGAGGGAACGGCATAACGCGTCGGATGGTGGCAACAAGGAATCTGCGCCTGGGGATGGCGCAAGGTTCAGATCGATATGAGGGACTGATTTATGATGACTTCTCGTTATGGACTCGCTGGTTCGGCCGCGGCCCTTGCCGTATCGCTCGCAACGGTCACGCCCGCCACCGCGCAGGAGCGCCCCAGCCAGAACACCGTCGCTGACAACGGCGACATCATCGTCACCGCCACCAAGCGCAACGAGAAGCTGCGCGAGATCGCCGGCGGCGTCACTGCCATGACCGGCGACGAACTGCAGCAGATCGGTGCGCAGGAGTTCAAGGACTACCTGACCCGCACCCCGGGCGTCGCCTTCAACGAAGGCCCGCCGCAGAACTCCACCGCCGTCATCCGCGGCGTCGGCACCACTGCCGGTCTCGACCAGGGCCAGGGCACGACCGGGTACTTCATCAACGAAATCGCGCTAACCGAGCCGGGCTACGCGATCGTGGTGCCCGACATCGACGCCTTCGACGTCGCTCGCGTGGAAGTGCTGCGCGGACCGCAGGGTTCGCTGTTCGGCTCGGCCTCGCTGGGCGGCGCGATCAACTACGTCGCCAACATGGCCGACGCCTCCGCCTTCGACGCAGCCGCCGAGACCGGGCTGTCCTCCACCAAGAATGCCAGCGGCGAGCTGAGCTACCGCGCCAAGGCGATGGTCAACGTGCCGATCATCAGCGACAAGCTGGCCGCGCGCGTCACAGTGACGCAGCGCGTCGATGCCGGCTACATCGACAACGTCGGCACCGGCGTCAACGGCGCCAACGACATCCACAATCTGGGCCTACGCGGCTCGATCGTGTGGACTCCGGACGCGGATACCAAGCTGACGTACCTGGGGCTCTACTACCGCACCAAGGCCGACGACAATTCCTACGCCCAGCTCGACGTCGGCGAACTGGCACGCTCCTCGGCGTTCGAGCCGACCGAGAAGTACTCCACGCAGATCCACTCGCTGCGCCTCGACCACGACTTCTCCGGCTACAACTTCACGATGATCGGCGCTTACAACCGCAAGACCGGCGACCTCAAGTTCGACTACACGCCTTATTACGAGTTCATCAATCCGGGCAAGATTCACTCGTTTCTCCAGGCTGGCAAGAGCGACACCTACTCCGTCGAGGCACGCATCGCTTCGCCGGAGGGCAAGACCTTCGACTGGCTCGTCGGCGCGACCTATATCGACACCGCCAAGACGTTCGAAGAGCACCTCACCTCGCCGGGTGTCGGCGCCGTGCTCGATCCCGCGTTCCTGACTGGCCCCGACGAATATTATTTCGGCCTTGGTGATACCAAGGCGTTGGAAACTGCTGCTTTCGGCGAAGCTAATCTCCATCTCGGTAGCGTGACGATCACTGGCGGCGGCCGCCTGTTCCGCAACGAACAGAAGCGCCGTGTCGAGCAGTACGGATACTTCTATCCCGCCGGAAACGTGGTCCCTGGCTACAAGCTCAAGGACAGCGGCTTTACCCCCAAGGCTTCCATCAAGTACGAAGTGTCGCCCGACATGATGTTTTATGCCCTCGCCTCCAAGGGCTACCGCTTCGGGTCGCCGAACCTCGGCCTTATCCCGCTCGCCGGATTCGACACCCCGGCCGGCACGACCTCGGACTCCTTGTGGAACTACGAGGTCGGTACCCGCCTCTCGCTCGTCGACCGCAAGGTGCTGCTCGATCTGACCGCCTTCCAGATCGACTGGAAGGACATCCAGGTCCGCCTCACCCGCCCGGACGACTTCACCTACGGTGCCAACGCGGGCAAGGCCCGAATCAAGGGCGTCGAGGCCAGCCTTGCGGTCAACCTGGGCGGCTTCAGCTATGCGTTCAACGGCACCTACCTCGACGCCAAGATCATCGACGAGATCGACACGGCGAGCGGCGTGATCCCCTCGGGCAAGCGCCTGCCGTCGTCGGCGAAGTGGCGTCTTTCGAACACTGCCAGCTACAACTTCGGCGGTGACATGGAGCCCACCGTCATTCTGATGCACCGCTACGTCTCGGCCTCGCCGGGCTACCTCAACGACGACACGACGTTCCCCGCGTACAACATCTTCGACGCGCGCGCCTCGGTGAGCCTGCAGGGCCTGACCCTCACCGCCTTCGTCAACAACATCGGCGACAAGCGGGCCGTGACCTTCGGTTACGGCAGCGATCTCAACGGGCAGACGCAGTTCTACGTCCGCCCGCGCACCTTCGGCGTTCAGGCCAATTGGTCGCTGCGCTGATCGGAACCCGGTGGCGATGAGCGGCTGGCTTGATCCGCAAGCCAGCCGCTCATCGCTTCTCTCCCGTACGACGGCTCCGAATTCGGCCCAAGGTTCTGATGGCCAATGCTATTCACGGCAGCCCTGCCACGAACCGCATGACCTGAGTCATCGAGCGGTAGGGTACGGTCAGGTGCTGCTCGCCTTCGAGCTTGGTGAAGCTGGTGCGCAGACCGTAGGCCGAGAGCGGCTCCAGCCGTTTGAAAAGGGCCTGCGCATCCCAGGTGATCGAGGCCGTGTCGTCGCGTTCTCCGGTCAGCAACATCAGGCGACCGACCGGGGCGGCTATCTTCCCCGCCGTCAGCCGGGCGGTGAAGACACGCTCCTCGGCCAGGATGTCCTGGTCGTTCCACCATTGGGACGGGCTGGCCGCGATGACCGCTTCGAAGACAGTGGGCTGGCTGTAGAATACATGCAGCGCGAAGAGGCCGCCCAGCGAATGCCCGAACAGCGATTGCCGCCCCGCCGCCACGGCGTAGCGCTTCGCGATCTCCTCGCGCAGCTGTCCCGTCAGGAACCGCGCGAAGTGTTGACTGCCACCTGCGCGCAGGCTTGCGAAAGCCGCCGTCGAAGACGGCATCGCGGCTGGCCAGGCGGGGGTGAGGTCGTAGAGCCGGCGCTGCATGTCGTACGCCTGTTCGGTGGGATAGCCGACGCCCACGACGATCGTCGCGCCGCTCGCCATCTTCCCGAATTCCTCGACGCGCCGCTCTCCCGCGAAGCCGGGAAAGAGCGCGTTGGCATCCAGCACGTAGAGCACTGGGAATCCTCCGGGAGGTGCCGCCTGCGAAGGTTTCGAAATGAAAATGCGATAGACCTGGCCGTCATCGGCGGCGGTCAGGTCGAAGACTTCTGTGTCCGGCATGGCATAGGCTGCGGCCGGCGGCGGCGCTTCGGCGGCGAACGCCGCCGCGCCGCCGCCGGCCATGGCGACGCCCGCCAGCAAAGGAAGCGCGATTGCCCTTCGGTACATCGGTGTTCCCTTTCGCCTATACGTTGGCTGGAATGAGGTTCTTGTGGATCACGCCGCCTTTGATGATGGTCAGAAGGTTGCGTTCGTGGTCTTCGAACAGCGTCAGGTCGTCGAGCGGATTGCCCCGGACCAGCAGCAGATCGGCCCAGGCCCCTTCCCGGACCACGCCCAGCGGCGCGGCGCGGTAGGGGTTGCGCTTGCCGCTCTGCGCGAACAGTTCACAGTTCCCCGAAGTCGCGATGCGCAGCACTTCGGCGTTGGGAAACAGCGTGCCGAGCCTGGGCAACATGGCGTTCTCGGTGCGAGAGGTCGCGGTGCGCGAGAACAGGTCGGTGCCGAACGCGATCTTGACCCCATGCTTTTTGGCCAGTCGCACACTCGACTGCCAGCCACCATCACCCAGCGATTCGGCGGCCTTCACCAGTTGCTCCGCGGTAAGGACATTGTCGCCCGCCTCGAACGGCTGGGTGGACAGCCATGCGCCCTTTTCGGCCATCAGCGCAGCCGTGGCGTCGTCGATCAGGTGCCCGTGCTCGATGGAGCGAACGCCCGCCTCGAGGCACCGGCGCACCCCGGCCGCGGTGTAGACGTGGGCGCACGCGTAGGTTCCCCAATCCGATGCGGCCTGTACGATCGCCCGCAACTCGTCGGGTGTGAACTGGAGGGTGTCGATCGGATCGTGGTCGGAGGTGACGCCGCCGCCGGCCATGATCTTGATCTGCGCGGCGCCCCGCTTAAGCTGCTGGCGCGCGGCGGCTAGGACTTCGGGCACCCCGTTCGCCACGATCGTCATGCCCTCGCGCCGGTAATGCGACGGCGCGCCGCCCAGCGTCGGCGGCAGTTCGTCGACCGGATCGAAATCGGCATGCCCGGAGGTTTGCGAGATCGCGGCACCGCTGGGGTAGCACCGAGGCCCAGGCATGATGCCCTGGTCGATCGCGTCGCGGATACCGAAAATCGACCCGGCGGTGTCGCGCACGGTGGTGAAGCCGCGCATCAATTGCTGCTGCGCGTCCTTGAAGACGAGCGCGACGGAGACGGGATCCTGCGGCCCCATCCACGGCACGCCCTTGACCGCCGCCATGTGCCAGTGCGCGTCGGTAAGCCCGGGCATCAGTGTCTGGCCGGCCCCATCGATCACCGTGGCGCCGGCAGGGACCGGGATGTCCCCGCTCGAAATCGCGTCGATGCGTTCGCCGACGATCCGCACGTTGCGCCGCTGGCGAGCGCTCCCCGTGCCGTCGAACAGCCAGATGTTGCGGATGACGATCACCGACGGGGCGGGAGAAGCGGCGCCCAGCAGCGGCAGCACCAGCAGCGCCCCCACGGCGCTGCGGCGGCTCAGGTGCAATGTCATCGTTCCTCCCTTAACATCATGATATCTCGCCCATATCCGCATGCGCGTCGGCCCATGCGCATCGTCCAACGCGTCAACGCTGAGGCACTGACCCCCATTTGCCCTCGGCAGCCCAGATCGCGAAGGCGTGATAGAGCGCCCGCCGCTCGGCATCGGCTGCCGGGCCCGGTAGTCCGACATGGCCGCCGACGGAAGCGACCCTCGTCATGATCGGGTTGCCGCCCGTCGTCAGCGCACGCGCGCGAACCGCGAACTTGAGCGGATCGGTGTACATGACCCGGTCGTCTGCCAAGCTGCCGAGAGTGAGCAGCGCAGGATAGTTGGCGGGCTTCAGGTTGTCATAAGGCGCATAGCTGAGAATGTAGGCGTAGTCCTCCGGCACACGCGGGTCGCCCCAGAACGGCGTCGCGGTGCCACCCAGGGGATGGTCCTTGATGTCCATCTCGCCCAGGGGATCGAGAAAGGGCGAGCGGCCGATAATCCCGGCGAACAGCTCGGGCCGCTGTACGAACGCCGTCCCGATTACAAGGCCTCCGGCGGAAAAGCCCTCCGCCACGATCCGGCGCGGTGCCGTATAGCCCTTTGCGACGAGGTAATCGGCGCAGGCGATGAAGTCCTCGAAGGTGCGCTTCTTGCCGCGTGCAAGCACCTGCTGCCACCAGCCGTTCCCGCGCTCGGCTCCGCCGCGCACGTGGGCGATGGCAAAGCACCAACCGCGCTCGACGAGGGCGAGGTCGGCGGGCTGGAACGTCGGCGTCTGGCTATCTCCGTACGAGCCGTAGGCATAGAGGTACAAGGGGCGCGGGCCCTGCTCCCCATCACGCGATCGGAGCAGCGTGACCGGCACTGTCACGCCATCGGTCGAGGGCACGGCGAAGCGCTCCACCACATAGCGCGAGGGATCGAACTGCGGCGTAGCCGGCGTGGCTCCCCGCTTCAAGGCGCCCGTGGCGAGTACCAGCTTTTGCGCGCGGCGCGGCAGTCTCGGCGATTCGTAGCCGAAGGCCAGGGCGGAGGCGTCCCAACCCTGACCCGGCGGCACCTCGAGCGCATAGGCTGGCTCGTCGAAAGTCAGCTCCTGCTCCCTCCCGTCGATCTGCATCATCACGATCTGCGGATTAGCCTCACGCCACTCGACGCGGACCAGTCGATCCTTGAATGGATGCAGCGCTTCAATCAGGCGACCGGGCCGATGGGGGACCAATTCACGCCAGTTGGCGCGGCCCGGCGCCGCGACCGGCGCCGTCATGACCTTCATGTCAACAGCGCCATCGGCGTCGGTGAGGATCAGTAGGCGATCGTCCCAATGGTTTACGGTGTAGCGCAGGTTGGGTGTCCGCGCCTCGACCAGGGTCGGGGTTGCCGTAGGATCGCTAGCGGGGACAAGATAGCTCTCGCTGGTGGAGCCGTTGGAAAGCCGGATGATGACAAAAGCGCCCGAGGCGGTGGTCTCCACACCGACGAACAGCCCGCTGTCCGGCTGATCCAGGATCTTTACGTCTTCGCCCGTGCGCATATTGCGGCGCCATACGGCATCCGCGCGGCCCTCGGTACTACGGCCGACCCAAAAAAGGTAGTGGCCAGCGGCATCGAAGGAGAAACTCCCGTGGGCCTGATCGATGTCGGTCACCAACATGCGTCCGCTCGCAATCTCACGGACCCGCACCTGAAACTGCCCCGATCCAACAAGATCCTCGGCCCAGCCGACCAGTTTTTGATCCTGGCTGCGGCAAGGGCTATCCCAGTGGAGTGCGAAGAACTCGTGACCGTTTGCAAGCGCCGAGGGATCGAGCACCACCTGCTCCGCGCCGCCGCCGAGGGGTCGGCGCAGATGAGTTGGGTAAGGCGCACCCCCGGCTTGTCTAGCGTAGTAAAGGAAGCCGCCGTCTTCGACCTCTATCGCCGCAGGTGCGGCGGGCTCGATCTGGGCCGCACGCCCTCGCAATTCAGCCTGCAACGGCAACGTCGGTGCGAGCATGGTGTCCGTATAGCGATTTTCGGCGTCGATCACGGCCCTGATCGGGCTTTCCAGTGCATCGACATTGCGAAGGACGTCATGCCAGTGCTCTGTGCGAAGCCAAAGGTATTCGTCAGGACGGGTTGGACCGAAGATGCCAGCCTGCCGCGGGATGCGCGCGGGCTTCGGCGGCACCGGCCAGCGCGAGGAGGACAGCACGGGGTCGCCGATGATCCCGACAAGGCCGGCCACGCTTGCCGAAGCCAGGAATTGTCTTCTTCCAATCATCGTGATCTCCAAGCTGCATATGGCATCGGCTCCACAATCGGCCTGCCCGGAATCCTCGGGTGGCCCGGAAGGCACTCCGTTGATTTAGACGGATGTTCCCCCGATCCTTACGTCCCAAGAACATCCAACATTCGGAAGATGAGGGGACCAACCCAGGACGCAAGCCACTTTCGCAAAGTCCGCCCTCATTCCGGTCGTTCCCGAGGAAAAATGGGTTGCCCGATTCCGGCCCTTCATTCATCGCCTTAAAGTGGGACTTTGCTGCCGTTCTTTGTGCTGCGCTCAAACGGCAGAATTCGCCGCAACCCGCCGTTCGCTTGCCGGCGAGGATCGGTTACGCGGACGAACGCTCGGTTGCAGGCCACTGTTCTGGGCTCCGAAATGGCCGGTATGACGACAACGCCACCGGCTCGTGATCGCTCTCGAGCGACTTGCCGAGCGAGGCGCAGTCGGCAGCGTCGGGTATGAGGTCTGATATGAAAGCACTTCCAGCTTCATCGCCGGGTGCAAGGTGATATTCAGAAGACTCCAAAAACCCAGTATGATCCGGGCTAAGGAGGATGCTTGAGACCGTTACTCTTCGATTTGGCCGCCATCTCGCCAAAGAAAACCATTAATTGCTAACTGCGCTCAAGCATCAATAATTTCAGCAAGCTTGTGAAGCATCGGAGCGACAAGCGCATGCGCCGCTTTCGCGGCCCCGTCAGGGTCGCGGCGCTCAATGGCCCGCACTATGCGAGCATGGTCCTCCGCCCGTGGCTCCGGCAGTGCCTTTTCTGTAAGAACCATCCGTGTGTTTTCACGAACAGACGTTGAAAAGTAACGATAGAGTTCGGCCAACGCGGTGTTGTGCGCGGCGGCGGCGACTGCAGCGTGGAAAGCAAGGTCGCGATCCAAAAAATCGCTCAACTCTCCCTCTGCAAGCACATCACCGCGTGCTTGCAGCAGATTGTTGAGCCTTTCGAGATCCTCTTCCGTGCGACGGGCTGCGGCCAGACGCGCGGCTTCCGTTTCGAGCATGGCGCGCAATTCGAAATGATCCCGAAGGCTGGAATGGTTGATCCTGCGCATGATCTCCCCCGGATCGACGCTGGACCGAACATAAGTCCCATCGCCTTGCCGGACCTCCAGCACTTCTCCGTGAGAAAGGACGCGTATCGCCTCGCGAACCGTGTTTCGGCTGACCTGCAACATGTCGGCCAGGTCAGGTTCTCGCGGAATACGTTCACCCACCGCCCAGGCGCCGCTCTCTATCTGGGCGCGAATGAGGCCGATCGTGGTGTCGACGAGCGATCTTCGCGGCGCTTGGGGAAGAGGTGGTGTTGGTGACATTTGAGCCCGATGTTGTTTTCCGGCTGCTCTCTTACATCCGATGATCCCATTTTACCAACGAGGGGCTGTTCGCCCGAGTGGTCTGTGCAGGGAAATCTATTTGCCAACCGCCACCAAGAGCCTTGTATAGACTGGTAAGGGCAACGGCAGTCTCGGTACTGCTCTGCGTGTACGAACGCTGGCTGGTCAGAAGCCGGTCCTGAACAGTCAGGACGTTCAGGAAATCGATCGCGCCCTGCTTATACTGGGCCTCGGCCGCAGCGAGCGCGATCCTGGCTTGCCGCACTGTCTCCTGCCACTGGTCACGCTGATCCTGCGCCGCATTGTAGGCGGTCAGCGCGTCATCCACCTCGTGCCAGGCCTGTAGCACGGTCCGCTGATAGACGATCGCCGCCTGTTTCTGCTGTGCCTGACGTAATTCCAGCGTCCCGCGCAGGCGGCCGCCCTGGAAGATCGGCAGGCTTACCGCGGGGCCGAAGCCAAATTGCCGCGAGCCCCAGGTTCCCAGGTTGGAGAGTTGCAGGGCCTGGATGTCGAGGCTGCCCGAAAGGGTGATGCGGGGATAGAAGTCGGCCTTGGCGACGCCGATCTGGGCCGTCGCCTCGTGCAGTCGCGCTTCGGCTTCGCGAATGTCGGGTCTCTGGCGTGCGAGCGACGAGGGCAGACCGATCGGAAAGCGCGACGGAACCGATGGTATCGGCATTGCGACCGCCAGTTCCGCGGCAAGCGCGCGAGGTGGGGCGCCGAGCAGGAGGCTCAGCGCATTGATGAGCTGCGCCTCGTCGCGCAAAAGCGCTGGCAGCACGGCCTTAACCGCAGACACCTGAGCCCCGGCATTCGCCACGTCGAGATTGGTCGTGGCACCGTTGGCCAGACGGAGCTGCGTCAGCGAAAGGGTATGTGTCGCAATGTCGAGGTTTTGCCGCGTGATCGCGATCTGCGCCTGAACTCCGCGTAGCTGGAGATAGTCCCGGGCCGTTTCGGCGAGCGCGGTGACGAGAATACCGCGCCGGGCATAGCTGGACGCCTCGAGCGCGGCATCTGACGCCTCCACCCCGCGCCTCACCCCGCCCCACAGATCGAGTTCCCATGAGGCATCGAAGCCATATTGCCACAGATCGAAAGGCGGAGATCCATCGCCGCCCGGTATCGCAGCCGGTCCGAAACCCGGCCCCCCATTGGCGACCGTTTCACTGCTCTGACGCTCGGTCGTTCCCAACAGTCCAAGCACGCCGTTCGGACTTGCCCGCTCACGCGCGTAAGAGGCGTTGCCGTTGACTGAGGGGTATCGCGCACTGCCCGCGATCCGGCGCGCGGACCGACTTTGGGACAGTCGCGTCGTCGCTTCCGCTACGTCCAGATTGGCGGCAGCTACCCTGCTGGCCAACGACGTCAGTTCCGGATCGGCAAAGACGTTCCACCAGGCGGGATCCGCGTCGCTCGCCTCCGCCTGGCTCGCGGCGGGGTCGCCGACCGGCGGAGCGAAGGCTGGCGGAAGCGTCGCCACCGGTTTGTGCCAGTCCGGTCCCTCCATGCACCCGCTCAGGAGCAGACTACCCGCAATCATGAAATGAAGGGCGACGCGCCTCACGCGTTCGGCCTTCATCGCCCCATCCCGCCATGAGTTGCCTGCGGCATGCCAGGGCTGCCCGTATCGAGGTCGACGTCGACGGACATCCCGACCCTCAATTGCCGAACAAGCGGCTGACCGGGATCAAGCCGGATCTTCAGGGGGATGCGCTGCACGACCTTGGTGAAGTTCCCCGTCGCATTGTCCGGCGGGATCGGGGAGAACGCTATTCCGCTGGCCGGCGCCAGGCTGTCGACCGTCCCGCGAAGAGGCTGGCCCGGGAAGGCGTCCACGGCGATCCGCGCGTGCTGCCCTCGCGCAACATGAGTGAGCTGGGTCTCCTGAAAATTGGCGATCACATAGGCTTTCTCAAGCGGCACCACGGCGAGGAGGGACGTGCCCGGGTTCACGAAATTCCCCACCCGCACGCTGCGTTGGCCGACAATGCCGTCGACCGGGGCAAGGATATGCGTGTAGCGCAAATTGAGCCTGGCCTGCCGGAGGGTTGCTTCCGCGCGCTTCACGCTGGCGACCGCCTCGCGGCGCTGCGCTTCCAGAATGGGAATTTCATGTTTCACGGCGGCTACGGCCGACACGTCGCGGTCCCGGTTCGCCGAAGCCTGTTCAAGCTGCGACGTTGATCGCTGTTGCTGCTCGACAGTGCCTGCCCCCCCTGCAGAAAGATTGTGATAGCGTGTCGCATTGGCGCGCGCGAAGCGGAGGGCCGCCGTGTCGGCCCGGACCGTCGCCTCCTGCTGGCCGATGACAGGCTCATGGCGGGCAATGCTCGCGGTCAGATTGTCGACCTTGGCCTGTGCTGCGACGAGGGCCGCCTCGGCGTCTTCGACGGCAACGATATAATCGCTGTGCTCGATGTGGGCGACTTCCTGTCCGGCGCGGACGCGCTCATTGTCCTCCACCGCGACCCGGTCTACGAGCCCGCCGACCTTCGGGGCGACGACCGAGAAATCGGCGCTGATGTAGGCGTCGTTGGTCCATTGGCTCCGGCCGTAATCGACCAGAAGAAAATCGACAGAAATGGCGGCGGCCGCGCAGAGCGCGACACTCCCGCCGAGGATTAGTTTGGTTTTCCGTTGCATGGGTCGTTCCGCAGGTCAGCGCGCCACCGGCGTCGAGGCGCTCGCGGAAGCGGGCGGATAGACGCGTGGAGGCAGCAGGAGGAGGAGGAGAAGGAGGCCGGCGACGATGCCGATCGCAACCAGGTTGATGTCAGCGGCGGTCAGGACCACCGCCTGCGTATGCACCCGCTCCGCAAGGGCGGCGAGATCCTCCGGGGCCATGCCCAGCGCGTGCAGGGTCGGCATCGCGCCGCCATATCGGTCGAGCAGGATATTTGAATGGGTATGCTCGCGCCATGTTTCGAGGAAGCCGAGCAGGCCGGCAGCAATGGCGTTGGCGAAACCTTTCGTCATGTTGAACATGCCCGAGACGAACGGTCCGTCTGTCGGCGCGAGCTTCATCGTCGCGAACATGAGGATCGGGATGATCGCCATGGGCTGTCCGAAGACCTGAAAAGCCTGCAACAGATAGAAATTGCCGCGATACCAGTCTGCCGTGACGAAGCTGGTGCCGAAGGCGGAGGCGGCCATCAACAGCAGACCGCCAGCCATCACCCATCTGCAATCGACACGCCGGATGTTGCAGAGCGCGGCCACGAGCGGCAGTGCGAAAAGCTGTGGCAGCGCGATCGCCAGCGACAGTGGTATAATCTGCAACGGCCGGTAGCCACGCACCTCCATGAGATAGGTGGCGGGGACTTCAAGGTTCACCACCGCCAGCACCAGCACCCCGGCCACTGCGATCAGCGAAAAGGTCACGTCGCGCGAACGCAGCATCTGAAGCCGAAAGAACGGAAGAGGATGAAACCATTCGTTGACGAGGAACATCGCAAACAGGAAGATGCCGCCGACGAACAAGTGGCAGATCAGCGGCGAGCGGAACCAGTCCAGCCGGTCCCCCTGCAACAAACCTATGACCAGCATGCAGATTGCCGGCAGGCCGAGCACGACGCCGCGCCAGTTGAACTGGCGGAACCGCTCCAGTTTCAAGGGGTCCTGGGGCAGGCCATAGGCCACCAGCAGCATACTCGCCGTGCAGAACGGGATCGCCTCCCAGAAAACCGCGCGCCATCCGAATATCTCGAAACAGAAGGCTGCTAGCGCCGTGGAGATGTTCGGTCCGGTCGTTGCGGTCAGCGCGTAGATTCCGAGACCATAGATCTTCAAATTGGGCGGCAGGTAGCGCAGCGCGACCGTCATGAGCATCGGCGGCAACGCGCCGCCGGCAAAGCCCTGTACTGCGCGCAGCACATAAAGGCTGGGCAAATTCGGCATGAACGGCGCCAAGGCAGCGAGCATCGCCAGCAGGCCGGTCATCGTGATAGTGAAGCGCCGCAGCGAGAAGGTCACGGCACACCACGGCGCGAAGGCCATCGCCGACACCTGGAACGCATTGTAAAGCGCCGTCAGCCATGTGCCCTCGTCGTGACCGATGCCGAGCGCACCGCGGATGTCGGTGAGATCGACGCCCGTAACGTGATCGTTGAAACCCGATACCAGTACAGCCAGCAGCACGCCCACCATGCCGGCGGCGATGCGGGGCGAGAATGGCGCAGGCCCGGGGACTGGCGCGGAGCCTGGAGTTGGCAACGCTGTCACGCCGGCCCGGCAATCCTGGCGACGCCGGCACTAGCCCGAAAATGTCCGCTGCTTTCCATCGACGGATGCCCTTTCTGACGGAGGCTCTCGTCCCTTTGACAATATGGTGCGACGGCCATAAACATAGATTCAACCTAACATAGGATGTTTGGGTGTTCTACAGCCATATTGAATTGCGGGAGTCAAGAGGATGCTTGGAAAGTTACTGCTCTGCGTCGATGGATCGCACCGGACGGGAGCGATCATCGCCACTGCCGCAAGTCTCGCCACTGCTTGCGACGCGGCTGTACGTGTCCTGTGCGTCGTCGATCCCGCCTACTATCTGGACGGGATACCCGACGGGGCCGACGAGGTGGACTTCCCAGCCGCTGCGACGGAACATGAGGCGGCCGTTGAACTCGTGCACGAGGTTGCTCTAAGCCTGCGCGACAGGGACATCGACGCAACGGGCCATGTCCTGAGCGGCACTCCCGTCAAGACGATCCTCAGCGCCGCGCAGGAGTGGGAATGTGAAGCGATCGTCCTGGGCCACCGGCACCTGTCCTGGTTCAGGCGGCTTACCGACCGGTCGATCTGCTGGGAGGTACTGGAGCAGGCGCGCGTACCGGTTCTCGTCGTACCGGACCCTGTGTGAGGCACCGAACAACGGGCTGACGAGAACGAAGAGCGCCATGATCGAGACGCCGGCGGCGCAGGATCATGAGCAGGCAGCGATTTGCTGACCTGGTGATGATGCCGACCGGGGCCCCGGTCGGCAGGTCTCATCGACGCGCCGTGAGGGCCCCTCGCCCGGCGGTTCCTTTCCGCGGAGCGGGCATCAGGCCGCCGCCATTTGCCGGGCAGCGACATGACGGGCGAACTGCACCGCCACACGACCTGACCGGGAACCCCGACGCCTTGCCCAGTTCTCCGCTTCGCGCACAAGCTCATCGGCTTCGAACGCGTCCGCCAGGAGTCCGAGGTGACCGATCACCATCGCCAAATAATCGTCCTGCGCGGCGTTGTGGAAGCCCAGGCTGAGGCCGAACCGGTCGGCCAGCGAAACCTTCTCCTCGACCGCCTCGCTGGCGTGAAGCGCGGACGATCGTTCGTTCTCGATCATTTCGCGGCGCAGCAGATGCCGCCGGTTCGATGTGACGGCGAGCAGCACGTTGGCCGGGCAACCCCGGATGCCGCCATCCAACACGGCCTTCATGCTCTTGTAGCCGCCGTCCCCGTCGTCGAACGAGAGATCGTCGAAGAACAGCAGAAAACGGCGGTCGACACCCGATATCCGTTCAAGCAGGCCCGGCAGTGTCTCGATGTCGGATCGCGGCACCTCGACGAGGGCAATGCGCCCTTGCGTTTCCGCATGGATCGCCGCGTGCGCCGCTTTGGTCAGGGAGCTCTTGCCGGTCCCGCGCGCGCCCCACAGCAACATGTGGTTGGCGGTGGCGCCGGCCCCGAAACCGCGCAGGTTCGCAAGCATCTCGGCCTTCTGCGGCTCGATCCCGACCAGGGCCGATAGCGGGACATGGTCGATCGCGGGCACCGGGATCAGTCTGCCTTCGAGCCCGGCCCAGTAATAGCCCGGGTGAGCGTGCAGATCGCTCGGCTCCGCCTTGGCTGGAGCGAGACGTTCGAGCGCAACGGCGATGCGCTGCAGGATCGGAAGCAGGTCGGCCAGTTCGGGCGCGCGTTCATGCGCCCCTCCCGGACCATCGGGGGACGACTTGGACATGATGTAGCTCCGCCATGGCTTCGGACGCGCCGACAGCACCGATGTTGAGTGGATATTGGGAGAATGGACGTTCGTCACGATGCGCGCCTGCAAAGGAAAGCCACGGCTTTTCTTGATGGCGCGTTGGTTGACGTTAACGCCTACGACCGGGGCGGGTCATCCCTCCGGCAGGAGATCAATAGGGCGCGTATTTTCGCACTGCAAGAAAAACGCGCCCAGTCCTGATATTAAATCCGGATCGATGATCATATTAAATCCGGATCGATGATCGTCTCGGCAAAGGGGCGGCCCGGTCGGCCACCGATCCGGCCGCAAGCCGGAGCGACGGGAAAACCGACCGGGACATGCCGTGCCGAACCGTCAGGCCGATCGGCAGGATCGGTCGAGGAATCGTGCCATGCCCTCGTTCGCCGCCCGGGCCAGATCGCCTTCCAGGGCGTTGAAGCCGTGATTGCCGCCCGGGTACAGGGCAAGCTCGGACGGGTTGCCGGCCGCCTGCCAGCGCATATGCATGAACAAGCTGTCGTCCAGCAGCGGGTCGATCGTGCCCACGGTGACGAACGCCGGCGGCAGGTCGCTCAAATCGGCATAGAGCGCAGAGACGCCGGGATCGCGCAGATCTGCGGCGCAGGCGTAGGCGGCCGCATAGATCGGCAGGTTGGCATGATCGACAAACGGCGTGCCGCTCGATGCGCGGGCGCTTGGGGTCATCGATACGTCGAACCAGCCGAACAGGAGATTGGCCGCGCTGAACGCACGGCCCCTTCCCATGTCGCGCAGACGCACCAGCGTCGAGACGGCGAGGTTGGCACCAGCCGACTCGCCCCCGATCGCCAGCCACGAGACGCCGAACTCGGTCTGCGCATTGTCGATCAGCCACAGTGCGGCGGCAACGCAGTCATCGACGCCGGCGGGGAAAGGATCTTCCGGCGCGAGGCGGTACGCCACGGAGACCGATGCCATCCCCGCCTCGCGCCCGAACATTTCGAGCAGGCCATCCCAGGTATCGTTGCTGCCGACCGTAAAACCGCCGCCATGGACATGGAGATAGACGCCGCGCGGACTATCGGGCGCGATGATGCGCAGGGTCACCGGACCGGCCGGCCCGGCGATTTCCAGCGTGCGCGCGCGCGGCGATCGCGGGAACGGCGGCAGGCCCGCCTCCCCTCGCGAATAGGGTGCGCGCGCGGCGGCGAAATCGGCCGGCGGTGTCAGCGATGCCAGCGTCGCGGCCAGCCTGTCATTGACGGCATGGGTCTCCGCCGAAACCGCCTCCGGCCGGAAGATGTCGTGAAGGGCGTGGAAGCGTGCGAAATCAGGGGTATTGGCCATGTTCGTCCTTTCGGCTATATATAACAATGACCGTTCTAATAAATGGCAAAGCGGATAATTACAACAATGATCGTTGTGGAAAATAAGCGAGGGCGGGGCCGGCCCCGTGCCTTCGACCGGGACGAGGTTCTCGAGAAGGCGATGCAGATGTTCTGGGCGGCGGGGTACGAGGCGGCGTCCGTTCCCATGCTGACCGAAGCGATGGGCATATCCGCGCAGAGCCTCTACGCCGCCTTCGGCTCGAAAGAGGCGCTCTACAAGGAGGCGCTGGACCGCTACCGTGTGACGATCGGCGGGTTCGCGGCGCGCGCTCTGGACGAGGAAGCGGACGCGCTGGTCGCAGTCGAACGCGTCCTGCGGGATGCGGCAACGACGTTCGCGCGAACCGTCGGCACGCCCGGCTGCATGATCGCCACGCCCTCGACCGGCGCCGCCGAAGCCGAACTGACGATGCTGGGCCGCACTCTGCGCGCCGAGAGTATGGAAAGGATCGAACAGCGGCTGGCACGCGGCATCGCCGGGGGCCAAGTGCGGGCCGACGCGGATTGCGCCGCCTGGGCGCGCTACGTCGGATCCGTCGTGCAGGGGATGTCGGTTCAGGCCAGGGACGGGGCTTCGGCGGAGTCCCTGCTCGCCGCCGCGCAGATCGCCGCACTGGCGCTGAAAACGCTCAGGCCCGCGGGCTAGTGCGTCTGGACGCCCATTCGCGCGCGTTCGCGGCGATCCGGATAAGGCTGAATAACGCCATGCCCGGCGCCCGCCGAAGCGAAGGATCAGGTGCGGCCAGGTACGACCTTCCCGGCGGCGTCATTCCGCCGTCCGGCGAACGCCCTGGAAAAAATTCGGCGGCGAGTGACCGAAACTTCCCCGCGCGCGAATAAGCAGTCATGGGTTCGGACTTTCTCTCGAGATTGATCTCAAAGCCGGCTTCGAGCGCGCGGCAGCCCGGTCGCGCGCAGCCGCCCCGGACGGCGGCGGACAGCTGGGGCAGCCTGATGGTGGCCGCCCAGAACGGACATGGCGGCGCGTATCGCCGGTTGCTGGCGGAGATGTCCGAATGGCTCACCCGCTACTTCCAGCGGCGGCTCCCGCCGGGCGACGTCGACGATGCGGTTCAGGAGACGCTGCTCGCGGTTCACCGGCGACGCCACACCTACGACCCGCAGTATCCGCTCACCCCCTGGCTGGCGGCGATCGCCAAGAACAAATGGGTCGACCAGTTGCGCAGCCTGGCGCGGCGGCCGGTGGAGGCGCTGTCGGACGAGGTCGCGGTCGGGGACCACGAGGCGTCGGTGGTCAGCAGTTCCGTGCTCGCCGGCCTGCTCGAAGGGCTGCGGCCCGCGCAGGCGCAGGCGATCCTGCTGGTCAAAGTGCAGGGATACAGCGTCGAGGATGCTTCGGCCCAGACCGGCCTTTCCCCGTCGGCGGTGAAAATGAACATCCACCGCGGGCTCCAGCGCCTGACGGCCATCATCGAGAAGACCCACGATGTCGCATGAACCCCTGATCCTCGACCTGTCGTCCGATCTCGCGCCGGTGCGGCGCAGGAACATGCTGCGCGAAGGCGGGCTGGTCCTCGCGCTCGCCGCTGCCGAACTGGCGCTGTTCCAAGCCATGGGCGTGATGCGGCCGGACATGGACCACATGACCGGCTCGCCGTTTCTGATCTGGCGGGTGGGAAGCCTCGGCATCCTGGCGGTGATCGCCTGCGTGCTGGCGCTGCGCTCCTTCGCGCCCACCGCGCGGCCCCGAAAAGGGCTGATGCTCGCCTGTGCAGTAGCGATCCTAGCGATCGTGGGCGGCGCGTTCGTCACCCCCGACGGCATGGGCGAGCGCGCCCTGCTGGATCGCATCGATCCGGCGAGAGGCGTGATGTGCGCCGTTTCGATCTTCGTGCTCTCGCTTCCGGTCGCGCTGCTGCTGGGGGCGCTGATGCGCAGGGCCGCACCGACCCAGCCAAGGCTCAGCGCGCTCGCCTCGGGCATCGCGGCGGGAGCATGCGGAGCCTTCGTCTTCGCCTTCTGCTGCCCGTTCAACGACCCGCTGTATGTCGTGGTCTGGTATACCGCCGGGTGCGCCGCCGTGGCCGCCGCGGCGCGGTGGGGCCTGCCGCGACGCTTCCGCCTCTAGCCACCCCGCGCCGGCCGATCGCAAGGCGGCCCGGCCTCGGGAAAAACATCCACTCCGCAACGGCCAACCCGATTTTCGGGAAGGGAAGCCTGCGTCCTCATTTTCCAGAAAAGGAATGCCGCCATGAAGACCGTCATCGAAGCGACCGCCCCGGATCGCGGTTGGCTCAAGACCTACTACTATCTGCGCTTTGCCGTATCGGCCGCCTGGGTCGCGCTCGCGTTCACGGCCGCGAAGAGCATGCCGCCGCTGGCTGCGGTGATGCTGGTCGCCTACCCCGCCTGGGACGCCGCTGCGAACTATCTCGACGCCAGTCGGAGCGGTGGCCTTGTAAAGAACAAGAGCCAGATGCTCAACTTCCTCGTCAGCGTCGTGACCGCGGTCGCCGTCGCCGTAACCTTGCCGCACGGCATGCACGCAGTGCTCCAGATCTTCGGCGTGTGGGCGATTCTTTCCGGCCTCTTCCAGCTCCTTACCGGCGTGCGCCGCTGGAAGTCCTACGGTGCGCAGTGGGCGATGATCCTGAGCGGCGCGCAGTCGGGCCTCGCGGGCGCGCACATGCTGAGCAAGGCGGCCGGCGCCGCGCCGGTCGGCATCACGGACATCGCGCCCTATGCCGCTTTCGGCGCCTTCTACTTCCTGATCTCGGCCGTCTCGTTGACGGTCAGCGGCGCGCGCCGGCGATCCAAAGCAGCGGCGGCCTGAGCCGTTACGGCCGCCGGCCAGCCTGCCGCACGAACGTCCTGAAGTTCTTCGTAATCACGCTGCGATCGTCCATCCTCGTCGCCAGTGCATTCCTCGCGGTGGGCGCCCTGCCCTTTATGGGCAGGTAATTCACCCCGCTCACCGCCGCATTCGCCACATGTTCAGGCACGATCGAGACGCCGATGCCGACGGCCACGAGATTGGCGATCGAAGTGATCTGGGAGGCGATCTGGCCGATCTGCGGTTCGAAGCCGACTTCGCGGCAGGCGCCGATGACTTCGTCGTAGAGCGCCGGTCCCAGCACCCGCGAGAACATCACGAAGCGCTCGTCGGCGAGTTCACCAAGCTCGATCGCATATTTGCCTGCCAGGGGATGCTCCGCCGGCACGACCGCCATCATGCTCTCCGAAGGGAGCGGCAGAAGCGTCACGCCGGTCGGCGCATCCTCGCCCGGCCGGATGAAGACCGCATCGAGCCTCTGGTGTGTCAAACGGTCGAGCAGGTGGATGCTGTTCCGTTCCTCAAGCTCCAGCTCCACCTCGGGGAAGGCGCGCCGAAATTCCCGGATGGCGTGGGGGACGATGCCGTTGAAAAGGGTCGAGCCGGTGAAGCCCACGCGAAGACGACCGACCTCTCCGCGCCCCCCGCGCCGGGCCATGCGAACGGCGCGCTCGACCTGTTCGAAGGCGGCCGGCACCTCGGCAAGAAACGCGGCGCCAGCCTCTGTCAGTTCGGCACCCTTCGGTACGCGGCGGAACAGCGAGACCCCCAGTTCTCGCTCAAGGTCGTGGATTTGCGAGCTGAGCGGCGGCTGCGCGATGCCCAGGCGCTCGGCGGCGCGTCGGAAATTGAGCTCCTCGGCGACGGCGAGGAAGTATCTGAGGTGTCTGAGTTCCATGGTCGACGTGATATATCGAACGTATCACCAATGACACACGATATATTGGATGTGTCGCGGTGGTATATCTATTTCCGCTCCCGCAGCCCGAGCGCGGAGATCGAAAAATGACGGATACAGACCCCTCGCCGGTCGTCGGACTGTGGGTCACGGCGGACGGTTACATTCGCCAGGAACTCATGCCCGATGGCCGCTACGACGAGGCCGGAGGCAACCAGAAAAGCGCCTATCAGGGCCGTTACGAGGTCGATGGCCCGCGCATCCGATACTGGGATGACACCGGCTTCGAAGCCGACGGCACGTTCATCGACGGCGTCCTCCACCATGTCGGCATGAAATTCCGCCGCGAGGCGCCGCCGAAATAGCACGCGCGGTTCCACCGCCTTCCCGTCGCCGTATCCAAACTCCAGCATGAGGTGAAATCATGATTACCGTCTACAATCCGGCCAACGGCTCTGTCGTCGGCGAAGCGCCCGAACTTTCCGTCGCCGAGGTCGGGGCAGCCATCGATCGCACCTGCGCGGCGTTTCCCGCATGGTCGCGCCGGCTCGCCAAGGAACGCAGCGAGTTGCTACGGGCGTGGTTCGATCTGGTGAAGGCGGACAAGCGCGCTTTCGCCGAGATCATGGTGCAGGAGAACGGCAAGTGCCTCTCCGAAGCACTCGGCGAAATCGACTATGGTCTCGGCTTCATCGAATGGTATGCCGAGGAGGCGAAGCGCGTCTACGGCGACACCATCCCGACCCACGCCGCAGGTTCGTCGGTGATGGTCATCAAGCAGGCGGTCGGACCGACTGCGGCCATTACCCCGTGGAACTTCCCGTTCATGATGATCTGTCGCAAGATCGCGACCGCGCTCGCGGCGGGCTGCACGATGATCATCAAGCCGTCCGAGGAGACGCCGCTCACCGCCTACAAGCTGCTCGACTATGCCCGAAAGGCAGGCATCCCGGCGGGCGTGTTCGAGATGGTAACCGGCAATCCCAAGGAAATCGGCACACTGTTCACCGGTGACGACCGCATCCGCAAGATCTCGTTCACCGGCTCTACCGCAGTCGGCAAACTGCTTGCCAGCGCGAGCGGCGCGACGCTGACCAAGATGACGCTGGAACTGGGCGGCAACGCGCCGTTCATCGTCTTCGACGACGCCGATTTCGACGAGGCCATCGCCGGCGCCGTCGCCGCGAAGCTGCGCAACTCGGGGCAGGTCTGCATCTCTCCCAACCGCTTCTACGTGCATGACGCGATCTACGATCGCTTCGTGGACGCATTGGCGGAACGGGTCGGCGGGATCGAGGTCGGCGATGGCATGCGCGAGGACTTCGTAGTCGGCCCGCTCGTAAACCAGACCGGCTTCGACAAAGTCGCGGGCCTTGTCGACGATGCCCGCAGCCATGGCGCCCGCGTCGTCATCGGCGGCAGGCAGCACAGTCTGGGCGGACTGTTCTACGAACCGACGATCCTTGCCGACATCGGCGACGATGCGGCCATGGCCGAGACCGAGATATTCGGGCCCGTGATGCCTATCTACCGCTTCCACACCGAGGAGGAGGTGATCGAACGCGCCAACAACTCCGAATACGGCCTTGTCGCCTATGCCTTCACGCGGGACCTTGGCCGGGCGTTCCGTCTGTCGCAGGAGATCGAGTCGGGCATGGTCATCCTCAACTCCGGCGCGGTCGGCACGGCCTCGGTCCCGTTCGGCGGCGTCAAGCACTCCGGCTACGGCCGCGAGGGCAGCTATTACGGCATCGAGGAATATGTCGAGGTCAAGTACGTCCTGATGGCCGGCCTCGCACGCAAGCCCTGACGGACAGCGCGTTCACGCCCCGGGCACGTCCGCGCTGTCCGGAGCCGAACGCGTCTTATCCTTCCGCCCTTCCCGCGCGGGCATAAGGGGGCCCGCGGTTGCGCGACACACGGTAATGGTATGACGACCAGGTGTGACCGATCTCCCCTGCGCAGCGAATAGAGAAGAATGAGAGCTTTTCCTGTCAGATCGCTTGCCCGTCCGATGTGCCTGATGTTCGGCGCGCTGTGGCTGATGGGCGCTGCACATCCCGAAACACGGATCACAGTGACACTTCCAGCGATCGTCGAGGGCAATGCGCCGGGCAGGCTGCTGATCTTTGCCGAACGGGAGCGGGCTGCCGATGCGAACGTCGATGCCGTGGACATAGGCGATCCTGACGCGAAGGTCGCAGTCGCGGCTCGTGACGTCTCCGATTTCGGCACCGATCGCCGTGCCGTCATCGACACGGACGACCTCGCATTTCCCATGGGTTTCGCCTCATTGCCGCCGGGCGACTATCGCGTGCAAGCCGTTCTCGATCGCAACGGCGATTACAACTATGCCGGCAGAGGCCCAGGTGATCTTGTCTCGAACGTCGTGACTGTCCGTCTTCCTCTGGCATCGCCCGCCGAGATCGCTCTGGATCATGCCATCGGTCCCGGCCCCGGCCAGTTCGACACGGCGGGTTATCCCCCGGCTGCCGTTGCGCAGATTGCAGCTTCGCGTGAGCATCTGCACGACGAACGCATCGTGTCGCCGTCGCTGACCCGCTTCCGTGGTATTCCCCAAACGATCAATGCATGGGTACTGACACCCCCCGGCTACGACGCGAAGGCACGGGTGACTTATCCGGTGGTCTACACCGCCGGCGGGTTCGGCGCGACGCACACGCTGGATGGCCAGCAACTGTCCCGCCAATGGCATCTGATGGAGACAGGAGCGATCCCGCCGATGATCTGGGTGGCGCTCGACTTCTCGTCGCCGACCGGCACGACGGAGTTCGCGGACAGCCTGAACAACGGGCCTTGGGGAGAGGCGCTGATCCGGGACGTGATCCCCACGCTGGAGGCGCGATATCGCATGGACGCCCGGCCGACCGGTCGCTTCCTGACCGGGCATAGCTCCGGCGGATGGTTCGCCCTCTGGACCATTGTCAGTCATCCGGAGATGTTCGGCGGCGCCTGGCCGACTTCGCCCGACCCGTCCGACTTCCACGATTTCATCGGCGTGGATCTCTACGCGGCAGGCGCCAACCTCTACCATGACACGAGCGGCGCGGCGCGTCCGCTGGAACGCGCCGGTGGCAAGGTGCGGCGGACCATCGAGCAGCAGTCACGTCTGGAAGCCGTCCTCGGGCGTGACGGCGGGCAATTCCGCTCGTTCGAATGGGTCTTCTCGCCGCGGGGTGCGGACGGCACGCCGGTGCCCATGTTCGATCGCATCACCGGCGCGGTCGATCCTGCAGTGGTGGCCTATTGGCGCAGCCATTACGACATCGCATACCGGATCGAGCGCGATTGGCACCGCCTTCGCAAGGATCTCGACGGGAAGGTACATGTCTCGGTTGGTACGGCCGATTCAAACTATCTCGACGGTTCCGTCCGGCGCCTGGAAGCCGCGTATGACAAGGTGGGCGGCCATGCCGACTTCACCTACGTGCCCGGCGCCACGCACAGCATGAACCAGGTCTATGCGCGCGATGGGGATCGCAACGGCCTTTGGGTGGAAATGGCGCGCGCAATGTTCGTGATCGCGCGTCCATCCGGCCATAAATAGTCATGCCTGTCGGATGGAGTGAAAGCATGCTGATGATCGGCCTCATAGGCGGCATGTCGTGGGAGAGTTCGGCGGAATACTATCGCATACTCAATGAAGGCGTGCGCGATCGGCTTGGCCCTACGGCCTCGGCCCGTTGCCTGCTGTGGTCGTTCGAGTTCTCGGAAATCGAGGACCTTCAGCATCGCGGGGATTGGGACGCACTGGGCGAGATGATGGTCGATGCCGCCCGTCGGCTGGAAACGGCCGGGTGCGACTTGCTGCTGATCTGCACGAATACGATGCATCGGCTCGCGCCGGGCGTCGAAGCCGGCGTCCAAATACCGCTGCTGCACATCGCCGATCCAACCGCCGAGGCCATCAAGGCTGCCGGGTTGAAGACGGTCGGACTCCTTGGAACCGCCTTCACTATGGAGCAGGATTTCTACAAAGGGCGGCTCACTGAACGGCACGGACTCAGCGTCATCGTTCCTGAGGAGCAGGACCGTGCGACGGTCCACCGCATCATCTACGACGAACTGGTCGCGGGGAAGATCGATGCCGCCTCTCGCGCTGCCTATCGGGACATTATGGCACGGATGGTCGATGCCGGGGCGGAAGGGATCATCCTTGGATGCACCGAGATCATGCTGCTGATCGGTCCCGAAGACAGCCCTGTCCCGATTTTCGATACGACTGCGCTGCACGCCGCGGCAGCAATCGAACGACCCCTGGTCGCATACCCCGCCGATCCCGCCTGACCGCTCCTTAGCCACATACAGGGACGCAAACGATGTTATCCATCCTTATGCTCGCCGCGATTACCCATGCCCTTCCGCAACCTGATCCCTATGCTCCTTCGCCCAAAGACGAGGCGGGTCGTCTGGCATATCGCGCCGAAATTGGCGGTGACCCGGAGGCACGCGCCATTGAAACCTGGCTTCGCCGACATCCGAACGCTCCCGCTGCGCAGCGGGCCATGCTGGCCCATCGGCTATGCCTTAATCTTGGGGTGCTGGTCGGCGGAGAGCGACGGGTGGCAGCCTGTCGCCTTTCTGTTGAGCTTTCCGGCGATGCCGAGGATCGATCCGACCTCGCCATCGCCGAGGCTTTCCAAAATGAGCCTTCGGTCTCGGCCACGGGATCGGTCACCCCACCGCTGGCTCGGTCCAAGGTAGGGCTATCGATGATCGGGGTCTCTGCAAACGATACGCCATCTTCCTGGCTGGTCGATAGCGGCGCGGAAATCTCAGTCGTCGCAGAAAGCGAGGCCAAGAAGCTGAACCTACGCATGGTGACGGGATCTGCGCCGATCGGGACTTCCACGACAATCAAGGTCGAAGGTCGATTTGCGATGATCGATCGGCTGACGATCGGTACGGCGCTCATCGCGCATCTGCCGGTGCTCGTGCTGCCCGACGCGATGCTGCGTCTTCCCGATGGGAACGTGCTGCCCGGTATCCTGGGACTGCCGGCGCTGGCGGCTTTTCACCAGGTTGCATGGCTCGACCACGGAACTCGTCTGGCCCTTGGTAAGACCGGCCCGAAGGTGAACCAGACGTCGTCGTCGGTTGCCACGCGTCTGTATTGGGATGAACGCGGGCTGGGACTGGCGCTATCCACGCAGAAGGGCGTGCAGGGGATATTCCTCGATTCCGGCGCGAACGCCAGCCAGTTGGGAGTTCCGGCGTTAGCCTTATTAACACCTGAACAGCATGCCAGCATTTTTGAGGAAGATGGAAGAGTTGGCGGGGCTGGCGGTACGTTCGTCGCGAGGCGGCGTAAAATTCCTGAACTGGATTACATGCTCGCTGGCACTCCACTTCACGCCCAGAAAATGGATGTCAGCAGCGGCGCCAGCGATAATGGCGCAATTGGAAACGATGTGATATCGCAAACGGCGATACTGGCGCTCGACTTTGATGTAATGACGGTTGAAGTGAAGGCGGCAGGACAATGAGCAAACTATTCACTCACCAAAATCCAGCCATCCGTCATGCGCTCATAGGCCGATGAACGAACGACTGGTTTTCTCGATCCGCGCTGTCGGTGAACGACCATTCGCGGAGCGCATAGCTGCTCTGCAGCTGTAAAAATTGAAAAGACCGGTTTCGGCGTAAGCGGGCATTCCCTTCATCGCCTCGGAACGACGAATTTTGGTCGCGAGCTGTCCAATCTGCTGCTGGTGGCAAACGTCAGGCGATACCAAAAATGTAGCGCGTTCCAACAACCGAGCGAATTACCCTTTCCGGCATTGCCGCCATCGCGGCAGAGATGAACGCCTCTCCGCTACAATGGCCGGGAATGACGTAGTCCGGAGCCAAGGCTTGCATCATGGTGAGCGTTGCCAGCGCCTGATCGCGGGTTTGCGGTGGAATAAGATGGAAACCGCCGACGATCGCGTGGATTTTATCGACACCCGAAACCGCCTGCGCACGCCGTACCGTGTTGATGATACCGCGATGGCTGCACGACCCGATCACCACCAGTCCGCGTCCCGCTACATTGAAGGCCGTACCAAGCTCATGCTCGGCGTCATCAACCACGAAGGTCTTGTCGCGCTTGGCCGGATCGAGCAGAGCGCGATCGCAATTCTGCCCCGGCAGCATGGCAGTGGGCACACGCGGATGCTCGGCAGACACAAACGGGATCTTGCCCGTGGTGAATCCGGATCCCGCAACGAGCTTGGGCTCTCCCGAAACGACAATATCCAGTCCGGCTTTTCGAATAGCCGGAAGATCGATAGCCCCGAACGAGGGGCCATCCGGGTCCGTGCCCCGGATGCGCGCGCAGAACGCTTCCTCGCCGCCGACGAACAGCGGCGTACCATGCCGGACCTTCCCACCAGCCAGGAAGCCATCCAACCCACCGAAATGATCATAATGGCCATGGCTGAGGACCATCGCGTCGATCGTCTCGGGCGCGATCCCCAGCAGCAGCATATTGTTCAGCAGCGCCGCCGACGTGTACCCGAAATCAATCAGAATCTTGTGCGATTTCCCGCCAGCGAATGCGGTCGCAAGCATCGAATAACCCCATTGGCCGGCGAAAGCTGTGCGATAGTCGGTGGTAGGCGGCGGAGGCATGACATGGAGGCCGGGCAGACTGACGGGCATACCGAAGACGCCGGTTGTGCTGTCGATCAATACCGTTAGCTCGAGCCGCTCAACCGAGGGGACCGAAATCCCATCGCTCGCGCGGAGAGGCGCTACAGGGATGAGTGAAGCTCCAGCCAGCGCCAGTAGGGATCGGCGGGTAAGCTCCACGATATCCTCCCAGAAATCTCGAGCCAGTGCGCCCAGGTCATGAAAGCACCACTACCTTAGCATGTCGGCTTTCAGGCGCGGGCACAACACCGATGAAGGACTGGCATTGGTCGACTGCCGCCGGAAGCCATTGACCGGCCGTGGGACTTATGCCGGGAAGTGGATTCCACAAAGCTTGTTGCCGTCGGGGTCCCGAACATACGCCAGTTCAATCGTTCCCATCCCTGACGTCTCGCGCGGCCCCGGCGCCGCTTCGATCGACGTGCCGCCGGCAGCGACCGCGACGTCGTGGAACCGTTTTACCAGCTCCGGTGAATCGCACGAAAAGGCGACGGTACTCCCGTTTGCCACTGTCGCCGGCTCGTCGTTTATAGGCTGCGTGACAATGAAATTGGTGCCATTTTCATTACGGTAGAACAGGCGCGTATGGCCGCTGTCCGCGATGTTCAGCGTTGCCGCGCTCACGCCCAGGACGCCGAGCAATTCATCGTAAAACCGCTTCGACCTCTCAATGTCGTTCGATCCGACCATCGTGTGAAAAAGCACTCATTTTCTCCTCTGTGTCGATGCTGAAGATACAGCGCGAACGAATTGGGAATTTCCAGACCGTGGCCTTGGGACGCGTTCATGACAGAAGCGCGAATTCAGGTGTGCCGCCCGACTATGTCGACCGGGCGGCACGACGAGTTTATCCTTCGAGCTCGGCCAGAGACTTTGGCTCGCGGATTGGGCAGCCATTACGTTGGCCGCGGAAATCCGCCGATTTGGCATAGGTCGAGTTGCGCGCGCGGTTCACACCGCCAAGCGGCTGATGCGCCGTGATGCCGTGCCACGGCCCGAACGACAGACCGTCCTCCAGATGATCGCTGGTTCCATGTTCCCAGCTGATCTGCGGCTCGACCCTGATCCGCGCGACCACGACGTACGGGCTTGCCTTTTCGTCCCATACTTTGGACGCATCCTCGATCGGCATCGTGTCGAGATCGGTACACAGCTGTACGCGCAGTTCCCATTCGCCGCCCGCTTCGATCATCGTTTCGCGGATGATTTCGCGCAGGGCGTCGGGACGATCGGATGTCTCGACCTTGTCTCCGGTCAGAGCCGTCAGGTTTGGCGAGACCGGCGCGACGTTGATTTTGGCGATATAGTCGCCATAGCGGAAGGGCGTCTGGGTATAATATGTTTCGCCCAGCGGGTGGGTGTTGGGTGCGCCGCCCAGTGTCTGCACCGTGGGGCTGGCAATACCAACCGTCTCAAGCACAGCATCGACCGCCTGGAGAGTTGCCGAAAACGCCTTCTTCAAGCCCTCAGCCTTATCCGTCGTCGATGCGAGCATTTTGAGATTGGCGAGGAAAGCCTTGGGCGTCGCCGACGCGAACGCCGGTCCGTTGACCAGCACGAAATCCTGCGACGATGCCGCCTCGGAACCGGGAAGCCGATCGCCCGCCACATCGAGGATCTTCAGGGCAAGCCCGCGCGGAACGCTGACGCTGTCGTCAAGGATATCGCCGGGCAATGTCGAGAAACGCAGGATCGCATCATACGCGCCAGGCGCCGCGAACACCCCCTGGGCAAGATGCACAGGGAGCCCATCAAGGACGGTCAGCCGCCCCCGGACGATCGCATGGCCTTTGGCGTGCACCGCACGGATTGCATGGCCGAAGTCCTTGAGCGTCGTCTCCTGAATGCCATGGAGCTGTTCCGACAGCCCCTTGATTGTCTCGGCTTCGTCGGCCTCGGATTTCTCGACCGACGGCTGGTAGCGGATCGGTGTCGCGGTAGCATAGTCGGTCATAGATCAGGCCTCTCGGATGGTTCGTCGACGTAACCTTTTACGATCCTTGGTTGTTCCGGATCAGCGCGCGCAGGTGGGTGGTTTCGAGTATAAGAGGCTGATGGTCCTCAACTGAGGCGAGCATCATCGGTCGTTGATCGTACACGCAGACCAGCGGCTACGCTCGAATCGTTCGCCAACGGCCGCGTGACAGGAAAATCCCTATGATGTCCTACACGGCTTCGCGGCTAAGCATATGAACGGACGACCGGTTTTGGGGTGCGCAGGTTTCGCCGGGAATGGCTTACATAGGGCGCGCTGCTGCCGGACCGCTCAAAGGGACAGGAATGGCGGGTTCCGGCAAGAGCGGCCTTTCACGCGCGTGCCGTGGAAAGGCTTGCGTTGATCGACACCTGCCGGGATAGCGGACCGTCAGCAGCTGGGGATCAAAAATTGGCTGCTGAGAGTCTTAATGGGTCGGGCTGCGACGGGCTGGGATTGGGACATTGCGGTCGATCCAGCTGGTGCACGCGAACGACAGCCCTCGTCATGAGCAGCCGTTCGCCCCTCGTTCGCTGAGTGGCGTGATTTGGTCGGCTGCTACCTCTCCCAAAGGTTTCGACCCGCACTAGAACCGGTCGTCACATGGCGTGGGATCGGGAACTTCTTCGAGAGCCAGGACCGAGGGATTCCTCGCCGTGCCGTAGGTCGCTGCTTGCTTTCGCAACCTTTTGAACTCGGGTCGCGGGGTCGGCGCGAGCTACCGGCGTGGTCGCCGCCCGATGCCTCCGCCTCCGCGGGCCATACCGTTAGCTGTGGAAGGTTACGCTCTCCTCGATCGCGACCTTCTCAATGCGATAGCTGTTCGCCGCGGAATTTGGATCCGGGTAGCCGAACGAAATGCCAAACAGCATCTTGAACGACGGGTCGATGCCCAGCTCTTCGCGGATCGTATCGGCGTAGAAGCCAAGCATCGTCTGCGGAATGCCCCCAAGTCCGTGCGCGGTCAGCGACAACAGGAAGGTCTGGCCGTACATGCCCAGATCGCCGGCGACACGCACCTCGTTCTCGCCGACCACCGGCATGAACAGCAATGCGATATGCGGCGCGCCGAAGAACGAGAGGTTGAGCTGCGACGCGGTGCGCCGCTCGTCGAAGTCCTCGCGCGCGACGCCGATCGCCTCGTAATAGGCTTTCCCCTGCGCGGCGGTGCGCTCGCGGTACGCGTCGCAAAAATTGGATGTGGCGAACGGGAAGTCCGGCGTGATCCGGCCGGCATCGTCGGCGGCGAGGATCGCCTTGCTGATCGCATCGCGCCTGGCACCCGACACGATGTGGATCACCCAGGGCTGGGCGTTGCAGTTCGACGGCGCATGCTGCGCATCGACCAGTACCTCACGGATCAGTGCATCAGGTACGACGGTCGGCAGGAACGCCCGGACGGAATGGCGCGCGCGGACGACGTCCTGGAACAGTTTCGTGTCGGTCATGCTGGGATACTCCTGAGCGATCGTATCGCGGGCGCGGATCGGTCCGCGATTTAGTAAGGCGCTAGACAATGTTGCACAAGGGAATATACCGCTACCATGAATGACGCCACGCTTCGACGGGAAGTCGATCAACAGCTTTCGTTCGCGCTGTACGGCGCGGCCAGTCGCGTGGCGCGGATGCACAAACCGTTCCTCGAGCCGCTCGGGCTGACCTTTCCGCAATATCTGGTGATGCTCGAGCTTATGGCGGGCACGCCGCGCTCGGTTGGCGAACTGGGCGCGAAGCTGGGCATGGATACCGGCACTATCACGCCGTTGCTGAAGCGTCTCGCCCTGTCCGGTCTCGTCACGCGTCAGCGGGATGCGCAGGACGAGCGCCGCGTGCTGATCGACCTGACCCCGGCCGGCGAACAGATGCGCGACGACGTCTGGGGCGTCTCGGGAAAGATCCAGTCCGCCTGCCGTCTGACGGACGAAAGTCTGATCCTGCTCAGGGATACGCTCGATGCCTGCGCCCGGCCGCTACCGGACTGAGCGCGGGAATATTGGCCAGGACCATCGACATGGGGCCTGCGCTGCCACCGACGGGCTGACTGTACGTCCGTCGATATCCCCTCCCGGTGAATAATCATCATCTTTAACGAAAGTCTCTGCGTCATGAAAATTGGAATTCTCGGCGTCGGCTTCATCGGCGAAACTCTGGTGCGCAAACTCAGCGCCGCCGGCCATGACGTGCGGGTGGCGAATTCGCGCGGCCCCGATACGCTGCGCGATCTGGCGCAGGAAACCGGCGCGACGGCGGTGACCAGCAGTGAAGCGCTGCAGGATGTCGATGCGATCATCCTGTCCATCCCGCTCGCCAAGATGCCGCCACTCAAGGACCTGCTGGCCAGTGTGCCCGCGGACGTGGCGGTGATCGACACATCCAATTACTATCCGCTGCGCGACGGCCATATTGCGGCGATCGACGACGGCCAGCTGGAAAGCGAATGGGTTGCCGAACAGATCGGCCGCCCGGTGACGCGCGCCTGGAACGCCGTGCTGGCCGGCACCCTACGCAAGGATGGCAAGGCGAAGGGCGAGGCCGGACGGACCGCCATCCCGGTAGCCGGCGACGATGCGGCCGCCAAGGCGATCGCGATGGAGCTGGTCGAAGCGACCGGTTTCGATGCGGTCGATGCCGGCAGCATTGCCGGATCCTGGCGCATTCAGACCGGCAGCCCGGCCTATTGCACCGCCCTGACGGTCGACCAGCTCCACGAGGCACTGACGCTGGCGGACCGCGACCTCGGCCCGGCGCGCCGTGACGCAGGCATGGCGGTCGTCCTCACCTTCGGCGCGAAGTACAACAATGAGGATCTGCTGGCGGTCAATCGCGCCGTCACGCGGTTCCCGAAATGATGGACCAGCATCTGGTAGCCGTCATTACCGGTGCGAGCCGGGGGATCGGCAAGGGGATCGCGCTTGCGCTCGGCCGGCGCGGTGCGACGGTGTATGTCGTGGGGCGCACCACGGTCAGCGGCACCCAGGTATCCGCAGGCGGGATCCCGGTGCCGGGCTCGATCCACGAAGCGGCAGACGAAGTCACCGCCGCGGGCGGTCGGGGCATCGCGGTGGCCAGCGATCTGGCGGACGACGATGCGATCCGCGCCCTGTTCGAACAGGTCGGCCGCGAGAGCGGGCACGTCGATATACTCGTCAACAATGCCGCGTCGCTGCATGACCAGATGGGCACGCGCCCGTTCTGGGAGGCGCCGCTCAAGTTGGCCGACATCATCGATGTCGGCTTGCGCTGCCATCATGTCGCGACCTGGCATGCCGCGCGGCTGCTGATCGCCGCCAGGCGAGGCCTGATCGTCAACATTTCCTTCTACGGCAACGGCAGGGTCCACGATCCGGCCTATTATGCCGCCAAGGCGGGGCTCGATAAGCTCGCCTCGGTCTATGCCGAGGATTTCACGCCGTACAATGTCGCCGCGGTGTCGCTGTGGCCAGGCTATGTGAAGACCGAACGCGCCGAGATGATCGTCGGCGACGCGACCGAGCTGATCGAGGGCATGGGCATGGAAAGCCCCGACTATTGCGGTCGGGTGATCAGCGCCTTGTGGGACGATCCGGAGATGATGGCGCTGACCGGCGGGACCCTGATCGCCGCCGAGCTAGGCGAACGCTATGGCGTCGTCGATCGACCAGGCTTCTCGCCAAAGTCGCTGCGCGCCTTCTACGGCGCACCACATCCGCAATTCGATCGCGTTTGATCGGATCGATCAGGACGTCCGCCGCTAATTCCCATTTTACTCCCGTACGAGCAGCTTGGCCGACTGGGATCGCGATCGACCGCTACTGGCGGAACCGGACGGACGGGTCAGTTGAAGCGAACGTCGTTATCTGGTCGAGTCCGGAACAAAAAATCTGCATATATGGCGGAGCATGTCCGGTCGAACCGCATTTTCTGAATGCGCTGCGGGTGCCGGGCAAGCCCCCGTAGAGCGCCGACATCAGGTCCGCGCGGCCTCGGCGGTCTGAACGGCAATGAAACGGGCTAGCGGAATTTCGGGGAGAGATCGTTGCGTAGCCATCTCACGAGCGACGAGTGCCATTTCGATCCACCGCAAATCGTCGTCGTCACCTCGCTGCGCGAATGCACTCCAGGCGATAACACTGGCCCAAAAGGCGCGCTTCGGTTCCAGCACCGTCTCGATAATCGCGGCGATCCGGTCGTCGATCTTACGCTTACCCCGGATCGCTGCGGCAACATCGTCGCCATTCTCGAACCAGGACTCAAGTTGAGGGTTGGTTGCGAGCCATCGCCCGGAGCCGCGCACTGCGCGCTCGACCGCTTTAGAATTGCTCGCTGCATCGCCCACGTCCTCAAGCATCGAGGCAACAAGATCGTGCACCGATACAGCCCTGGGCGCCACATCCAAGAGTCCGATGAGCGTGATAGCTTGCACGAGACCAAATGGGGGTGGTGAACTCGCTGAGCCGTCCGCAAGGGCGCTGCTCAGGAGCAGTGCGGCGTCCTCGGCAGTCGTTTCATTGACCGTCATCTCAGACGCGATGTGGTCGAGCATATCTTCGATCTCAGACCTGGGTAGCGAGGCCGCTACCCAGGCGTCCCGCACACCGTGCCCCTGCTTGACCAGAATCGAAACCAGCGCGTTCTTTCTGCCCTGCTTGATAGATGCGAATAGGCTTTGGGCCCCTGCCCCGTCGCGCTCGGATATCAAGAGCTCCCTGACCTGAATTGCGGGTCGCTTCTCAGGCACCGACCCGAATGCTCGCGCGGCTTTAATGATCGCATCGATCGCACGGCGCCGATCTTCAGGCACCCAGTTGCGGATCAGCATGAGGTTGGTAACCGACGTTGCCGACACACGCCCTCGGGTGGCGGTCTCTTCGATCATGGAGGCTAAGGGGGTCGCAATCGCAGGTTCTGCAAGCAGCCACCCGATAGCGGCCTCGCGCAGACTGGAATCGTCGGCGAGGACAAGACCTTCCAGGAGACTGAGTTGCAACCCGGCAGGCATGGCTGCGGTCAATTCGGCGAACTGGCTGTGGATCAGGAACGGATCACCCTCACAGGCTCTCACCAAGTCCTTCAACATTTTATTAACACCGGGCGGCGGAAGATTGTGCGGGCCGGCTCCGGTCTGGATCATCGCGTGATCCATGGCGCTACGTATATCGTCCCCCACCTCGACGCCGGCCCGAGAAAATGCCGAGACCAGTGCCATCGCTGCCGTCGGCATGAGCTTGCCGATAAGCATCTGCTGAGCAATCGCGGTCTTGACGTTCTCTATGGCCATGGTCGCATGACCGTTGCCGGCCTCGCTTCGCTGCCGCAGCTGCTCGAGAGTGTGGCCAAGCATAAAGGAATAGGCGTGATGCATCATCGCGTCAGGCCGCTTCTTGCGCCCTTCGGCACCCGCGAGGTCAACGATGAGCAGCAGGGCTTCGGGCTGCTCCGCCAGCATATCTCCGACACTGTGTGCCCCGGGCGACATTGCCCCCGAGCGGATATCGTCGCGAACCATGCGCGCGATCTGTTGAATGGCGGCACGTGGCGTCACGATTGATGCTCCTTTCTCGAAGGGGGATTGCGTCATCGGTACAACTGCTGGCGGGGCGACGACAATCCCATTTTGCCGCCGCCCGCATATCAAGGTTGGCCAGATAAAGCCGAAGAGCACGTTCGTGCACGCATCAACGCCGCAAGGGCGCTGATGCGAGGCGCACCCGCAAGCGGATGCGCTGGCGCGTCGGCGGGCGCCGCGCTGAACAGCGACTAGGCGTCAATCAGGTCGTCATCCTCGAATGCCACGGGCACGGACTGCCGGCGGCGCGTCGGCTTGACCTTACGCACATTCACAGAAGCTGATCATGTTCTTGATGTGCGCGGCATAATGCTTCTGGATCATCTCGACGCTGGTCCGGCAGTTTTGCGCGACTGCGTAGACATCGGCGCCTTCCATCAGCCGCAAACAGATATACGTGTGGCGTAGCGAGTACGCGGTTCGCGCCTTGCAATCGCGGTCCAGCTTGAGCTCAGCCCGGGCAAGCACACCGTTGAACAGTTTTACGTGATTGCCGGGAAAGACCTTGTCGGTCGGTTTCGGCAGCTCCGCCTCGGGCACTTCAGGTGCCTCGTCGATTCCAGCCCAGCGCCGTCGTTGCGCCGCGCGGCGGCTTTCCGCTTGCCCAGGTCTGGGACTATTGAGCAGCCGCTCATAGGGGCGAACGGCATTGGGCATACTCTTGCAGAAGCCCACCCCTCGCTTGCCGCGCACCTCGATTTCCAGGATATGTTGCCCCGTCTCATCGTCATTGACGATTTCGACATCCCGGTGCGCGAGGTTCGAAACTTCATCGGGCCTCAGGCCCGTGTTTGCCATGAACAGGACGTAGTCGTGAACCTGCTGCGCACTCCACGCAAAGTGGGCGTGGAATGGCTCCTTGGCATAGGCTCCGGTTGCCTTGTAAAGCTGCTTGTACTCGGCAGGACTGAACCAGGGTCGATGCTCGACCTTGCTCGAAGCGCGATAAGGACTGGAGATGTCGGGCAGGTGCGACAACCAGCCGTGGCTCACGGCGCTGCGCAGCACCTGGCGCAGCGTCACGATTTCGTTGTGAAGGGTTTTTCGGGCAGGCGCCTTGCCCGAGACCGGGCGATTGCTCTTCGAATGCGGATTGGCGATGCCCCGCGAAGACATCCGGTGCACCCGGTACTCCTGCACTTTGCCGCCCGTGATCTCGGAGAGGCCAAGGTCGCCAAAGAACGGCAGCAGATGCACGCGAAGGCGAATACCGTGCCCCTCTCTCCAACGCTTGCTGCGCTGGCCCTCGGTGACGATCTCGTATTCGCGCAGGAACTGGCTAGCAGCTTCCTTGAAGGTCTTCTCGGTCTTGAGGATGCCGGCGTGCAGTTTGCCCTAGCGTGGTAACATTCCCTGCTCTGGCCACGCTAACGGCCGCATCACCACGGCTGATATTAGAACCATTTTCCCCCATTGCGATTGAGCCGCCCACGGCATCAACCGCATGAACCCAAGAAATGCTCTTGGCCAAATCGAGCCCGACGGTGGTATTATCCCGGTCGTCTCCCAATCCTTGGCGAGCCGACGGCATCGGCCAAGCCACGCGAAAGTCCGTTCGACGACTCATCGGCGGGGCAGTATGTGGAAGCGCTTGGCCTTGTCAGAACGTTTGATGATCTCGATCGTCTAGGCCCCCGATCCGGCCAGTGCATTCCTGAGCTTGTCACCGGCATAGCCTCCGGCGAAGACATGGCGCAGCCAGTGGAAACGATGGCGGACGGCTTCGAGGACATCGACGGCGCCGTCACGATCCTGGATATCGGCCGTGTGCACGAGGATGAAGATCAGAAACCCGCAGGTGTCGGTCAGGATGCGCCGCTCCCTGCCTTTGATCTTCTTGCCCGCATCATAGCCGCAAGGGCCGCCGCTTTCCGTGGTTTTCACTGATTGGCTGTCGATGACGCTGGCACTGGGAGAGGCTTCGCGCCCCTCGATCTCGCGCAGGTTCATGACCAGCACCGTGTTCATCGCATCGAGAAGCCCGGCATCGCGCCAAGGGTAAAAGTACCGCTGAACGGTTGAGACCGGCGGAAAGCACTTCGGTAGCAGCCGCTCGCGGCAATGTAGAGCAACGCATTCAGCAACTCGCGCAGGTTGGCGGTTCGACGCCGCTCGCACGCTTCGCCGGGGGGTATGAACGGCGCTGCCACCTCCCAGTCTCGATCCGTCATATCACTGGAATAGCGCAGCCCGCTTCGACTATGCTCCTGCGAGCAATACCAGTCCATGCCATCAATCTCTCCATCTCTTCGCAAGGACGGCTCGAATCACAAACGACTGGTATTGCTCAACAACTTTCGGGTCAGGCTCTAAACGCATGGCGATTTCGGAAACCACGGGGCGTGGCCGTGAATCGCTTGTTCGGACGGTAAGGTACCGTACAGTGAATGATGACAAGGAGTCACGTGACTATCCGTCAAGGAGTCGCTGCTGCGGCGGTCTCCCCGGCGCACGCCTCGGCCGGAGGTGCAAGTTGCTGCCCGGCAATTTCCCCCTGCGCCGCCTCGACGTCAGCGCGGAATTGCTGCGCGGCATGAAGGCGAGCGATGGTGGCCGAGGCCATCAGCCTACCGGCATCCACGTCGCTGGCCCAGTGGACATTGCACACGAGCCGGCTGTCGCCGAAATCCCGCCCGCGCTGGAGGATTGCGTCGGCGCGGCCGGGCATCACCTCGGCCAGCACGAGGGCCCAGCCCCAGCCCACCGCGCTATGTCCTGAAGGGTACGAGCCGTCACTGCGCAGCGCCGCTTCGTCCGGCGGATAGCACGAGGCATTGCCATGTACGACAAAGGGCCTGACGCGCTGGTAGTGAACTTTGGCCTTGTAGGTAGAAAGGCCGACATCGATCATTGTCTTGCCGAGGAGCCGGTAGAGCACTGGCGTCTTTTTCGGATCCGGCGACACCCCGGATGCGCAAGCAAACGTTTGGAGCGCATGCGCAGGCTTGAGGTCGGCGTCGCTGGCGGCATGGAGGAAGCGTGGACTTCCCGGCTTGCGCGCCATCGATTTGCTCACTTCCTCGTCGCGGGCGAAGGCCTCCGTCTTCGGGCCTGGCGGCGCGGGAAGCAGCGCGAGGCTGTCGGGAAGCTCGCTCAGTTCGAGATAACCCTTGGGCATACCCGCCGGCAGCTTGGGGAAGCCTGCGGGCATCTGCCCCGCCGTTGCCGGCGCGGCTGCCGTGGGCTCGCCAGCTCCCTGAACTGCCGCGGTCGCGATGACCGCGGCAGCTCCGAGCGACGCCACCGTTGGGGGATAGCGGCTAGGCATCGGTCAACTCGAACCGGCGCTTGCGTCTGCCATCTTTGCGATCGCGTCGTCGATGGTGAAGCTGTTGGGCTTCTGCACGGGCGGGAAGTCCTTGAAGGTCTCGGCAAATTTCGCCGCAGCGAGTTGTGCAAGGAATATGAAATAGAGATTGTGCAGCGACCATTCGTAATAGGTATTGGATGTTACATCGGCGAACTCGTACGGATCGGTACGCAGGTTAAAAATCTTCGGCAGACGAAGTCGCGTAAAGGGTTCGGCCCAGACCTGCAGTGTCCCCTGGCATCGCTGCTCCATAAAGACGATCTTCCAGTTGTCGAAGCGGAGCGCGAGGATGTCACCGTCGTCACTGATATAGAAGAAAATCTCGCGAGGGCTTTTTTCCTTTCCGGTGATGTGCCCCAGCAGGCTCATGCCATCGATATGGTTCTTGTAGATCCGACCGTTGGCCTCGTAGCCGTCTTTTAGTTTGTCCACGACGTCGGGAGCGCCAGCCATTTCGAGGAAGGTGGGCAGCCAGTCATGGTGCTGGACGATACCGTTCGAAACGGACCCCGCTTCGACCTTCCCCGGCCAACGGATCACCTGCGGGATGCGGAAGGCGCCTTCCCAGTTGGTGTTCTTCTCGCTGCGGAAGGGCGTCGTGCCGGCATCCGGCCAGGAATTGCGGTGGGGCCCGTTGTCGGTCGAGTACATCACGAACGTATCGTCAGCGATGCCAAGCTCATCAAGAAGGTCTAGGATCGCGCCGACGTTTCCATCATGGTCCATCATCGTGTCGTGATAGTCGGATTGCCAGCGGCCCGCCTGACCCTTGTTCTCGGGTTTTGGGTGGGTGTACAAGTGCATGTGCGTGAAGTTCACCCACACGAAGAAAGGCTGGTCGTCGTCCTTTTGCCGCTTGATGAAGTCGGTAGCGGCTGCCAGAAACTCGTCGTCGCAGGTTTCCATTCGCTTCTTGGTGAGAGGGCCGGTGTCGGTCACTTTCTGCTTACCAACGCGGCCCCAGCGCTCCTCCTCGGTCGGATCATCCACGTCGCTAGCCCAGCTGTGGATCACGCCGCGCGGCCCGAATGTCGCCGCAAACCGGGGGTCCTTTGGGTAATCGTCCATTTCCGGCTCCTCCTCGGCGTTGAGGTGGTAGAGGTTGCCGAAGAACTCGTCGAAACCGTGATTGGTCGGCAGCATGTGGTTGAGGTCGCCAAGGTGGTTCTTGCCGAACTGTCCGGTCGCGTAGCCCTGCTCCTTGAGTAGCGCGGCGATCGTGGTGGTCTTGTCGTTCATGCCGATCGCAGCAGCCGGGATGCCCACCTTGGACAGGCCAGTGCGCAGCACGCTCTGCCCGGTGATGAAGGAAGAGCGCCCGGCAGTGCAGCTTTGCTCACCATAGCTATCGGTGAACATCATGCCTTCCTTGGCGATTCGGTCGATGTTGGGCGTCTGGTATCCCATCAACCCCTTCGTGTAGCAGCTGAGGTTGCTGATCCCGATATCGTCACCCCAGATAACCAGGATGTTCGGCTTTCCATTCGGCATGGCTTGATGTCCTTCTGCTCAAAATGCCGGGGAACTTTCGGAGAGTGAAGTGAGTCCGGCCATCGGGGATTTCCCCTAACATTCGAACCAAATGCCCTGATCGGGTCAGCTCCTGCCAGTAGGCTCAGGCGCGCCGATGAGCCGGCGAGGCGCCGCCGTCCGGCGAGTTTGGCGATCAAGAAAGGGAGGGACGCAATCCGGCCGGTCCAGAATGCTCAGCCCGAAAGGGCCGGATTGCGTCAGTTTGCCGGCAGCGGGCGATGGTCACAGCCGCTTCCGAAGAGTGGTGAGTGCCGGCCGCGCCTTAACGGCCCGCCGGTCAGCGATCGTCAATTCAATTAAATGGGCCCGGCAGACCAGGAGTGATATCAGGTGTAATACCGATCTCGCCCCACTGGAACGCCATCAATTCATGAGAAATACCGTGTCTACTTCGCGCGCATGCCGTCGACGTTCACCGGCGAGAGCGCCTTGAGTTCGCCAAGCCCGGCGGCACTCTTCTTCGCCCAGCTCGCGAACAGCTGCTCGAACTCGGAACCGTTGGTGACGCTGTTGCGGATGTAGGGCTGGACGTCGTCGAGAGCGCGCTTGTCGACCGCACGGCCGAGGATCGCGCCGGTCTGCGAATCCCGCGCCTCGAGTACGAGCGTTGCGCTGCCGGCATCCTTTGAGAACGTCCAAGTCCGGCCGGCGGACATGGTATCGGGCGAGGTGACGTCTAGATCGACCACGGCGGTGGCGACCCGGAGCACTCCGGGCCCGCCCTGCTGGACGACCTCGTAGCCCGCCTTCTGGTAGGCATCGACAAACAGCTTCTGGAAGCCCGCCTTGGCCTGATCGAGAATGCGCTGTGCCTGCTCGTTCGAGATGCTCCCCATTGCCGAAAGCGTGTTGTGGTCGCGTTCCCAGTTCTTGCGGAATGCTATCTGCGTCGGATCGAGCATGACCTTGCTATAAACCCTGAAGTCTGCATTCGCCTGCAGGTAGACCGCGCCCATCTTCTTGGACGGGACATGTAGCAGGCCGTCCCAAGTGTCCGGCGCCTTCGCCGAAAACGCGGGTGTAGCCGCCATCAGCAGCAGCGGAAGGACGATGGCTCTGGAAAGCTGGCGGGTGCGCATGTCTTGGTCTCCTGTCCCGGGGTTAAAGAACAGAAAGCTAGGCCGAGCCCTAGGCTCGTTACCATCGGGCGGACCCCTGCTTTCAGAAGAATTATCCGCAGGTCGATCGTCCTTCGCGGATAGCCGTACGCGAATCCGGGGTAATCCCTGATTTAGCGCCGGCCTCGCCTGTCGCAGTCTGCCGGCTGCAACAATGGAGCGAGAGCGACCCATGAACGAACGCATATCCAAGCGTCGCATGTTGAACGCCATGGCCGTGGCGGCCGTAGGCGGCCTGGCCTTCCTCGGCCAGCAGGCGAGTGCTGCCGAGGGTGGCAGCACCGTCTACCTGCTGGGATCGGGGGGGGCCGAGGCCGCCGTCCTGCCCCCAGTGGAGGGGCTGTTCCTCGACAATACCTATTATTACTACGACGGCGACATCGCTGCGGATCGCAGCCTGGTGGTGGGCGGCAATGTCGTCCTGGGCCTCGATGCGACCATCGTCGCGCAGTTCACCACCGCTTTGTGGGTCCCTTCGACAAAATTCCTGGGCGGTACAGTGGCGATGGGCCTCACCCTTCCCGTCGGCGCACCGATGGTCAAAGCGTCCGCGGTGCTGAGCGGCCCGGGCGGGCAGGTTCTGGAGGCGTTGCGCCGCGACAGTACCCTGACGATTGGCGACCCGCTCGCCACCGCCGAACTCGGCTGGACCTGGGACAAGCTGCACGTCACCGCCAGCACCCTCGTCAACATACCCGTGGGCCATTACCGCGAGGACCAGCTCGCCAACCTTTCGTTTCAGCGGTGGGCGGGCGACGCCTCGCTGGCGGCCAGTTGGCACGATACTAAGTCGGGCTGGGACGTCAGCGCCAAGGCCGGCGTGACCTTCAACGGCACCAATAAGTACACCGACTACGACAGCGGCAACGATTTTCATTTGGAAGCGGCGATCGAAAAGACCTTCTCGCCCAAGTTCTCGGCCGGCGTGCAGGGCTACTACTATAACCAGATCAGCGCCGACAGCGGCCCCGGCGCGGTGCTCGGCCCCAATGAGGGCGAGGTGACGGGCGTGGGCGTCACTGCCGCTTACAACACCGTCATGGGCCGCAGCCCCGCCACGTTCCGCATCCGGGCCTTCAAGGAATTCGACGCCAAGCGCCGGCTCGAAGGGAGCTCGGTCATGGTCAGCCTATCGCTGCCGCTGAAGATGATCCTGCCGCCACGCGCGGCCGAATGACAAAAAGTCCCTGAACAACAAGCGCTGGGGCGCACGCACCCTGTAAGGAGAAAACGGATGTCCAAGGTCGCGCACACGACCCCGGCCCGGTTGGGCGTACTGCTACCCATCCTCGCCATGGGCCTGCCGACGTCAGCTCTGGCGCAGAACCAGGTTGCCGAGATGGCCACCGGCTCCGTCACGGCTTCCACCGCGCGGGTGACCGCGGAAGAGGACCCGGAAAAGCTAAAGACGATGAAGCCCGACCTTCTGGTTGTGCCGATCCCGCTAGCAAATCCAACTTTGGGCGCTGGTCTGATGGGAGCGGCTGTGCTGTTCTACAATCCGAATGGAAGCGACTCGCCATGGGTCTCGGGCGCGGGAGGACTCTACACCAGCAACAAAAGCTGGGGCGGCGCGGCCTTCCACAGCATGTCGCTCGCAGACGACCGGTTCAAGGTCCTTCTGTTCGGTGGCTACGCCAACATCAACATCAATTTCTACGGCATCGGTGGATCGGCCGGCGACCGTGACGTGTCGATCAAACTGGTCGACAAGGGTATCATGGGACTAGCGCAAGGCCAGTACCGCGTCGCGCCCAACCTTTACGTCGGCGCGCGGTACCAGGTGATGGACCTCAACACTGAGATCAGGCGCGAGAACCCACTGTTTCCCGATGCCGATCTGCCCCTGCCGGAGTTCAAGAGCACGATTTCTGGAATCGGCCCCTCGATCACCTACGACAGCCGTGACAACCAATTCGCGCCCCGCACAGGCGCCGACATCACGCTGGTCGGCACATTCAACTTCAAGGATCTTGACAGCGATTTCACGTACAACAAGTGGCAGTTCGCGGCGAATGGCTACTTCCCGGTGACCTCGACCGGGACGCTAGCGGTCAATGGCGCGGTATGCGCGGTATCGAAGGGCGGACCGTTCTACGACTTGTGCATGTACGGTCAGGCTGGTGAACTGCGGGGCTACGAGATGGGACGGTACCGCGACCGCGCCTCCTGGGCGGCGCAGCTCGAATGGCGCCAGAAGCTCGACGAGAAATTCGGCGCGGTATGGTTTGCCGGGGTCGGCGGCATCGCCAAAAGCCTCGGTGATCTAGGCGATACCACCATGCTACCCAGCGCCGGCATGGGCCTGCGCTACAAGGCGTCAAAGGAAACCGGCATCAACCTGCGTCTGGACCTGGCCATCGGCAAGGACTCGCAGGCGATTTACTTCGGCATCGGCGAGGTTTTCTGAAAAAGGTTTGGTCCAATTTTTCGTCCGCTACTCCATTGATGGCGTGCGGTTTCCATCCGGAGCCCTCGCCAGCGAACGGGTGCCCCATGGCCCCGATCGGACATCGCCAGCGGTTCTCGCGCGACCGACCCGGAACGAGGCCCTGCTCGCCCGCTGGCGCTTCGCGTCTCCAATATTTCCCCCCTCCGGGGGGATGGGGAGATCGTTGCTGTCCGGCCTAACGGGGCAGACATCCCTCGACCGCCCGCCACAAGAGCCCTCCCCGCCCACTTCGCTGGGCTGGGCGGGTTAGCGCCCTTCAGGCGCGGGAGACTTCGCCGCGACCAGTCGCGCGCGCAGCTTGTCGGCCACGGCCGACGCGACCGCCTTTACGGTGTCGGTGGTGGAGAGCGTGGCGGTGATATCGAGCGCATCGGGTGCTTCGCGGCGTACGGCGGCTGCCAGTAACTCTCCGGTCTTGGAATCGAACAGCTCGAAGGCCAGTAAAACCGAGCCTGAGAAGCTGCCCTTCTGCCCGGTGATGCTCTTGTAGGCATTGGTCAGCGCACCGATCGGCATGACCGAGGACACGGTGCCCACCCCAGTGGTCGTCTTGGTGGCGCCGACGATGGTGAACTTAAGGCGCATGGCGTCCGACGCAGGCGCACCCACGACCTTGAACGACTTCGCCATTTTCTCTTTCAGCGCCTCGGTCAGGATGCCGGCGAACTTCTCGCGCTCCGCCATTGGGATACTGTCGAACTGTGCATCGGTGCCCTGATAGACCACTGTCGGCACGATCTGGATCGCGTCGTACTTCGCGAGGGCCAGGCCCGGCTTGATGTAGGTCCACGACTCCTTCTTGTCGTGTTTCAGTTCGTCGGCTGATTTTAGCGCTGACGGTGCATGGTCGTTGGTTTGCCCCAACACGCTCACACCCCATGAAACACCGCCCAGGCCCACGAGCAAGGTCCCCAACGCTATCCTCACTGCAATTCTTTTCATGACTGCCTCCGTATCCGGGCATTTGCGTCAACCGGGCAGACAGCTTGCAGCCAGTGACCGTCCGCCACCATTGGGGTTGTTCCCGATGCGGCTCCACGTATTTCCCGATCTGCAGGCATTCCGCGGCCATGCTGCGGGGTTTCCCTGATGAAAACCCGGCTGCGAAAGAGCGATGATGACGGCCTTCAGAAAAGGAGCGGCTCATGGAAGTTCTCAAGCACCTGCTACCCATCCTACTGACGGTAAGCCTTGCCCTACTCGTCGTCGCCGCGGGAATTGCATCGTCGCGAGGGGACTTCGCTTCCGTCGTCGCCCGCCCCTCCCTGCTGGCCCGCGCTTTCGTGGCCATCGTCGTCATCCCGGTGATCGCTGCGATCGCGATCATGTCGGCCTTCCCGATCTCCAATGCTGCCAAGGCCGGCATCTTCCTGATGGCGATCTCCCCGGTGCCGCCGCTGATGCCCGGAAAGGCAATGAAGTTCGGCGGCAACGCAGGCTACATCTACGGACTGCAGGGCGCCGCCGCGCTGATGGCGCTGCTGACGGTGCCGGCGCTTGGCGCGCTGGGTGCCCGGCTCTATGAGGTCCACGCGCAGTTCCCCGTCGGCATCGTCGCGCGCAACATCTTCGTCGGGCTGGTGGTGCCGCTCGCGATCGGCCTCGCCATCGGGCGCTGGTTGTTTCCCAAGGCTTCGCCCGCCCTGCCGCGCACCGTCATCCTGGTCGCGAACTTGTTGCTGGTGGCGGCGTTCGTGCCCCTGCTGATTGGCGCTGCGCCCGAGATGGGCAAGCTGATCGGCGACGGCACAATGGTCGCCATGGCGATCGTCGTCGTCATCGCGCTGGCGGGCGGACACTTCCTGGGCGGCCCGAGCGAGCAGGACCGGCCGACGCTCGCCGTCGCCGCTTCGCTGCGCCATCCCGGCATCGCGCTGGCCCTGGCGGGCGCCAACCACGCGGCCAAGCCGGTGACGGCGGCCGTCCTGCTGTTCATGCTGGTGGGGATGGTGGTGCTGATCCTCTACCAATTGGCGATGAAGAAGCGCAGCCCGGTACCGGCCGCTCAGCCTTGAGCGGTCGGCCTTGCCACGCACCGGAAGCCGATATGCGAAGTGGAGGTATCGACCGGGTGTGCGTGGCGGGCCGCCGGGCGGTAGCGCCGACAATAGTTGGGCGC
>NZ_AKKE01000015.1 GCF_000281975.1 Novosphingobium sp. AP12 | reverse complement strand
GCTCGCCGAGCCGCTGCCCGCCGCCGCGATCGGCTGGATCACCGCGCTCACCGCCACGGTCCTGCCCGAGCGGCAGGAATTTCCCGGCCTTTACGAAGCGCTGGAAGGCGCGCTCCAGGCGATCTGCGTCGCGCCGTCCGCGCGCGGCTGGGCGCTCGGCCTTGTACGCTACGAAGTGCTGCTGCTGCGGGAACTGGGCTACGGCGTGCGCGTCACGCGCCCGGCGGACGATGACTGGCCCGCGCTTCTGGGCACTTTCGATGCCGTCGGGCGCGAATTGGCCCGCTACCCGCTTGCCGATCGCCGCAGAGACGTTATGGCGGCGCGCACCCTGCTGCGTGAGCGGCTGGGGCGGATCGGAACCTAGGAATAGAGCGGGAAAACGCATGCGGATCGCGGTTTTTGCAGGAGACGGAATCGGCCCCGAGGTCACCGAGCAGGCCGTGCGCGTGCTCGAGACGCTCGCGATTCCCGGCCTCGAACTCGTCGAGGGCGACGTCGGCGGCGCGGCCTACCGCAAGCACGGCCACCCGCTCCCCGAGCAGACGCTGGAGATCGCACGCTCGGCCGATGCGATCCTGTTCGGCGCCGTGGGCGACTTCTCGCTCGACCACCTGGAGCGCGCGCTGCGCCCCGAGCAGGCGGTGCTGGGCCTGCGCAAGGAACTCGGCCTCTTCGCCAACCTGCGCCCCGCGACGGTGTTCAAGGGGCTGGAAGACCTCTCCACCCTGCGCCCCGAAGTGGCCGGCAAGATCGACCTGCTGATCGTTCGTGAACTCAATGGCGACGTGTACTTCGGCGAGAAGGGCACCCGCACGCTCGAAGACGGCCGCCGCCAGGGCTGGGACATGATGTCCTACGCCGAAGACGAAGTGCGCCGCATTGCCCATGTCGGCTTCAAGGCCGCGCAGGGGCGCTCGAAGAAGCTGTGCTCGGTCGACAAGGCGAACGTGCTCGAAACCTCGCAGCTGTGGCGCGACGTGGTGATCGAGGTCTCGGCCGAATATCCGGACGTCGAGCTGACCCACATGTATGTCGATAACGCCGCGATGCAGCTGGTCAAGAACCCCGGCGCCTTCGATGTGATCGTCACCGGCAACCTCTTCGGCGACATTCTCTCCGACCAGGCGAGCATGTGCGTGGGCTCGATCGGCCTGCTGGCGTCCGCCAGCCTCGCCGAGACCAGCTTCGGCCTCTACGAGCCGATCCACGGCTCCGCCCCCGACATCGCCGGCAAGGGCCTCGCCAATCCGATGGCGACGATCCTTTCCGCCGCGATGTTGCTGCGCCATTCGTTCGGCATGGAGGCCGAGGCCGCCCGTATCGAGGCGGCGGTTGCGGCCGCCCTGGCAGACGGCGTCAAGGGCGGCGACCTCGGCGGCAGCGCGGGCACCAAGGAAATCGGTGACGCCGTCGTCGCACGGCTGTAATGCCACTAATCGTTTATTGACGTTTACCACCTAAATCCGGGACGCATGAACATTACCAGTTCGGAACTCGCGCAGGCCGCACAAGCCGCTGAAACCGTCGCTCTGCGCGGTGCGAAGCCGCTTGAACTCGCGGTTGTCCTGCCGACCTACAACGAGCGCAAGAACATCGCGACCATGATCGAGCGCCTCGACAAGGCACTCGTGGGCATCGCGTGGGAAGTGATCTTCGTCGACGACAACAGCCCCGACGGCACTTCGGACGAGGCGCGCCGGCTGTCGCTCATCGACCCGCGCGTGCGCTGCATCCAGCGCATCGGCCGCCGCGGCCTCGCCAGCGCGGCGATCGAGGGCATGTGCTCCACCTCCGCGCCGATCGTCGCGGTCATGGACGCCGACCACCAGCACGACCCGGCGCTGCTGCCTGGCATGCTCAGGGCGGTCGCCTCGGGCGAATACGACATCGCCTATGCCTCGCGCTTCGCGGAGGGTGCCAGCACCGAGGCATGGGGTCGGCCGGACCGGGTCAAGGCTTCGGGCCTCGCCAACCGGATCGCCAACAAGGTCACCGGGGTGGAACTCACCGACCCCATGAGCGGCTTCTTCATGCTGCGCACGCAGACCTTGCGCGCCGATGCGCACCGGCTCTCGGGCGTGGGCTTCAAGATCCTGCTAGACATCCTGGCGACGGTGGACACCCCGCTTCGCGTCAAGGAATTCCCCCTGAACTTCGCCGCCCGTGCGGAAGGCGAGAGCAAGCTGGACCAGACCGTAGTGTTCGAATTCCTCGTAGGTCTTTACGACAAGTGGCTGGGCCGCATCATCCCGACCCGCTTCGCGCTGTTCGGCACCGTCGGCGCGCTGGGCGTGCTGGTGCAGCTCGGAGCGCTGTGGATCATGCTCCACGTCGTCTTTGGTGAGCGCTTCGTCTACGGAAACTGGTCCGAGAGCACGACCTTCAACATCGCCAATACCCTGGCGGCGGTCGTCGCGATGACCTTCAACTTCGTGCTCAACAACGAGCTGACCTACTCCGACAAGCGCCTGCGCGGCCTTGGCCCGGTGATGCGCGGCTGGGCGCAGTTCGCGGTGACCTGCTCGCTGGGCCTGCTGACCAACATCGGCGCGGCCGCCGTGCTCAAGACCATCGGCGTGCATGACGTGCTCGCGGTGGTGACCGGCATCGTGCTCGGCTCGGTGTGGAACTTCGCGCTGTCGTCCAAGTTCGTCTGGGGCAAGTACTGAGCAGCGCTGGCGCCGGCCTGGCCCGGAGCGTTGAATAGACGCGATTCAAGTAAAAGTTCTGTCATTTGTCGGCGAGCACAAGTCGTTCGTCGGAATCCTTTTGTAACGGCCGCGTCATTGGTCTTTTCGCCCGCCATCAATTTGCGGGAGAAGCACCATGATCTTTCACGTTTCCATCGACGCGCGCGACCCGCGCCACGTCGCCGAAGTCCTCGCCGAACTGCTCGGCGGCCGGGCGACGCCGTTTCCGCCGGTTGCCGAGGGCAGCTGGCTCGCCCACGCGGGCGATGATCGCAACACCATGGTCGAGGTCTATCCGCGCGGCACGCAGCTGGTCGAGGCGCCCGGCGATGCCGACGCGCTCGGCGTGCCGGGCGAGGGCGGTCTGAGCGCCACGCACTTCGCCATGGCCACGCGCCGCTCGCAGGCCGATATCTTCGCCATCGCCATGCGGGAAGGCTGGCCGGCCAAGTACCGCAAGCGCGGGGGCGCCTTCGGGGTCATCGAATTGTGGATCGAGGGCAACCGCATGGTCGAAGTGCTGACCGACCGGATGCAGCAGGAATACCTCGAGGCGATGCGGCTCGACGCGTGGCAGGACATGCTGGCGCAGGGCGACGACAGGCATCGCGTCGCGGCCTGAGAACGGTGGGGAAGGGCGCAGGCCCTTCTCCATTCACCGCCAGCTCGGCAGCCACATCCAGAAGTTGTACGCGCTCTTGAACGGCAGCGGCCAGGCCGAGATGATCGGGTAGAACAGCGCGAACATCGCCAGCGAGAGCGCGAAAGTCCCGACGCCCAGCCATCGCCAGCGGTCCCGCCGGTCCCACAGCGTGTCGAGCGCGAGCGCCAGCAGCGCCATCAGGAAGGCGCCGGGTAGCAGGTAGTGGTAGTAGAACTGCACCGGCTTGCCGTTGACGATCCACATGCCCAGGCACGCCGCGTAAAGCACCAGGAAGGCCAGCGCGTCCCACCGACGCCGGAAAACGGCTGCCCACAGGCTCCACGCCAGCGCGAACAGTCCCGCGATCATCGAGACCGGATTGCCGAGCATGACGATCCCGCGCTGGGCGCCGTCGACGTTCTCGAACAGGAACCAGATGCCGCGGTAGTCGACGATCCACTGGTACCAGAAGGTCCGGTAGGGATGCGGCTTCTTCACGCTGTCCTGCAGGCGGATCATCAGCTCGTGCTGCTCGATCACGCCCCACGGCGACACGGCGTGATGAGGATAGAACATCGCCGGCAGGTAGGTCGCCCAATACACCGCGAGCGGGAAAGCCCCGAGCCAGAGCGCCGCCTCGGTCAGCGTGATCCCCCTGATCGGCCCGGCGCCGCGGCGGCCGAGGCGCAGGGGGCCGGTCTCGCGAACACGCAGGATCAGGAACGCGAGGCCGGGCATCATCAGCGCCGGAGCGCCGCTCCACTTGGCGCCCAGCGACAGGCCGAGGGCCAGGCCGCTGGCGATCAGGTGCCACCGGGCAGGGCCGGTGCTCCGCGCCCGCAAGGCAGCCGCGAACTGCCACAGGCCGGCCATGCAGAGCCCCGCCGAGATCATGTCGAGCATGGCGATGCGGCTCTGCACGAACCACATGAAGTTGGTGGCGAGCAGGGCGGTCGCCTGCAGGGTCGCGCGGCGGCGCTGGGTCAGGTGCCAGGTGAGCCGCGAGAACGCGAAAAGCCCAAGCCCTCCGAACAGCGCCGGGCCGAGCCGCCAGGCCAGCGGCCGGTCGCCAAGCAGGTGGATCATGCCTGCGATCACTTCCTTGCCGAAGAGCGGATGCTCGCGGTTGGCGGGGATCAGTTCCAGCAGCTTGAGTGCGGCGGGGACGTAATGGACCTCGTCGAAGTAGTAGCGGGTCGGCACGCCGATGCGCCACAGGACGAGCGCCTGGAATGCCGCCGTCAACAGCAGGCACCAGCCGAGCGGGTCGCGATTTTGTCTGGCGGCTGATGGCATCGGAGGGGCGGGATAAGGGGGATCGCGCCATTGGGCAAGGGCGCCGCAATGCCCATCCGCTTGCGCTCCGCTCCGCGCGCTCTTACAGGCGGAGGCCATGAAACGCACCACCGGACAGGACCGCACCCAGACCCGCAACTGGCGCCCCGCCACCCGCGCGATTCGCGGGGGCACCTGGCGCTCGGAAATGGGCGAGACGAGCGAAGCGCTCTTCCTCACCTCGGGTTATTCGTATGACGACGCCGCCACCGTCGCCGCGCGCTTCGCGGGCGAAGAGGACGGCATGACCTACTCGCGCCTGCAGAACCCGACCGTGGCGATGCTGGAAGAGCGCATCGCGCTGCTCGAAGGCGCCGACGCCTGCCGTACCCAGGCTTCGGGCATGGCGGCGATGACGGCGGCGCTGCTGTGCCAGCTTTCGGCGGGCGATCACATGGTCACCGCGCGGGCCGCCTTCGGCTCGTGCCGCTGGCTGGGCGATCACCTGCTCCCGCGCTTCGGCGTCGAGGTCACCATCGTCGATGCGGGCGACCTTGCGCAGTGGGAAGCCGCAGTCCGTCCGAACACCAAGGTGTTCTTCTTCGAGACCCCCGCGAACCCGACGATGGATATCGCCGACCTCGCCGGCATAGCCGACATCGCCAAGGCGCACGGCATCACCACCGTGGTCGACAACGCTTTCTGCTCGCCCGCCCTGCAGCGGCCGATGGAGTTCGGCATCGACGTCGTCGCCTATTCCGCGACCAAGCTGATGGACGGGCAGGGCCGAGTGCTCGCCGGCGCCGTCTGCGGGTCGGAGGAGTTCATCAACGACAAGCTGCTGCCGTTCCAGCGCAACACCGGCCCAAACCTCTCGCCGTTCAACGCCTGGGTGGTGCTGAAGGGCCTCGAGACGCTCGACCTGCGCGCGAAGAAGCAGAGCGAGAACGCGCTCAAAGTCGGCCAGTTCGTCGAGAAGCGGGTGCCGAAGATCCTGCACCCCTGGCTCGACAGCCATCCGCAGCAGGCGCTGGCGATGAAGCAGATGGATGCCTGCGGGCCGATCTTCAGCTTCGTGCTCGACGGCGGCCGCGCGCAGGCGCACGCGCTGCTCGACGCACTTCAGCTCATCGACATCTCGAACAACATCGGCGACTCGCGCTCGCTGATGTGCCACCCGGCTTCGACCACCCACCACAACATGGGTCCCGAAGGACGCGAAGCGATGGGCATCGGCGAAGGCATGCTGCGCATCAATATCGGCCTCGAAGACGCCGACGACCTGATCGAGGACTTCGATCAGGCGCTGAGCAAGGCCGGGCTGTGATCCATTTCTCCCCGGGTTCGCCCGGGGAGAAAATGCTCCTTCGTTACACGGTTGTAGCCTTGCGAAATCGTCGTTAGGCTGGCCCCGTCATGAAGGAACTGTTCCAGCATACCGCCATCACCGATGGTCTGACCGTGCGTGTCGCCGTCAATTTCCTGCCCGAGCAATCGCGCATCGAGGCGGGGAAGTGGTTCTGGGTCTACCACATCCGAATCGAGAACGAGACCGGCAAGACCCTCCAACTGATGAGCCGGCACTGGCGCATCACCGATGCCACGGGCCGGGTCGAGACGATCGAAGGCGAGGGCGTCGTTGGCGAGCAGCCGGTGATCGCGCATGGCCGCAGCCATGACTATGTTTCGGGTTGCCCGCTCACCACGCCGCAGGGCTCGATGGAAGGGCACTACACATTCGTGCGCGAGGACGGGCGCGAGTTCACGGCGCTGATCCCCTACTTCCCGCTCGCCGCGCCCGCCACCGCAGGCTGACTTGCCCCGGCGAGCGCCTGCGCATAGGGAAGCGCCATGAAGCGCACGCACCTGCCCCTCAACGCCCTGCGCGTCTTCGACGCGGCGGCACGCCACCTCTCGTTCACCCGCGCGGCGGACGAGCTGGCGGTGACGCCCGCCGCCGTCGGTCAGCAGATCCGCGCGCTGGAGGACCTGCTCGGCGTCGTGCTGTTCCGCCGCACCAGCAAGGGTTTGGAGCTGACCGACGAGGCGGGCACCGGCCTTGCCGCGCTGCGCACCGGGTTCCTGCATTTCGAGGATGCGGTGCAGGCGATGCAGGCGGGCCAGTCGAGCCACGTCTACACCATCGCCGCTCCGCGCGAGTTCTTCGCCGCCTGGCTCGCCCCGCGCCTCGCTGCGTTCCGGGCGGCCAATCCGCAGGTTCATTACGTGCTCGTCGACGGCGAGATGACCGACTTCACGGAAGCCAACCTCGATCTCGCGGTACGCTGGACCGACGGGCCGGCCGACCTCGAGGGCCTGCCGCTCGGCACCGCCGAATGGGTGCAGGTCGGTTCCGGCGACTGGATCGGATGGCCGGGCGATCCGACTCCGGGCGCGGACGAAGGCGATGCCGAGGAAGCCAAGCCGCCGATCATGGTGGGTGATGCCGGGCAGGCGATCGCCGCCGCGCTCGCAGGCATGGGGCGCGCACATGTGCCGGCGCTGCTCGCGGCGGGCATCGGCGATGGTGGCCGCAGCGATCTGGTGGGAACTGCCGTTCCTTGCAGGCGTGGCTACTGGCTGGTCGCGCCGCTGCCGCAGTGGCGGCAGAAGAAGGTCAAGGACCTCGTCTCGGCGCTTACCGCTGGGGCGTAGCAGGCTCCGATTGACGCTGGCCGGGCGCGCGATCACTCTACCGATCAAGTAGAGATGGGAGAGCGGATGGCCAGAAGTTCCCTGAAATTGCTTGGGCTCGCGGCGGTCGCACTTGCGGCGCTGCCGTTTGGCGCGCGCGCGCAGCAGGCTGTGGCACCGTCGACGGCCTCTCCGGTCGAGGGCTGGGACGAATTCGTCGACTCGCTGCGTGACCTGCCTGAGCGGATGCTGGCCAGGCTCCCCGAGGCAATGCGGCAGGACCCGCAGATCCGTGCCGAAATCGGCCGTATTGCGCTCGAAGCGGTGGCGAGTTCGTCGATCGAGGCGATCGGCTCCGATCCTACCGCCCCGGTATTCCTGCCTGCCATCGGGCAGGTCCTCAACGTCGGCCAGCCCAATGCGGACACCGTCTACAAGGTCGCCGCCGTAGATCCGGCGCAGGGCTACCGCATCTCCGGCCGGAAGGGCTCGGTGACGCTGGCGGTGATCGCGCAGGTCCTGCGCGGCAGCAACTCGCGCCCGCATCTCGACCTCGCCACGCTCAAGACCGATGCGGAAGGCCGCTATTCGGTGCTGGTCGCGCCGACGAGGCCGGAGGGCTATGAGGGCGACTTCTGGCAACTCGAAGGGCAGACCCGCCGCCTGATGCTGCGCGTCGTCAGCTCGGACTGGAGCCACGAGGAACAGCCCACCGTGACCATCGAGCGGGTCGGTGCGCCGATGGGCCGCCGCCGTCCCTCTGCCGCCGATCTCACCGCCAAGCTCAAAGGGCTTCCGCAGGCGATCGGCACCATCGCGCCGATGTTCGTGGCGACGGTGCAGAAGCTGGCTGACGAGGGCTACGTCAACCGATTCAAAGTCATGGTCCCGCCTGAAGGTGCGCTTGCTTCGCAGTTCTACTACGACGGCGTCTACGACATCGCCGACGACGAGGCGCTGGTCGTCGAGTCCGAGGTGCCCGCCACCTGCCGCTACCGCTCGCTGATTCTGACCAACGCGCTGTACGAGACGGTCGACTGGACCAACAACCATTCGAGCCTCAACGCCGCACAGGCCGCGCCCGACAGCGACGGCAAACTGCGGATCGTCGTCTCGTCGAAGGACCCGGGCGTGAAGAACTGGCTCGACACCGCCGGCTATCCGCGCGGCATCATCCAGGGCCGCTGGACCGGCTGCGACAGCCAGCCGATCCCCAAGCTGACCAAGGTGAAATTCAAGGACCTCGCCAAGGCACTGCCCCGGGACGTCGCGCGGGTCACGCTGGCCGAGCGCGACGCGATCGTGCGTGAACGTAGCCGGGCCTACCAGGAGCGCGCCCTCTGGTGAGGGCGGTTCCGGTCGACAATCAGCCCAGCGCCGCTTCCTTTTCGGCGAGCAGGCGGTCGATTTCGGCGCGGCTTTTCTTCTCGGCGGAGGTCTTGAGCTGGCCGCAGGCGGCATCGATGTCGCGGCCGCGCGGGGTGCGGACCGGAGCCGAAATGCCGCCTTGGAAGACGATGTCCGAGAACGTCCTGATGCGCTCGGGCGTCGAGCATTCGTAAGGCGCGCCGGGCCAGGGGTTGAACGGGATCAGGTTCACCTTGGCGGGCAGGTCGTACTTCTTGAGCAGGCGGACCAGTTCGCGCGCGTCGGAGTCCGAATCGTTCTTGTCCTTGAGCATCACGTATTCGAACGTGATGCGCCGGGCGTTGGAGGCGCCGGGATAATCGGCGCAGGCCTGGAGCAGGTCCTCGAGGCCGTACTTCTTGTTGATCGGCACGATCTCGTCGCGCACGTCCTTGGTCACCGCGTGGAGCGAGACCGCGAGGTTGACGCCGATCTCCTGGCCGCAACGCTCCATCTGCGGGATCACGCCCGAAGTGGAGAGCGTGATGCGGCGCTTGGAGAGGGCAAGGCCGTCGCCGTCCATCACCAGCTTGAGCGCGTCGCGCACGTTGTCGAAATTGTAGAGCGGCTCGCCCATGCCCATCATCACGATGTTGGTAAGCAGGCGGCCATCCGAAGTGTAGTCGCCCTCGTCCTCATCCTCGTCGAGGCCCGCCATGGTGGCGAGGCGCACGTCGCCCGCGCCCTTGGGCCATTCGCCGAGGGCATCGCGCGCCAGCATGACCTGGCCGACGATCTCGCCGACCGTCAGGTTGCGCACGAGGCGCATGGTGCCGGTGTGGCAGAAGCGGCAGTTGAGCGTGCAGCCCACCTGCGAGGAGACGCAGAGCGTGCCGCGGTCCGCGTCGGGGATGAAGACCATCTCGTAGTCGTGGGCGTCGGCGGTGCGCAGCAGCCACTTGCGGGTGCCGTCGCTGGAGTGCTGCGCCTCGACGATCTCGGGACGGCCGACGACGAAGCGTTCGGCGAGCCACGGCCGCATGGTCTTGGCGATGTCGGTCATCGCCTCGAACTCGGTGACACCGCGGTGGTAGAGCCAGTGGTAGACCTGCTTGGCGCGCAGCTTGGCGGCCTTCATGTCGAGGCCGGCATTTTCGAACAGCTCGGCGATGCGCTTCTTGGGCAGGCCGAGCAGGTCGATGCGGCCGTCCTCTCGCGGGGTCACGCCGTCGACGATGCCTGGGCGCGGCACGGGCATGGGCTCGATGTGGCCCGGGATCGGCATGAGGCCGGCAGCGGCAGCCGCCCCGGCAGGGATATCGTTCGTCTGTGACATGATCGGCGGCCATATAATGCATATGGGGCCAAAACGGAAGGAGGTGCTCTCGCGCGGGCGCCATGGGCCTGCGCGAACGGCGGCGGCGAGGCTTCGTTCCATCAGTTCGACCGCCCGAACGTTCGTCACATCGCAGTAGTGTTGCCGAAAAACACCAGCGTTTTCGTTGTGTTAGGTTCAGGAAACTCCGACCCCGGCGATGGCATTTCACCAGTCCAAGGCGGACGAAACCCGCTTGATGGAAGGGCGGAAAAACCGCCGCATGGAATGATCGGAGTACCTTTATGAAGAAGATCCTTTTCTCTCTCGCCGCTGGCACCGCGATGGCTTCCGCCCCGGCCATGGCGCAGAATGTCGCCCCGGTTGACCCGTTCTCGGGCTTCCACGTCGAGGCGCTCGCCGGTTACGACGTGAGCAAGGCGGGCAGCAGCGTCGATGACGACGTGAACGAGGACAACGACCAATCCATCGATGGCTTCGCCTACGGCGTGGGCGCCGGATACGACTTCCGCGCCGGCAACTTCGTCGTCGGCCCCGAGGCGGAAGTGACCTGGTCGACCGCCAAGACCAGCTTCGACGACGGCGACTTCGAGGGCTTCGGCATCGGCAACGTCAAGACCAACCGCGACCTCTACGTCGGCGCGCGCGTCGGTTATGTCGTGACGCCCAAGACGATGATCTACGCCAAGGGCGGTTACACCAACGCCAAGTTCGACGTGCGCAACGCCAGCGGCACCGTGACGACCAACCGCGACCTCGACGCGGACGGCTGGCGCATCGGTGCGGGCGTCGAGCAGGCGATCAGCAACAACGTCTTCGCCAAGCTCGAGTACCGCTATTCGAACTACGAGAAGGGCGAACTCGACTACCGCGGTGACTTCCCCGACGGCGACCGCTTCGACCTCGACCTCGACCGTCACCAGGTGATGGCGGGCGTCGGCGTCCGCTTCTGACGAATACCTGACCGACCTTCATGGCGGAAGGGGAGGGCGGGGCCGGAAGGCCTCGCCCTTTTCCGTTTTTGGCCGGTTGCAAAGTACGCAAGTTGATGAAGGGCATGCGTGCGGCGTGTGTTTACGAGGGGCAGCGGCGGGCGGTTTGTTGACGGTGGAAAGAGCCGCCGCGAATGTAACAGGCGCCGCCCTTGTAGGAAAACCGGAAGAGCGCTCAGCGCAGCTTTGCGCAGCCGATCAGTGCCGCGTCCATCGCCGAGGCGGCGCCCGGCAGCGCCCAGGTGTTGGCGAAGGGCCGCCCTTTGGCATCGCGGGCACTGGCGGTCATCGACGCGGACGAGCGCATGGCGGCGATGATCGCGGCGTTGTCAGCGTCATTGCGAGGCCAGGCATCGCCGCCGCCGGCGGTCATCACGATCCGCCGGCCGCCGATCCGCAGCGTGACCGGGGCATTGGCCGACAACTGGCGCGACAATCGCAGGTGGACCTGGTTGCGGGTGCCGCGCCTGGGCCAGGTGCCGATCGCCGCGTAGGGCTGGTAGTCGCGGCTCATGGCGCTCGGCTCGGCCATGGCGATGGCATAGCAGCGCGGGACCAGCGGATCGCGGAACGCCCCCCAGCCGCCGTAGAGCCCGAGGCTCTCGCGGGCGAGGGCGGGCGAGGCGAGCGCCGCGCAGGCCAGCAGCGTCAGCACGAGCAGGGATCGGGGGCGGGAAAGGCTCACGGCGCGCTCATGGCACGAAACGCCGCGTGGCAAAACGGTCAGATGAGTTTCGCGATCAGGCTGGCGGTGCCGTGGTCCAGCCCTCCGGCAAAATCGCCGGACGTGAAGCGGGGCAGCATGTCGTGCTGGATGACCGTGTAGCAGACCGCAAAGGGAAGCGTCTTCTCGAGCCCGCGGCCGACTTCGATGCGGACTCGGCGCTCGCCGGGCGCCACCAGCACGACGACGCCGTCGTCGTGGCCCTCGCGGCCGATACCCCAGCGGCGTGCGAGATCGAGGGTGTATTCCGCGATGTCCTTCCCGCCGAGCGAGGGGGCGGTCACGACCACCATCTGGTGCCCGGTCCTGTCCTCAAGCGTCCGGAGCCGATCGGCCAGCCGTCGCTCGGCCGCCTCGTCCAGCAGGCCGGCGGCGTCGTTCACCCGTCCCTGGAGGCGAAGGGCCTCCCCCGCCGGCTGTGTGGTCGATTCGGTGAAGGGCGCTGGCGGCACGGCCCTGCTGCCATCGCAGGCCGGCGCGAGTAGTCCGAAGAGGACGGAAAGCAGCAGCCTGCTCGGCGTGGATCGAAGCATACCGCGCGTCATAGCGCTGGCCGGTCCGGCAGAAACAAAAATTCAGCCGGGCCGGCGGGAGGCCCGGCCATCGACACGATTCAAGCAATGCCGGTGGTCCTGGCCGCTTCGCATGTCCACCGCGCGGCCGGTACCCGAGGAGGAGCGGGCGGGCCGAAGCCCGCCCGAACGTCTTACAGGCCGTCGAGGCCCTTGCTGACCAGCACGTTCACCGCAACGCGGCGGTTCTGCGCCTTGCCTTCTTCGGTGGTGTTGTCCGCCAGCGGGTCCGCTTCCGACATGCCGGTGGGGGTCAACATGCGATAGGGCTTCCAGTGGCAGGCCTGCTGGAGATAGTTGACGACGCGGGCGGCCCGCTTTTCGCTGAGCACCTGGTTGATTTCGGGGCTGCCCGTGGAGTCGGTGTAGCCCACGACGAGCAGGAGGGCGTTGTCCATCCCTTCCGCGGAAGTCGCCGCGCTGCAGAGATCGCTCTTCGCTTGCTCGGACAGGACCGCCTTGCCGGTGTCGAAGTTCACGTTGGTGGTGCTCTTGACGTTGTACTTGTCGATGTCGCCCATGCGGCCGCGTAGCGCTTCGGTTGCTGCGGTCTGTTCCGCGAAGCCCTGCTCGGTGCCGTTGCGGATCATGGACGCGGTCTTGAGATCCTTGTTCTGCAGCTTGATCTGGCTGGCCAGCAGGCTGCCGCCCCCCTGCAGCGTCTTCACGGTCACCGGCACGCCGTTGATCAGCGAGGTTGCCGCCAGCTTCTTGCTGTTCATGCCGAACAGGCCCTTGGTGGCGCTGATCTTGGTGGCATCGTCGATGGCGATGACCGTCCTGGTGCCGTCTTCGGCCGTGACCTGCATCCTGTCGCCGCTGCGCCCGGAAATGATGCCCTGGATCTCAGGGCCTTCGGTCATCTGCGACCGCTCGGGACGCGTGTCGGACACCGTCACCGCGAGGCCGCCTTCGGCCGGCTCCTGCGTCTGCGCGGAGAGGCTGGCGGACGCCGTGCCGGCAAGCATGGCGGCCAGCAACAGAACTCGCGGACTCTGGGAAATGACACTCATTGCGATACTCCTTCAAACTCGACCAGTCGGGCCTGCGGATCGCAGCTTCTCGTCCGACCGCCGCCCCCATGATGGCGTCTCCGACGGTCAGAACCCCTCCATTTAGCTTCGTAAAAAGTGCGGCATGGCCGCACCTGAACGCCATGGAAGTCCTGCCTGTTCAGACTAACCTTTCGGGCACATGAACACTCGAGGCCGCGATGGTGGTTGTGCCGGTCATTCGGGCGCGACTTGCGACGAACCGTTTCCGAGCATGCCCTGCAATCGAGGGGTCGGGCTTGGAAAGTATAAGCCGAGTTAACTTGGGATAGGCGTCCAAACCGCGCTTCGATTTTAACAATGCCGCCGAATGATTTCTCGGCGAAGACTGACGGGCCCCATTCATCCCGTCAGCAATATTCCGCCCGCGAAGTTTTCGTGTCTGCCGCAGGCGGGCGAATTGAGGGGGCGGGGAGATCGCCTTACGCGATCTCCCCGCGAGCACTCCCTCAGGCGATCTCGCGCTGGACTTCGCCGATCTTCTTGCCGTCCTCGAAGTAGCCGTGGCCGTAGTCGCCCTTGATGGTGGTGCGCAGCGTCTGGCGTTCGTACCTGGCGTCGCAGCCTTCGACCGCGTGGAGCATGCGGTGGTTGTCCCAGATCACCATGTCGGTTGGCTTCCAGTCGTGCCAGTAGGCGCTCGTCCCCTGGCCGAGGCGGTTGATCTCGTGCGCGGTGTCGTCGAGCAGGCGGTCGCCCTCCTGATCCTCGTGGTGTTCGAGGCCGACGGCCATCCACGGTCCGAAGTGCATGACCTTCTCGCCGGTCTCGCGCGTCCAGATCGCCGGGTGCATCGCGCGCGGGAAGGTCGATGCTTCCTTGAGCAGCGCGGGCGTCGAGGAATGTTCGGTGAGCGACGTGAAGTTGACGCCGTACTTCATCGTCGAGAGGCGGGTGTCGAGCGTGTAGATCACGTTCGCCTCTTCCAGCCTGTCCCGCAGTTCCTGCGGGAACTGGCGGTACAGCTCGACGCCGTCCATGAAGCCGGTGCGACCGCCCTCCGGCGCGTTGATCGGGGCGCGCAGGACGCCGGCGTAGTTGAGCTCGTCGTTGTAGCAGTGGTCGAAATGCCAGGGCGAGAAGCGCGCGACCACGGCGCCGTCCAGCTCCACCAGACCCTCGCCCTTGGCCACTTCGTCGCTCGGGCGGTAGTGCATGTCGATGACGCCTTCGGCCGCGTCGCCGGTCTCGTCGTCGCGCGGGGTCGTCTTGGTGGGATGGTCCTTGAGCGGGCCGAACACCTTGCTGACCGCGACCTGCATCTTCGCGCTGGGCTCCATGTCGCGGAACACGATCATGCCGCGCTCGACGAACAGGGCGCGCAGCTGATCGCGCACGGCCTCGTCGGCGATGGTGTCCCAGTCGAGCCCCTCGACCTGCGCGCCGAAGTTCAGGTTCTCGCCCAGCGGCGTCACGACAATGCCCGTCATCTCTCGTTATCCCGTCTTGTTGTTTCTTGTTCTTCCGCCCCGCCAGGTATCTTTCCGGATGGACTTGCCGCTATTTGCTAAGCACGCTCACTATAATGCCACGAGCAGGCGAGCCTCGCCAAGCGCAAAGATTGGAACAGGCCGCTTCGCTGTTGCGTTGCAGCGTGCCCGGCCGCAAAGTCGGCGCGCCGCGGCTGGAGAGGGCGGGGGCGGCGTTGGGGCCGTGCACTTCTTTTGCGAAAAGGTCTTCGATGGCGGCAGTCTATGAATTCATCGTCATCGGCAGCGGACCGTCCGGGCGCCGGGCGGCGATCCAGGCGGCGAAGCTGGGCAAGTCGGTCCTGGTGATCGAGGCCCGGATGCGCGTAGGCGGAGTCTCGGTCCATACCGGCACGATCCCCAGCAAGACCCTGCGGGAGACCGCGCTGAACCTCTCGGGCTGGCGCGAGCGGGGGTTCTATGGACGGTCCTACCGCGTCAAGAAGGAGATCGGCAGCGAGGACCTGTCGATCCGCCTCGCCAAGACGCTCGATCACGAGGTCGACGTGCTGGAGCACCAGTTCCTGCGCAACGGCGTGGAGACGATGGCCGGGATCGCCCGGTTCGTCGACGCCAACCGCGTGGCGGTCACCCAGCCCGACGGGGGCGAGACGATCGTCACCGGCGAGCGCTTCCTGATCGCCGTGGGCACCCTGCCGCACCACCCCGACGCGGTGGACTTCGCCGATCCCGACATCCTCGATTCCGACGAGGTCGTGAACATCCCGCGCCTGCCGCGCTCGCTGGCGGTGGTGGGGGCGGGCGTCATCGGCATCGAATACGCGACGATCTTCTCCGCGCTAGACGTCGCCGTCACCGTGATCGAGCCGCGCGCGACGTTCCTCGATTTCGTCGACCGCGAGATCATCGACGAGTTCGTCCACCAGCTGCGCGACCGGGGCGTGACCTTCCGCCTCGGCTCGCCCGCCACCAGGGTGGAGAAAGGCGCGGACGGGCGCGTGCTCACCACGCTGGGCGACGGGCGGACGGTGCGCACCGAGATGCTGCTCTACTGCGCCGGGCGCATGGGCGCGACCGCCGGGCTCGGTCTCGATGCCTGCGGGCTGACGACCGACGCGCGCGGGCGGCTCTCGGTCGACCCGGTGACCTACCAGACCGCGGCGGGGCACATCTATGCCGCTGGCGACGTAATCGGCTTTCCCAGCCTCGCCTCGACCTCGATGGAGCAGGGCCGTATCGCCGCCTGCCACGCCTTCGGCCTGCCGCTCCCTCCGGCCCCCGCGTTCTTCCCCTACGGCATCTACGCGGTGCCCGAAATCTCGACAGTGGGCATGACCGAGGAGGAAGTGCGCACGCGCGGCATCAACTACGAGTGCGGCATCGCCCGCCTTCGCGAGACCAGCCGGGGGCACATCATGGGGCTGCAGCAGGGGCTGATGAAGATGATCTTCTCGAACAAGACCCGCCGCCTGCTGGGCGTCCACATCATCGGCGAGGGCGCGACCGAGCTGATCCACATCGGCCAGGCGGTGCTCAACCTGAAGGGCACGATCGACTACTTCATCGAGAACACCTTCAACTACCCGACCCTCGCCGAAGCCTACAAGATCGCTGCCCTCGACGCCTGGAACCGCATGGCCCGGTGAAGGCGCCGGACCTTCGCTTCGATTTTGCCTGATGCTTGCGAGCCCTGCATGCGGGAACCCGGGTGACGCGTTGGCGGCTATGAGCGCCGCGAACTCGGGCGAGGCGTCAATGCGTCCAGTGCATCCGTGTTTTCCCGCCCCCAGCTGTAGAGGAGTTCCACCGGCTCGACGAAGCGGCGGCCCAGCGCCGTAAGGTGGTATTCCACGGCAGGAGGCACCGTGTCCTGGACGTGACGGTCGATAAGGCCGCTGCCTTCCATCTCGCGCAAGGTCTGTGTCAGCATCTTCTTGGAGATGCCCGGCAGCGTCCGCAGCAGCTCACCCGTGCGTGCGGCGCCGTCATGGCGCGCGTGAAGTGTGTGCAGGACCATGCTGGTCCATTTGGCCGCGAACAGCTCCAGCACTCGTCGTGGCGCACAGTCCTCGCGCCATTCCTCGTCGGGCGTTCCAGGCTTCATCGAGATACCTCCTGGCCCAAGGGCACCAAATGGTGCCCTCTAGAAGGACGGGACATGGCTGCCTAGTTCTATCGCCAGCAAGGAGATTTCGCATGGCCAGGACGGCATTGATAGTGGGCGCGAGCGGCATCGTCGGCAGCGCGACGGCGGCGTTGCTGGTGCAGGAGGGCTGGACGGTGCACGGGCTGGCCCGTCGCCCGGTCGAACAGCAAGGTGTGGAGCCGGTGGCGGCCGACCTGCAGGATGCCGCCGCCACCGCCGCGGCACTGGCTTCCATCCATCCCGATGCGGTGTTCATCACGACCTGGCTGCGCCAGGACAGCGAGGCCGAGAACATCCGGGTCAATTCGGCGATGGTGCGCAACCTGCTGGACGGGCTGCCCGGGCCTGCCGGCCCTCGCCATGTCGCCCTGGTGACCGGGCTCAAGCACTATCTCGGTCCCTTCGAGGCCTATGGACGCGGGACGCTTCCGCAGACCCCGTTCCGCGAGGAACAGGGGCGCCTCGAGGTGGAGAATTTCTACTACGCGCAGGAAGACGAACTGTTCGCCGCCGCTGCCCGCGATGGCTTCACCTGGAGCGTGCATCGTCCGCATACCGTCATCGGCAAGGCCGTCGGCAACGCCATGAACATGGGCACGACGCTTGCCGTCTATGCGACCTTGTGCCGGGAAACCGGGCGGCCTTTCCGTTTTCCGGGGTCGGCGGCGCAATGGAATGGCCTGACCGACATGACGGATGCCGGGCAGTTGGCACGCCACCTGCTGTGGGCCGCGGAGACCGAAAGCGCCCACAACGAGGCTTTCAACGTGGTCAACGGCGACGTCTTCCGCTGGCAGTGGATGTGGGGCCGCATCGCCGCGTGGTTCGGACTGGACGCTGCGCCGTTCGACGGGTCCGTGCTTGCGCTGGACGAGCAGATGGCGGGCGATGAAAAGCTGTGGCGCGCAATTGCGCTGCGCGAGGGGCTGGTCGAGCCCGAACTCGGTCGTCTGGCCTCTCCCTGGCACACCGACGCCGATCTGGGGCGCCCGATCGAGGTCGTGACCGACATGTCGAAGAGCCGCCGTCTGGGTTTCACCGGATATCAGCCAACCGACGACGCATTCTTCGCCCTGTTCGAGCGTCTGCGCGCCGATCGCCTGATTCCCTGATGCCTCGCCGAAGCGCCGTTCCGGAGTGGCTCGACTGTCCTACGGATATTCGATCCGCATGATCTCCCACTCCTTCTCGCCCGAGGGGAGGCGCACCACGCGCAGGTCGCCAACGGCGGCGCCGCGCAGGGCTCGGGCGATGGGGGCGCTCCAGCCGATGCGGCCCGAGGAGGCGTCCTGTTCGTCGTCGCCGACGATGGTGACGGTCAGGCGCTCGTCGTCCTCGTCGGCGAGTTCGACCTCGGCGCCGAAGAACACCTTGCCGCGCTCGCCCTGCGCGGCGGGGTCGACCACGCGCAGCGCCTTCATGCGGCGGGCGAGGTAGGACAGCTCGCGGTCGATCTCGCGCATGCGCTTGCGGCCGTAGAGGTAGTCGCCGTTCTCCGAGCGGTCGCCGTTGCCCGCCGCCCACGAGACGATCTCGACGATCGCCGGCCGCTCGGTGCCGAGCAGGTGGTCGTAGCGGGCACGCAAGGACGCCATGCCGGAGGGGCTGATCGGGGGACCGTCGAATTTCATCGCCTCGATCCTTAGGAAACCCGACCCTTGCGGCCAAGCGCTCATGCGGGCGATCTCCCCGGTTGCATTGCGGGTATTAGTCCGACAAATAGCACCCAAGCAGCCAATGGGCAGAGGACAGGATGACCATGGATTTCTCGCGTCGAACCGCCATTTTCACCGCGGCCGCGGCATCGCTCGCGGGCCTTGCGCAAAGGGCGGTCGCGGGTACGCCGGCGCCGTCGTCGATGCCTTCCGGCTCCCCGCTGCCGCCCGTGTCGGACCTCGCGCCGCGCCCGCCGATGGGGTGGAACAGCTGGAACAGCTTCGCCGGCACCATCACCGAGGCGCAGGCGCTCGAAACCGCCGCGATCATGCGCGAGAAGTTGCTGCCCTCGGGCTACGACGTCTTCACCGTCGACATCCAGTGGTACGAGCCCGAGGCGAGCAGCTACACCTACAACTCGAACCCCGTCCCCGCCCTCGACGCGCATGGGCGGCTGGTGCCCGCGCCCAACCGCTTCCCCTCGGCCAGGGGCGGCAAGGGCTTCGCGCCGCTCGCGGCGAAGGTTCACGCGATGGGCATGAAGTTCGGCATCCACGTCATGCGCGGCATCTCGCGCCATGCGGTCAAGCTGAACCTGCCGATCCTGGGCACCAAGGTCCGCGCGCAGGACATCGCCGACACGACCTCGATCTGTTCGTGGAACCCCGACATGTACGGCGTCGACATGACCCGGCCCGGCGCGCAAGAATACTACGACGGACTGTTCAAACTCTACGCATCGTGGGGCGTCGACTTCGTCAAGATGGACGACATGAGCCGCCCCTACGACGCCCACGCGCCCGAGATCGAGGCCGCCGCCACCGCCATCGCGCGCTGCGGGCGGCCGATGGTGCTCAGTCTCTCGCCCGGCGAAACCCCTGTGCTGCGCGGCGAGCACGTCCGCCGCCATGCGCAGATGTGGCGCATCTCCGACGACTTCTGGGACGAGTGGGCGCAGCTCGAAGCGCAGGTCACGCGGCTGGAGAACTGGACGCCGTTCCGGGGCCCCGGCTCGTGGCCCGACGCGGACATGCTGCCGCTAGGCCGGCTGGCGCTGGGCGAGCGCGATTCCCGCTTCACGGCCGACGAGCAGCAGACGCTGATGACGCTGTGGTCCATCGCCCGCTCGCCGCTGATCATGGGCGGCGACCTGCGCCACCTCGATGCCGCCACGCTGGCGCTGCTGACGAACCCCGAGGTGCTGGCGGTCAACCAGTCGAGCAGCGGCAATCGCCCGCACTTCGTCGAGGACGGCCTGCGCGTCTGGTCGGCGTCGAGCGAGGACGGCAAAGCTCGCTATCTGGCGCTGTTCAACCTCGGCAAGGAAGCGCGCGAGGTCACGCTGCCGCTGCGCGCCGTTGGAGTCGACGGGCGCGCGGCGATTCGCGACCTGTGGCAGCGCCGCGACCTCGGCCCGGTATCGGACAAGGTGACCACTCGCCTCGCGCCCCACGCCAGCGCCCTGTTCCGGCTGGGATGAGGACCGGGCGTATTGGGTGGGTCGACTTGGCGGGTCCGGGCCTCTAGCCTGATGCCATGCCCAACACGGTTCATGGTGCATGAGGCGGCTTCGCGTCCGGAGCCTTTCGCTCGCATGTCTCGGAGCGGCGCTGGCGCTGGCCGGATGCGGCACGGCGCCGCCGTCGCGGCTCCTCGCTTGCGGGGCGGGGGTTGCCCCCGTGCCGTCGGACGATGGCGCTCGCCGCAGCGTCACCTTATCGGTGCTGACCTATAATATCGAGGGTCTGGGCTGGCCCGCCCGCTCGGGCCGCGCCGCGCAGTTGGGCGAGATCGGCCGCCACCTCGCGGCGCTGCGGGCAGCGGGCGAGGCGCCGGACATCGTCCTGTTCCAGGAGATGTTCAGCGGCGCCGCCAAGAAGGCGGTTCTCGCCAGCGGCTACCCGGCGATCGCCTCCGGGCCTCGCCGCACCGACCGGGCTCCGGCAACGGGTGACGAACGGCTGCCGGGCAAGGCCAGCGTCAAACGCGGTGAGATCGGCGTGCATTTCATGGGAGGAGGGCTCGCGGTGGCGTCGCGATATCCCATCACCGGCGTGCGCAGCCAGCCTTACGGGCGCCGGTCCTGCGCCGGCATCGATTGCCTTGCCAACAAGGGCATCATGATGGTCCGCATCGCCGTCCCGGGCCTGCCCACGCCCATCGACTTGTACAATACCCACATGAATTCGCGCGGCGCCTCGAAAGCTCCGGCGGCGCGTAACCTGGAGGCGCACGACCGGCAGGCGCTGGAGGCGTCCCGCTTCATCGACGCCACCCACGACGAGCGCTTTCCCGTCATCTTCGGCGGTGACTTCAACATGCGCCGTTCGCAGGAACGCTGGGACAACTTCACCCGCTACGAGCCGATGACGCTGGTCCACAAGGCCTGCAGCGACGGCATGTTCGCCTGCGACGTGAGGATGTCATGGGACGGCGACGAGCCCTGGATGGATACCCAGGACCTGCAGTTCTTCGAAAGCGGCCGCGAAATCTCGGTCGAGCCGGTCCGGGTGGAAGCCATGTTCGACGGCGGGCCGGACAGCCCGGAACTGTCCGACCATGACGGTTTCCGCGTCACCTACCGCATGTCGTGGACGGCCCCCGCCCCGCCAGGGTCTTCCTGCGGGGAAGCGCCCTGAGGGAAGCGACGTTCAGCCCGGCTTGCGCTTGCCGGGCATGAGGCGGGTCATCTTGTTCGCGCCGGTATAGTCCGACCGCGCCGGGTACATCGTCTCGTAGACGACGGCGTTTTCCAGCACGCGCTGGACGTAGTTCTTGGTCTCGTAGATGGGGATCTGCTCCATCCAGTCGATCCAGTCGATCGTGCCGGTGCGCGGATCGCCGTTGGCGCGCAGCCACTTGTTCACGTTGCCGGGGCCTGCATTATAGGCCGCGACCGCGAGCGGCGTGGCGCCGCCGTAGTAATCCATCATCCGCCCGAAGTAGCCGTCGCCAAGACGGATGTTGTAGGTCGGATCGCTGACCAGAGCCGACTGGTCGTAGGCCAGGCCCATCTTGCCCGCCTGCTCCCGCGCGGTGCCGGGCATGAGCTGCATGAGGCCGCTGGCGCCGGCATGGCTGAGCGCGTTCTGCGCGAACTGGCTTTCCTGCCGGCTGAGTGCGTGGACCATGGTCCAGTTGGTGCCCGGCGGCGTGGGGATCAGCGGGAAGGAAATCTGGCCGAACTCCTCGAACCCGTCGGCATGAGCGCTCTGGCCCAGGATCACGGCAAGGTCGCGGCGGCCGATCTGCTGCGCGAGGTCGGCGACGAGGACGTGGTCTTCCGAGGTCGCGGCCTGGTCGGCGATCTCCCGGTAGAACTGGATGCCGGTGCGCCAGTCGGCATCGCGCGCGACGTCGCGCACGGCGCGGGTGATCGGCAGCCCGTTGAACGAAGTGCGCTCCGCCACCGTGGGGACGGCGGTGGGCCGGGTGTCGAGGTTGGGGATCGGCCGCCCCAGCCGCTCCAGCGAAAGCTGGCCATAGAAGTACTGCGGATACCGCGCGGCCATCTCGAAGTAGCGGTTGGCGCCGGCCATGTCGCCGCCGATCGCGAGCGCGCGTCCGGCCCAGTAGAAGCCCTTAGAGCGCGTCCCCGGCGTCTGCGCGGCGGCGCCGTAGCGGTAGAACAGGGGCGCGGCGCGTCGCGCGTCGCCCAGCGACCACAGCGCCTTGGTACCGCCCAGCCAGACGAGCGTCGTGTAGTCGTCGCGCACGCGGTAGGAGAGGCGGCTGACATCGGTGCCCGGCGTAAAGGCATCGTCGATCGAACCGGCGATGCGCACCGCACTGCTGTCGTCGGCGGCGCGCGCGGCGGTGAGCAGTTCGCGCACCCACAGTTCCTGCTCGGGCACGGGCCGGGCGAGGGGCGGGCGATTGGCCAGCAGGCTCACCGCGCCCATCTGGTTGCCGGATCGGCGCGCCTGCACCGCCCGGTTGTAGACGTAGCCGGGGTCGGACGAGATCTGCGCGGGCAGGGTGACGCCCAGCGTGCCGGGCGCCGCGCCCTGCATCAGCGAGAGGCGCTCCATGAACTCGGCCCGGCGCGCGGCCGAGACGAAGGATATCTGCCGCTCGGCCTGCGCGGTCTCGCCCTGCCACAGCAGCGCGTCCATGCGCGCGTCGTGGTCGGCGCTGGTCAGGCGGCTGCCGTAGAGCGAAAGCAGCGCGCTTTCATCGACCGGGATAAGGCTGCCCTTGCGCCACGCGGCGACGGCATTGGTGGCGGCATCGGCGCGGCGCATGCTCGATAGCGCCACGGCGTAGCGCCCGGCGGCCTTGCTGCCGAGCGGGGCGTAGCGGTCGAAATAGGCGATGACGGAGCCGGTGTCGGGCGATTCGGTCAGCAGGGCTTTTTCCGCGAATCCGCGGATCTTGTCCTGCTGCGGGTAGCCCGGATAGCTCAGCAGGAAGCCGGCGTAGGAGGCAAAGCCCATGCGGTCGTTGGCGACGAGCAGCTTCCAGCGGTCGATCGACTGGTGGACGCTCATGTCGTGCGACTGCATCGACTGGGCCCGCGCGGCGTCCCACTCGCGGCCGTCCTGGGCGGCGGCGGGGAGGGAGAACGCCGTGAAGGCGAAAACGGCTGGGGAAATGCTCAGCAGCAGGTGGGGGGTGCGCAACATGCTGGACATTTTGGAAAGAGGCTCCTTATCAGGCGCTGAACATGACGTTCGGGCACGGGGGCGGTTCCCCGGCCGGGCGATCATTGAACACCACCAGAGGTAAAGTCCATGTTCTCCGGCTCCATTCCCGCGCTTGTCACACCGTTTCGCGACGGAGCGTTCGATGAACAGGCTTTCCGCCGGCTGGTGGACTGGCAGATCGAGTCCGGCTCGTCGGCGCTGGTGCCGTGCGGGACAACCGGCGAAAACTCCACGCTTTCCAATGCAGAGCACCACCGCGTCATCGAAGTCTGCGTCGAGCAGGCGGCGGGCCGGGTGCCGGTGATCGCGGGCTGCGGCAGCAACGACACCATGAACGCGCTCCTGCACATGACCTTCTCCAAGAAGTCCGGCGCCGCCGCCGCGCTGCTGGTCGCGCCCTACTACAACCGGCCGAGCCAGGAGGGTCTGCTCGCCCACTTCGGCTACCTGGCCGAAAACATCGACCTGCCGATCGTTCTCTACAACGTGCCGGGCCGCACCGTGACCGACCTGCTGCCCGAGACGGTGTGCGAACTGGCCCGCCGCTATCCGGGCCGCTTCGTCGGCATCAAGGACGCCAGCGGCGACCTGTCGCGCGTCACCGACCACCGCATGGGCATCGGCAAGGACTTCTGCCAGCTGTCCGGCGACGACGAACTGGCGCTGCCGTTCAATGCGGCGGGCGGCGTGGGATGCATCTCGGTCACCGCGAACGTCGCTCCGAAGCTCTGCGCCGAATTCCAGGCCGCCTGCGCCGCCAACGACCTCGAGGAAGCGCGCCGCCTCAACGACATGCTCTACCCGCTGCACTACGCCATGTTCGAGGACAGCTCGCCGGGCCCGTGCAAGTACGCGCTGGCGCAGGTCCACGACTGGATCGAGAACGAACTGCGCCTGCCGCTCGTCCCCTGCGGCGAGAAGGCACGGGTCGCGGTCGACGAAGCGCTGGTCCACGCCGGCCTGCTCTGAGGCCGGGCGCCGCCGGGGCGGCGCCCGTTCGATCCGGCGGGCTTCAATCCGCCGGGTTGTTCTTCTCCACGAAGCGCATGGTTTCGGACAGCATCTTCTTTCGCGTCTCCGCGCGCGAAAGCCAGTGATCCTCACCCGCCAGCGTCACCATTTCGTAGGGCTTGCCGGCGTCCTTGAGAGCGTCGGCCATGACCTGGCTCTGCTTGTAGGGCACCACGGTGTCGTCCTTGCCGTGGATCAGCAGGACCGGCGCGTCGGCGCGGGCGGCGAAGCGGCGGGGCGAGACGTCGTAGTAGCGCTTGGGATCGCCGAGCTGTTCGCGCAGCACCTTGCCCAGCATCTTCGAATCGCCGCTTTCGCGGATGTCGGTCGAATACATCAGCTTGAGGTCGGCGACGCCCGCCACCGAGACCGCGCAGCGGTAGAGCCCCTGCTGCAGCGTCACCCCCGCCAGCGCCGCGTAGCCGCCGTAGCTGGCGCCGACGATGCAGGCGCGCCTGGGATCGACCAGCCCGCGCTTGGCCAGTTCGGCGAGCCCGTCGGAGATGTCGGTCTGCATCTTGCGGCCCCACTCGCCATCGCCGGCATGGCGGAAGGCATCGGTGCCGCCGGTCGAGCCGCGGAAGTTGGGCTGGAACACCGCGTACCCGCGCGAGGCGAAGGCCTGCGCCCACCAGTCGAAGTCAGGCGTGTCGTGCGACGCCGGGCCGCCGTGCGGCAGCAGGATCACCGGCAGGCCCTTCGCCTCGCGGCCCGGGGGGAGGGTCAGAATACCGTCCATCTTGAGCCCGTCGGCGGCGGCATAGTCGATCTTGGAGATCGGCCCGACCTGCTCGGCCATGATCTCGGGCCGCTCGTCGGCGATCGGGTCGGCGCGGCGCTGGGCGACGTCGACGAGGAACCAGGTGCCGCTGTCCTTGCTGCCGGAGGTCCGCAGGATCACCTTCGAGAAGTCCGGCGTCCAGTCGATAAGGTCGACCTCGCGCCCGTCGAAGGCCTTGAAGATGCGGGTGAGCGCATGCTGGTGGACCGGGTCGTTCATCACCGTCTGGCGCTTCTCGCCCGAGGTGCGATAGCCGATCATGTTGCCGGTGCTGCGGTCGACGAAGATGCGCTCGATGCCGATGTCGTTCAGGATGCCCTTCGGCTCGCCGCCGGTCATCGGAACTTCGTACCAGCGCTCGTTCCCGTCGTCGTCCTCGATCTGGTAGATGACGGATGTGCCGTCCTTGCCGAAGGCGATCAGGCTGACGTGGCCGGTCGGGTCGATGCCGCGCACCAGTTCACGCCCCCTTGGCGGACCGATCTTCCAGGTGCCGTCCGTCTCCGAGATGTCCAGCACGATCGCCACGTTGCCGGCGGCGTCGATCAACCAGTCGCGATAGTGGTTCTCCTCCGGCGCCGGGGCGGCCTGGCGGGCGCGGTTGGTCTTCAGGTCGACGGCGTAGAGCGTGGTGCGGCCGTGCTTGAAGTGAGTCGACATGCCGTCCACTTCCATCGCGATGCCGCCGAAGTAGCCCACGGTCTGCCCGCCGACGGTCCGGATGCCGTAACGCCCGCGGGTCGTGTCGGCGACATCCTTGGATTTGCCGAAAACGAGCCCGGACACGCCGCCCGGCTTCATCGGCACGATGATCGTACCGGAAAATTCGTACTTGCTGGCGGCGAAACCGAACAGCGGCACCGTGGCGCTGTTGGTGAGCAGCACGGTATCGTTGTCCGCCCACTCGATCCCGCGCACCTTGTTGGGCCCCGAGGCAGCGTTGAGCAGGGGCTTGCCGTCCTTGACCACGAACACGCGGCGTCCGCCGCTGACCTGGAGGACATTGGCGGTGGACGTCCCGTCGGGCGAGATCGCGATGTCTTCCACGCGGGGAAGGTCGCCGTAGGCGTCGAGTGGAGGCGGCGCGGCCTGCGCGGCCATGGGCATCAGCAGAAGCAGCGGGCCGGACAGCCCGGCTCGGTATTTCGATCGCATTGTAGATTGATTCCCCCGAATTCGCGGACCTGTATTCCGCAGCGCCCCTTGCCGCGCAAGTCATGTACCTGAGATTTTGAGCGGATTCGGCGTTAACTCGATGTCATCCCGCCGAAATGGCGCCGCCGCGATAAGCATCGCCCTTGCCAAGGCCTGCGCAATTGGGAACACTGCGCGGCAAAACAACAAGACCGGGAGAATGCGAGATGGCTACAATCGTAACCAGTGCGACCACCTGGACCGCGCGCGAGGCCGTGACCGGCGAATATGCGCTGAAGGTCCTTGCCTATACCGACTGCATCAAGCGCACCGTAGAACGCGCCAAGGAGCCGGGCTTCGACGAGAGCGGCTGGGACGAACTCGCCGCGCTGCTCGACACCGACGCGTTCGAGCGGGTCGGCAACGACAAGGCGGCGATGGGCTGGGAGGTCTACCGCGGCCTCCTGATGCAATGGGCGACCACGACCGACTTCTGGGCCGAATTCCACCGCATCAGCGAGGCGGGAAACCGCGTGTTCCTCGAACTGACCGAGCACAACTGCCCTCGCGGCCATGCCGAGACGGTGGTCAATTCCTGCACCGTCTACCAGTTCGACGATGCGGGCAAACTGGTCCATCTCGACATCTATCTGCAGCACGATTGAACCACGGCCCGAACCATCTGGCCCGCCTGGACGATTTCCCGTCCGAAAGCGGGGCGATGGGGCGTTTTCTTTTGCCGCGCACATGCCTACATGCGGGAACATGGCACGCCCCCAGAATTCCCTTTTCGACAAAGCCAAGACCGTCGCGGAAAACCGCAAGGCTCGCTTCGACTACTTCATCGAGGACAAGTTCGAGGCGGGCATCGCGCTCACCGGCACGGAAGTGAAGTCGCTCCGCTTCGGCGAGGGTTCGATCGTCGAATCCTTCGCCGAAATCCGGGGGGGCGAATGCTGGCTGGTCAACGCCAACGTGCCCGAGTTCAGCCACGGCAACCGCTTCAACCACGTCCCCAAGCGGCCGCGCAAGCTGCTGCTTCATGAGCGCGAGATTTCCCGCCTCCAGGGCGCGGTGGAGCGCAAGGGCATGACGCTGGTGCCGCTCTCGATTTACTTCAACAGCCGCGGCCGCGCCAAGGTCGAGCTGGCGCTCGCCAAGGGCAAGAACGCGGCCGACAAGCGGACCACCATCAAGGACCGCGAATGGAAGCGCGACCAGGCCCGCATCATGCGCGACCACGGTTGAGCGGGGAATGAGCCCGATGCTCTCCCGCCTGGGCGCGTGGCTGCACCGCCAGATGCCGACGCACGAACAGCTCGAGGCGAATCGCTTCACGGCGCCGCTCGCCCGGCGGCAGGAACTGTTCCGCTTCACCCGCCGCTCGGTTCCGCGCGGGGTCGCGGTGGGGCTGCTGGTGGGTATCTTCGCGCTGATCCCCGGCGTCCAGATCGTCGGCGCGGCGGTGATGTGCGTGCCGTGCCGCGGCAACATCCCGCTCGCCGCCGCGATGACCTTCCTGTCGAACCCCGCGACGACGCCCTTCATCCTCGCCGCCTCGATCTGGCTGGGCAACTCGCTGGGCTACCACGCCGACCTCTCGACCTTCTACGCGCTCTATGACAGCGGGGCGGGTGTCGGGGAGTGGGCGCACTGGCTGCTGTCCGACGCCGCCCCGGCGCTGCTGGTCGGCCTCTTCGTGATCTCCACGGTCTGCGCCGCCTTGGGCTACGTCCTGTCGATGTGGTTCTGGCGCTGGTGGATCGGCCGCAAGCACCATGCCCGCCGCCTGCGGCCCGCCCGCCCTGCGCCCGTCGCCGAATCGGAAACGCCTGCATGACGGTACGCGCCGATCGGGCCGTGGGCTCCGTCGGTTCGGTTTCCGACGTGCTGGTCGTCGTCGCGGCGCTGCTGCTGAGCGCGCTGCTGGTCTGGCTGGTCTCGGGCGACGCGCTGCTGATGGCGGTGTTCGTCGCCGCGCTGGCCGCCTTCGGCGCGCTCGCCTGGGCGCTTTCCCGCCGCCGCTCCCCTGCCGCCGAGACCGAGTTCGCGCAGCCCGACTGGTCCGTCACCGTCGCCGCGATAGAACGCCCGGACATGGCCATCGCCGTGACCGACCGCGCCGGCCGCCTGACCTGCGCCAATCCCTGCTTCGAGAACTGGTTCGGCGCCGGCAGCGCCCCGCCGCGCCTGCCGGTCGTCCATGCCTCGCTCGAACGCCTCGCCGACGCCACTCGCCGCGCCTGGCGCGACGGCCACGGCACCGCCGAGATCGCCGACGAGGACGGCACCCATTGGCGCGCCGACGTGCGCCGCGCGGGCCGGGGCGACGACTTCCTGGTCTGGCGCATCACTTCGGTGAGCGCTGCGGATCCGGTCGCCGAACTCGTCGTCCAGCTCGACGGCAAGCTGGGCCGGGGCCTCGCCAAGGCCGGCATCGCCGCCGCGCTCGTCGACCCGGACGGCGCCATCCGCTCTGCCAGCTCGGGCTTCGCGGCGCGCGCGGTGGGCGACGCCAAGGCCGACATGACCGGCGCCGACTTCGTTTCGCTGCTCAGCCAGGAAGAGGGCGAGCGCATCGGCTGGGCGCGCGACGGCGGGCGCGGCGGCGCGCTGGTGCTCTACCACGTCCCGGTCGCCGATCCCGACCTTCCCAATGAGCCCGACCCCGCCACCACGCCATCGCTGATGCTGGTGGTCGAGGCCGGCCAGGGCATCGGTGCCAGCGGAAGCGGCACTGGCGCGGCGCCGCATCTGGAAGCGCTGCTGAGCCAGCTCCCCCTCGGCCTCGCCATGGCCGATCGCGACGGGCGCCTGCTCTTCGCCAACCCTGCCTTCATGCGCGCCGCCGGCCACGAGGGCCACGCGCCGCCTACCTACCCCACCGACCTCGTCGTCAAGGAGGACAAGCGCGCCCTGTCCGAGGCGATCCGCCGCTTCGCGCAGGGGCCCACGGCGGCGGGCGACCTCGCCATCCGCTTGACCGCGCAGCCCGACGACCCGGTCTCGCTCAGCCTCGCCGGCGTGCGGGGGCTGGGGGAGGCGGCCGTGCTGCTCGGCCTGACCGACACTTCGGAGGAAATCCGCCTCAAGCGGCAGGTCGCCCAGGCCACCAAGATGCAGGCGGTCGGCCAGCTTGCGGGCGGCGTCGCGCACGATTTCAACAACGTGCTCACCGCGATTCTGGGCACCTGCGACCTCATGCTGATGCGCCATACGCCGGGCGATTCGGACTATGACGACATCCAGCAGATCCGCGCCAACTCGAACCGCGCCGCCTCGCTGACCCGCCAGCTCCTGGCTTTCTCGCGCCAGCAGACACTGCGCCCCGAAGTGATCCAGCTGCCCGACGTGGTCGCCGACGTCTCGCAGATGCTGCGCCGCCTGATCGGCGAGAAGATCCAGCTCGTCGTCAGCCACGACCGCGACCTCGGCCCGGTGCGCGCCGATCCGACCCAGCTCGAGCAGGTCATCGTCAACCTCGCCGTCAACGCGCGCGATGCCATGCAGAGCCGAGGCGACGGCGCCGGGCGCCTTGTCCTCGCCACCCGCAAGGTCACTACCACCGACGTGCGCGCCATGCGCAGCGAGATCATCCCGGCGGGCGAATATACCGCGCTCATCGTCGAGGACAGCGGCGGCGGCATCCCGCCCGAAATCCTCGGCAAGATCTTCGAGCCGTTCTTCACCACCAAGGAGCAGGGCAAGGGCACGGGCCTCGGACTTTCGACCGTCTACGGCATCGTCAAGCAGTCGGGCGGCTTCATCTTCGCCGAGAGCGAAGCGGGCAAAGGCACGCGCTTTACCGTGTACCTGCCGGTCCACCACGTCGCGCCCGGCTCCGCGCCCGAGATCGCGCAGACCAAGCCAGAACCGCCGCCGAGCCAGTGGGCAGGCGGCGGCTCGATCCTGCTGGTCGAGGACGAAGACCCGGTCCGCGTCGTCGCCGAGCGCGCGCTCACCCGCCAGGGCTACAAGGTCACCTGCGCGCGCGACGGCGAGGAGGGGCTGGAACTCGTCCAGGAAGGCGGCCAGTTCGACATCGTCGTCTCCGACGTCGTGATGCCCACGCTCGACGGCCCGGCCATGGCGCGCGAGATCCGCCGCTTCGCCCCGAACCTCCCGGTCCTGTTCATGTCGGGCTATGCGGAGGAGCAGCTGCGCAAGCAGATCGGCATCGCCAACGCCTGGTTCATGCCCAAGCCGTTCTCGGTCCAGCAGCTCTCAGAAAAAGTGGGGGAAGTTCTGGCGCGCATGGCTCAGGGCGAAAACCGCCATTAAAAAACGGAAATCTGCCGAAGTTCCCCTCTTGTTCTGGTAGAACAAAGATCGTACATGTCTGCCCATGACGTTGACCTTTCCGGTCAGCCCGGTAGCACAGGGGAAGAGACATGGCTGCTCAGCTCAAGCTGATCCAGGAAGGCAAGGAAAAGGACGCAATGGACCGTCAAAAGGCGCTCGAAGCAGCGCTGGCCCAGATCGACAAGGCATTCGGCAAGGGCTCGGCGATGAAGCTGGGCTCGAAGGAGACGATGCAGGTCGAAGCGATCTCGACCGGCTCTCTCGGCCTCGACATCGCGCTCGGCGTCGGCGGGTTGCCGCGTGGCCGCGTGATCGAGATCTATGGTCCGGAAAGCTCGGGCAAGACCACGCTCGCGCTCCACGTGATCGCAGAGGCACAGAAGACCGGTGGCACCGCCGCCTTCATCGACGCCGAACACGCGCTCGACCCGGTCTATGCCAAGAAGCTGGGCGTCAACATCGACGAACTGATCGTTTCGCAGCCGGATACCGGTGAACAGGCGCTCGAGATCGTCGACACGCTGGTGCGTTCGAACGCGATCGACGTGCTGGTGGTGGACTCGGTCGCCGCGCTGGTGCCCCGCGCTGAAATCGAAGGCGAGATGGGCGACAGCCACGTCGGTCTCCAGGCCCGCCTGATGAGCCAGTCGCTGCGCAAGCTGACCGGCTCGATCAGCCGCTCGCGCTGCATGGTGATCTTCATCAACCAGCTGCGCATGAAGATCGGCGTCATGTACGGCAACCCCGAGACGACGACGGGCGGCAACGCGCTCAAGTTCTACGCCTCGGTCCGTCTCGACATCCGCCGCACCGGCGCGATCAAGGACAAGGACGAGGTCGTCGGCAACGCCACCCGCGTCAAGGTCGTGAAGAACAAGGTCGCCCCGCCGTTCAAGCAGGTCGAATTCGACATCATGTACGGCGAAGGCGTCTCCAAGATCGGCGAAATCCTCGACCTCGGCGTCAAGGCCGGCATCGTCGAGAAGTCGGGCGCGTGGTTCAGCTACGATTCGGTGCGCATCGGCCAGGGCCGTGAGAACTCGAAGACCTACCTGAAGCAGAACCCCGAAGTCGCCGACCGCCTCGAAAAGGCGATCCGCACCAAGACCGATGGTCTCGCCGAAGAAATGATGGCCGGCCCGTCCGAGGACGACGACGTATAAAAGACGGCGCCTCGCAGCGATGAAGACAGGAACCCCGGCCTTGCGCCGGGGTTTTTGCGTTCCGGGGTCTGACCGCAAAAGAAAAGCCCGCCAACCGAACGTGTCGGGGCGGGCCAGTGTTTCCATCCGAGGAAAAATCGGCCGGCGCAGCTTGGAGGGGGGGGAGGGCCGCGCCGGCCTTCACTCAAGATAACGGGGAAGCCTTGGGTCCGTTCCCGGAAACCCGACTTTTTGACGCGCCTAGTTCGCCACCGCCCGCAGCGACTTCTCGATCTCGCCGCCGCAGTAGCCGTCGCCGTACTGCTCGAACGCCTTCGCCTTCAGCGCGGCCAGCGCCGGCACCTCGTGCATCCGCTTCGCCAGCGCAGAGGTGAGGGGCGCCGTCTGCTCCAGCATTTTGGCGATCGAGGCGAAACGGTCGGCCATGGTGGTCCACAGCACGGCGGTGACGATATCCGCCACCCCGGCCTCATCGGTGCCGAGCAGGAATCCGTCCCCGGCGGTAAGTCCTCTCTTCGCGGCGATCGCTTCCCAGAATCCCATCCAGCGCCTGAGGCGCGGTACGAACTCCTCCCAGGTCTCCGCCGTCCACATCTCGCGCCCGCCGTCGAGGGTGATTTCGTCGATCACATCGTTGGCATCGTTCACGATCTTGGCCGTCACCGCCCGGCCCTCGGCGCTGTCGGGCATCAACCCCAGCGTATCGCCCAGATAGAGCGCGATCGCGGGCATTTGGGAGAGCGCGAATCCGCTCGCCGTGTCCACCAGCACGGGCGGGCCCATGAACGGCACCGGCTGGTCCCTGGGCTCTTTCTCCATGAGCTTCGCGATCGCGCCGGAATCGTTTTCGGTCCAGTCCTTGCCCGCATAGGCAAGGATCGCCCGGATGAACTGGCCGCGGAAGGGCAGCGGCCAATAGTAGAAATCGTAGTCGGCCATAGTCGCAAAGCTCCGTTGGCTGCAGGAAAAAGGGAGGTTTCCCAAGCTAACGGCCCAGCTGCTGCCGCGCTCCCACGGGCCATCGCAGCATCGCTGCAGCCCCTCGCATCGGGCGTCTGTCTCCACTTCGGTACCATCTTATCGCGATTCCCGAACAGTCTGACCGCAGACAACCGCTTGCCGACCTTGCCCGCGTGATTTATCGGCGCGGGTCATGCAGACGACGAATGAAATCCGCCGGTCCTTCCTCGACTATTACGCCAGCAATGGTCACGAGGCCGTTCAGTCCGCGCCGCTCGTTCCGTACAACGATCCGACGCTGATGTTCGTGAATGCCGGCATGGTGCCGTTCAAGAACGTGTTCACCGGGCTCGAGACCCGGGCGATCCCCCGCGCCACCTCCTCGCAGAAGTGCGTGCGCGCCGGCGGCAAGCATAACGATCTCGACAACGTGGGCTACACCGCGCGCCACCACACCTTCTTCGAGATGCTGGGCAACTTCTCCTTCGGCGACTATTTCAAGGAGCAGGCGATCACCCACGCCTGGACGCTCCTGACCAAGGAATGGGCGCTCCCGGTCGAGAAGCTGCTGGTCACCGTCTACCACACCGACGACGAGGCGGCGGAGCTGTGGAAGAAGATCGCCGGGCTGCCGGAATCGAAGATCATCCGCATCGCCACCAAGGACAACTTCTGGGCGATGGGCGATGAAGGCCCGTGCGGCCCGTGCTCGGAAATCTTCTTCGACCACGGCGACCACATCTGGGGTGGCCCTCCGGGATCGCCGGAAGAGGATGGCGATCGCTTCATCGAGATCTGGAACCTCGTCTTCATGCAGTTCGAGCAGGCCGCCGGCGAGATCGTCGGCAACCTGCCCAAGCCTTCGATCGACACCGGCATGGGGCTGGAGCGCATCTCGGCGGTCATGCAGGGCGTCCATGACAACTACGACATCGACACGTTCAAGGCGCTCATCGCCGCGTCGGAAAGCCTGACCGGCGTTGCTGCCGAGGGTGACAGCCGCGCCAGCCACCGCGTCATCGCCGACCACCTGCGCTCGACCAGCTTCCTGCTGGCCGACGGCGTGCTGCCCTCGAACGAGGGGCGCGGCTACGTGCTGCGCCGCATCATGCGCCGCGCCATGCGCCACGCGCACCTGCTGGGCGCGCGCGATCCCTTGATGCACCGCCTGGTGCCGGCGCTCGTCGCCGAGATGGGCCAGGCCTATCCCGAGCTCGGCCGCGCGCAGCCGCTGATCGAGGAAACGCTGGAGCGCGAGGAAATCCAGTTCCGCCGCACCCTGTCGAACGGCCTCAAGCTGCTCGACGAGGCGACCGTGGACCTGGGCGAAGGCGGCGAGCTTCCGGGCGAGACCGCGTTCAAGCTCTACGATACCTTCGGCTTCCCCTACGACCTGACCGAAGACGCGCTGCGTTCGCGCGGCATCGCCGTCGACAAGGCCGGCTTCGACGCCGCCATGGCGCAGCAGAAGGCCGCCGCGCGCGCCGCGTGGAAGGGCTCTGGCCAGGCCGCCGACAGCGAAGTGTGGTTCGACATCGCCGAGCGCGAAGGCGCCAGCGAGTTCACTGGCTACACCTCGACCGCGGGCGAAGGCCGCGTCGTGGCGCTGGTGCGCGATGGCCAGGAAGTCGCGTCGGCCACGGCGGGCGAGAGCGTCACCGTGCTGACCAACCAGACCCCGTTCTACGGCGAATCGGGCGGCCAGGTCGGCGACTCGGGCACGATCACCGGCGCTGGCGGTCTTGCGATCACCGTTGCGGACACCTCCAAGCCGCTCGGCCGCCTGCACGCCATGAACGCTGCCGTCGAGGCGGGCACGATCAAGGTCGGTGACACCATCAACCTCACCGTCGACGTGGAGCACCGCGACGCGGTGCGCGCCAACCACTCGGCCACGCACCTGCTGCACGCCGCCCTTCGCGGCCGTCTAGGCGAGCACGTCACGCAGAAGGGCTCCATGGTCGCCGCCGAACGGCTGCGCTTCGACTATTCGCACCCCAAGGCGCTGACCCCAGAGGACATCGCCGCGATCGAGGCCGAGGTGAATGCGGAAATCCGCGCCAACGAAGCCGTGCTCACCCGCCTGATGGCGCCTGACGAAGCGGTCGAAGCGGGCGCGATGGCGCTGTTCGGTGAGAAGTACGGGGACGAGGTCCGCGTCCTCTCGATGGGCCGCGCCTCGGGCGACCGCACCTATTCGGTCGAGCTGTGCGGCGGCACTCACGTCAACGCCACCGGCGACATCGGCGTGTTCCGCATCGTCTCGGAAAGCGCGGTGTCCTCGGGCGTGCGGCGCATCGAGGCGATGACCGGCGAGGGTGCGCGGCAGTGGCTGGTCGGACGCGAGGATGCGCTCAAGAACGCCGCGAGCCTGCTGCGTACCACGCCTGAAGACGTCGAGGCGCGCGTCGCCGCGCTGCTCGACGAGCGCCGCAAGCTGGAGCGCGAACTGGCGGAAGCGAAAAAGGCGCTGGCGCTGTCGGGCGCTTCGGGCGGCGGGGCTAAGTCCGAAGCCGCCGACGAGGACGTGAACGGCGTGAAGTTTGCCGGGCAGGTGCTGGAAGGGCTCGACCCGAAAGATCTGCGCGGGCTTCTTGATCAGGCCAAGCAGCGCCTCGGCTCGGGCGTCGCGGTGATCGTCGCGGTGAACGAAGGCAAGGCGAGCATCGCCGCTGCCGTCACCGACGACCTGACCGGCACGATCAGCGCGGTAGACCTCGTGCGCAAGGGCGTCGAGGCGCTCGGCGGCAAGGGCGGCGGCGGGCGCGCCGATATGGCGCAGGGCGGCGGGCCTGACGGCACGAAGGCGGCGGACGCCATTGCGGCGGTCAAGGCCGTGCTGGCAGGCTAGGGCGCGATGCGAGAGGGCACCCGCAAGGCTCTGGCCTTCGCCGGTTGCGGCCTCTGGCTGGCGTCCTCGCTCATGCCCCTGTTCGGCGGAGCCGCCAAGCACAGGGTCCTGTGCCGCGGTGCCACGTTCTCCGGGCAGTTCGACCAGTGCTTCAACGACCACCTTCCCGTGCTCGAACTGATCGCTCCGCTGGGGGCGCTGTTCCTGCTGTTTCCCTTCGCGGTCTTCGCCTCGGCCGTATGGGCGCCTGATCCCGGGCAGCGGCGGCAGCATTGGCGACTGGCTCCCACGACCGGGGCTGCAGCGCGTTTCCCCTGGTATCCGCTCCTGTGCCTGCTGGGCTGCGCAGGCTCGGCATGGCTGGCCACGCGCTATCCGGTGGACCCGGTGACGTTGCCGTTCATGGCGTTCTGGGCGATCTTCGCCGTCTGGTTCGCTGGCGGCGCGGCGGCGACGCTGCAGGCCGGATGGCCGCGCGCGCGTGGCTGACGTCGGGCGCATCGTCGCAGACATTGCCGGGGAAATGCGCGGGGAAGAGCACCGCGGCAAAGTCGCCAGCTACATCCCGCCGCTGGCCTGCGTGCCCGCGGACAAGTTCGGTCTCGCCGTGGTCATGGCCGATGGATCGGTCCATACCGCCGGGGACGCGGACCAGACGTTCTCGATCCAGTCGATCTCCAAGGTCTTCGCGCTGACGCTGGCGCTCGGCGCGGTGGGCGACCAGCTGTGGAAGCGGGTCGGGCGCGAGCCTTCGGGCAGCGCCTTCAACTCGATCGTCCAGCTGGAGACCGAGCACGGCATCCCGCGCAATCCCTTCATCAATGCCGGCGCCATCGTCGTGTGCGACCTGCTGCTCGGCCGCTTGCAGCCGCGCGAGGCGATCGGCCAGATGCTGCGCTTCGTGCGCGAACTGGCGGGCGACGACGACACTATCCGCATTGACGAAACCGTCGCGCAGGCTGAGCAGGACACCGGCTTCCGCAACATGGCGCTCGCCAACTACATGCGCGCCTTCGGCAACATCCACAGCGACGTCGGCATGGTGCTGGGGACCTACTTCCACTTCTGCGCGCTCGCCATGAGCTGCCGGCAGCTGGCGATGGCGGGGCGCTACCTGATGCACGGCGGGCGGGTAGAGGGCCACCGCGTCATCACCGAAAGCCGGGCGCGGCGCATCAATGCGCTGATGATGTCCTGCGGCCACTACGACAATTCGGGCGACTTCGCCTTCCGCATCGGCCTGCCCGGCAAGTCCGGCGTGGGTGGCGGCATCCTGGCCGTGGCGCCCGGGATCGCCAGCATCGCGGTGTGGTCGCCCGGGCTCAACGAGGCGGGGAACTCGCACCTCGGGCAACTGGCGCTGGAACGGCTTGTGCAGCGCACCGGATGGTCGGTGTTCGAGCCGAGGGTGGGGTGAGGTTTGCGTCGAATGGCGGGACCTTCGTCAAGCCGGGGCTGGGAAGGCTGATTTGGGTGATGGGGTGGACGCCCCC
>NZ_AKKE01000014.1 GCF_000281975.1 Novosphingobium sp. AP12 | reverse complement strand
CGCCGTGCCCGGCACACAAAAAAGGGGCGGGTTCCAACCGGAACCCGCCCCCTTTTAGTTACTGCTTCACGACGCGATCGCCCGGGAGCGCGCTGCGCGCATAATCCAGCGGCGGTTTCCGGTTGCCGATCAACGGCACGTACTGGAAATCCGCACCCTGGCTGCGCTGCAGCTCCGCCTTGGCGTCGCGTAGCTTGTCGGGGTTGAGGAACAGCTGCGCGCCCGACAGCGCCAGCGTCTTGGCCGCCACTTCCGCGCCTTCCACACCAATCGAAGTGCCGCTCGCCGAGGCCGCCTGCCAGCTGTGCGGCGCCGTGCCCGGCACCCAGGTCGCGGTGCCGAGGCTGGCAGTGGGAACCACCCAGCTGATATCGCCGACATCCGACGAAGCCGAGCCCTTGCGCCCGAAATCGTACGCGCCGATGTCCGACGGCCCGCCCTTGGCCGCGCCCTTGGGCAAAGTCTTGGCGATGGTATCGGCATAGCGCTGCTGCTCGGGGGTGTAGCTGTACCCGCCGACCCGGCGCAGGCTGGTGTCGATCACGCGGCCCAGCGTGTCGTTGGGCAGGGTGCCGAAGCTGCCGCCGATGATTTCATATTCTAACTTGGTGCCGGTGGCGAGCGCGGCGCCCTCGCCCGCCTTGACCACCCGCTCGAACACGTCGCGCACGACCGCCGGGTCGTAGTGGCGCACGTAATAGAAGCTTTCGGCATGGGCGGGCACGATGTTCGGCTGGTCGCCGCCATCGGTGATCGTGTAGTGGACCCGCGCGTCCGAGGGGATGTGTTCGCGCAGGTAGTTCACCGCGACGTTCTGGATCTCTACCCCGTCGAGCGCCGAGCGGCCCCGCTCAGGCGCGGCCGCCGCGTGGGAGGCTACGCCGGTGAAGCGGAACTTGGCCGTCACCATCGACAGCAGTTGCCCCTGAGAAGCACCGTTGGAGCTGCCCGGATGCCAGCTGAGCACCGCGTCGACGTCTTTGAAGAAGCCGTCGCGCACGAGGTACGCCTTGGCGAAGCCGCCTTCCTCGGCGGGCGTGCCGTAGAGGCGCACGATGCCGGGGGTGCCGCTCGCCTTGAGCCACTTCGCCAGCGCGATCGCCGCCTCGACCGAGGCCGTGCCCAGCAGGTTGTGTCCGCAGGCATGGCCAGCAAGGCCGCCGCGCGAATGCTCGAGCGGCTCGTCGGTCTGCGACAGGCCGGGAAGCGCGTCGTACTCAGACAGCAGCGCGATCACCGGGCCCTTGGTGCCATAGGTGGCGGTGAACGCGGTCGGCATCCCGTCGGTCCCGGCCTCCACGCGGAAACCGGCGGCCTTGAGTTGCTGCTGCAGGAGCGCCGAACTCTGGTCCTCGTGGAAGCCTACTTCCGCCCACTCCCAGATCTTGCGGGCATTGGCCGCGAGCTGCGGCTTGCGCGCGTCGATCCCCGCGATGATCGCGGTGGTGTCCCTGTCGGACAGGGTTTCAGCGCCAGCTGCCGGGGCCATCGCGAAAGTCAGCGCGCCGAGGGCCGCGCAGGTCAGATGCTGATGTTTCATGGGGAAAATCTCCGTGGGCGTCAGAACGAGCCGGTCAGGTTGATGCCGTAAGTGCGCGGCGGGATGGTGGTGACGGTCTCGGTTGTGCCGCCCAGCGTGTTGCCGGCGGAGGTGCGCCCGGCCTTGTTCAGCAGATTGTTGACGTAGAAGAATACGCCGTACCGATCGCCCCGCACGCCGACCCGCGTGTTCGCCAGCGCATAGTCGCCGACCTTGCGGTAGCTGGCGGAGGTAGGGCGGAAATCCGCGCGCGAGGAGCCGACATAGGTCAGGTCTCCGCGCACGAGGCCGTTCCAGCCGCCCGAGCCCAGTGCCCATTCGTACTGCCCGGCGAAGCTGATCGTCTGCGGGGCGATGAACGGGATCTTGTCTCCGCGCCGCGCCGTGGATGCGAGCGGGGTGACGCCGTCGGGCACCTGGTCCTCGGTCAGCTTGGCGTCGGTCAGCACGGCGTTGACGTTGAACACGAGGCCGCGCGTGGGGTTCAGGGTGGCTTCCGCCTCAACGCCCTTGATCCGCGCGGCGCCGGCATTGCCGAGATAGAGGAAGCTGCCACTGTTGATGCTGACCTGCATGTCCGACCAGTCGGTGAGGTAGGCGCTCAGGTTCAGGATCAGCGCATCGTCGCCGAACGAGGTCTTGATGCCGCCTTCGTACGTGGTCAGCTTGTCAGGGCTGTAGGAGAGCGCCTGCGCCAGCCCGAGCACCTGGTTGACGCCGCCCGGACGGTAGCCGGTCGCCACCTGGCCGTAGACGAGGACGTTGTCGGCCGCCTTCCAGCTCGCATTGGCCTTGTAGAGCCAGCCGTTGTTCTTCGTCTTGTAGACCGCGAAGGGCGTGACGGCGGTTCGCAGGATGTCCAGCCCGATGGTGGTGTCGCCGCCCACGGTCTTGTCGTAGCTGTAGTAGCGCAGGCCGCCGGTCAAAGTCAGGCCCTCGACCGGGGTGACCGCGATCTCGCCGAACGCGGCCTTCTGCTTGAGCTTGTCGATGACGTGGCGCTGCAGCAGCGGGGTCGCGCCCTGGATCTGCGAACCGTCGCTGGCGTTGGTGCGGCGCGCTTCGGACAGGACCTTGGAATCGCGGTCCTCGTAGAAGCCGCCCAGGGTCCACTGGAACCACGAACTGCCGTTCGACTGCAGGCGCAGTTCGTTGGTCCAGTCGGTGACCGACTGCGGCTGGTAGTAGATGACGGGAAGCAGGCCATCGACATAGGAGTTGTAGGCCGCAAAGCCCGCGGGCGTGGCGCAGACCGCGGCGGTGAAGTGCGTGGCGCAGGTCGCGCGGGTCTTGAAGCTGCGGAACAGCGGGGTCGGGTCGCGGGTGACCAGGGTGTCGCGGTCCTGGTAGCTGGTGGTCGCGACGAGGTCGGCCAAGCCCAGTTCAGCGCGCGCCGACAGGCTGTAGAGCCGCTGCTTGTCGCTGTAGGGCACCTGCGAGGAATTGACCGCGTTGTACTTGCCTGCGCTGGGCGACCAGGTGCTGGCGCCGCCTTCGGAATAGAGGAAGTGCGCGGCGCCATCGATCGTCAGTCCCGGCGTCGGCACGAAGCGGACGAGGATGCGCCCGCCGTCGCTGCGTTCCGAATTGATACCCGTGAGGCCAAGGCCGGGGTTATCGACCCAGCCGTCGTTCTGGCGGCGGAAGTAGACCCCCCGCACGGCCAGCACGTCCTTGACGATGGGGACGTTCAGCGCCGCGTTGAGCTGGTAGCCCTCGCCGCCACCCTCGGTGGTGGTGGCGCCGACATCGACGCGGCCGCCGAATTCGAAGTCGGGCTTGCGGGTGACGAGGCGGATCGTGCCGCCCACCGCTCCGGCGCCGTAGAGCGTGCCCTGCGGCCCGCGCAGCACTTCGACGCGCTCCAGGTCGAACAGCTTGAAGTCCGACTGGCTGCCGCCCGGATCGCTGGTGGTGCCCGGCGGCCCGGCGACGGGGGTTTCGTCGTAGTAGATGCCCACCTGTGCGTCGCCGGCGCTGCGGATGCCGCGCAGGGTGATGCGTCGCTGGCCGGGGCCGGCGTCGGTGATCGTCAGGCTGGGCACGGCGCGCACGAGGTCGTTGGCGGAATCGATGCTTGCCGCACGCAGCGTGTCGTCCGAAATCGAGGTGATGCTGGCCGGCGCGTCCTGCAGCTTGATGGCGCGCTTCAGCGAGGTGACGACGATCTCCCCGCCCGTACCGCCACTGGCATCGGACGTGCTTTCGGCCGCGGCATCGGCATCCGCCGCCAATGCCGGCACGGTAAAACCGGGCGCCAGGAAACTGCCCAGCGTGACAGCGGCGGCGGCATTCAGATACTTGGTCATGGATTCCCCTGCAGATTGCTCGAGGCTTCCATAACAAGAACCGTGCCAGCGCATTTTTCCCGCCATTCATGGGCTTAGGTCGGCCGGGTGTTCATTGCCGGACAGCGACCCTGCGCAAAAACCCAATCGGTGCTGCCATTGCAGCAAGCTGCCGCGCGGGAGCCCCGGCCGCTCCAAATCGCTGCCGGGATCATCGATCGGCCGACAGATTCGAAAGCCCTGGCAAAAAGCTGGGCGCGTTGACCGAACGCCCGGAACGGGACGACTCGTCAAATCGTCGGTGATTTTGCCAAGCCGTTCCCCTCGATCTTTATGACGGGCACAATCCAATGGGTCTTCGGTAAACCAACGAATAGAGCATCTGCCGTTTGTCGCCACTCTAGGGATGCGCCCCCCAATAGCGTCACGCGCGCCACTTCTCCCGGCAAGGTACGTCGACCCAGCGAATTGAGCCGGAGCGGCTTGCTCGGCGGCACAAGCACCAGCGCATAGAGAACGCCCTTCGTGGTCGTGAAGCGAACATCCCCCTCGACGAATCCCTTGAATTCGCCTTCGTTCTGCATACCCGTCGGCAACACGGTCGGCCCTTCGCCGAAGACATGCCACGGCCGGGTGCCAAAGATTGCCTCTTGGTTGATCGCCATCCATTCCGCCATGCGATCGAGGATTCTTTCCTCCTCGGAATCGATCGTTCCGTCGCCTCGCTGCGGTATGGATAAAAGCAAGCTGCCGTTCTTGGACACCACGTCCGCCAGACGCTGGATGACCCCTTCCGCGCTAACATAGCTTCGGTCAGTGAAACGAGAACGGTTATAGAACCAGTCGCCGATGCAGGTATCGGTCTGCCATGGCTCATCCCAGATGCGGTTGGTGAAACCGCGCTCGACATCCTGCACCAGCCCCAAGCGGGCTTCGGGGGCCAGTTTCTTTGCGGTGAGCACCACATCAATCTTCCCATGCCAGGCGATTGAGCGGTTGTAGTAATCTGCCGCTGCCGAAAGGCCGTAAGGACCGAAAGGCAGGCCATGATCGTCGAAATAACACAGATCCGGCTGGTACTTGGCGACAAGGTCCATCTGCCGCAGCAACCAGTTGCGCGCGAAGTTCTCGTCGCCCGGTGGCGCGGTCTCAATCCACTGCCCGTCGTTCTGGTCGTGCCACGCATTCATGGCGGCGACGCTGTCGATCCCCTCGGGCGGCACCATATGGCGGCCGGTATAAAGTGCTTTCGGGTCGAGGCCGTCCCACCACTTGCCCTGCCCGTCCTCGCGTCGCAACTTGTACGCATCGTACCGCTCCCCTTTGCGCGGACCTTCGGCGTCGTATCCGTAGGCGGCCTGATACCAGTGCCATGCGTGCGAAATATGGTTGGAAACGCCGAACCGGAGGCCCGCCGCGCGCGCCGCCTTGGCCCAAGTCCCCACCACGTCACGCTTCGGGCCGACGTTCATCGCGCTCCAGGAATGGTGCGCGCTGTCGAAACAATCGAAGTTGTCGTGATGACAGGCGAGGCTGACGAAATACTTCGCACCCGCCTTCGCGTAGCGGCTCATGAGCGCATCGGGGTCCCAGCGGTCGGCCTTCCAGAGGTTCAGGAGATCCATCATGCCGGTGTCCGCCGGATGACCGTAGGTCCGCCGGTGATGTTCGTACATCGGATCGCCCTGCATGTAGAGCAGCCGTCCATACCAGTCGCCCTGCTCGGGCACCGCTTGCGGCCCCCAATGCGACCAGATGCCCAGCTTGGCGTCGCGGAACCACTCTGGATAGCGATAATTCGCCACCAGCGAATTCCAGGTCGGTTGGACCGGGCCGGAGGTACCGACATATTGCGCGATGGAGCGGCGGGACATGGCCGCCGCGCCCCCTGCGGCCGCCAACGCACCCGCCATGAACCTACGCCGGTCTGGCCGCATCGCCTTCAATTTCTCAATGTTGGCGCTGCGAATGGAAGCCGGTCGTAACCTTGAGCACCTGGGGCCGGTCGATCAGGTTGAAGCCGTAGTCGGTCTGATCGCCGTTCCACACGCGAGTCATCGCCCATTTCCCATCTTTGAAAGTCCCTTCCTCGACGGAGACGATCGTGCCGTCGGAGCGTCCGTTCGCAGCCGAGAACGTGACGCGCACGTGGTCGCCCATGACGAGATATTCCGTATCTGACAGTTGCGCGACCGCCAGACCGCCTACCGGCTCGTTGCTCCACGCGGCGGGCTCCGCCTTGATCCATGTCCAATCCTTCATGCCGAACTGCCACTGCCCCCAGCTTGCGGTGATCTTCCAGGCGCCCAGCGTCGTCGCCTGATCGGTGCCGTCGTCCGGCTTGGCCGCACCCCAGGTCGGGCGAGTGGCGGCGATGCGCGCCCAGTCGCGCATGATCGACCCGACCGCGGCATAAGGCAGCGCGAAGGCGGCAAGTGTCTCCTTGTCGAATGCCTTCGCGCCAAGCGGGTAGTTGTAATAGCCGGTGTCGTCCGTCCCGAAGGGCGAGAAGCCGATGCCGCCGCGCCCTATAGTGGGCCAGAAGAAGCGCGCGAATTCTTTGGCGTTGCCGATCTCGGGCACCATCAGCGCATTGTCCGGCCGAGCGTACTTATCGAGGTACTGGACGATATTGGCGCTAACGCGGTCATAGATATCGGGCGCGGCGAAGTCTATCGACGGCGCTGCCGCCTTCCATATGTCGAGCACGTCCCACTGCGGGCCGCCGCTGGCGACCCCGGTGGGGTCTGGCACGTTGGAGGGCCCCGCCAGAGACGCGTTGACGTACATCGGCAGCGGCTTCACCGCCTTGCCTGCCTCCGCTACAGCATTGACGTAGCTGGCCACGTACCAGGTGTTGAAGGCGCGCGGTGCCTGCTTGCCGAACACCTGCTCCCAGGTCCCGGACTTTCCGAGCCTGCCCGCCAGCGACGCCGGGATGGCCTGCGCAAACAGGCGGTTACCCTCGGCCGAGAAATCGCGCGGTACGGTGTAGGAGCCGGTCTCGTTTTCAGGCTGCACCATGATGACGGTGTTCTGCCGATCGTGATCGCGCAGGTATTCCATCACTTTGACAAAAGCTCGCCGGTCGGCCGCCATGGTATTCGCCGAATGCGCAGACAGGACAACATGGTCCTTGCCTTGCGAGTCTTTCATCCGCGGGAAGCGTCCATTGTCCAGCTTTACCCAAGCCGGCGTGTAGGCGGGGCTGGTGTTCTTCCAGGTGCCGAACCACAGCAGCACGACGCGTTTGTCGTGCGCCCGCGCCTGGTCAAGCAGTTCCTGGAGGAACGCGAAGTTATATTGGCCTTCCGCCGGCTCGACCTGCTCCCAGGCGATTGGCACCTCAACCGTGTTGGCATGCATCGCATCGAGCACGGGCCAGGCCGTCTTCAGTGGTTCGGCATAATTGCTCGAATTGTTCACTTGCCCGGCGAGCATCACGAAAGGTTCGCCGTCGACGATTAGGGAATGGCGACCATCACGCGTTTCGAGGCGCGGCAGTGGCGTGGTCTTTTCGGCGGCAGCGGCGGCAGCGGCGGCTCCGTCCACTCCAAGCGCGGAACCCAACGCCAGCGCGAGCGGCGCAGCTTTCAGGAATGTTTTCATCGTAACGAATGTGCCCACGGCCTCTTCCCTTGCGTCTGCCATACATCCGGACGCCATGAGGCGCCGTGACCGGAGTTGAGATAGAGGAGAGATACCGCTACCAATGCGATAGAGGAATAGGGTTGCAAAAAATTGCCTGGCTCCGCAACGATGGCGAAATCATTTGCCGGCGGTTGCAAGTCGCGGCGTGAATTGCGCGAGGAGATGAGATGACTGCGGCGCCAGATGAACCCGCCCTCCGAAATCCCGGTGCATCCCGCCGTTCAATTCTGGGCGGCCTCGCTTCCGCCTGCGCGCTGGCTGCGACCCGATCGGGCACAGCACACGCAGGCCCACGGTCGATCGTCTATTCTGGCCCCTTTATACCGCTCTGGCCCGGCGCTGCGCCAGGCGCGACCGCCGAAGCACCGATACGAGCGATCGAGCAGCGTTCCAGCGATGCGAATTTCGACGACCGCTGGGTAACCGGTATCGCCACACCCACACTCGAAGTGCGGCGGCCTGCGTATCAAGACGGGTCTGCCGTGGTGATCGTCCCTGGCGGTGGCTATGGCTTCCTATCCGTCGACAACGAAGGCGAAGAGCAGGCGCGCTGGCTTTCCGAGCGCGGCGTGACGTGCTTCATCCTTTATTATCGCCTTCCCCAAGAGGGTTGGAAGAACCAAGCGGTGGTGCCGCTGCAGGATATCCAGCGCGCCATTCGCGTGATACGCGCACGCGCCGGTGAGTTCGGCGTAGACCCGGCCCGGGTGGCGGTACTTGGCTTCTCCGCCGGCGGACATTTGGCGGGCAGCATCGCAACGCGCTTCGATGAACGAGTCTACACCCCGGTCGACACCGCGGATAACCAGTCTGCCCGCCCTGCCCTGGTCGGAATGATCTATCCGGTCGTTACGCTGGCACGGCCTTTCGCCCACGCAGGATCGCGCGATGCGTTGCTGGGTCCGGCATCGAGCAGCGCTGCGCGCAAGGCAGGGTCGATCGAAAACCGGGTCGCCAGGGATACGCCACCGGTATTCCTCGCCGCGGCCAGCGATGATGGCCTTGTCCCGATCGCCAACAGCGTGGCAATGTACGGGGCAATGCTTGCCAATGAGCGCCCCGTGGAATTTCATGGCTTCGACAAGGGCGGCCATGGTTTCGGATCACGGCTGCCCAAGGAGATCCCCGCTCACGCCTGGCCGGACCTGTTCTACGCTTATGGCCGGCGCCAAGGCGTCTACACCGCCTGATCAATTTCCGGCTCAGTTCGACGCCAGCTTGACCACGGCAAGGCTATCGGATGACGTCATGAACAGGCGGCTTCCAGAGGCCAGTGCGCAGTTGGCGACGGCCTTGCCGGTGCCAATCATGCCCAACAGCCTGCCATCGGCCGAGCAGACGTGGACACCGCCAGGACCAGTCGCGAAGACGTCGCCGGCGGAACCGACCTTAATACCGTCGGGGAGGCCCGGGAGGCCGATGTCGTATTCGGGCCGCATATCGCGGAACATGCTGCGACCGGTAGGCATGCCACGGCCATCGAGTGTGTAGGCCAGCACTTCGGGCCGCTTCTCGTCGGACAGCGCGAGATACAAGGTCCGCTCGTCCGGCGAAAGCGCAACGCCGTTGGGTCGGCGATTGGTTCGGTCCAGCAGTGTCACCTTGCCTCCAGGCAAAAGGCGATAGAGCCCACACCATGGCAGTTCGCGCAAAGGCGAATCGTCGCCATCGGCCAGACCATAGATTGGATCACTGAAGTAGATCGCGCCGGATGCCGCGATGCACAAGTCGTTGGGGCTGTTGAAGCGCTTTCCCTCGAATCGCTCCGCGAGCACGGTGCGGCGACGGGTGGCGAGGTCGACGCGGACAATCGCCCGCGAGCCGCTGTCCGCGCCGATCAAGCCCCCTTTGCCATCCAGCGCAATTCCGTTGAGGCCTGGCTCCCGGATGCCGGGGGGAACCGGCGTCTGGAGCCCGGATGGCGAGAGGAAGGGCGTTACTCCACTTCGCTCGCTCCAGCGGTGGACCACGTTGTTGCCCGGATCGCCGAACAGCAGGTAGCCGCCATCATCCGGAATCCAAACAGGGCCTTCCGCCCATCGAAAGCCGGTTGCCAGAACCTTCACCGGTGCATCGACTGCGACTATCCGGTCCAGCTCGGGATCGACGCGCCGGATGCCGCTGAAAGCTGCCGTCGAAGCCGGTTTTGCGACTGTTGCATCGACCAGCGTCAGTGCGGCCAGTCCGGCAAGCACCGCGCGGCGATCAATCATGTGGCAAGGCTCACGTGGGCGCGTTCTGCGGCGGATCGGTAGATCGCCTCGATTACCCGCATGTCGGCAAGCCCCTCCTCGCCCGGTACGATCGGAGTCGCTCCGGTGAGAATGCATTCCGCAAGGTGATCGAGTTGGCCCGCGAACTGGTTATTGGCCGGAGCCGGCAAGGTTCGCGGCGCGGAGACGTCGTCCTTGCGGATAGTCATGGCCTGTCCCACGTATGGCGTCGCGGGGTCCATAGCGATCCATCCGCGCGTCCCGATCACGCGATAGGAGTTATGCGCGGAACTGTAGCTCGATATGCAGTTCGCTTCGATGCCTGATGGGAAGCGCAAAAGGAAACTGATGCGGTCCTCCACGGTACGGAAGCGCGGGTCGGAGCGATCGGTCGATTCGATGGCGCTGACCTCTACCGGCTCCTCGCCAGTGAGGTAACGCGCCGCGTTCAAGCTGTATATGCCGATATCCATCATCGAGCCGCCGCCCGCCAGCGGCCGGTCCAGCCGCCATTGCCCCGGCTTGATGGAAAACCCGTGCTCCGCCGTAACCAGGCGAGTCGGGCCGACGTGGCCGCCGCGTGACAGTTCGATCGCCAACCGGTTGTAAGGCTCGAAGCGCGAGCGGTAGCCGATCATCAGTTTGGTGCCGGCCACACGGCAAGCGGAGATCATCGCCTCGCACTCGGCCACGGAAGTTGCCATGGGCTTTTCGCACATCACGTGCTTGCCCGCCTTCGCTGCGCGAATGGCATATTCTGCGTGAAGGCTGTTGGGCAGAATGACGTACACCGCGTCGATGTCCGGGTTGTTCCGGATCCGATCGAAGTCGGCATAACTGTAGCGGTGCGTCCGGGGGATGCCGTACTCGGCGCCGTACTGGTCGAGCTTTGCAGGCGTCCCGCTCACCAACGCGACGAGTCGCGCCTGCTCGCATTGCGCGAAGTTGGGCATGATCTGCCGCGTGGCATAGGAGCCGAGCCCGACGACCGCGTACCCGATCTTGCGGGTGGCGCCAAAAGCGCGCGGCACGCCGATACCTGCCAGTGCAAGGCCTGCCCCCAGGCCGCCCAGAATCTCGCGCCGTGAACCCGATGTCATCACGCTACTCCCGTGCCTTGATAGACTCAGAGCGATGAGGCCCACGCCGGACCGCCCGCGACGACAGCCACCTGGGTGCGGTTGCGCACGTTGAGCTTGCGCATGAGCGCGGTCATGTGGACCTTCACCGTCGCCTCGGCCATACCCAATTCGTAGGCGATCTGCTTGTTCAGAAGGCCCGAACGCACGCATCGCAGCACTTTTAGCTGCGTTGGAGTGAGGTGGGGCGGCTCGGCCGACGACTGGCGCGCCATCGCGTCCTTAGCGGCGGGGACTGCACATAGATCTGCAACGAGGTGCATCTCTTTCTCCCTAACATGACCCAGCTTGAAGCGCAGATCAGGTGAGACCTGCCGCGCCGAGTTCGTTGTGCCAGTGATAAGGGAATCAGTCTGACAGGTTCAAGCAAAATCTCATCCTAGACACTAATTCTTCTAGAACATCGCGAGCGGCAAGCTATAACCTGTCCAACAGATTTCGAGATCGGCCTGCCGACACAACGAGAATCGCGACCCAGGGGAGAGGACCGGAATGGCATTGTCATTTCATCGAGTGCGGCCAAAGGAGCCGCGAACGGCCTACGGCCATGCGGGGAGGCTTCGCGGCCTATGACCCCGGAAGACTACCGTCTCGTCGTGTCCGCCGTCGCGGGAATCGCACTGTCGATTTTTCTCATCGTCCGCGGACGGCTCCACCCGTTCGTGGGCCTGCTGTGCGGCGCATTCACGGTCGGCCTGCTGGCCGGTATCCCGTTGGATGAAACGGTCAAGTCCGTGGAAAAGGGCGCCGGGTCCATCCTCGGCGGCACCGGCCTTGTGGTCGCACTCGGCCTTGGACTGGGCGCAATGCTGCAATTGTCCGACGGTGCAGGCGGCCTGGCGCGCGCGGCGCTGCGCCTTTCTGGCGTGCGCGGCGCACCTTGGGCAAGCCTGTTCACCGCCCTGCTGGTCGGCTTGCCCCTGTTCTTCGAGACCGGACTGGTGCTGCTGCTGCCAATTGTCGCCTCCGCCGCCGCGGCCCTGCCGAACGGGCAGAACGACGATGCGTCCAAACTGCGGCTGATGCTTCCCGCCCTGGCGGGACTCTCGGTCGTCCACGCGCTCGTCCCGCCGCATCCTGGCCCGCTGCTTGCGGTTGACGCCCTCGGCGCCAGCCTGGGGCTCACCCTTTTGTACGGCCTCCTGGTCGGCATCCCGACAGCGATCATCGCGGGGCCGTTGCTGGCGCGCTTTACCGCGCGCGGCGTGAAACTGAGCCCGCCCCTGCTTGCCCCGGCCAAGGTGGAAGTGAACGCACCTTCGGTCGGTCGCGCGTTGACGGCCGTCCTGCTTCCGGTCGTGCTCATCGCCGCCGGACAGGCCGTTGCGCTCGCGCCGCCTGCGGTCACCGCAAGCCTGCGCTGGATCAGCTGGGTAAGTGATCCGGTCGTTGCGCTGCTCGTCGCCAATCTCGCTGCCTTGCCGCTGCTGTTCGGCCACAAGCTGGGCGACCGCCACATTCAGGGGGAGATTTGGACCGAGGCGATGACTCCGGCCGGTAGCATTCTGCTGGCGATCGGTGCCGGCGGGGCGCTGAAGCAGGTGCTCGTGACGGCAGGGCTTTCGGACATGCTGGTGCGGCTGGCAGATGGGGGGGGCGTTTCGCCGCTGGTGCTGGCCTGGGGCGTTGCCGTCTGCATCCGTCTTGCGACCGGTTCGGCTACGGTCGCCACCATTACGACGGCCGGCGTCATGAGCGGGCTCGTCAAGGCGTCGGGCGTCGAGCCGGAGTGGATGGTGCTGGCGATCGGCGCGGGCTCGCTGTTCTTCTCGCACGTGAACGACCCGGGATTCTGGCTGGTGAAAAGCTATCTTGGCACCGACATGCCGGGCACGTTTCGCACATGGTCGGTCATGGAGACCGTCGTTGCCGTCGTCGGTCTTCTGCTGGTGCTTGCCGCAAGCAGCGTCTTCTAACAAAGGGCATCCGATGAACCAGACGCGGCTATCCGATCACGCCTATGCGAGCATCGTCGAGATTATCAAATCTCGCGAATTGGAGGTCGGTGCTCGCCTCCCGGCCGAGTCGCGGTTGGCCGAGATGTTCGGGGTATCGCGGGCGATCGTGCGCGAAGCGCTGGTCCGGCTGGCATCGGACGGGATCACCGAGGCGCGGCGAGGCGCGGGCTCGTTCGTCAAAAGTCGGCCTTCGGAGCGACTAGCCGCGTTCATGCCGCTATCGGAGCTGCCCTCGACGCTAGGCAGTTACGAAGTACGGTTCGTGTTGGAAGCGGAAGCCGCTCGGCTGGCGGCCACGCGCCGGACGTCGCAGGAAATGGCACATGTTGAGGAAGGCATGGAGCGCCTGCGCGCGGCCCTCCTCTCCAACGCACCCGCGCATGCCGAGGATATGGATCTGCACCGTCGCATCGCCGCGGCGACTGGTAACCCAGCGTTTCTGATCGCTTTCGATGCGCTGTGGTCCGATGTCGAGAGGATCATGCGCGCAGGGGTCGATATCTCGCGGTCCCGCCCCCCGGAAGTAATCGCCACCATGCTGCGCGAGCACGAGATCGTGGTCGGTGCCATCCGCGCCCAGGATCCGGAAGGCGCGGCGCTGGCGATGCGCTGGCACTTGTGGGAAGGCCGGCGACGGCTGATGCCGTGACCAGTCGGCGAATGGAGGTTCAGACCTTCAGCCAGCCGAGCACGGCGTCGCGTAGAGCTCCGGGCGCCTTGTCGGCATCGAGAGTGATCGCCGCCTCTTCACGCAGCGGCCGCTCCAACGTGGCAAGCTGGCTGTCCAGCAGACTGGCCGGCATGTAGTGCCCCGGCCGGTTTCCCAGCCGCGCCAGCAAGTGTTCGCGGCTGTTCTCCAGAAAGGCGAACCGCACGGGAAGGCCAATCGCCGAGCGCAGCTGGTCACGGTAGGCCAACCGAAGGGCCGAGCAGGCCAACACCGCCACGCCATGCCGTTCGATTGCCTCTACGGCGGCCTTGCCCACTCGGTCGAGCCAAGGCCAGCGATCGTCGTCCGTCAACGCCTCGCCGCCGCGCATTTTCTCCACCGCTTCCGGGGAATGGAAACTGTCGCCTTCGAGGAACGGGCAATCGAGCGCCTCGGCTAGCAGGGCGCCCAGCGTCGACTTTCCGCAGCCGCTCACACCCATCACGACGATGGCATTGGGAACAGCAGGATCGGGGCGAAATGCAGGCAAACCGGATGTCCTCGCTGGCGTTATGTCCGTGCCTATAGAGACGCCTGCGAACGCTTGGGAACTACGACCTTTGTCGCAAGTGCCATGCGGAGCCATCCGTTTTAGCGAAGGGCCGCAAGACAAAGACAGGGAGGCAGCAATGATCGGGCGCGCTGGATTGGTGGCGATTCTGCTGGGCGCGACCGCCCTCGCTACGCCCTACGAGGCCAAGGCGACGGGACAGTCGGTTTTCCCCGTCGCTCCTGATGAACCCGGCGCCGTGACCGTGCAGGCCCGCGGCGATGGTACGGCCGACGATACCGCCGCGATCCAGCAGGCGTTCGACAAAGCGCGCGATGCGACGGGTCACGGCATCGTCTTCCTGCCGTCTGGGACCTATCGCATCACCCACAGCCTGATCATACCGGCCGGCGTGCGTGTCTACGGGATCGGCCCCACCCGCCCGACCATCCTGCTCGGCGCGCGCACGCCGGGCTTCCAGAAAGGCGTATCGACGATGATCGTCTTCGCGGGCGACGACCAGTACGCGGTTGGCAAGGTCCCGGTGCCCGTTCCCACCATCGTGCCGCGCGACAAGGTGGTGCGCGACGCCAATTCCAGCACGTTCTACTCGGCGATGAGCAACGTCGACATCGAGATCGGCGCGGGCAATCCCGCTGCGGCCGGTGTGCGCTTCCGCCTCGCACAGCATGCGTTTCTCAGCCACATGGACTTCCGCCTCGGCACTGCCTTCGCGGGCGTCTACCAGGCCGGCAACGTCATCGAGCACGTCCATTTCCACGGCGGCCGCTATGGCATCGTGACGGAGAAGACCTCTCCGGCCTGGCAGTTCACGCTGCTCGATTCCAGCTTCGACGGCCAGCGCGACGCCGCCATCCGCGAGCATGAAGTCGGCCTCACGCTGGTCAACGTCTTGATACGCGACACACCGGTCGGGATCGAGGTCGATCGGGGTTACGGCGATTCGCTATGGGGCAAGGACGTACGCTTCGAGAACGTCAGCCGGGCGGGCGTGCTGATCTCGAACGAGAAGAACGTCTTCACCCAGATTGGCTTCGAGAACGCGCTGGCGGCGAACACTCCCGTCTTCGCTCGGTTCCGCGACAGCGCCCGGACCGTGACGGGCAAGGGCGCGGCGTACAAGGTTTCGGCATTCTCTTATGGCCTCGCCTTGCCTGCTCTCGGTCAGATGGGAGACTACGCCACCGAAGCCGAGATCGAAGGCCTGACGGCTATGCCCGCACCCCGCACGCCCGCGGTCCGCGACCTGCCGCCGATGGCGCAGTGGGTGAACGCGCGGACGCTGGGCGTTACGGGGGATGGCAAGGCGGACGACACCGCAGCCATCCAGCGCGCCATCAATAGCAACCGCGTGCTCTACTTCCCCGCCGGCTTCTACAGAGTGACCGACCGACTGAAGCTGCGACCCGACAGCGTGCTGGTCGGCCTGCACCCCGCCATGACGCAGTTCTACATACCCGACGATAACCCCGGCCACGCAGGCCTGGGCTCCGTGGTGCCGATCATCGAAAGCCCCCGCGGCGGCGACAACATCCTGTCGGGGCTCGGCCTGTTCACCGGCCGCGTGAACCCGCGCGCCTCGGCGCTGCTCTGGCGCTCGGGCGCGAACAGCCTGGTCGAGGACGTCAAGATCATGGGCGGCGGCGGCACACCGACGGCGGACGGCAAGCCGCTTGGCTCGCTCTCGGCGCGCAGCGGCGACCCGGTGGCGGACGGCCGGTGGGATGCGCAGTATCCCAGCATCTGGGTGACCGACGGCGGCGGCGGCACGTTCGCCGACGTGTGGAGCCCCAACACGTTCGCGCAGGCCGGTTTCACCGTCACCAATACGAAAACCCCCGGCCACGTCTACGAGATGTCGGTGGAGCACCACGCCCGCAACGAATTGGTGCTCGACAACGTCGAGAACTGGGAGTTCCTCGCGCCCCAGACCGAGCAGGAAGTGGGCGACGGGCCGGATGCGGTGTCGCTGGAGATCCGCAATTCGCGCAACCTGCTATTCGCTAACTATCACGCCTACCGCGTGACCCGCAGCTACCACCCGGCGAAGAGCGCGGTGAAGCTGTTCAATTCCGCAAATATCCGGTTCCGCAACGTCCACGTGAACGCGGAGAGCGGCTACGCCAGCTGCGACGACGAAGGGTGCGGCACGTTCCTGCGCGCCAGCAAGTACCCGTTCGACAATGCGGTCGAGGACGTTTCCCAAGGTCTCCTCGTGCGCGAACGCGAGTTCGCCCGCCTGGACGTCGGCCCGGCAGTCAGGGGTACTTCCCCTCCAGCCCCGCCCGCCGGGCCGGAGATTAAGAAGCTGGCGGACGGATTCTGGTCGATCTCGGGCGCGGCCGTCGATGCGAAGGGTTCGCTCTACTTCATCGACCGGCGGTTCCAGCGCATCCACCGGTGGAGTGAGGCTAAAGGGCTGGAGGTCGTGCGTGACAATGCGCTCGATCCGGTAAACCTGGCGGTCGACGCCTCGGGCCACCTGTTGGTGCAGTCCTCGCTCGGCGCCAAGGGGGGCGTTTATTCCTTCGATCCCGCGGGCCCGCTCGACCAGATCACCGTGATCCAGTCGACCTCGGCGCGATCGCAGTCGAGGGCGCGTACGCTGCTGCCTGTGAACTGGTGGAACAACGGCGAATTCCGCGACCAGCTCGATCCGAAGACCTATGAGTTCACCACTCTTTCGGAAATGTTCGCCCGCGATGCAGGGGCTGCGAAGGAGCGGGAATACGTCTCGCCCGACGGCAGCCTCTCCTTGCCCGCGTTTCGCGTGTGGCAGCAGGGTTCTGCGGACCACGTCGGCTGGCGCTGGTCGGACAGCCTTAACGCCAACGGCTTCGTAAGCGGAAAACCGGGCGGGCGTGTCTATGTGACTAACGCCTCGGAGAACGTGACCTACAGTGGACTGATCGGGGCCAAGGGCACGCTGGCCGCCCTCAAACCGTTCGCCAATCGCGGCGGTGAAAGCGTGGCGGTAGACAAACAAGGCCGCGTCTTCGTCGCCAATGGACAGGTGTTCGTCTATGCACCGGACGGTTCCGCGCAAGGTCGCATCGACGTGCCCGAACGGCCGCTCCAGATCCTGTTCGGCGGGGCGGACGGTGGCACCCTGTTCGTGCTCACCCATCATGCGCTTTATGCCACGCGCCCCTGACCTACGACCTAAGTGGTAAGTGTAGTGAGAGCGCTCGCAGGATAACTAGACGACAACGCCCGGTGGGCACGGCCGAGTCCAAAAAAGGGCGGCCGGATATGTGAAGGGGAAGGATCGATGAGAAACACCAACACCGTTCATCGCCAGCGCGCGGGCGTCAGCCTCGCTGCGCTGGTCCTGGTCGCGCTTTCGGGCACAGCACAGGCGCAAGACGCGGTTACGCCGCCACCCACCCCGGAACCTGCCGCCGAGGCTCCTTCCGCCGCCGAGATTGTGGTCACCGGGTCGCGCATCACGACCAGCGGCTTCAACGCGCCGACGCCGACCACCGTGATCGGCGAAGCGCAGATCAACGCCAACGCGCAGCCCAACATCTTCGCCACGATCGCGCAGTTGCCATCGCTCCAGGGCTCGACAGGCGCATCGACCGGCACCTTCAGCACGTCGAGCGGGCAGCAGGGCCTCAGCTCCTTCTCGCTGCGCGGACTACAGCCGATCCGCACATTGACGCTGCTCGACGGCCAGCGCGTCGTCGGCGCCAACGTCACCGGCGTACCGGACATCAGCATGTTCCCGCAGCTTCTGGTCAAGCGCGTCGACGTGGTTACCGGCGGCGCCTCCGCCTCCTACGGGTCGGACGCGGTGGGCGGCGTCGTCAACTTTATCACCGACACCCATTTCGAGGGCTTCAAGGGCAACATCCTGGGCAGCATCACCAAGTACGGTGACGATGAGACCGCACTGGTCCAGGGCGCTTGGGGCAAGTCCTTCCTCGACGATCGCCTGCACGTGGTTCTAAGCGGCGAATACGACCACGAGGGAGGCGTCGGCGCGGGTGATTTCGGCACCGATCTGGCCGGCAGCCGCGACTGGTATCGCGCTTCTACGCTGATGAACACCGGCCAGACCAACAACGGCCTGCCGCAGTTCAACTACCGCGACTACGCGCAGCCCTACCAGTACGCGCGCTACGGGCTGATCAACAACGGCCCGCTGCAGGGCATCGCCTTCGACGCTAACGGCGCGCCCTACAACTTCGACTACGGATCGAACGGCCAGCCGCTCGGCAACGGGCAGGTCAGCAACTGCTACCGCGGCAACAGCTTCTGCGAGGGCGGCGATCTGACCGGCGCACCAGGTTCGGGCGCCTCGCTCAAATCCCAGCTGGAACGCATCAACGGCTACGGTCGCATCGGCTACGACTTCGCAGACAACAACGAAGCCTACGTCACCGTCAACATCGCGCAGGTGAAGACCAACAACCAGCCTAGCCCGGCCTACAACCGCTCCTCGCTAACCGTGCAGTGCGCCAACCCCTACCTGCCGCAATTGGTGCGCGACCGCTGCGCCGCGGCCGGGATCACCAGTTTCGGATTCGGCACCGCCAACGCCTCGTTTCCCGATCCGCGCGTCTATACCGACCGCAAACAGTATCGCTTCGTCGGCGGATTGAAGGGCGAATTCAAGGCGGCCGGGACCGACTGGAAGTACGACGCCTATTACGAGCACGGCATCACTATCTCGGACATCAACGTCCGCGATATCGTGCTGCAGAACCGCTACGTGGCGGCAACCAATGCCATAGCTCTGAATGGCTCGATCGTCTGCGCCGACCCGGTGGCCCGCGCAAACGGGTGCCAGCCGATCAACATCTTCGGCAACTTCGCGCCTTCCGCCTCGGCCATGGCCTATATCGCCCCGCACGACAACGGGCCGTTCCAGCATACCAAGCTGACGCAGGACGTCGCCAGCGTGAACTTCTCGGGCAATCCCTTCGATTCCTGGGCGGGTCCGGTGTCGGTGGCGTTCGGTGGTGAGTATCGCCGCGAATTCTACCGTGTGAATGCCGATCCCTACGGCGCGGGCGTCTCCGACATTAGCCCCAACAGCCAGGACTATCCGGCCGACCCGCTGCTCAACTCAACGCTGGGTAGCAACTGGGCGGCAGGCAACTACAAGAACGGCCGCGGCAAGTACGAAGTCTACGAAGGGTACGTCGAAGTCGACCTTCCGCTGCTCGACAGCGAAACGATCGGCCGCGCCAACCTCAACGGCGCGGCGCGTGCCACCCACTACAGCACGTCAGGCACCGTGTGGACCTGGAAGGTCGGCGGTACCTGGGACACCCCGCTCGACGGCGTCCGCCTGCGCGCGGTCACCTCGCGCGACGTGCGCGCGCCCAACCTCTCGGAACTGTTCGCCGCACCGACGGTAACCACCGTGCCGAACTTCAACGATCCTTTCAGCAACCAGGCCGTGCAGATCTTCCAGAACACGGTCGGCAATCCCGCCCTCCAGCCCGAAGTCGCGCGCAATACCGAACTGGGCGTGGTGCTGTCGCGCCCGTCGTGGCTGCCCGGGCTCAGCCTGTCGTTCGACTACTACCACATCAAGCTGGACGGCGTCGTGTCGACCCTGTCCGCCGACCAGATCGTGCGCTTTTGCTTTGACGGAAACCAGGCGTTCTGCGGCGGCTTCCAGCTGGACGGCCCGCAAGGCACCAACTTCGTCAACGTCCAGCCGTTCAACCTCGCCTCCTGGAAGACCAGCGGGTTCGATATCGAGGCCAGCTACCAGTGGCAGCAACCGCTCGGCCTGCCCGGCAGCTTCACCGTCCGTGCTCTGGCGACGCACATCCAGAAGTTCATCGTCAGCGCCGGCATCGCGGGCGTCGACCCCGTCGACCAGGCGGGCAACAACACGGGCGCCACGCCCGACTGGAAGTGGCTGGCCATGCAGAGCTACGACAGCGACCGCTTCAGCCTGACCGTCCAGGAACGCTGGTTCAGCGACGGCACTTTCGGTAACCAGTACGTGGTGTGCCAGACGAACTGCCCGGCATCGACCGGCAACCACCCGACGATCGATTACAACAAGATGAAGGGCGCCTTCTACGTCGACATCGGCGCGACCCTGAAATTTGGCGAGCACCTTCAGCTCTACGGCAAGGTCGACAACCTGTTCGACAAGGACCCCGTGGCCTCGCCGCAGACCAACACCGGGCTTGACGTCAATCCGGCGCTTTATGACACGCTCGGGCGCATCTACCGTGCCGGTATCCGTTTCACTTTCTGACCCTATTTCGATCCTATCCCTCACGACTGTCCTAGCCTTGCGGCCGGGACATTTTTTGCCTTTCGGAGAGCATCACATGACACGCGGACACCTCGCAGCCTGCACGGCGGTCCTGGCCCTGCTCGCAGCAGCCCCGCTTTCGGCCTCGCCCTCCGTCTACACCGCAGCACCCGACGAACCCACCGCGATCACCGTCACCGGCAAGGGCGACGGCCGCGCCGACGATACCGCCGCAATCCAGCAGGCGATCGACAGGGCGGCGGCGGGCCCGGCCGACAAGGGCAGCGGCGGCGGCATCGTCTTCCTGCCCACCGGCACCTACCGCATCACCCGCACCCTGTTCCTGTGGCCGGGGGTGCGCATCTTCGGCATCGGCGAGAAGCGCCCGGTCATCGTGCTCGGCGCGAAGACACCCGGTTTCCAGCGCGGAATCGGCCACATGCTTGTCTTCGCAGGCTCCGAGCGTGAACGCGACGCCAAGGACTCAAAGGAAATTGCCTTCCCGCCGCCCGGCAGCGTGCCGTTCAACAAGAACGTGGCCGATGCCAACCCCGGCACGTTCTACTCCGCGCTCGGCAACGTCGACTTCCGCATCCTGGACGGCAACCCCGCTGCCACCGCGATCCGCTTCCACTCCGCACAGCACAGTTTCGTCAGCCACGTGGACTTCGACATCGGCTCGGGCTTGGCAGGGCTCTACCATGTCGCCAACGAGGCGGAGGACCTGCACTTCAAGGGCGGTCGCTACGGCATTTTGGCCGAAAAGACGTCTCCCGCATGGCCCTTCGCCCTGGTCGACGCCACCTTCGAGGGCCAGCGTGACGCCGCCATCCGGGAACATGAAGCGGGCATGACCCTGCTCAACGTGACGATCCGCGACACGCCCGTGGGTATCGAAATCGATAAGGGCTACGGCGACTGGTTGTGGGGGCAGGACGTGCGGTTCGAGAACGTCTCGAAGGCGGGCGTAATCATCTCGAACGAGAAGAACGTCTATACACAGATCGGCTTCCAGAATGCCGTTGCGTCCAATACCCCCGTCTTCGCGCGCTTGCGCGAGAGCGGCCGTACGGTGGCGGGAAAGGGCGCGAAATACGCCGTCGCTTCCTTCACCCACGGCCTGACGCTCCCTGCCTTGGGCCAGATGGGCGAGTACAGGACCGTGATGGCCGCCGAGCCGCTCGCCGCCCTCCCCGCCCCGTCCGCGCCCGTGATCCGCGCCCTGCCGCGAGTGTCGGACTGGGCCAGCGTGCGCAGCCTCGGCGCGAAGGGGGATAACCGGACCGACGATACCGCCGCGATACAGAAGGCGATCGACACCCACCGCGTCGTCTACTTCCCCGCCGGCTTCTACACCGTCAGCGACACCCTGCGCCTGCGCCCCGACACCGTGCTGATCGGCCTTCACCCAAGCCTGGCCCGCATCGTCCTGCCGGACGGCACTCCAGCGTGGCAAGGCGTCGGCGCGCCCAAGGCGCTGGTCGAAAGCGCGACCGGCGGTGACGCCATCGTCGCAGGGATCGGCCTCGACACCGGCGGAGTGAACACCCGCGCGACCGGCCTGCTTTGGAAAGCGGGCGCGAAGTCCATGGTCAACGACGTCAAGTTCCAGAACGGCCACGGGACCAACGCCTTCGACGGCACCCGCATCGATCCCTACAACAACAACGCCACCGCCGACCCAGACGCGGCGAAGCGCTGGGATGGCCAGTACGCCAGCCTGTGGGTCACGCAGGGCGGCGGCGGCACGTTCGCCAACGTCTGGAGCCCCAGCACTTTCGCCAACCCCGGCATCCTGATCTCCGACACGCAGACGCCCGGGCGCCTGATCCAGGCATCGGTCGAGCACCACGTCCGCACCGAGATCAGCCTCAACCGCGTCTCCAACTGGGAACTGCTCGCTCCGCAGACCGAGGGCGAAGCGGGCGAGAGCGGCGACGCGGTATCGCTGGAAATCCGCAACTCCAGCAACATCCTCGTCGCTAACTTTCACGGCTACCGCGTCACTCGCACGCGCAAGGCCGCACCCAGTTCGGTGACGCTCTACAATTCGCACGACATCCGGTTCCGCAACGTGCACGTCAACGCCGAGAGCGGCGTGGGCACTTGCGACGAGAACGGCTGCGCCACCTTCCTGCGCCTGGCCAAGTTTCCGTATGAGAACTCAGTGCGCGATGTGACCCACGGCATCGATGTGCGCGAACGTGAATTCGCGGTGCTCGACGTTCACGCCGATCCCGCCCCGGTCGCCGCCGTGACCTTCCAAAGCGCTAAGATCGTGCAGGTCGCCAATGGTTTCGATTCGATCGGCGGCGCCGCAGTGGACAAGGCAGGTAAGCTCTACTTCATTGACCGCCGCTTCCAGCGCATCTGGAGCTGGTCGGACGCCGGCAAGCTGGAGATCGTCCGCGACGCGGCGCTCGATCCGGTGAACCTGACGGTAGACGCCTCGGGCGACCTGCTGGTGCTGTCCTCGTTCGGGCGCAACGGCACCGTCTATAGCGTGAAACCCGGCGCACCCGACACGCAGGTCACCGTGATTGCGCCCACTCCAGTTTCTCCCGGTCAGGCCGCCACCGTGCTGCCCGTCAATTGGTGGAACAACGGCGAATTCCGCGACCAGCTGGACACGAAAACCTACGAATTCACGACGCTGGCGCAGATGTTCGCGCGCGACATGGCCGTGCCCAAGACGCAGCAATACGTCTCGCCCGACGGCAGCGTCGCGCTTCCCGCCTCGCGGGTCTTCGCACAAGGGCCGGTTGACCATCGCGGCCTGCGGTTCTCGGACTCGCTCGACACCTACGGATTCGTCCAAGGCAAGCCGGGCGACACGGTCTTCGTCACCAATAGCTCGGAAAACCGCACTTACAGCGGCGTCGTCGGGCTGGGCGGTACCCTCACCAACCTCAAGGTCTTTGCCGAACGCGGGGGCGAAGGCGTGGTGCGGGATGCGCAAGGGCGTGTCTACGTCGCCAATGGGCAGGTCTTCGTCTTCGCGCCGGACGGCAGGGAAATCGGCCGGATCGATGTTCCGGAACGCCCGCTGCAGCTTGTGTTCGGTGGCTCCGAGGGGAAGACTCTGTTCGTGCTGACTCACCACGCGCTCTATGCGGCTCACATCGACTGAGGAACGCCGTGACACGCCAAATCAAACGGAGCGACGCATCGAGACTTTGCTTTGTGTACGCGCTGATAGATTAGCTGCGCCCACTCATGCGCAAGGATGCGGGCATCGCGTTATCGTTGCGCGTGAACGTCGTTCGTCCTGCCTCCGGACGCGGCAAACCGGCCGGCGATTTGATGAGTTGGCGCACCGCCTCTTCAGGAGGAGGAATCGGAGACGGTGCGCCTTTGACCGCCGCTTGCGCAGCGCGGACGATCAAACAGTGAGAGCTTGATACCTAAAGTCGCGCAGCTTCGCCGTGCTCGTGCCAGCGGCGTAGATGCCAAAGCGCAAGCTGAGGAAACCGCCGAAAACGTTGTGATGGATGCCCGAAACTTCCATGCGAGTGCCGTGGCGCTGCCATGTGCGGCCTTCGTCATAGGAATAATGGTAGGTCACGACATTCTCGTCATTGGTGACGCGCAGCCGCACGGTGTGCGTCTGGTGCGCCACCGCCGCCCACGGCAGTTCTTCGGAATACTCGTAGATCTTCAGCTTCTCGGGCGTGAAGCCGAGGCCGACGAACGCCTTGTGGTTGTAGAACAGCAGAACGCCCGCCTCTCCATCGCCGCTGAGGTCGATCGACACTTCCGCCTCGTAGCTGCGATCGCCGACCAAGCAGGTCAGCGGTGAGGAATCGGCGGGCGACGTTCCGCTACCAACGATCACGAGACCGCCTCCTTCGTACCGCGCACGCTCTGCCTGGCCGCTCTTGGGCGCATGGAAGCTCCATTGCACGCCCATGCGGTCCTTGGCGAAGTCGTCAGACAGCGCGGGGGCGGAAGCACTGGGCTTGCCGCCTTTCGGCTTAGGCAGCGGCAGCGACAAATCGCCACCCTTGGCCCGGAACCAACCGTCCGACGTCCACTCGATCGGTTCCAGCAGGGTCTGGCGTCCGAGCGTACGCATGCCGTTCTCGTAGCCGTGGTAGACCATCCACCAGTCGCCCGCGGGGCCCTCGACCAGGGTGGCGTGCCCGCGCGACCACCAGGGCTCGCCGGTGCTGACGGTGCGAACGAGCGGATTGTGTGGGCAATGCTCCCAAGGCCCATGTACAGAGCGCGAGCGGGCCGCAATCACCATGTGTCCGGTCACCGGCCCGGCAGTACCTCCGATCGCGGTCACCAGGTAGAACCAGCCGTCCTTGCGCAGCAGCTTGGGTCCCTCGGGCGCGAAATTCTCCACCACCCAGTTTTCCGGGTAACGCCAGGGATCGTAAGCCTGCTCCAGCTTGCCGTCGGTGGCAAGGCCATCGTCGGTCAGGCGGATCTTGCGGATGCCGTTGGTGAAGAGGTAGCGTTTGCCGTCCTCGCCCACGACGTGGCCAGGATCTATGCTGCCGTATATCTTGAGGTCGATTGGCTCGCTCCACGGGCCAGCGATGTCATCGGCCCAGATGACGAAAATCGACCAGCCGGTGCCCTTGGGGTCGGCGGGGATGTAAATGAAGTAGCGGTCATCGTGCTTGACGAGATCCACTGCCCAGATCGTGCCGAGGTTCCGGTGCAGCGCCGGGCCGACCGGCGCCCAGTTGACGAGGTCGGTCGAGCTCCAGATCACGAGTCCCGGGTAGGAATCGAACGACGAGAACGTCATGTAATAGGCGTCACCGTCCTTCAGGATCGTGGGATCCGGGTGATCTCCGGCGACGATTGGATTGCGATAGAGCCCGTTTCCGAGATCCGCTTTGCGCCGACCGTCGGCACCGGCGGCCCACTGGGGCCGGTCGGCGCTCGGCCTGCCGGTCGTCAAAGCCTTCGCAAGTGACGGCACTGCCGCCCCGGCCAAAGCTCCCTGGAACATCGTACGGCGCGATATGGTCAAGACACGGTCCTCGTTGTTGATCGTTGCCGCATGGTCATTTCGCCGCGGGCTCGAGCGTGACGAGCGCTACGTCGTTGCTGCGCATGGGCACCTCCACCGTGGCGGTGCCATCCTTCCCCGCGCGCACGACCTTCTCCTGCTCCGGCCGGTCCGCCGTCTCGCGCTGGAGCTGGGCCAGCTGCCCTGCGCTTAGCGAGGCAGGCATGCCCATGTCGATGTAAGACGAAAGCGGGTCGTTCAGCCGGTAGCCGGTCTTGCGGACCTGCAAGCGATAGCTCCCCTTGGCGACATGCTCGAAGCGGATGGTCACCGGCCTGCTCGCCGTCGCGGGGACCTGCCGAGTGTAGAACGGCTTGTTGCTGAGGTTTTGCACCGGCTGCTGGAAATCCCAGACCAGTGCAGATATCCCCTTCCCATCGATCGCCGCCATGGACTGCCCGTCACCGGTAGCAAGGCTCTGGCCTTTGATGGCGTTGAGGTACTTGTAAGCGAACCATGCAGGCTTGCGGATACCCTCGCGGTTCATCAGGCCGAAGCCGCCGTGGAACGGGGTGGGCGGCGGCCCTGGTTCTTCGAACAGGTCGGTATAGGCCCAGTAGCTCATGCCCTGCGCCAATCCCTGCGTCGCCTTCAGTTTGCTGAGGATGTATGGCGCGCTGATGTAGCTGTCGTGCACGAAGTCGCGGGGGGTGTAGCTGGTGCTCCACTCGGTGAAGTACAAAGGGATACCAGGGAAAGCCGAGGCTTGGATTTCACCGCGTACCTTGCGCACGTCGCCGACGATCGCATCGGGCGAAGGCGAAAGCTTGGTGTCCTGCTTGCCCTGCTCGTCAAGAAAGCCGCCGTCTACGCCGTAGGTATGCGTGGCCACGAAATCGACTGGCAGCTTGTTGTCGGCTGCGTACTTGAGAAACTGCGGCACCCAAGCGGCCCCCGCGGTCGCAGGGCCGCCGACCCGCAGCTGCGGATCTATCGCCTTGATGGTCCGTATCGTGTCGCCGTAAAGTCCGAAGTACGCCCCCTGGTCCGCCTTTTCCCAGAACCCGTCGAGGTTTGGCTCGTTCCACAGCTCGAAGTACCAGCTGCGCACTTCCTCTTCGCCGTAGCGCTGGCGCACGTGACGAACGAAGGCATCGACGAGGTTGCGCCACATGACCGGATCGGGATGCGAGGTATTGCCCTTCCAGTAGAAGAGCTGCTGCTCGGACGTGCGCATGGCCGCAGGCGTCCAGCCAAGTTCGACGAAGGGGCGGATGTTCCTCGCGAGCAGGCCGTCATAAAGCGTGTCAAGCTTCGTCCAGTCGTAAACGATCTGGCCGTCGACCTTTCGCACGGTGCCCAGCACGTCATGGAAAACGTCGTGGAAGCGGATGTACCGGAAACCGAGCTCGTCAGACGCGGTCTTAAGCGGGGCCTGGCTGTCCGGGCGGATAAGCGTCCCAGGATAGTCCGAGCCGACAGATAGATCGAAAAAGCGGTCAACCGGGCCAGTAGGTGCGGCGACGTCGATGACGATTTCCCGCTTTTCCTCGGAGGCGATTGCCAAAGCCGGGCATACCAGTGCTGCCGCCATCGCCGTCGCCGCCATTCCGATCAGTCGCATTGTCTTGCCTCCACGACGGCAGCGTTGATGTTAGCGCAATCATTTTCGGTCACAATGCTCTTCCTTCAAATCAGGTGAAATCCGTGCAGTATGTCCAGTCCTCGCTTCAGACACAGGCCGCGCCCGATCAGGTGCCGAAGGAGGCGAGGCGACAGCCGCTGCCACCGCGGCCACGCCGGCAAGCATCTTTTACCGGCTGATCGCAGCCTTGCCCAAGTTTGCTCGACCGCTCACCGCGTCATACCAGCCTGTTGGTGCGGATCAGTTCGCGGTACCAATCAGCACTCAGCTTAGGCGTGCGCTTCTGGGTCTTGAAGTCGACGTGGTGGATGCCGAACAGCTTGGTGTAGCCGTCTTCCCACTCGAAATTGTCCATCAGGCTCCACAGGAAATACCCCGCGATGGGATAGCCCTCGCGCGCCGCGCGCTGGAGATGCGTCAGGTAATTGCGCAGGTACATCACGCGGTCGGCGTCGTAGACCTTGCCATCCTGCGCCACCGGGTCGTCTGCCGAGCAGCCGTTCTCGGAGATGTAGAGCTTCTTCGGCTTCCACAGCTCGCTGACGGTGCGCACGCCCCAGTACAGCGCCTCGGGCCCGACGTAGAGCCAGGGCGAGGCCATGCGCGGGGAGTTGGGCAGGTGCGGCAGGATCTCATAGCCAGAGGACGTGTCCGCGGCGCGCACGTAGTTGGGCGTGTAGATGTTGAGCGAGACGAAATCGAGCGCGCTCCCGATCGCCTTCATGTCGCCGTCCTTCACCTTGGGCGCATCCTTGCCCTGAGCGGCGAGGTAGCTGTCGGTGTAACGGCCCTCCATGATCGCGGTGAGGAACATGGCGTTCTCTTCGCGCATGGCCTTCTTGGTCGCCTCGATGTGCTCGGACGTCTCGATGGCGGGGACGAAAATCGTCGCGTTGTCCGCGAGGCCAACCTGCGTACCCGCCTTCGCGGCCGCGCGGATGGCCTGCACGCCGAGCCCATGGGCCAGCACGCCGTGGTGGCGCACCTGGTTGACCTGGTCCATCGGCAGCTTGAGGCCCGGCGCCTTGCCGCCGGTCATGTACGACAGGTCGGTGAAGCAGCGCAGTTCGTTCACCGTCATGATGTGCTTCACGCGGTCTGACACCTTGCCCGCCATGTAGCCCGCGTATTCGGCAAAGGCATAGGCGGTGTCGCGCGACTGCCAGCCATCCTGCAGGCCGGTCGGCAGGTCCCAGTGGAACAGCGTCATGTGCGGCTCGATGCCGGCCGCCAGCAGTCCGTCGATCAGGCGGTTGTAGTAGTCGAGGCCCTTCTGGTTCGGCTTGCCCCTGCCGCTTGGGAAGATGCGCGACCATGCGACCGAGAAGCGGTACGCCTTCGCGCCCAGCGCCTTGAGCAGTGCGATATCATCGGCATAGCGGCGGTAGCTGTCGCACGCGACGTCGCCGGTGCCGCCGTCGATGGTCTTACCGGGGGTGTGCGAGAACACGTCCCAGTTGGTCTCGCCGCGACCGTCCTCCCTAACCCCGCCCTCGATCTGATAGGCCGCAGTGGCGCAGCCCCAAAGAAAGTCGCCCGGGAAGGACAATGCATCGGCTGCTCCGCCGGTCGAGACGCCGGCTGCGGGCATCTGCGCCGCGGCGCCGCGGCCACCGAGCGCAGCGCCCAGGGCGGCCGCACCAAAGCCCATGCCGAGCTGGCGGCGGTTGATTCCGGTCATTGGTCGTGTCTCCCTGAAGTGCTGCGCGCGAGGGGCCTATTGCCCGCCCATGACCTTGACGAGGCCGTTCAGCGACTGCCCCGTTGACAGCGGCTGCCGGCTGGTGAGCTTGCCGCTGGCATCGTCCCAGACCAGTTCGGCCTTGCGGCCGCCCCTTCCACGGTAGGCATTGGTGGTGCCGTCGTCGTCATAAAGCGTGAACGTCGCATTCGCGCCCGGATAGACGCGGATGCTCTCGATCGCCTGCTTGCTCGCCGTGCTCTGCACCTGCGCGCCGAGCGGTACGATCGAGCCCGCCCGGACGAACACCGGGATACGCTCGATCGGGGCGTCGGCCTCGATGGTCTGCCCGCCTTCGTAGCGGCGGTTGGTCCAGTAATCGTACCAGGCGGTGCCGGCGGGAAGGTAGACAGACTTCTTCGTCTGCCCCTGATCGGTCACCGGGGCGACGAGGAACGCCTTGCCCAGCATGTACTGGTCGCCGATCGTCGCCACCTTGGGATCGTTCGGGAAGTCCATGAACAACGCGCGCATGAACGGCGCGCCGGTTTCATACGTCCCGCGTCCCAGCGAGTAGAGGTAGGGAATCAGCGCATAACGCAGGCGCAGGTTCTCGGCGAGGATCGGCTCCGCCGCCTTGCCGTATTCCCACAGCGCGGTGCCAGGGCGCTGCCCGTGGATGCGCAGCGTGGGCGTGAAGACGCTGTACTCGAACCAGCGCACGAAGAGTTCGGGGTAGTCCGCGTAATCCGGCGCCATCGCCTTCGCGCCCGTCGGATCGACCAAGATCGGGTTCGCGGCCTTGGGGCCGCTCGGATATTGCCAGCCGCCGATGTCGCTGCCCCAGTAGGCGAGGCCCGATGCGGTGAAGCCGAGGCCCGTCGGAACCTGACGCTTGAGCGCATCCCAGGTCGAACGCACGTCCGAGGACCAGAACAGCCCGCCGGTTCGCTGCGAACCCAGATAGGCTGCGCGCGACAGGATCAGGTTGCGGAAGTTCGGGCGGTCCCGCGCCGAACCGTCCGCCACGCCGCTCGTATGCACCAGCGGGAAGAGGTTGTGATAGCGGTCGCCCGAGCCGATCGAATAGAAATAGCCGTCCGGCACCAGGTCGGGCTCGGTCTCGTCGAGCCAGAACCAGTCGAAGCCCTCGGCCGCGATGTTGTCGCGCAGTTTGCCCCAGAACCACTCGCGCGCTTCGGGATTGGTGCTGTCGATCAGCGCGCCTGCGCGGTCGAAGCGGACCGGCAGGCCGTCCACCGACTTGCCGTCCTTGTCCTTCAGCAGCCAGCCCTTGGTGTCGAGCATGTCGAAGTAGCGCGATTCTCGCTCGAAACGCGGCCATACGCTAATGATCGAGCGCATGCCCATGGACTTGAGCTGGTCGTTCATCGCCTTGGGATCAGGGAAATAGGTCCGGTCGATGTCCAACTGCCCCATGCGCGACCAGTAGAACCAGTCGAGCACCATTACGTCGATTGGCAGATTGCGCTGGCGATAGCCCTGCGCGATGTCGAGCAGTTCCTTCTGCGTTTCGTAACGCGCCTTGCTCTGGATCAGGCCGAACGCGGCCTTGGGCGGCAGCGGCGTCTCGCCCGTCAGCTTCGCGTAGCCGGCGTAGAGTTCGTCTGTGGTCTTGCCGGTGATGACGAAGAACGAAACGCGTTCACCCACCTGCGACTGGAAGCGAGTGCTGCCGTGCAGGCCTGGCCAGACGTTGGTGCGTGCGGGGTTGTCCCAGACGATGCCGTAGCCCTTGTTGGTGACCATGAACGGCACGCAGACCGTCTCGCCGGCGGGCGCGTCGTAGTTGTGGGCGCAGTCGATCTGGCGACCCTTGAGATCAAGGGTGCCTTCCTGGTTCTGCCCGAGGCCGTAGTAATGCTCGTCGGCGGGCGAATCGAAGGACGCTCCCATCTTGAAGGTCTTCTCGCCGTTGACGGTGACGGGGGCCATTTCCCAGCCGGTCATCTTCGTCAGCAGAGTTCCGTCCGCCGCCTTGACCGAGATGCTGACCGGCGGCAGCGACGGAGCAAAGTAGCGCTCCATCATCGTGGGCGCAGACGGATAGGGCTTGGCATCGACCGTCAGCGTCAGCGCCGAAGACACGAAGATGTCGCCCGATGCGTCGACCCGGTGCGACCAACCAGCGGCGTCGGACTTCGCGTTCGGCCCCTGCCCGGGAGCCGCGCTTGCCAGCGCCGGGTCGAGCGCGATCGTCACGCGCACTATGTTGGGGGCATAGGGCTCCACCGCCACGCGGCTGCCGTTGCGGTCGAGCAGTGCCATCGGTTCGGCCAGAGCCGCTCCCGCACTAAGCGCCGCCCATGAGAGGCCCAGTGCCAGCGCGCCCCTGCGCACGATTCCCTTGGCCATCGCCTTGCCCTTCATATCCATTGCTCCCTTCTGCCACTCCCCACCACGACATTCGCGACGCCGCCCCGGAGGGAGACGCCGCGAACGGTCGGGAGGAGCGTTCTTAGAACGTAATGCGTGCCGTACCGCTGATGCGGCGATCGACATAGAGCTGCTCACGCGGACGGCTGGTCAGGCCGAAGTAGGTCGAACGCATCGTATTGGTCAGGTTGACCGCATCGATGGTGAACGCGAAGTTAGGGGTCACGTTGTAGGTCATCGAGGCATCGAGCTGGCCAAACGGCTTGTTGAAGATCGGCAGGTTGCCCGAACCGTTGCCAGAGGTCGTCTCGACGTACTTGCTGCGCCAGTTGTAGGCCACGCGCAGCGAGAACGGCCCCTTCTCGTACATGCCGACGAGGTTGTAGTTATACTTCGACAGCAGTTCGAGCGGCACGCTGATCGACGGCCCAGAGATCGCCGGGCTGGGCGCCTGCGAGTCCACGTACGTGAAGTTCGCCTGCATGCCGAGACCACTCAGCGGCCCCGGAAGGAAGTCGAAGAACTGCTGGTAGGCAGCCTCGAAGCCCTTGACTTTGGCGGTGGCGACGTTGTCGTACGAGGTCACGCTGTACGTGAACGTGCGGCCGTTATCGAAGGTGATGTCGCGGTCGGCGATTCCGGTCTGGATGTAGTTGGAGATGCGCTTGTAGAAGCCGGCCAGCGATACCGAACCCGTCCGCGAGAAGTACCATTCGATGGAAGCGTCGAAGTTCTTCGACTTCATCGGCTTCAGTTCAGGGTTGCCGCCCGAGACGTTGTGCAGTTCGTCTTCCTGCTCCCGGCCCGGCTGGATGATGGTGAGGCTGGGGTTCAGCTGGTTGAAGTTGGGACGCGCGATGTTCTTCGATGCTGCCAGGCGCACCTGCAGCGTGTCGGTCAGCTTGAGACGGACGTTGATGCTCGGCAGGAACGAGGTGTAGTTCTGGCCTGCACTGATCGGGTTGAACGCCGTCGGCCCCGAGATTTGCGTACCGTTGGGCAAGTCGACCAGCGAGGTCTGCTGATAGAACCCGGATACGTCCTGCTGCGTATGCACTACGCGCAAGCCGATGTTACCGTCGATCGGAAGGCCGCCCTGCGTTCCGAAGAACGCCGCAGCGTAACCCGCATAGGTCTTCAGGCCGATGCTGTTGGCGCCGCTCGGCAGGTATTGCGGAGTCCCGTCGATGCCCAGCACCTCACGGGTGCGGTCGTAGTTCTGAATGGTGTCGAGCGGGAAGGCAAGGAAGTCACCGAAGGTATCGCTCTTGCCGTAGAAGAAATCGCTCTGATCTACCACTGCAAGATCGGGGATGGAGGCCAGCCCAGTGTACCGGTAACCGGTGTCGATCGCGCTGTTCTTGCGATTGGCGAAACGCCCGCCCACCTTGACGGACTTCAGGAAGCCCCCGTCGAAAGCATATTCCGCATCGATCCGCGCGGTCGTGTCCTTGCCGACGGACTCGTTCAGGTTGTCGAGATAGAAGCCAGAAGTGTAAAGCGCCGGATCGGTCAGGCCATTGGGCGTCGTGATCGCGATTTCAGGGGTGCTGCGGCCGCCGATGTTCTCGTAGAATGTATCGACCGTCCCGCTCAGGCCGACGATCGAACGGAACGCCTTCGACGTCGACTTCACATGTTGCAGGTCACCCGTGACGGTCAGTCGATCCGTCGGGTGCCACTTGGCATTGAGCGAATAGTCCGTGGTGCGCGAATGGCGGCTGCCGAAGCTTGTGTAGTCGCCGATCGGCACGTTGGAGAACGTCCCGCTCTCGAAGTCGCCGTTCGCCCCGTACGTGAAGGGCGCACCCGGCGTCGGCGCGATGGAATCGGCGCCAGCCGATGCGAAGAAGATGTAGTCGTAGAAACCGAACTTGTAGTCGTTGCGGAACACTTCCGCCGTCAGTTCGAGCGTGTCAGTCGGGCGCCACTGAACCGATACGTCGGTGCCGAGGCGGCGGCGGTCGCCGTAGACCTTGCCGATGCCGGCACCGTGAGGCAGCGTCGTGACCTGACCGACCCGGCCAAGCGCCTGCGCGGTGGCGTAGTCGGTCGCGTTGACGGGATTGCCGTCCGAGCCGATGGAGTCGTCGAGCGTGTAGAACGGTTCGGTAGAAGTACGGTCCTGCCGGAAAGTGGTCTTCTGGAACGACACGCTGGCGAGGATGCCGATTTCGCCGATCCCAGTGTCCCAACGGTCGGACAAAAGCAGCGAGGCCGAGGGCCGGCTCTTGCCCGCTAGTTCGAAGTAGCTGTTGGTGACTGAACCCGCGACCTTCAGCCCCTTGAAGTCGAACGGCTTGCGGGTGCGGAAATTGATCGTACCGCTCAGCTGGTCTTCGGTAAGGTCGGCCGAAGGATTTTTGTAGACGTCGATCCCGCCGAGCAACTCGGAGGGAATGTCCTCCAGGCTCAGCTGGTTGGTACCGCTGGCCGTAAAGATGTCACGGCCATTGAGCTCGGTGCGGACCTGGGTCAGCCCGCGGATAGCGACCGAGCTTCCTTCACCATAGGTGCGCTGCACCTGAATGCCGGGAATGCGCTGCAAAGCTTCGGCGATGTTACGATCAGGCAGCTTGCCGATGTCTTCCGCGACGATCGAATCGACAATCTGCGGCGAGTTCTGCTTGATCGACTGCGCCGACTGAAGACTTGCGCGCACACCCGTGACAACGATGTCAGCGGCGGGCGCAGTTTCATCGTCCTGGGAAGCGCCATCGGACGCCGGGATCCCCGCATCCTGCGCAAAAACCGGTTGCACGAAGGATAGCCCGATGGCGGTGGAAGCAAGCAGAATGCGGCTCTTGACTCGGAAGTTCATTGGAAACCCTCTCCTGAACGTCAGCGCGTCGAAACTTGAGTCCCGATCACGATTAACGGATAGACAAGCGGCGTGTTATCGCTATCACACGCCGCTGTCGAGTTTTAGTTTATGGATGCCGGCAGATTTTTCTCGGAGTAATTGTTTTCCGTTGGATTTCGAGGCTGGCCGTTTTCTGGGACGGGTCATGACTGCCGATGGCCCACGTCCAATGCTGGTGGAAATGGCATCGCTTACGACATGGCGAAAGTTGCTCTCACCTATCCTAAGTCCGATCGACTTGAAGTGCGTTAAGGCATGAGGCGTCTCCTTCGCTTTATCGGCAATCGAACGGGTGATTGAGGGAAAGAGCGCGAGACGACGCGGCGGCCGCGGCCAGTATCCGCAGAAGGCTCCATGAACGAGTCGGAGGTTCGCTATGCGCGGTAGTGCCCGGATCGGGCGAAGCCGAAGTGCTCAAGCAGGCCTTGATTGAAGATAGGCTTTGGTCCCACTACCTGTAGGTCGCGATCGGTCCGGGCGCAGAAGTCGTCACCAAAGCTCCCGTGCTGGCAACCCTCGGCGCAGGCAACGAGATAGGCGGACGAAGTTGAGGCTCCACCGCTGATTGGGTAGCGGCAGCACAGGAGCTGTTGCTCTTGCGCCGATGGCGCGACGCCGGCTCCGCCTGCGTCGGACCGATGGCCAATCCGCGTACTGTGCTCGCCACGGCAAAGTACAGGTTCTAGGGACGCGAAAGCCGGGCTGCTCTGCGAGGGAGCCCGGCTTCATCGCATGCGCTACGCGCGCGGCTGCCGAACTCGATGCGATGGCCACTGGGCGTCTGCGGACGGATGTGGCACGTGATTCATATCCTGCTGGAATCGGCATCGGGCCACCTTCGGCGGTGAAGCCGAACGCCAGCGTCCCCGCGAGGCTTATGCCTTGCGGGGTGGT
>NZ_AKKE01000013.1 GCF_000281975.1 Novosphingobium sp. AP12 | reverse complement strand
AGCCCATTCGCGGACAGATGCCGCTTCAACGTCTTGTAGGGCTTTCCGTCGAGCATGCTGATGATGTGATCCGGGGAAGCCAGGCTCTTACGCACTGACACAGCCGGAGTGTACGTCGGCGCCTCGGGTTCGGCCGCGACGGGCGCGGTATCTTCGACCAGTGCCGCGCGCGTTGTGCGGATGAGCCCCGCCAGATCCTCCGACGCAACCGTATTGTTGGCCAGATAGGCGCTCAGCAATTGCACGGTCAGCGCGGCAACATCGGTTTGATTTTCGGATTCAGCCATCGGCAGGTTCTCTCGTTTGCTCGCGGGGAAGGTTACTGGCCTGGATAGACGCGATACTCACATCGCTGTGTTAAGAAGTCAGATCAAGCGCAAAAGGTCCCAAACGCCCACTTCAAGCTGATGGTCGACGTTCGTTCTGGCAATGTACTATCCCAGTCCTCAGCAGCTAGGGCTCGTCCGGTTGCTGCATCAAACATTCAGATCGCTTAACGGAATGAGCCAGACACGGATAAAGTCGATAGTTGGCATCGCGAAACGCCAAATTCAAAGGCTCTTGCGCTCCTAATGCCGGAACATGCGCAATCGCAGTTGAAGCTTTAACCCTATCTGGCCTATGGGTTTCCGCGAAGGCTAACTTCCGATGGAAAATGCGTGAGCTGTTTCGCTAAATTGCATGGCCGACGCAGTGGTACCGGCCAGACGGCGGCGATCCTGTCGCATGGCTTTGGTACCGACATAACGGACAGAATGGCCGCATCTGGCTGTTCACCGATGTCACGGCCGAACTGCGAATTGCCGCCAGGCTGCGGGGGCTGGCCCAGTCGGATCCTTTGACCGGCCTGCCCAGCCGGCGTCATTTCGAGCAGCAGTCTACTCCGCCGGCCTCGCTGAAATCGCGAAACGGTTCGCAGGCTGGGCTCCTCACCTTACCGACCTCATCACGGGTAGCATCGCCGAACCACCCCTCCGACCGATCTATGCACTTACTGTCTACTACATCCAATGGCCCCGACGAGACGGAGTGCCCCTCGTTGAGGAAGTGGCTAATCTCATGTCGCCGTTCGCCGGTGTTGGCGCCAACCGCGCCATGTACGACGGTGCCGACCTTGCCCGGACGATCGTCGCAAGCCCCGATGACCTTGGCACTGCCCTTTCTGCCTATGAGGACGCCCCCTGGGCGCTCGCGCATACCTAAGGCGGCCCCAGGGCGCACCAGAAACCGAGCATCGGCGCCAAAGTACAGCAGTTTCGGCCACGCTCGTCCATGGCGCGGGCGATGAGCCCGCAAAAGGCCGCTCCGCATGACCCCAACGAGCGCGGTGCTTTGCTCATGACCGCTCCAAGTCATCTTGCGCCTCCGCGAGCGTCGATAGCCAAGACGCCCTGAACGAGGAACAAATGGAGCAGGAGATTTGCAATGAACAGTAGCGATCTAGCGGAGAAGCTGGCAGCCGACCATGGCATGACGAAAGCGGAAGCCCGCAAAGCAGTAGGCGGAGTCTTTGCCGCGATTGCCCAGGCGGCGGCGGATGGCGGAGAAGTCTCGCTCAATGGGTTTGGCAAATTCAAGGTGAAGGACACTCCAGCACGCGAGGGCCGCAACCCTTCGACCGGTGCGACCATTCAGATTGGCGCCTCGAAGAAGCCGGCATTCACCCCTGCCAAGGCCGTCAAGGATATGCTGAACACCTGACCGACGGAGGCCGGGAAAGACCCGGCCCCTCTTTACAAGGCCATAGTGCTTCGCAGGGTTGCTCGGACGAATGCTTCTGCCTTTGCGAGTTCCTTTTGCACCGAGCGTTTGTGCATCCCGAAGTCCGCGGCAATCTCCGCTTGAGATTTGTCGTCGCGCCATTTCGCCAGAAAAATCTCCTGCCTCTTGATTGACTGCGAACGGAGCGCCGCAACGGCAAGTTTTATGGCCTGTTCCGCCCCTATCGCGCGATCCTGGCTGGGAGCCGTATCCGGGAGATCAAGGAATGCCGCGATCGCGAAAGGCACGATCCTGGCTTCGTTACGCCTTCTGTTTTTTGCCAGGTTCATCGCCATGCGGTAGAGGTAGGCACGCGGATTTTTCACCTGCCCTATCTCTGGCCGGGATCGCAGCTTGATGTACGTATCGTGCAGCGCCTCCACTGCGGCTTCTCTCGAACCAAGCCGCCCCGAAAGCCGCTGCAACAGCAGCACATAATCGGATTCGAAGCTTCCCAAAAGCGCACGAATCGAAGTAATCGTTGATAGTTTATGCTGAAACTTTGATCGCTTCACGCTGGAGGCTGTTCTCCTCCAACACCGTTCGTCATTCATACGCCCATCGCGCAGATACGAGACGCTCCCCCGTCCTCGACGACTTGCTATATAATCCGTTATGCCCGTGGCCATTGCCGATCAACACGATATACCATTGTGATGATTGCAAGAGGCAGTGGTAACGCCACGTCATATCTCGTTGCAGCAAAGCTATCGCCCTTCATGTTTCCGATGAATTGGTCGCTTTAAGGCAGCCTATCCGGTCTGCTGATCGATGCCCAGCCCACGCCCGCAGAGGAGGCTAGGAGCCCCGATGATACCAGGAAAGATACAAGCGGATGCTGGCCTCCTCCTTCCTCCATTTCGACGGGGTCGTGCCGACCCTCCGGTTGAAAGCATTGGTAAAATGGCTCTGGTCGGTGAAGCCACACTCGAGCGCGATTTGAGCAATGGGTATGGTGGTATGGCTCAGGAGCTGGCGCGCTTCGTTAATCCGCTGTTCTAAAAGCCAACAATATGGCGCAACGCCCACCGTATTGCTGAAAGCTCGAACGAAGTAGCTATTAGACAGCCCCAAGGCCGATGCCACCTCCCCGATCGATAGACGGTGGGAGATTCTGCCAAGCATGAACCGCTTCGCAGTGGACACTTGCCAGGCAGCCAACTTGGGCATCCCGCCCGGACGGCACCGTGAGGCGCCCGATTGAACGATACCCCCTGTCCAAGGAAGGTGATCATTCTTGAACTGCGCCTCACGCGCGCAAACGCGCCCTGTCGCCATGGCGTTCTCCAAGGGATCTGGACCTTGCGCCGCTGACCGGCGCGCGTATCCCTGGGCATCCACCAACAGGCGACAACGCATCTGCCAGGTGGAGGCCGCTCGAATTCCCTTATAAGGGACACTTGCGCAATTCAGAAAGCGCCCTTCGGATCGAGAAATACTTCGCGATGTCCAAGTGCATTCCGGTGTAAAACCCCTCCTAAGTCATATTGATCGGGTCGTTTACCCCACCCCGGTCAAGCAGGGCTTCAGCGCCCAAAAGCGACCGGCGCGCAGTAAATGGAGCGAGCCCTATACGCCCACCGCTCCCAGCCGACCGGCGCACGCTGAAACAAGCGAGGCCGATGTGAGACGATCAAGGCCTTGTCCTGCCTCGTAAGGATCGGCGCAGCGTACCAGGAGGCCACGTAGCTGCTGCGAATGCCGACGTCGATCATATCGGCGAGCTTCAGGGGCTTTTCCCAGAACTTCCCGGCTGAGTCAGTTCGTCGTAGACCGAAGCGGCGTTGTTCACGAGGACATCGAGCCGGCCTTGCTCGGCCTCGACCTGCGCGAAGAGCGCCTCTACCTGGCCCTTATGACTGTGGTCGCAGGCGACGGCAATGCCCTTCCCGCCGGACTCCTTGACTGCGTCGGCCGTTTCGAAGATCGTGCCAGGCAGCGGATGATCGCGCTGCGCGGTCGAGCGGCTGGGAACATGCACCGTGGCGTCGAGCGCGATGGCGATGCCTCTTCCCGCGCCGCGGCTGCCTCTGGTGACGAGGACGACGGGTGCATGCTCGGGCATCGGTAATCCTTTCAGGCGAGATCGAAGCGCGCAGGCACGATGGGCAGTCCTGGCACGGCAGAGCGGCCACGGAACAGGAAAGAATTCTGCGCGGTGATCTCGCCCCCCTCCTTCAACGTGTCTCCCCCGTCGGCGGGCACCGAGTTGAAAAAGAGGTCGCACATGTCCGCCCCGCCAAAGCGAATTTGCGTGATCGAGCCGGCGGGCGTTTCGTAACGGTCGAGCAGCGTACCGTCGGGGGAGACGAGCGTGAGGTAGTTGGATCGGAATCCCGTGATCCAGACATTGCCTTGCGCGTCGAGAGCCAGCCCGTCGACGTCTTCCTTCTCGAGGAAGGAGCGCCGGTTGCTGAGCGTCAGATCATCGGCGACGTCGAACGCCCAGGTTCGGTGGAAGGTGTCGTTGCAATAGAAACGGCGGCGCTCCGCGTCGTAGGCCAGGCCATTGGTAAACCCGATGCCATCGGCGAGCTTGATAGACTGCCGGTCGGCGGTCAGCCGCCATATCTCGGTCGGCCGGGTCGGTTGGCCCATTATGACCATTTCGATATCGTTGGTGCCGAAGAAGATGCCGCCCGTACCGTCGGGGATCATCTCGTTGATGCCGTTGATGGGCTGGCCATCCAGCATGTCGAGCAGCCAGCCCGACCGGCCCGTTTCCGGATGATTCCACATGATGCCGCCTTCGCCGGTGGAAAGCACGGCGCCGTCGTGGTTGAGCATAACGCCGCCGGTCCACATCCGGCTCGGATTGAAGGAGCCGACCCGGGTTCCATCGGGCTTCGTGCCGTGGACCCCGCCGGCGATGACATCGCTGTACCAGACCGTGCCACTTTCGTGGTCGACCGCCAGGCCCTCGATATAGATTCCGGATGCGACCTTCTCGAAGGTGCCTACCACCAGATTCTCCATACGCTCTCCCTCGGCGCCGATTGGATTTACAACCGCGTTGCCGTGCTGCTAACATAATGACGAGCACATCTGCAATACGCGCTTTGATGCCGCGTAGGGCGAGAGGGGATTTATGACGTTTTCAGCGCCTGACTTCTTCAGCGACCCCGGCGTGATCGCCGATTCGCGCAGCTACTTCGATCTCATGCGGTCGCAGGGACCGATCCTGCGCGAGGGATATCAGAATACGATGATGGTCACGGGTTTCGATGAGGCGCTTGAAATCCTCAATGACAAGACCGGTGTCTTCTCGAACGCCTGCTCGGTCGTCGGGCCGATCCCCGGCCTGCCGTTTTCACCGGAAGGCAGCGATATTCGCGACCAGGTCGAAGCCCACCGCCGCGCGATGCCGTGGTCCGACCATCTCGTCTGCATGGACGGCAAGCGGCATCAGGAGCTGCGCATGTTGATGGGGGGGCTGCTGACGTACAAGCGGCTCAAGCAGAACGAGGCATACCTGCACACCTTGGCGGACCGCCTGATCGACGGCTTCGTCGGTACCGGGCGATGCGCCGTTGTGCCGGAATACGCGCACGCTACCACGATCTATGCCATATCCGACCTGATGGGCATTCCCGAAGGCGACCGGGCCGAGCTCCTCGAGCTGATCGGTGCACCGCCCAGCCAGGTCGACGGCGATGCGGTCCACAAGATTGGGTCCGACCCGCTGGTCTTCATGAAGCCGCGCTTCGACGAGTACCTTCAGGACCGGCTGAAGACCCCGCGTGGCGATCTCATGTCAGACCTGGTGCACGCGACGTTCAAGGATGGTTCGCGGCCCGCGTTCGACGTGGTGTCGGGCCTCGCCCGTTTCCTGTTCGGCGCGGGACAGGAAACGACCTCGCGCCTCATCGCCATGGCCATCCTGATCCTTGGCGAAGACCCGCAGCTGCAGCAGCGGCTACATGACGAACCCGGGCGCATACCCGATTTCATTGAGGAAGTCCTGCGCTACGACGCCCCGGTGAAGGTCGCCTATCGCCTTGCCCTGGCAGATACCTGGGTTGGCGGCGTCGAGGTGCAGGCCGGCACAATCCTCACCGTGTGCTACAACGCTGCCAGCAACGATCCCGCACATTTCGAACATCCCGAAAAATTCGACATCGACCGGCCGCACGTGCGAGACCACATGGGGTTCGGCCGCGGAGCCCACGGTTGTCTGGGCGCACCCCTGGGCCGGATGGAATCACGCATCGCCATCGAGCACCTCCTTGCTCGAGTGACGGACATCCGGATTTCCGAAGCGCGCCACGGTCCGCCCGAAACGCGCCGCTATCGCTTCGAACCGACCTACACCTTCCGCAGCCTGGCCGAGCTGCACATCGAGTTCACACCGGCCTAGGCCGCGCTTGTGAAGCGCAGGTGAAGCTCGGCAAGCCCGCGCAGAACGTAGCTGTTCTCATAGTGGAAAACGCGCGCCCCCGCGGGGCCATGGTAATCATCATCGACGCGGATGCTTCCGAAGCGGCTCAGCAGGAGCTCCAGGCTCAGGCGCGTCTCCGCCCGCGCCAGCGGCGCTCCCGCGCAAGTGTGGCTACCACGGCCGAAGGCAAGGTGCTCCTTGAGGCGCGGCCGGTTCATATCGAATGTGGCCGGATCGGGGAAACGCCGGGGGTCGCGGTTCACTGCCAGGTTCGCGATCCAGACCGTCGTGCCCGCTTCGATGCGATAGCCGCAAATTTCCGTCGTATGCTGGCAAAGCCGGTGGCTGGCCCGGATCGAACCTTCGAAACGCAGCATTTCCTCAACGAAATCGGGGATACGGGAAGGGGCCTCGCGTAGCTGATCCTGCAGGTCCGGCCGATCAGCGAGAAGGCGCAATGAATTGCCTAGTAGCTTGACCGTCGTGTCCTGTCCTGCACCGAACAGGAAGCAAGCGACTCTCGCGGCTTGTTCGAGCGATGGCTCCGAGCCGTCGGGAAAGCGGGCGAGCGCGAGTTGAGTGAGCAGATCGTCGCCCGGCTCGGCGCGGCGGGCGGCGATGTAGCCGGCAATCCGCATGCCCATCTCGATCAATGGGTTGGAGGCGATCTGGTCTGCCGATGCGCCTATTTCTGCCGGGGTTCCCATAGAGAAGGCTTTGAGAAAGATCGGGCGGTCTTCATGCGGGATACCCAGCAGTTCGGTGATGATCAGTGTCGCCAGCGGGTTGGCGTAATCAGCGATAAATTCCACTTCGCCGCTGGCAGCGAACTGGGCGATCAGGTCTTCCGCCACCTGGCGAAAACCGGCGGACATTTCCTTCAGTCGTCCGGGCGTGAACAACGGCATCAACAGCGATCGCATCGGCCCGTGCAGCGGCGCGTCGAGCCCGGCGATTTCCATGCCAAAGGGAATTTGCGGGCGATGTTCGGCGACAAGCCCTGCGATGTCGTCCCCCTCGGCGGTAAATGGCAGGTCGGGGATCGGCCCCGTCACCGCGTTCACCGACGAGAAGTTTGTCGTATCCGCATAGATGGCAAGCGCCTCTTCGAACCCGGTGACGGCCAGGACCTTGCGATATGGCAAGGGCGTGATTGGTCCCTGCTCGCGCAGGTACTCGAAATAGGGCCAGGGATCATCGACCAGCGAGACATCGGTGTAGATGTCGGTCTGAGAAAAGTCGGTCATGGATCAGGCAACCTCGCCAGCGTCGGCAAGCAAGGTGCTGCCGGTCATGAAAGCCGCCATGTCGGAAGCGGCAAAGAGAACGACGCGCGCAATGTCGTCGGGAACGCCGACCCGGCCGAGCCTCGATGTAAGCGTGGCGGAAATCTCGTCGCGGACACGTTCGGGCAGCGCGGCGAGCGCCGCCGCGTTGCCTTCGGTTTCGCAAAAGGTCGGCGCGACGCCGAGTACGCGGATATCGTGTGGCGCAAGCTCGATCGCCAGTTGGCGAACGAGCCCGCGAACCCCGTGCTTCGACGCGACATAGGCCGCCACGCCCGGTGCGACGCCTTTGAAGCCTGCGGTCGATACCACGTTAATCAACACGCCGCCTCGGCCCATTTCGATCATGCGCCGTGCGGCCTCGCGGCAAGAGGCGAAGACCCCGCGCAGGTTGACCGACATGACCTGATCCCAGGCCTCGTCGGTCATATCGAGCAGTCCGACATTGGGATAAAGCCCGGCGTTGTTCACCCAGATGTCTATGCCGCCCAGCTTCTTCTGCGCGAGTTCGCCGGCGGCACCGATCGAAGTGTTGTCAGTGACGTCGAGACGGGTTGCGATGACCTTGGCGGCGTAGCGCTCGCCAAGCTCAGCTGCCGCTGCTTCGGCCCGTTCGGTATTAAGGTCGCCGATCAGCACGGATGCACCGGCTTCGGCGAGACGCCGGGCCATGGCTTTGCCGAGCCCTTGCGCGCCGCCGGTCACGACGGCATTGCGGCCCTGCAGGGAAATAAGATTGGCGAGCGATTTGTTAGAAACGTCGGCGATAGCCATGTGCTTACAACCCCTTTCGGTCAGACGTCGCGCGCGGCGTCGCCGAAAGGAATGACACCGTCGGCATAGTCGATGTCGCCAAGAATGAAATTGGTGTTCATCACCTCACCGACCGTACGCTCCAAGAGCACGAGCTTGTCGTGCCAGGGCGAGTCGGGATGATCGTCCATCAACGGACCTACGGGGATGCCCAGTTTCTCGAGCCTCGCCTTGTGCGCGTCGAGATCCTTCACCCCAAAGACTACAGAGGTGACTCCCTCGCCCTTCGTTTCCAGTTGGCTCCACAGCCATTGGTTGAAATCGGTGCGCTCGACCATCGGTGCGACGATTTCCAGCCCGGCTTCCCAGGAAATGCACATCGAAAAACCCATGTCGAGCCGATCGAAGCGGACCAGGGTGGCGCCGGTGAGCTGTTCGAGATGCGCTACGTTGGCATCGAGGTTCTCCGGCCGCGACAGCCAAGCGACGTGGTCGACGTGATTGACGAACTTCTGCATGTCTCTCTCCCGAAGATTTTGTCAGAATGCGGTGCCGCCGTTGACGCCCAGAAGTTGCCCAGTGACGTAGCCGGCGTCTTCCGAAGCAAAGAACGCGCAGGCTGCGGCGATCTCCTCGGGTTTACCGAGGCGAGGAATGGGATAACTTGCGATGATCTGCTCATAAGGCACAGGGAAGAGGTCCCCGTCGATCGCGCGGCGCGCCATCGGCGTGTCGATGAAGCCGGGCGACACCGAGTTCACTGTGATCCCTTGGCGACCAAGCTCGACCGCCATCGAGCGCGTCATCGCGATTACGCCGCCCTTGCTGGCCGTGTACAAAGCCATATTCGGCGCGCCGATCTGGGCGCCGAAGGCTGATACGTTGATCACACGGCCCCAGCCGGCAGCGACCATATCGTCAAGCACGGTCTGGATCAGGACGAAGGCGCCTTTCAGGTTGACTGCCATGAGCTGGTCCCAGTCGGCATCGGTGACCTCGGCGACGGGGGCGAAACTTTCGACCGCGGCATTGTTCACGACGATAGTGACCGGGCCTAAAGCCTCGCGCGTAAGGGCAACGGCGGCTTCGATCTGGCCCCGTTCGCCCAGGTCCGCCGTCAATGCGATTGCCTTTCCGCCCGCCGCATTGATCTCATCGGCAACCTCGGCGGCACCTTTCCCATCAATGTCGAGGACACCGACGGCGTGTCCGTCACGCGCAAAGCGCAGGGACGTCGCCCTGCCCATCCCGGACGCGCCTCCGGTGACGATGGCGGTGCGGATCACGCTCTCCATCGCCATCACAGCATCGTCGTCCCGCCTTCGACACCGATCGTCTGACCGGTCACGAAGTCGGAATCGTCGCTCGCGAGGAACACGGCCGTGGGCGCGATGTCCTTGGGCTCGCCAAAGCGGCCCATGGCAACCTTGGCCAACTCCTGATCATAAGTGCCGCTGTCTTCCAGATACCAGATGGATTTAGGTGTCAGCGCCGAAGGCAGGATGGTGTTCACCCGAATCTTGTGCTTGCCCCACTCCTTCGCCGCCGTCTTCGTCAGCACGCGGATGGCTTCCTTGGTGGCCGCGTACGCCAGGAACCCGGGCTCGCACCGGATGGAAAAACCGGTGCCCATATTGATGATGGAGCCGCCGCCCTGTGCGGCCATGTGGGGATGGCACAGCTGCATCAGCTGCAACGAGCCGAAGAAGGCCGACTGAATGTCGGTGTTGCAGTTTTCCTCCATCTTCGGATCTTCGATTGGCAGGAAGTCGGTGAACGTGTGGGCATTGTTCACCAGCACATCGACCCGTCCCCATTCTGAGATCGCCCGGTCGACTGTGAGCGCCGCATGCTCCCTGTTTCCTGCCAAGGCCTCCATGCCGATAGCCGTACCGCTGGCCGCCTCGATCTTGCTGACGACGTCATCGAGCTTGCTCTGGGTGCGACCGGTGATGAGCACTTTGGCGCCGGCTGCCGCATAGCCGACAGCGATCGCTTCGCCGATCCCCTGCCCTGCCCCCGTGACGATCGCGACTTTGCCTTCGAGGCGTCTCGACTCATTGCTCATTGCTCTCTCCCGCTTTGTTCGTCATGTTGGTAGCGAGGCCGACCATTGCGGTCAATCACTGCCGTTGACTTCCAAATCCGCCTCGCTAACAATTTGACGAACGAGCTGGGAATCGCCGCCAAACGGTGTGGATGCCACGGTCGGATGCGCATGGCTTGCGCATGAATTCAGGGAGAGACTTATGAACCTGCGCGGCACCAACGGCGCGTCCATGGCCGTACTCGCAATCTCACTTCTGATTGTCCCAGACACTGCGTTCGCGCAAGTCGAGGAGGATTCGTCCGGAAATGGGGAGATCGTCGTCACCGCCCAGCGTCGTGCCGAACGGTCAGTCGATGTGCCGATCACGGTCACCACACTCGGCGCCGATCAGCTTGCCACCGCCAACGCACGCGATCTGGTGGACATTGCCAAGGTCACACCGTCCTTGCGCTTCGACAGCGCGGCCGGCTTCACGCAGCCGACCATTCGCGGGATCGGCACGTCCGTGGTGACCTCGGGAGGCGGCGCAAATGTCGGCATCTATGTCGACGGATTCTATTCGCCCAACCCGCTCGCCTCAAACAGCCAATTGATGAACGTACAGAGTGTTCAGGTTCTCAAGGGGCCGCAAGGCACTCTCTTCGGGCGCAACACAACGGGCGGCGCGATCCTTATCCAAACTGCCGAGCCCAGCGAGGAACCTGGCGGAAAGTTCAAAGCATCTTTCGGGCGGTTCAATGACCTACTTTCGCAAGGCTACGTCACGGGCGGCATAGCGCCGGGCGTGGCCGTCGATCTCGAGGGTATGTATCGGTACGGCGAAGGCTTCCTGACCAACATCGCCAACGGCGACGGCCACGCCGGTCAATACGACAGTTATTCGCTTCGCGCTGGCCTGAAAGTGAACGTGGGCGAGCGCGGTTCCTTAGTCCTGCGCTACATGCGGGTGAAGCTCGATGATCCGCGACCGGTCAGTTCGAATGCCTATGTCGATCCGGTGCTGGGCATAGGGGCGCCGTTCTTCGCGCCGCCGGGCACTTTCACGACCGATCCGGATCTAGTGGCAAAGGACCAGCCGGGCATTTTCCGTTCCAAGTCCGACACATTCCAAGGCACGCTAAAGCTCGACCTCGGGCTCGCCGATTTCACATCGTACACGCAATATCGCACCGAAAAAGTGAACCAGTCGCAGGATCTCGACGTATCGGCGGTGCCGTTGTTCCAGATCGGCATTCCGGTGAACGACAAGACGTTCAGCCAGGAAATTCTGCTGAACTCCAAACCGGGCGGAGCGCTGCAGTGGACGGCCGGCTTGTTCTATTTCAGCAATAAGGATACCTTCCAGACCTATGCCGACACCGCTGGCGCGTTCCGTGATCCCGATGGACCGACCCGCCTCGGCGGATCGAGCACGACGACGAAGAGTTATGCCGCCTTCGCCGACGCGACCTACGAGCTTTCGCCAAAGCTCTTTGTGACGGCGGGCGCGCGCTATGCGCACGACGCTGTCTCCGATGCCTATTACGATGTCGGGACGACCAAGAACCCGGTGCCCTCGATCAAGGCCAAAAAGCTGACGCCGCGTCTGGTCATCCGCTACAAGCCGACCGAGCAATCCAGCATCTATGCATCCTACACTCAGGGCTACAAGGCAGCGGTCATCGACGTCGGCGGCTCTTGCCAGAACCCGCCGGCATTTTCCTGCAACCAGATCAAACCTGAAAACGTCAACGCCTACGAAGTCGGCGCGAAGTTCGGCAATCGCGTCCTGACGCTCGAGACTGCGGGATTCTACTACGACTACAAGAACCTTCAGGTATCTAGCTATCTCGCTGACGGCCGCGCGAACATCACTAACGCGGCCAGTTCCGAGATTTACGGACTGGAGGGATCGGTCCGCTTGCGCCTGGTCGAAGGTCTCGAGCTCAATGCGGGGGCGTCGTGGACGCATGCACGCTACAAGAACTTCGACAATGCGCCGGTCTACGTGCGAAGCGGCTGCGCCGACCCTTCGACCTGCCCGTTCAGCTTCGTCATTGCTTCAGGCACTACCTTGCGCAACGTTACCATGCAGCGCACGCCCGAATTCACCGGCAGCCTCGGCGCCGTTTACAAGACCGGTCTGGCCGGGGGCGAACTCGCGCTGTCGGGCAACCTCTACTACACTTCCAAGTTCTTCTTCGGGCCCTCTGGGGTTCAGTTCCCGCAGAAGGGGTACGAGGTCGCATCAGCGCGCATCCAATGGACCGATCCGTCGGACGCGGTAACAGTGGCGCTGTGGGGGGACAACCTCACGAACAAGCGCTACCTGACCTCGATGCAGTACAACAGCTTCGGCCTGGGCGCGAATTGGAACGCGCCGGTTACCTACGGCGTGGAACTGGGCTTCAGTTTTTGATCTGGACTGCGCCGCGCTAACCAAGGCCGAACCGCAATGACAGGATCATGAAATATCCCGTCGTGGCGGTTCGAAAGCAAAACGAGCTCGGTACCGGTCGCGCTTGTGGCGCTCGTTGCGCCGCCTCAACGAAATGAACGAGCCGCCTTACCACCTGAACTGGTACGGTGGAACTCAGTCGGTTCCAGCAGAAGCATGACTGATCCCGAACGAGCGAGCGCGGAACCGCGCCTCGACCGCCGCGAAAGTCATGTAGCCCTCCTAAGGGGTCTGAGGTCGGCTCAGGGGCAGCAGCCACCGTTGACGCCCAGCGTCTGTCCGGTGACGTAGCCGGCATCCTCCGATGCGAAATAGGCAATAGCCGCAGCGGCCTCCTCAGGTCGGCCGACGCGCGGAATCGGATAGGTCGCGACGATCTCTTCGTAAGGTACCGGAAACAGGTCGCCTTCGATCGCGCGGCGCGCCATCGGTGTGAGGATGAAGCCGGGTGAAATCTCGTTGACGGTGATGCCTTTGCTGCCCAATTCCACCGCCAGCGATCGCGTCATCGCCGTGACACCGCCCTTGCTGGCGGTGTAGTGAACCATGTTCGCCGCGCCGATCTGCGAGCCAAGCGCGGTGAGGTTGACGATGCGGCCCCAGCCAGCGTCCACCATGTCGGGCAGGACTGCCTGGGTAACCTGGAACAGACCCTTGAGATTGGCAGCCATGACACGATCCCAAGACGCATCGTCGATCTGCAGGAACGGCGCGAATTCCTCGATGCCGGCATTGTTCACCAGAATCGTGATCGGTCCCAGCCCGGCGCGCACTTCCTCGACGGCAGCTTCAACCTGCGCACGATCGGCGACGTCGGCCAGGACCGGGATGGCCTGCCCTCCCGCGGCGATAATGGCGCGCGCGACGGCTTCGGTGTTCTCCCTGCGCCGCCCCAGCACACCAACTGCATGGCCCGCGCGTGCCAACCGCAGGCACGTGGCTTCGCCAATGCCCGCGCCGCCGCCGGTTACCAGGGCGATCCGTTTCCTCATGCGCCGATCCTGTTTTTCAGAGTGCACCGCTCGATTAAGCCGATGGCCTCCTCCCCATCCCATACGTAGCGCGCGGTTCCCTGGTGCAATACCGAGGTCCCGGCCATTTCGAACATATGGTGGTCGAACACCGACGCCAGCACTTCGCCCCCTATCCGTACCGTGCCGGCAGCGGTCTCGAGCACCAGACTGGCATCGTCTCCCTTTTCCACCAGCCTGGTCATCCACGGGGCGCGGACTACACGGGCCGGTACCTGCTGCCCGTCACCGCCCCACAGGAAGCCCTCGTTAAACGCTTCGGGTCCTTCCGGTCCCGGCGCCATGATGATCGCGCCGAAAGCGCGCCCAGAAGGGAAAAGGGCCGAATGCTGGCAATGGCCCAGCGCCTCGCCCATGTTGCGCACGCCCTGCCGGCGGACCCGCATTCCCGTGCCGCTGATGAAACGCTCCTCGCCGTCGATGTGGGTATGGCCCGTGATCCGGCATAGCTGCTCGTAACGAATCCCTCCCATCAACGCACCGCCGTCGCCCGATGTCATCGCCTGGGCCGCTTCAGCGGTCATGCCGCCCATCAGCCAGGGCGGCGCCGCCATTTCCGCCTCGAACCGGAAGGCGAGATCGACCGGCTCGCCATCGGCCTCGCCGGCGATCTGTCTGGTCGTTGTCGAGGAAAGCGCCTGGCCGGAAAATTCCATCGTCCAACGACGAAACGGCTCGACGCATTGAAACCGCAGTGGCCCGGCACCGCGCTTCAACTGCCGGCCCTCGCCATCGGGCGCCGGATCGCCGGGTTCCTGCGACCACAGGCGTAAAGTCCGTCCCCGGCGGTCGACAAGATTGAGCTGGACCCACGGTGTGTCCCAGTCTTCGCCGATCGCGTCGATGGTCACGCGCGGCAAGGCGATCTCACCTTCGCCGTCCATGATCCATAAGGTAGCGGAATCGCGCACTCGCGGATCGCTCGGCTTCTTTCCCGCGAAATACTCGAACGCGGGATCGAGCCCGGCTGACAGGTCCCTGGCCATTTCAGACGGTCAGCTCGGGCCGGATACCGAAGCCAAATCCAAACCGATCGAGGTACCCAGCGAACCGCTCGTTGACCTCTTGGGCTTCCATCCCGAACTCCTCGGGAGAATGCCTGTGGACGCCATGCTTGGTCGGGTCATGCCGGCCCAGCCAGCTGCGGATCCGGGTCGCGTGCTCGTCGGATACCGTCAGGCCGCACTGGCCGTAAACACGCCGTATCGTCGCCAGGGGATCAGCCATCACATCATGGTAGGACACGTCGATGAACTGCTCGTCGCCAACCGCGTCACGTGACTGCATGGCCTTTTCGACTGCTGCTAATTGCAGGTCAATTGCCCTACGTCCCTGGGCCCGGCGCGCCTCCGGCGTTACAGGATGGCCGTTAAGACCCTTCAAGATCGACTGGACCGACGCCAGCGAACCGAGCTGCTGCGAAAGGTCGCGGTGGATCCAGATCAGCTTCGCGTCAGGATATTGCAACGCAAGCTCGCGCATCCACAGCATGTGATCGGAGCCCTTGAGCGCCCAGCGCTTGCGCGACTGCCCCCACTGGGCATGCTGGAGAAAATCGTGGTGAAAGCCGAGCGCCGCGGTGTGATCGGCCTCCAGCAACCAGCGGCGATAGGTCTCGCCGCCCCAGAAACACCAGAGCTGCTGACTGGTGAAGGTGAGGCTCAAGATGTCGCTGCCACACTCGGCCAGCGCGCCGCTCGTCCCTTCCTCGATCATGTAGGGGTGGGTTATAAAGATATCAGGGATCAGGTCGAACAGGTCGGTCATCCGCTTCTCGGCCGCCTGCAGCCGCGCCGGCGTTGGCGCGCCCAGGGCTAGCGGCGGGGAAGGCTCGCGGCACAACCAGTGTTCGGGAGCCATGTTATCGGGATCGAGGCTGATCAGATTATGCAGCAGGGTCGAGCCCGATCGGGGTGGACCCACGACGATCAACGGCGCCTTGATGGACTGCTGGCCAATCTCGGGAAACGACTTGCGGTCGTTCATGAGCCGAAGCCGGACGCAGAGCTGATGCACGAGATAATCCACCGCGAGTTCGCGCGCTACCGGAGTCATGCTCGCCCAAGTATCCTCGCTGATCGAAGCCACGTAGGGCAGCAGGCCTTCATTGCGTCCAGGATGCCCGAAGTCGTCTAGTCTCGTTCTGTCGACTGCCATTTCCATAAGGGTCAGTGGATGGGGGCAGTCGCCCATCTTGCCGAAATCAACAGTCATGATCCTCTCCATCGGCTTATGTCGCGGCGTTGCGCCATGGATGTTCGTCACTATGTTAGCGGATCGGTCGATGTGTCAAGGGGCTGCATGGAGGTCGCCCTTTACGGGTTACCGTCGCCACTGTAGGCAATCGCGAAGGATAGGGGTTTATGACAACAACGAAGCCAGGACCCGCGCGGCGGATGGGACCGCGGGGCTCCGAAGTTTGGCATACGATGCTCGACGGAGCGGAAGCCATCCTGCGGGAGGAAGGGCACGCCGAGTTGACGTCGCGCCGCATCGCCGAGCGCATCGGCGTTAAGCAACGCCTGGTGTATTATTATTTCCACACGATGGATGATCTCGTGGTCGCGCTGTTTCAGCGCTTGTCCGAGCGCGAGCTGGCACGCCTGAATGATGCGCTGGAATCAGATCATGCGCTTCGCGAGATATGGGACACCAACGTTGGTAGTACTGATGCCCGTCTGATCTCGGAATTCATGGCACTCGCGAATCGTATCGACGCTCTGCGCGCCGAAGTCGTTCATTTCATCGAAGCCGCACGCGCGATCGAGATTGAGGCGATCGAAACGGCTTTGAAGCGAAAGGCCGCCAAAAGCGACATACCCGCGCCGGCACTGGCAATCGTAGCGAGTAGCGTTGCCTTGGCTCTCACCCGTGAACGACAGCTTGGAGTGTCGTCGGGCCACGAGGAGGTGTTGAGCATGGTGGAGCGCTTTTTCCTAAAGGTGGAAGACTAAACCCGCCAGACGCATTCATGCTGTCGTCTTCTTCACGAACCACGTGGCGTCCAGAAGCCGCGCACAGGCGATGCTCGCAGCATGATCCATAGGTTCCCAAAGCCGAGCCACGGCAGCAACGACTAGCGGCAAAGCTAAGGACAAAATTATCTATGATCGGCTGCGGGCAGATTGCGCAATAAGTGTTCGCAGAACGCGCGGACTTCTTCGTGACCGCATGTGATCCCGACTCGCTCCTCATTCTTGAGCGTTCGAGTGATGGCCACGACCATGGTCGCAAGGGCGACGGGTGGCAGCAGCTTGGAATCAAGCCCAAGCGAAGCAATTACCGGCGCCAGCGCTTCAGCCTGCGCTTGCCGAGCTTCGTTCGCCACGGCTGCGAGAACAGGACGCATTGTCTTGCGATGATTAGACAAGGCAAAGAATTCGATACCCAGCGCGGACTGGTCGGTCTCGGCCTGATAGGTCCATAAAGCTTCAAGCGGGCTTGACGATCCAAGAACCGCCTTGAGCCCCTCCAGGTGATCGCTTGTCATTCGCCGATGCAGAGCGGCAAACAGATCATCGGTGGTCGCGAAATAATAATGGACGGTTGCGCCGTTTATATTCAGTTCTTGTGCCACCCGCCTGGTGCTCACGGCGGCATATCCCTCGTCGAGCATCAGGCGCTCGGTCATGTCGAGGATCAGCTTGCGCATCGTCTCGGGAGTGCGGCGGATACGTTTGGCCTTAAGAGCTGTCACCACTTCATCCTTACAGCGTCACCCTTACAGGCATGGATCAACCGGGCGTTGACGGCAATCCCAATGCGTATTAAACACCTGTTTGATAGTGAGCTAGAGGACCCGAGGATGCCCATCGGATTTCGCCCGATCAACGAGAACATCGGCGCCTATGTAGATGTCGCAGCCGACAATGTGCTGAATCACGGCACGCCTGAGAAGATCATGGCGGCGCTCGATCGGTACAACGTGCTCGTGTTTCCTCAGGTCAATATGAGCGATGAGACGTTCCTTGATCTGACCGCGGCGCTTGGCGAGAAGCATGATACCAAGGTCACGGACGACGGCACCTCGGCCAGTCAAAAGGGCATCTTCCGCATTGCGCTTGATAAGGACGACCGGACCCAGCGCGAGTTTATCCTCGGCAACGACTACTGGCATATGGATGGCATGTCCTACACGGTGCCGGTCAAGGCGACGATGTTAAAATGCGAGAGCGCGCCTGCTGAGGGAGGCGACACTGGCTTTGCCAACCTGCACGCCGCTTATGCTGCGCTGCCGGCTCAGAAGAAGGCGCAGATCGACGGCCTAAGGGTGGGCCACGCGCTGTCGGCTTCGCTCAGTCGCCTCTATGAAGCACCCTCCGCCGAGGACTACGCCCGTTGGGACGCCATCTTCCCGCGGCTTGAACATCCGCTTGTCTGGAAGCAGAAAGAAGGCAAGGCGGCGCTACTTATCGGTTCCACGGCCCATGACGTAGCCGGCCTCGAACCTGAGGAAAGCCGCGCTCTGCTGGATGAGTTGCTGGAGTGGTCGACGCAGGCCAGCTTCACGTATCGACACAAGTGGGCCAGCGGAGATCTGGTAATCTTCAATAACCCGGGGCTGCTGCATCGCTCGTACCCCTACGATGATGGCGCGGGCCGCGTCATGCACCGTACGACGCTCAAGGGAGAGGAAGCGATCGCATCCGATGCGCGCCGGCCAGCACGTGCGCTCTACTGACAGGGTTTAGAACCGCCCGGCAAAAGCCTGTGACGGAGCTTTTGATAAAAGAATGGGAGATTTCGGCATGGCTGAATCTAAGCCAGTGGCCATTGTCACTGGAGCAAGCCGCGGCGCGGGCCGGGGTATTGCGCGGGCATTGGGATCGCACGGCTGCATCGTTTACATCACCGGGCGCTCCGAGCAGGAAGGCACGGCCGAGATGCCAGGCACGATCTACGCCACGGCGGAGGAAGTCACGCAAGCCGGCGGCGAAGGCATCGCCATCCGCTGCGATCATTCCGATGATGAGCAGGTCAAGGCGATGGTCAACCGCGTCATCACAGAGCAAGGCCGCATCGACATACTCGTTAACAACGCCTGCGCTGTCTCGGATGCGCTGTCTGCACCCGGGCAGTTTTGGGAGAAGCCCATCTATATCGGTAACATGATCGATGTCGGTGTGCGCAGCGGCTTCGTGGCCAGCTGGTTTGCGGCGCCCCACATGGTCAAGCAGGATAAAGGGCTCGTCGTGTTCACCTCATCACCCGGGGCAATGCACTATTGCTTCGGACCGGCATACGGTGCCCACAAAGCTGGTGTCGACAAGATGGCGTTCGACATGGGCGTGGACTTTGCAGACGCTGGTGCGAACATTGCAGCCGTGTCGATCTGGATGGGTGCCCTGACCACCGAGCGTCTCACCGAGATGATGGACGCGATGCCCGAGCGCTTTGTGCACTTGGAAAATTCGCTCGAATCGCCCGACTACACAGGTCATGTCGCTTATGCGATCTACAATGACCCGGATCTGGTACGGTTCAATGGCAAAACGCTGATCGGCGCGGAAGTCGGCAAGGATTTTGGCATCACGGACATCGCAGGCAAGTTTCCGCCATCAGTGCGCGATACCACAGGAGTCGTTCCTCCGCAGTATGCCCCCCACAAAGTCAAGTAAATGTCAGACTGTAGAAACACAGATCGAGGGAAAATAACATGGTCCTGGAACGCGCCGAGATCTTTGTCTCCGAGGGTAAAATGGACGAGTTTCTCGACCTCTTCGTTCGTGAGGCACTCCCCCTCACCCAGACATTCACCGGTCTCATCTCATTCAAAGCGCTCCGCGGCGTCGAGGATGAAAACTCTGTCATGTTCCTCGCCGAATGGACTTCGATTGAAGCTCACCTCGCATCACGACCGGAACCGTCGCATGAGCAATTTCGTCAAATCGTGAAACCCTACGTCGTTGGTGCCAAGCAGACTGTGCACTTTATGCCCGTCTGACATTCTGCGGGAACCGCCGCATAAGGGAGAGCATACATGCAAATAACCAAACTCGACGCTCCGCGCTGCGTTGGCGGGGAAAACCCGGTGTGGGACGAGCGGACGCAAACCTTATATTACATCGATAACACGGGCATGAGGGTCCACTCGCTCGACACCCTGACAGGCCAATCGCGCACTCTTGAAATACCCAGCGTGATCACCACCCTAGTCCTTCGCGAAAGCGGCGGCGCGGCGGTGACGCTGCGCACAGGCATCCACTTTCTCGATCTCGAGACCGGCGCCTTGGAAGATATCCACCCCCTGCCCGCCACCCCAACCTACGTATACAATGACGGTAAGGTCGATGCGCGAGGCCGCTTTGTCCTGGGTGCCAGCACGACGACGTTCGAGACGCCTGGGCCCGACGGCGGTCTGTTCAGACTCGATCCATACCTTCGCCTTACCCAACTCGACGCCGGCATTCACTTCTCGAACGGCCCCTGCTGGTCGCCCGACTTCAAAACCTTGTACTTTTCGGACAGCTGGCTCAAGACGACCTACGCTTACGATTATGACATCGATACCGGCGCGATCGCCAATCGGCGGACTTTTATCAAGACTGACGAGCTTGGAGGGTTGCCGGACGGCGCGACGGTAGATGTCGACGGCCTGGTATGGATCGCGATCTACGGAAGCTCCAAAGTCGTTGCATTCCGTCCCGATGGCAGTGTTGAGCGCATGATCGAAATGCCGGTGCGTCTGGTTTCAAGCGTCGCGTTCGGCGGCCCGGACCTGGACCGACTCTACGTGACGACCATCGCCCACGGCATCGACGGTGCACCTGCCGAGGAAGGAGCTGGCAGCCTCTACGTCATTGACGGTCTGGGGGTAAGCGGCCGGCTCGAAAGCCGTTTCGCTGGATAAGGTGCCAGACATTCCTACGAGGACCCAGACATGACCAGCGAAGAGCGCATCGCCGCACTTGAAGCGCACGTACAGAACCTTGTGGACCGCCAAGCCATCTTTGACTGCATCAAGCGCAACTCGCGCGGCAACGACCGGTGCGATGTCGGACTGGTTACCAGCAGTTACCATTCCGACGGATTGCACGACCTTGGCCAAAAACAGGTATCTGGCCGCGAATATGGCGAGCACGCCAACAATGCGCACCAGAAGCTGTTTGACGCTACGCTCCACAATGTGACGATGCACGCCTGCGAGATCGACGGTGATGTCGCGCACGCGGAAAGCTACAGTCTCGGCCTTTTCCTCGACAAAGGGAGCGAGACCTCGCGATTGCTCGCGGGTCGATACATCGACCGGCTCGAGCGGCGAAACGGCGAATGGCGGATCGCGCTGCGACGGGCAACCGTCGAAGTTGCGCTCGAAGGCAAGTCCGTACTTCCTAATGGCAAGCTACTACCTGGTTCGGGCTACTTACGAGGGAGCCGAGATCAGGAAGACCTGTCGTACGAACGCCCACTTGGCCTCCAGAGCGGAGACCGTTGGTGAGCAATTTGCGCCAACAACGCCCGCTGCCGCTGGCAGGCAAAATAGCCGTCGTCACCGGCGCTGCGCGTGGTTTGGGCCGGGCGATCGCACTGCGGCTTTCCGCGGATGGTGCCCACGTGTCGGTGTGGGATCTGAACTTGAAAGGCGCGATACAGACCGCTGAAATGGTTAAAGCACAAGGCAGCCGAGCTGTCGCTTGTGGAGGAAACTCGTCAGATGCCCTAGACATTGCCGCAGCCGTGGCCGCCACTCACAACGTGCTTGGGCCCATCGAAATTCTGGTGAACAATGCCGCGCTCTCGCCCTTTTGCAAGTTTGAGGACCTGACTGAGGATCTCTGGGACAGCCTCCTTACAATAAACCTCAAGGGTCCGTTCCTGTGCTGCAAGGCGATCATCCCGGACATGCTGGCAGCCGGTTGGGGCCGCATCATCAACATCTCTTCGTCCTCGGCGCAGACAGGCTCAGCGTCTCAGACCCACTATGCAGCGAGCAAGGCTGGCGTGATCGGCTTCACCAAGTCGCTGGCGCAAGAGTACGCAACCAAAGGAATCACCGTGAACAACGTACCCCCCGGCTTCGTGCACACCGAAGGGCTGGAGGAAGCGCCAGTCGACATAGAGAAGTTCGCGCCAATGACGCCGATGAAGCGCCCCGGCCGGCCGGAGAACATCGCTGCTGCGGTGGCCTTCCTTGCGACGAACGATGCGGACTACATTACTGGACACACGCTGAGCGTAAACGGCGGACGCTATTCGAACTAATACTACAGTTGCATTTGAGGTCACTTTCTGATTCCCTGCGGGTGATCGGCGGAGGATTGGATCATGGCGGTTGCGGAGTGGGTGGGGACGCTGGTTGATTGGCGGGCAGCGCTTGAGGAGTTGAAGGCGCATCTTGCCCCGGCGCTGGGCCGGGCGGAGACGCGGGCCTCGGCCGGAGCCTTCATCGATGGGCTGCTTTCGGGCGTGGAGCGCAAAACGGGATGGATGCTGGCGGAGGAGGCGGGATTGGATCGACCCTATCGAATCCAATCGCTGCTCGGCCGGAGCGCCTGGTCGGCCGATGTGCTGCGTGAGCGCGTGCAGGATTACGTCATGGCCACCCTTTGCGACAACGATGGCGTGCTTGTCGTGGACGAGACGGGGTTTGTGAAGAAGGGCGCGCATTCGGTCGGGGTGGCGCGGCAATATTCGGGAACGGCCGGGCGGATCGAGAACAGCCAGATCGGCGTGTTTCTGGGCTATGCCAGTCGCTACGGTCACGCCCTGATCGATCGGCGGCTCTATCTCCCCCAGGCTTGGGCCGGGGACAGCGAACGTCGCCAAAAGGCGAGCGTGCCGGAGGATGTTGCCTTCTCCACCAAGCCGGCCATGGCGCGAGATGATCGCCGCAGCACTGGATACCGGCATCTCCTGCGCCTGGGTGCTGGCCGATGCGCTCTATGGCTCGGATTACAAGTTGCGCCGCATGCTGGAGGATCGCGGCCAGCCCTATGTCCTGGCGGTGCGTTCCAACCAGCATTTGCGGTTCCTCACGCAAGAGGGCCTCGTCCAGACCGATCCCGCTTATCTGGCAGGGGAACTCGAAGCGGGTGACTGGCATGCTCTGTCGGCGGGTGAAGGCGCCAAGGGGCCACGGCTGTATCACTGGGCACGCCTGCCATTGAACTGGACAACGCAACACGGTTTCGAACGCTGGCTACTGTTCCGCCGCAACCTCAGGAACCCCGACGAGATTGCCTACTATTTCGCTCATGCGCGCGAAGGGGCTTCGCTCGCGGAACTGGCCGGAGCAGCGGGCCTGCGCTGGACCATCGAGGAATGCTTCCTGCGCGCCAAGGATGATCTCGGTCTCGATCATTGTGAGGCCCGCTCCTGGCATGGCTGGCATCGCCACATGACGCTGGTCATGGCCGCTGCCGCCTTCCTCACCAAGCTCGCTGCCGATCAGCGCCGCGCCGCCTGGATCCGTGCCGAACCCGAACTCGGCGACCCAAGTAAACGGGACAAAACGAGTCCGAAGCGGCGGGCGGCATGACGCGCTTACCTCAGGGCATCCTCACAACACCGGAAATCCGACGTCTCATCGCGAAGCTCCTCTTCACAGCCAAGACCCATCCCGCCGCAGTTTGGGCATGGTCCCGATGGCGGCGAATACACCAGTCTGTTGCAGCTTACTGCCACCGAAGAAAACGTCTCCAAATGCAACTGTAGTATTAGTTCGCAGCGGCAATTGTTGCCTGACGGGCGATCAGCTGCCAGCCCGCACTCCGCTTCGCCCAGATGTCGGTGAACGGCCGAATGACCTGCTTGCCGGCGCCGGGTCCCTTTTTTGGGATCATCGTGTCATACCCCATAACCACGGTCACCTCTGGTTTCTCGCCAACGAAGGTGATGTGCTTGTGGAAGTCGCGATAGTCGAGGAAGTCCTGTTCCATGACGCCGATTACATCCTCGCGTCCGATTACCTTGTTGCTTGGAGAGTTTACTACGAAATCTTCAGCCCAGACGGTTCTTACTCCTGCAGCGTCATGAGCCATCATGGCCTTTCCAAGCCTCCCATAAGCCGCACCAATCTCAGGAGGCATTCGAACGCCGGGTGTGAGCTGCGCGAGCGCGGGTGCGGCGACAAGTAACGCCCCAAGCAACACGATCCTTCTGGGCATCCGCTTCCTCTCCGATATAAGAACCGACGCTATAATGCGTCGAATCGTGGTCGCAAACAACGGGGAGCTCAGCGCTTTCTGGTGCATGAAACCTGATGAATGAAGACAGCCGTTTTAATCCACTCGACGATCAGCAAAAATTACTCGCCAGGCGGCAGGACCGGACCGTCCGCAGCTGGGCAAGTGGAAATTATGGCCTGAGTGTCGTCAAAGGGTCGACCACGGAACAGATCGACCGGCACCAAACCTTCAGCATAAGATGGTGAAGCCACATGCCCTTATCCGACGTGCGATCACCGCCCGTTTGCGGCAATGTACACAGTCAGCTTTGAGAACAAGCTGCGTTACGACGAGCAAAATCGAGGGGGGGAGTAAGATGATCGAAAAGGGCCAAACAGCAGGGCTTGATCGCCGCACAGCACTCGGGCTAGGCGCAACAGCGCTGGCGGCAGCCGCTAT
>NZ_AKKE01000012.1 GCF_000281975.1 Novosphingobium sp. AP12 | reverse complement strand
CTTTTGGGGCGTCCACAGATGGGAAGCCGCCAACCGACGTTATGGGAATCCGATCAGCGTCGCTGCCACGCCGACTCCAATGAAAGACGCAACCGGCAACAGCACAGCCATTTTCGTTCGCGCCGTCCCAGCGTTGCATCGGCATGCGATGATTAGCGGGGCCACTAACAGCCACGTCAAATTCGCAATGGATTTCAACTCCATTTTCCACGCGATCAGCGACAGAAAAATCGAAAGCGAAACGGTCACTATGATTTGCGTGCTGACCCGTAAGGCCGCCGAACGGTCCAATTGCGCTTGCTCACTCACGCAAAGTGCTCCGTGGTAAAGTCATTCTGCACTCGCTGTCGAATGTCTGCAACGGGGAGTAACCTGCCGGCCCAACATCCGGTTCACTCGTCGCGCGAAGCCGTTGACTTCGCACCGCCTGCGAGGCGATACAGCCGCAACGGGCCGGCGCGGACGCCCGTTCAGACGGTATTCGTCCAAGTCCGCTCCATCTGCCGCGACTGCGGCAAGGGGAGCGTGTGAATGACGATGGAAACTGCCGCGATGCCGTCCGGGGAGCCGGGGCCGCCGCCGATCACCCTCATGGCGCTTTTCCTGAAATTCCTGCGTTTCGGTGTGCTCGCTTTCGGCGGGCCGGTGGCGCAGATCGCGATGCTGCGGCAGGCGCTGGTCGAAGAGGAGCGGTGGATCGGCAAGGCGCGGTTCAACCGCCTGCTCGCCGTGCTGCAGGTCCTGCCCGGACCCGAGGCGCACGAGCTGTGCGTGCATCTGGGCATGATCGCGCGCGGTCGGATCGGCGGCCTGCTTGCCGGGCTGGGCTTCATGCTGCCGGGGCTCGCGCTGACGTTGCTTGCCGGATGGCTCTACGTCGGTTTCGTGGTCGGCGATGCCCACCTCGCGGGGGCGCTGCTGGGCGTACAGGTCGTCGTGCTCGCCGTGATCGGGCGCGCAGTGGTGCGGATCGGGCAGCACATCGTCGAGAACTGGCTGCTCGGCGTCATCGCGCTGGCCAGTCTCGCCGCAACGCTCGTGGACGTGCCCTTCTGGATACCGCTGGTGACGGGCGGGCTCGCCTACGCGCTGTCGCATCGTCCCGCGGCGACGGCGCTGATTCTGGTCGTGGCCCTCGCGCTGGCGGCCGCCATCCACCTGTTCGCCGTGCCTACCGTTGGCCCGCGCGCCGCGACGGGCGCTTCGGTCACCTCGCTCGCCCTGTTCTCGGCGGGACTGAAAGGGGGGATGCTGACGTTCGGCGGGGCCTATACCGCCATTCCCTACGTCCGCGCGGACACGGTCGGGCGCGGATGGATCGGTGATGCCACCTTCCTCGACGGGATTGCGCTGGCCGGCGTGCTGCCCGCCCCGCTGGTGATCTTCGCCACTTTCGTAGGCTATGTCGTGGGCGGCCTGGCCGGGGCGCTGGCCATCACGGCGGGCATGTTCCTACCGGCCTTCGCGTTTTCGCTCATCCTGTTCGAGAGGCTGGAGGCCATCGTCGAAAACCCCGCCTTGCACCGGGTGCTGGAAGGCATCGCGGCAGCAGTCGTGGGGATCATCGCCGGGACTTTCCTGCACCTCGGCTACGCGACCTGGGTGCGAGTGCCGGCTCCGGCTGCGGGGACGGCGCTGTTCGCGGTGGCACTGGCGGCGGCGTGGCGGATCACGGGCGCGTGGGTAACGCCCGCCATCCTCGCGGCCGGGGCCGTCGCGGGCTGGGCGCTGTTCTCATGATCCCGTGACGGCGGGAGAGGCGCTTTCCTACACGCGGCGCGGCGCGGTATGGTCGCACCATGGTCCCGCCTGCCCATTCCTGTCTGTACAGCGCCGCGCTCCGCCAGGTGTCGACGTGCGGCCGCCGCAGGGTGACATGTGTAACCTGCAAGGTGACACTTTCCGCGCCTAAGGCGACACTTCCGGGGCGCAGGGTGACACCTGTCACCCGCAAGGCGACACTTTCCGCGCTCAAGGCGACACCTTTTTCCTCTGGACCGTGTAAAGCGTGTAAACCTGTGTCGCCTTGCGCAGCCGGACTACTTCGCCTTGGGCGGGTTGGGGTAGGCGATGATGAGCGACAGCGGCGCCTTGCCCTTCTGCCAGATGCCCACCACGGCGCCGTCGTAGAGGTAGGCCGTCATGCCGGGCTTGAGCGCGGCGCGCTTGCCGTCCGACACGACCTCGCCTTCGCCCGAAAGGACGTAATAGACCTCGTCGTGGGCGATCGGATGCTCGCCGATCGCCGCGCCGACGTGGAGCACGCGGCGGCGAAACTCCATGGTACGCGGCGCCGGGGCGGCGTCGGAGATGCGGTAGGCAGTGCTCATCCCGATCTCGCCGTGGGGAGGGGCTTCCTCCCGCACGGTGTCGCGCTCGTCGATGACCGCCATCGGCGGGGCGGCAGTCGCCGCCGCCGCGAGGAGCAAGACGGCGATCACTTGGCCGCCCCTTCGCGCATTTCCTTGTCGCGCGCCGACAGTTTCTCCTGCGCGCCCGCCTTCTGGCCGGGATATCGGCCCGATTTCGGAGTCATGGCGGTGAGGTTCCAGTCCTTCTCGACGAAGGCGGCCTGGGTCGGCGCGGGGTGCGGATAGCCGCCGACGACCTTCTCGTCGTCGATGATCTCGCCGCGTCCTTCGGCGACGAAGAACAGCACGCGGATGTCGTCGGGCGCCCGGTCCCAGGGCCGCGCGCCCACCGAAGCGAGCAGGCTGGTCTCGAGGTCGGCGGCGGGCATGACCTCGAGCCCGGTGAGCGGGGCGAGCGGGGCGGTCTTCTCGATCAGCTTCGCCTTGGTCACGCCGTAGCGGCCGAAGTTGGGGGCGGGGTTGCCCCAGCGGTCGACGTTGAGGTTGTCCTTGCCGTAGTAGGCGAGGTCGCCGTCGCCGCCGAGCGTCAGGAACGGCAGGCCGGCCGCGGTCGAGTTGCCGGCGCGCATGACGTTGCCCACCGCAGTGATCTCGCCGGTGACGTAGTCGTGCCCCTCCCACTCGAGGTTCATGAGGTTGTAATGCACCGCGCGGTGGCCCGGATCGTAGATCATGTTGTTGACCATCAGCACCTGCGCCCCGCCCTTCACCAGCGGCGAACGCTCCATGTTGTGGGCGTAGAGGTTGCGATAGAGCGTGATGTTGGTGGCATTGTCGTGGATCAGCGTGCCCTTGGAGTGCTCGCCCTTGGGATGGCTGGCGTCGGCGAGACCTTCGGCGGCGATGTTCTCGCGGAACACGATGTCGTGGCTGGTGGCGGCGCGCCATTCCTTGACGGTCTTGCCGGTGAAGCGCGGACCGGACGTCGACATGTTCTCGTCGAGAGCCCAGAGGAAGCTGCAGTGCTCGACCACGACGTTGTGTGCGGCGACGGTGGAGAAGGCGTCAGCCTCCCAGCCCGAGAGCTTGGCCTGCCCGTCGACGCCGGTCATCACGCGGATGTGGCTGATCTTGACGTCGTGACCTTTGAGATCGATGCCGCCCCGGATGATCGTGATGCCCGGCGACGGTGCAGTCTGGCCGGCAATGGTCAGGTACGGCTCTTCGATGTCGAGGATCGAGCGCCCGAGGTCGATCACGCCGCCCACTTCGAAGACGACGACGCGTTTGCCTTTCGCCTCGATCGCGGCCTGGAGCGAACCGGGGCCGTCCTTGTCCAGAGTCGTGACGCGAATGATCCGGCCCCCGTCTCCGCCCTGTGTCGGATCGGAAGGCAGCGCGCTGGCGGCGCCGGGAACGAGGGTAAGCGCCGAAAAAGTAAGAAGAACTTGGCTTGTCAGCCTTCCGATTCTCACTGCCGATCTCCCAATGGCACAGGTTCTTGACAGGGCGACCTCCCTGCGGCACTAATTAATGACACCGGTTACCACTGGTCGCAAGGACGATCTTTGGAGCCGGTTGGGCGATTTGGAGATCGTCTGTGTGCCCCTCCAGGGGGGCGGGAGCAAAGAGGTGCCGGAACAGAGCGCGCGTAGCCACGCTCCTTTCTGACACCGGTATCAATTGGCCGGTTCAGGCCGTGAGGGGATGTTGCCATGCGCCAGCATGTTTCAGGAATTACGCTTTTGAAGGCCGCGCTGTTCGCCGGCAGCGCACTGGCCCTGCCGCACGCGGCTTTCGCACAGGACGCCACGGGAACGACCGGCACCGCAACTGATGCTGCGGCCGAAGCCAACACCGATGCTGCAGCCGTCGATACGAACACTGCCGACGAGATCGTCGTCACCGGCTTCCGCCAGTCGCTGCAGGCCGCGCTGAACGTCAAGCGCGAGTCGATATCGGCGGTCGACGCGGTCGTCGCCGAGGACATGGCCAAGTTCCCTGACCAGAACCTGGCGGAATCGCTCCAGCGCATCCCGGGCATCTCGATCCAGAAGGACGGCGGCGAAGGCCGCGCGATCACGGTTCGCGGCCTCGGCGCGCAGTTCACCCGCGTGCGCGTCAACGGCCTGGAGACGATCGCGACCAGCTCGGACGGCGCCTCGGCCAACCGCGACCGCGCTTTTGACTTCAACGTCTTCGCATCCGAGCTGTTCAGCAGCCTCGTCGTCCACAAGACCGCCGAAGCCAGCCTCGACGAAGGTTCGCTGGGCGCCGTCGTCGATCTCAACACCGGCAACCCGATCGCAGGCAAGACCGGGCTCACCGCCGTGCTCAACGTGCAAGGTTCGTACAACGACCTGTCGGACAACGTCGGCCCGCGCATCGCCGGCCTGCTTTCGTGGAAGAACGAGGCCGGCACGCTGGGCGCCAACATTTCGGCCGCCTATTCGCACACCGACACGCTTGAAACCGGCAACAACTCGGTCCGCTGGGCCCAGGCCTACTTTAACTCGGTCGACGGCAACCCATGCTTCTACTCGGTTCCCGGTGCTACGGGCGGCGCTCCGGTCAGCACAGGTGGCAGCTACCGCCCCTCGGCGACCTGCGACGCGGCCTCGCTGTCGTTCCACCCGCGCATCCCGCGCTACGGTGTGGTTGAGCATGACCGCCGCCGTCTCGGCCTGACCGGCTCTATCCAATTCGAGCCGACCGACCGCACCAAGATCTCGATTGACGGGCTTTATTCGTCGTTCAAGGAAGACCGCGCCGAGCAGTGGCTCGAAGTGCTCGCCCGTTCGAACGAGCGCCGCTTCAACGTCGTGGACCCTGTCTACGACGATAAGGGCAATATGATCAGCGCGACGTTCAACAATGCCTACGTCCGCACCGAAAGCTACCTACGCAAGTCGGAAACCGAATTCTACCAGATCGGCGCGACCTGGGACCAGGACGTCACCGACACGTTCCGCTTCACCGCACTGGGCGGTTTCTCGCAGTCGAACGCCGACATCCCGGTCGAGACCACGATCGCCTACGACAACCGCAACGCCAACGGTTTCAGCTACGACTATTCGGACATGAAGTCGCCGGTGCTGAACTACGGCCTCGACGTGACCAACCCGGCGAACTTCCAGCTCGCCGAAATTCGCGACCGTCCGTCCTACGTGAAGAACAAGTTCAAGACCGGTCAGCTGCGCACCGAATGGGACCTGACCGAAGGCTTCACCGTCAAGGCCGGTGCGGTGTGGCGCCAGTACGACTTCCGCACCCAGTTGTTCCAGCGCGACACTGCCGCGTGCGGTGCCAACGGTACGCGCGACCTGATCCTCGGCGTCGTGACCTGCTCGGCGAACGTCTACGGCCTGCCAGTGACCTCGGACATTTCCGACCTGATCAACCTCGGCGACGCCGGGCAGCCGGACGGCAACACCAACTCCTACCTAGTCGGTAACATCGCGAACGCGGCCGAGTATACCAAGCTTTATGGCCGCACCGCCATCGAGGACCTCGGCAACAACCGCAAGGTGCGCGAGACGACCTCGGGCGGCTACGTGCAGTTCGACGTGAAGGGCGAGATCTTCGGACTCGAGTATGCGGGCAACGCCGGCATGCGCTTCGCTCATACCAAGCAGACCTCGACCGGCTACACCGCCGGCGTGGCAGCGACCGTCGAGCGGACTTACGACGATTGGCTGCCGTCGATGAACCTTGCATTCTACCCGCACCCCGACGTGATCGTGCGCGGCGCGGTGGCCAAGGTCATCACTCGTCCGGCACTGTCGAACCTCAACCCGGGCGGTTCGGTCGATGGCTTCAACTACCGCGTCAACTTCGGCAACCCGTTCCTCGATCCTTACCGCGCCACCAACTTCGACCTTTCTGTCGAATGGTACTTCGCTCCACAGGCTCTGTTCTCAGTTGCAGGCTTCATCAAGAAGATCGAGAGTTTCCCCGTCGCCGGCACCTACGTTGCCACGCTGCCGCAGCTCGGCCTCGGCCGCGATGTGCTGGGCCAGAGCACGCCCGCCTACATCAACTACGATCCTAACCAGGAATACGTCGTCTCGTCGCAAATCAACGGCCAGGGCGCGACCCTGAAGGGCGTCGAGGTGGCTCTGCAGCTTCCCTTCACGTTCCTGCCAGGTATTCTGAGCCACACCGGGTTCCAGGGCAACGCCACCTTCATCGACAGCAGCGCCGACTACCAGATCACCGGACCGGCTGTCTCGGCTTGCACCCGCAATGCAACCACGGGAGCCTGCGGCCTTACCGGCGTGTCGGCGATCTACAACAACACCCTGCTGGGCGTGTCGAAGCGGGCCTGGAATGCCACGGTCTACTACGACGACGGCAAGTTCAGCATCCGCGGATCGGTCAGCTATCGTGGCCCATTCAGCGATGCCACGAGCGCGACCGGCAACATCTTCGAGGGCTACGGTTCGTATACCAGCGTCGACGCGGCGATCCGCTACAAGGCGACCGAATGGCTGGAACTGTCGATCGACGGCAACAACCTGACCGACGAATACCGCTACCGCACCAACGACATCTACGCGAACCGCAACTACGAGAACAACCACTTCGGCCGCACGATCCTCTTCGGCGCCCGCGCGAAAATCTGATCCCTCCTCCTCCTGGGGCGTGACCTGCGCAGGTCACGCCCGTTCTTTTCTGGCCTTTCCTTTTTCAGCACCGGCAGCACGGGGACCTTCCTTGGATTTCGATCGCAGGACTCTCATCGCCGGCTCCCTAGCCGCTGCCGGCCTGGCCTCGCGGGCGGGCGCGCAGACCGCTCCGCCCATGGCCTCAAAGGCGCTGCCTCCTGGCCTGCCGCAGCCGACCGAGACTATCGACCTGTGGCCCAAGGGGCCTCCCGCCAGCCTTGCCTCTTCCCTCACCGAGACCGTCAACGAACGCTCCGCCGATGCGCTCGTCACCGACCGCGCCGTCTACGGCGTGACACGCCCGCGCATGGCCGTCTTCCGCCCCGACCGGCCCAACGGTTCCGCCGTGATGATCACGCCGGGCGGCGGCTACAAATGGATCGTCGTCGACAAGGAAGGCTACGAGATCGCCCGCTGGCTTACCGCCCGCGGCTTCACCGCCTTCGTGCTGTTCTACCGCTTGCCCGGCGAAGGCTGGTCGAGCGGAGCCGACACTCCCCTCGCCGACGCCCAGCGCGCCATGCGCCTCATCCGCCACCGCGCACGCGAGTTCGCCATAGATCCCGAGCGGGTTGCCGCGATGGGTTTTTCTGCAGGCGGGCATGTGTGCGCCGACCTGGGTGCGCGCTTCGCCGCAAGGGTTTACGAGCCCGTCGATGCGGCGGACAAGCTCTCCGCCAAGCCGTTCTGCGCGGCACCGATCTATCCCGTGGTGAGCATGGACCCGGCGATCGCCCATCCCGGCTCACGCGACCTGCTGCTCGGGACCGCGCCGACGACGGCGATGGAAGCCGCGCACTCACCCGACCGCAACGTGCCGGCCGACGCCCCGCCTCACTTTCTGCTCCACGCGGAAGATGACGATGTGGTCCCGGCCGAGAACACGGTGCGCCTGCACGCCGCGCTCAAGGCCCGAAAAATTCCGGTGGAGGCGCACTTCTTCGCCAACGGAGGACACGGCTTTGGCCTGCGCCGCGCGATCGGCAAGCCGATCGAGGTCTGGCCCGAACTTTGGCGCGCGTGGGCGCGGACGGTCGGATTCGGTTGAGAGGCGGCGCGGTCAGCCGCGCACGCTGATTTCCAGCTCCAGCACCTGCGTCGCGCCGGGCGCGAGGACAGTGCCGCCCGCGGCCGCGAAGTCCGGTCGGTTGAGAGCATCGGGCATCTGGCTGGTCGGTTCCAGGCATACAAAGTCCTCCCCCGGCGGCGCGAAGACATGCAGGAAGCTCGAGCCCCGCGCCTCCAGTGCGATGCCGTCGCCCCAACGCGCGGTTCCCGTCCATCCGAAATAGCAGTTGTCGGTCAGCGACCGGGGCGACGGCACAGCGCCCGCCGCGAAATCTCCCAGCGCATCTGCCGGCAAGCGCCGGACCGGAATGAACGTCTCGTCGCCCTCCCAGAGACCGGCGGCCTCGAACTGCAGCACGTCGTCTGGGTTACGCACGAAATAGGGATGCAGGCCGAGACCTGCCGGCATGGCCTCGTCAGAGGTGTTCACCAGTTCGAGAGATATCCGCAGGGCATCGTCTGCAAGGTCGAACCGCTGCGTGGCTGACCAGTCCCAGGGCCAGTGCTCGTCGGCCGCGTGGGAGCAGGCCAGGACGGCGCTGGCCCCGCCCTGCTCCGCCGCCGCCCAAGGCTTTACCCAGCCGAGCCCGTGGATGGGATACGGAAAGACCGGATGGCTGGAGAGCAGCACATGCGAGGTTCCGGCAAACGTGAAACGCCCCCCGGCGATACGGTTGGCGTAGGGCACGAGCGGGAAGCAGGCCGTTTCCAGAGGATCCGTCGCATCGCCGGGGGTCGGGCGCATGATGTCCCGCCGACCGACCGAGAATCCACCGACGGCGCCGCCAAGTTGCGGCAGAAGCGAAACTTCCGCCCCTCCCCGCCGCAGGATCAGCCGCTCGCTCACCCTGCCATTTCCTCCAGGGTCCGGCCCCGCGTTTCCTGCACCATTGCGCGCACGAAGAAGAACGAGAGGAACGCGCTCAGGGCATAGAAGCCGTAGGTAATGGGCAGCCCCAGTCCTGCGGCCATGGCGGGGAAGCTCACCGATATGCCGAAGTTGGCGATCCACTGGGCAAAGCCGGAGACCGCCAGCGCCGAACCACGGATCTGGTTAGGGAACATCTCGCCCAGCATGACCCACATGACCGGACCCCAGCTGACGTTGAAGAACACGACGTAGGCATTGGCCGCGATCAGCGCGATCACGCCGACATCGTCGGAGAGGGTCAGGTGCCCGTCCACGAAAGTGCCGCTGGCGAAACACGCCGCCATCGTCGCCAGTGTCACCGCCATGCCCGCCGAACCGACGAGGAGCAGCGGCTTGCGGCCCAGCTTGTCGATCAGCGCTACGGTCACGAGGCAGGCGAGGATCGAGAGCGAGCCCGACAGGATGTTGATGAGTAGCGCGTCGCTCTCGCTGAAACCCACCGACTGCCACAGCACGGCGCCGTAGTAGAACACGATGTTGATGCCGACGAGTTGCTGAAAGATGGCGATGCCGATGCCCGCCCAGACCAGCTTGCGCAGGCGGCCGGTAGCGGGGTCCTTGAGGTCGGAGAACTTTGGGCGGTGATGGTCTGCGGCCAGCGTGGCGCGGATTTCCGACACCATGGTCGCGGCGCGCGCCGCTCCGAAGATGCGGGTCAGGATCGTCAGCGCCTCGGCATCCCGGCCCCGCGCCACGAGGAACCGCGGGCTCTCGGGGATCATCATCAGGGCGACGAGGTAGATCACCGCAGGGATCACCTGCATCCAGAACATCCAGCGCCATGCCGGCAGGTCAAGCCAGAGCGGATCGGTGCTGCTGCCCGCGTTCTTCGCCAGCACGTAGTTCGCCACGAAGGCTCCGGTCAGGCCGGTGATGATCATAATCTGTTGCAGGCTGGCGAGCCGGCCGCGGATGGCTGCCGGCGTGACCTCGCTGATGTAGACCGGGGCAAGGACGCTGGCGGCGCCGACGCCGACGCCGCCAACGAAACGCGCAATGATGAACACCAGCGAACTGCCCGCCGCGCCTGCTCCCAGTGCGCTGATGACGAACAGGCCCGCGCCGATCATCATGACCGTGCGCCGCCCGATGACGTCGGCCAGCCGTCCCGCGACGAATGCGCCCACCGCGCACCCTAGCAGGATCGCGCCGACGTTCAGCCCTGTGCCAAGCGCCGAAAGGCCGAACGTGCTTTCGAGCCCGTCCTGCGTGCCGTTGATCACGCCGCTGTCGTAGCCGAACATGAAGCCGCCGATGGTCGCCACGATCACGATCATGGCGACGAAGGCGAGGTTCACCTTGCCATCGCCTGCCCCGTCCTCAACTTCACTCATTCGATTGGATCCTCTTCCGTGCATGGCCATGTTGCGGCTCTCTTCAGTACAATGGATGGCTAGGGGGAAGCCCGGGAACTTCAACCTCGAAAGTGAAGAGATCCCCAGCATGGGGCTGGTCCGCAAGCTCTGCGTCGGTCAGGCCCTTGCGCGCGGTGGTCGCGTAAACGGTGCGCAGGTCCGCGCCTCCGAAGGCGATCTTGGTGACGTTGGCGACGGGAAACTCGACCCGGCCGAGCAGCGTGCCGTCCGGGGCGAAACGGGCAACGCCCCAGCCGCCGAACAGGCCGACCCAGACCGTGCCCTGGCTGTCCACCACCGGCCCATCGGGATGGCCCATGTCCTTTGGCAACCGCGCGAACAGCCGCGCTTCGCCGGGAAGCCCGTTCGGTCCGACCGGCGCTGCCAAGATCGCCCGTTCAAGCGTATCGACAAGATAAGCGGTATCACCGGCCGGCGAAAAGGCGGGTCCGTTGGTGATGACCATCGCGTCAGCATCCAGCGCGGTGCATTCCTTGCCGGCCAGCCGGTAGTAACCGCCGGTCGCCGCTTCCTCGGCGTTGTCCATGGTGCCGAACCAGACCGAGCCGTCGGGGTGTATGGCGGCGTCGTTAAGACGGTTACCAGGCATGTCGGGCTCGACGGGATGCAGCAGTTCGAACGCTCCGGCGTCGGCATCGAAGCGGTGAACGCCGTCCCTTGCGCCGACCATCAACGCACCGTCGGCGAGCGGGATGACCCAGCCCGGCTCCTCGGGCGCGGCCCATTCGCGCACCTTGGCGGTGGCAGGATCGAAGCGGTGGAGCTTGTGTCCCTTGATGTCGACGAACCACAGACACCCCCGGCCTGCGTCCCAGATCGGGCCTTCGCCGAGCATCGCGCCCACTTCTGCCGCGACTTGCGGAATGGCGGTCATGTCAGCGCCAGCCGGCATCGACGAAGTACTCGTGGCCGGTGCACATCCGCGCATCGTCCGAGGCGAGAAAGAGCGCTAGTGCCGCCACGTCGGCGGGCTGCACACGGCTCTTGAGGCACTGCGCATCGAGTATTTCGCGCTCGCCTTCGGGAGTGTACCACTTCTCCTGACGAGGGGTCTGAACGTTGCCGGGGACGAGCGCGCAGACCCGGATGCCCTTTTCGCCCAGTTCGCGGGCCATAGCGCGGGTCATGCCCTCGATCCCGGCCTTGGCGGTCTGGTAGAGCGAGAGCTGGTCGAGGGCGAGGTGCCAGCTGATCGAGCCAAAATTCAGGATAACCCCGCCGCCGGCCCGCTCCATATGGGGGATTGCGGCCTGCGCGGCGAAGAACAGGTGGCGCAGGTTCACCGCCATGCGCTCGTCCCAGTACTCCGGAGTGACGTCGGCGATGGCGTGGCGGTCGTCGTTGGCGGCGTTGTTCACGAGAACCTGAAGCCCACCTAAAGCGGCATGAGCGGCACCTACCTGCTCCTTGACGAAATTGAGGTCCTTGAGATCGCCGCACGCGAAGCGGGGCGCGAAATCTACCTCGCCGTCCAGACGCGCGACCAGTGCCTCGGAGGGCTCGGCGGCGATGTCCACGAACATCACTTTCGCACCCTGCCGGGCGAAAGCCTCCACCAGCGCCGCGCCGATGCCCGTGCCGCCACCAGACACGAACACGCCCTTGCCGGCCAGCGAGGGGTAGCGCGCCGTCTGCGTGGCGGGGGCGGAGGTCGTAGTCGTCAGCATCGTATTCCTTCGAAAAATCAGGTTCAGCCGGCGAACGGGGTGGCTTTCGGGCCGACCAGTCCGCGCGCGGCGAGGTTCCGGTAGAGCGCGGAGATGCCCGTCTCCCAGGCCGGCGAATCGCGCGAGGTGGCGACGGGGTTGACCAGTGTGCCGAGCCGCTCGCTGGAGATGGTGACCACGTCGCCGACCTTGTGCGTGAAGCCGCGGCCGGGGGCGTCGCGGTCCTGCGTGGGCGCGAACAGCGTGCCGAGGAACAGCACGATGCCGTCAGGGTACTGGTGCTCGCTGAAGGCCTGGCTCAGCAGGTCAAGCGGCGGGCGGCTGATCTCGGACATGCGGCTTTCGCCTTCGAGCAGGAAGCCTTCCGGCCCTTCGATGCGCAGCAGCACTTTCGCGCTTTCGACGTCGGCGATGGTGTAGCTCTCGTCGAACAGGCGCACGAACGGGCCGATCGAGCACGAGGCGTTGTTGTCCTTGGCCTTGCCCAGCAGCAGCGCCGAGCGGCCTTCGAAATCGCGCAGGTTGACATCGTTGCCGAGCGCCGCGCCCACCGCCTTGCCGTTCCGGTCGGATAGCAGGACGATCTCCGGCTCCGGGTTGTTCCAGTGCGAGTCCGAACGCACGCCGACCGCCGCGCCCGAGCCCACCGTCGCCAGCACGGGTGCCTTGGTGAATATCTCGGCATCGGGGCCGATCGCGACCTCCAGATACTGCGACCACATGCCGTCCTCGATCAGCGCCGCCTTAAGCGCCGCCGCTTCGGGCGAGCCGGGAACGACCGAGCGGATCGAGCCGCCGATGCGCTCCTCCAGCCCGCCGCGCACCGCCTGCGCCTGGTCCGCGTCGCCGCGCGCGCGTTCCTCGATGACGCGCTCTAGCGCTGAGACCGCGAACGTCACGCCCGCTGCCTTGATGCACTGGAGGTCGACCGGGCTGAGCAGCACCGCGCGCGCCAGCACGTCCTCTGCGGCTCCGAGCACCGTGCCGCGGGCCGGATCGCAGGCGCCCGCGTCGACGAGGTCCGCGACGGTGGGCGCTGCGTGGCTCATGTCATAGGCCATGCCGCCGCCGAGCAGCACCGGCGTCGGGCCTTCGCCAAGGTCGAGGCGGCCAAGGAACGTCCCTTCGCGCCAGTCGGCGGGGAGCATGGTTGCGGTATCGAACGAAGTCATGTCAGCCGATCCTTCAAAGCGCGCGGAAGGTGAACTTGCGGAACCGGGCCTCGCCCTTGCCCGCCGAATAGAGACCCGGCCGCAGCATCAGGAAACCGCCGCGCACATTGTGGTGGTAGCCCGATACTTCCATGCCGCGATCGAAGCGTTTCCAGGTCTGGCCGCCGTCTCCGCTCGTGTGGAAGGAGACGATATGGCGGTCGTTGCGCACCCGCATCAGCATCTTGCGGCCATGGGGGTTGGCGGGACGGCCACGCTCCATACCGTACTGGTGGGTGACGAACTTGCTCTCGTCGAAGCCGAGGCCGCAATAGAGCTGCTGGTCGTAGAACAGCAGCAGCCCCGCCGTGGTGCCGGGATCGATCTCGATCTCGCACTGGAATTCGTATGCCTGATCGCCCGCGATGAGCAGCAGCGGCGAGGAGTTGACCGGCGCCGTGCCGCTGGCGGTCAGGTGCAGGCACTTGTCCGCAACCCGAGCCCGCTTCTTCTCGTCGGCGGAGGGCTTGAAGAAGTTCCAGCGCCGACCGAGTTCGAGGGTGGTGAAGTCGTCCGACAGCGGCAGTCCTTGCGGGCCGGACTTGCTGCCGCCTTTCGGCGCGGCGATCGGCGCCGAGAGGTCGCCGCCCTCCATGCGGAACCAGCCGTCGGCGGTCCATGTCACGGGATCGAGCAGGGTCTGGCGTCCCAGCGTCCAGAAGTCGCGCTCGTAGCCGTGGTAGACCGACCACCAGTCCCCGCCCGGCCCTTCGAACAGGGTGGCATGGCCGCGCGACCACCACTTTTCGGCCAAGTCGGTTGTGCGCACGATCGGGTTGTGCGGGCAGTTCTCCCAGGGGCCGTTGATCGACTTCGATCGTGCCGCGATCACCATGTGCCCGGTCGGCGGGCCGGCAGTGCCGCCCACGGCCGTGATGATGTAGAAATAGTCCCCCCGCCGCATGACCTTGGGGCCTTCGGGCGAGAAGCCTTCGACGTCCCAGTCGTCGGGATAGTGCCAGGGGTCGTAGACGTGCTCCACCTTGCCGACGGTGGATAGCCCGTCCTCGCTCAGGCGGATGCGGTCGCCGCCCGAGAGGAACAGCCAGCGCGATCCGTCCTCGCCCACGGCATGCCCGGGGTCGATGTGGTCGGGCAGGCCGAGGTCGATAGGATCGCTCCACGGGCCTTCGATGCGGTCCGCCCAGATCACGTAGTTGGCGTTGGGGCTGGCCTTGGCGGGGAAGTAGATGAAGTAGCGATTGCCGTGCTTGCAGATGTCCGGCGCCCAGACCGCGCCGACGTTCTTCGTCAGCGCCGCCGTGATCGGCTGCCAGTTCAGCAGGTCGCGCGAATGCCAGACGATCAGCCCCGGATAGGAATCGAAGGTCGAGAAGGTCATGTAGTAGTCCTTCCCGTCCCGCATGATCGAGGGGTCGGGATGGTCGCCCGCCATCAGCGGGTTGAGGAACGTGCCGTTGCCGAGGTCCGCGATGCGCTGGTCGTCGAAGCCCCGGCGGTAAGCCGTCGCGGCGCCAGATGCCGGCTTCGCGGTGGGGCCAGCGACCTTCGCGGCCGCCGTCGCCGAGCCGGGAACGGCCGCGAGCGATGCTGCACCCAAGGCGGCGGTCATAGCTTCTCGGCGATCGAACTTCATGCATCTCACCCTTGGTTGTTGATTTGTGATACCGCTATCATCACGGATACCGGTGTCAACCGCAAATACGAGGTCGCCGGGAAACGTGCGCGTGTACAACCGCCGCGCTTGATCGTGCGGCGCCATGCCATAGAGATAGCGCGATGCAGCCTCCCCCCGGTAGACAACGCGAAGGCGAGCCCACGATCGACGATGTGGCGGCGGCGGCTGGCGTGTCGATCCGCACCGTCTCGCGCGTGCTCAACAAGTCGCCCAAGGTGAACGCGGAGACGCGCCTGCGCATCGAAGCGGCGATCGCGAAGCTGCGCTTCAGGCCCAGCCTGCGCGCGCGGGGCCTCGCGATGCGCCGCTCGTTCCTGATCGGGCTGATCCACAACGACCGCAACGCGCTGGTGCTCGATTCCATCCAGCGCGGCATCGTCGCCCTGACGGCGGCGCGTGGCTACGAGGTGATCGTCCACCCCACCCCCGTACAGCCGGACGCGGCGATCGCGGACGTGCTCGCCTTCGTCGAGCGCTCGCGCGTGGACGGGCTGGTGGTGCTGCCGCCGATCTCGGGCCTCGACGGCCTCGCCGCCGCGCTGGGCGAAGCGCAGGTTCCGGCCGTGGCGCTGTCCTCGGTGCCCATCGACGGCTTCACCGGCTCGATTGTCAGCAACGAGCGCGAAGCCGGGGCGCTGGTGGCGCGGCACCTGCTCGGCCTCGGCCACCGGCGGCTCGGCATCGTCAACGGCCCTGCCGACGTGTCCTCCGCCCAGCAGCGGCGCCTCGGCTTCCTTGAGGAAGTGTCGCGGCACGGCGGGGCGGAAGTGGCCGAGGCTCCGGGCGATTACGATTTCCCCTCGGGTGTTACCGCAGCCGAGCATCTGCTGGGCCTGCGCGGGCGGCCGACCGGCATCTTCGCGGCCAACGACATCATGGCCGCCGGCGTGCTCAAGGTCGCGGCGCGGCGGCGGATCGCGGTGCCCTCCGAATTGTCCGTGGTCGGCTTCGACGGCAGCATCCTGACGCGCATGCTCACCCCCGCGCTGACCTCGGTTCTGCGCCCCTTCGGCGAGATGGCGGCAGCGGCGGCGGAGCAGCTCATCGCCCGGATCGAGGGACGCGAACCGCCGCCGCCTTTCCAGGCGGCGCTTGAGATCGTGGCGGCGGAAACCACCGGGCCGGCGCCCACCTGAACTCAGGCTGGCAGCGGCTCCAGCCGTCCGGCTTCCAGAGCCGCCAGACCGCCTTCGACCGCGCGAAGGAAGCGCTCGTCGCTACCAAGGTCACCGAAGATCTCGCGCATCGCAACGACGCTGCGCCAGTCGCCCGCCCGCCCCAGCAAGGCCGTGGCCATCGGATCGGTGATCGCCTGTCCGCCGCGCGCGGCGCGATCCAGGAAGCGCAGCCATGCGGCGATCGGCAGCGCCAGCCGCTCGACGGGGCGCCCCGCCGCCAGCGCATCGCGCACCGTGTCGAGCAGCCGGTAAGGCAGCTTCTGCGAGCCGTCCCAGGCTATCTGCGACAACAGGTGCCGGATCGCCGGATTGGCGAAGCGCGCCAGCACGTCCGAGATGTAGCCCGGCAGGTCGAGCCCCGGCGGCGCGGTGACCGAAGGCGCGATATCTTCGCGCATCAGCCGCTCCGCGAAACCGGCGAGTTCGGGGTCCGCCATCGCCTCGGCCACCGTCTCTTGCCCGCGCCCGAGCCCGATGTAGGCGAGCGAGGAATGGGCCCCGTTGAGCAGCCGCAGCTTGGCGGTCTCGAACGGCCGCACCTCGCCCGCGAACGTCACGCCGGCCAGTTCCAGCGCGGGGCGTTCCCCGGCGAAACGGTCCTCGATCACCCATTGCGTGAAGCGCTCGCGCTGGATCGGCCAGGCGTCCTCGAGCCCGGTCGCGGCGGCGATCCGCTGGCGCAGGGCGTCGTCGGTCGCGGGGGTGATGGAATCGACCATCGCGTTGGGGAAAGTCACGCGGTCCGCGATCCAGCGCGCGGTCTCGGGGTCGATCGCCTCGGCCAGCGCGATCGTCGCCGCCTCAAGCTTGCGGCCGTTGTCGGTGAGGTTGTCGCACGAAAGCACGGTCACGCCCTGCCGTCCCGCGAGACGCCGCGCCTGCAGCCCGCGCACCAGCCAGCCGGTGAAGGAGCCGGGCACCCAACCTTCGGAGCGCGAGGCTTCGAGGTCTGCGCGGATCGCGGGATGCGCAAAGTCCAGCACGCCCTGGCCGTCCAGGCAGTAGCCCTTCTCTGTCACGGTGGAACTGATGATACGCGTGTCGGCATGGGCCAGGGCGCCGAGTATCGCGGCAGGATCGTCCTTCGTCAGCACCCGGCCGACCGCGCCGATGACGCGGTATTCGACCTGCTCTTCCAGCAGCGCGAGCGTGTAGAGCCCGTCCTGCGGATCGAGCGCATCGGCGACCCCGCGCGAATTGAGGCTCACGCCCGTCAGCCCCCAGCGAGGGTCCTGCGCCAGCAGCGTGTCGAACGCCGCCGCCTGATGCGCTCGGTGGAACGCGCCCGGCCCGAAATGGACGACGCCCGGCTTCACCGCGCTCCGGTCGTACTGCGGCCGAGCGATCCCGGCGTGCAGGGTATCCAGCGCGTCTTGCGAGAGCCGCGTCATGCCGGTTCCACCACGCGCACCGGAGCCTCGAGTCCGTAAGCCTTGCGCACCAGCCCCGTGGTCAGTTCCTGCACCAGTTCGGCGGCCTCCCAGTCCTCGAGCCGGTGCTCGGCGACGAGGCGGGCGAGGAACCCGCAGTCGATGCGGCGGGCGACGTCGTGACGCGCCGGGATCGAAAGGAAGGCGCGGGTGTCGTCGTTGAAGCCGACGGTGTTGTAGAAACCGGCGGTCTCGGTGGTCATCTCGCGGAAGCGGCGCATGCCTTCCGGGCTGTCGTGGAACCACCAGGAAGGGCCCAGCTTGAGGCACGGATAGTGCCCCGCCAGCGGCGCCAGTTCGCGCGAATAGGTCGTCTCGTCGAGCGTGAAGAGGATGACCGTGAGGTTCGGCTCGTTGCCAAACAGGTCGAGCATCGGGCGCAGCGCCTCAACGTATTCCGTGCCGCGCGGGATGTCGGCGCCCTTGTCACGGCCGTGGCTCTCGAACAGCCCGGCGTTGTGGTTGCGCGTGGCACCGGGGTGGATCTGCATGGTCATGCCGTCATCCAGGCTCATGCGCGCCATTTCGGTGAGCATCTGCGCGCGGAACAGCTCGGCCTCGTCGGCGTCGGCCCTGCCGCCCATGACCTTGGCGAACAGCGTCTCGCATTCCGGCACCGAAAGGTTGGCCGTACGCGCGGTGAGGAAGCCGTGGTCGGTCGCCGTCGCGCCCATCGCGCGGAAGTCGGCGCGGCGCTTGCGGTGCGCGGCGAGGTAGCCGGTCCAGCTGTCGATATTTTCACCCGACAGGTCGGCGAAGCGGGCAAGGTCGCGAATGAAGCTGTCGTGCTCGGGATCGATCACCGAGTCGGGGCGATAGGTGGTGACGACCCTGCCCTTCCAGCCGGAAGCCTGAATCGCCTTGTGGTGCTTGAGGTCGTCGCCCGCGCCTTCGGTGGTGGCGAGCAGTTCGATGTTGAACCGCTTGAACAGCGCGCGGGGCCGGAACGCGGGCGAGGCCAGCGCCTCGCCGATCGAGTCGTAGTAAAGGTCGGCCGTGCCCGCATCCAGCGCGACGCCGAAGCCGAACACTTCGGCGAAGACGTGGTCGAGCCACATGCTCGACGGCGTACCCCGGAACAGGTGGCGGTTCGAGGCGAACAGCCGCCAGGCGTCGCGCGGGTCGGTCGCGGGAAGCACGCCGCCGCGCCGGGGCACGCCCAGATCATCCAGCGCGACCCCCTGCGAATAGAGCATGCGGAACAGGTAATGGTCCGGCGCCAGCAGCAGCTCGGTCGCGTTCGACCACGGCGCATCGGTCGCGAACCACTCCGGGTCGGTGTGCCCGTGCGGGCTGATGATCGGCGCGTCGGCCACTTCCGCGTAGAGCGCGCGGGCGATGGCGCGCGTAGCCGGGTCGGCGGGAAACAGGCGGTCGGGGTGCAGCGAAAGCTTGGGCATGGGTGGGGGACTCCTTGGCGCGGGGCGACGATTACCCAGTTGTGCCAGCGCTGGCAATCTTGTATTCGGTGGCCATGGTCGAAACTCTCACTGCCCCTGTCGCCGCCCCGCCCGTCGCCATCCGCACGTCCCTCGAAGACGACGTGGCCGTCGCCCTGCGCCCGCTCGAAGCGGGTGAGGATGTGAATGTGGGCGGTCAGGTCGTGCATCTGCTCGACGCCGTGGGCCGGGGTCACAAGTTCGCCGTCGCGCCGATCGCGGCGGGCGCTCCCGTGCGCCGCTACCGCGCGCCGATCGGGCTCGCCACCCGCGACATCGCGGTGGGCGAGCATGTCCACGTCCACAACGTGAAGACCGCGCTGGCGGGCGAGCGGGTCTATGCCTTCGCCGGGGCGCAGGCCGACGTGGCGCAGGACGATGCGCGGCCAGTCCGCACCTTCAAGGGCTACGTCCGCCCCGACGGCAGCGTCGGCACCCGCAACGAGCTCTGGATTCTCCCCACGGTCGGCTGCGTCGGCCGGCTGGGCGAACGGCTGGCGCAGAAGGGCAACGCGATGGCCTCGCCCGGCGTCGATGCGGTGAACGCCTTCAACCATCCGTTCGGCTGCTCGCAGCTCGGCGCCGACCTTGACGGGACGGCGGCGATCCTCGCCTCGCTGGCGCTGAACCCCAATGCCGGCGGTGTGCTGCTGCTGGGGCTGGGCTGCGAATCCAACCAGCTCGACGCGCTCCTGACGCGCATTCCCGAGGAGCGGCGGGGCCGCCTCCGCGTGCTGCGCGCCCAGTCGGAGGGCGACGAGTTCGCTGCCGGTGAAAAGCTCATCGCCGAACTGCTCGGCGTGATGGCCGGGGACAGGCGCGAGGACGTGCCGCTTTCGAAACTGCGCCTCGGCGTCAAGTGCGGCGGCTCGGACGCGATGAGCGGGTTGACCGCGAACCCGCTGATCGGCCTCATGGCCGACGCGGTGACGCAGGCGGGCGGCGCCGCGATCCTCACCGAAATTCCCGAGATCTTCGGCGCCGAGACGCTGCTGCTGGAACGCGCCACCAGCCGCGAGGTGTTCGACAAGCTCTCCGCGCTGGTCAACTCGTTCAAGCGCTACTTCATCGATCACGGCGAGCCGGTGTCGGAGAACCCCAGCCCCGGCAACATCGCCGGCGGCATCACGACGCTGGAGGAAAAGTCGCTCGGCGCCGTGCAGAAGGGCGGCCTCGCGGCGATCCACGACGTCATCGGCTACGGCGAGCGGCTGTCGACGAACGGCCTGACCGTGCTGGAAGCGCCGGGCAACGACGCCGTCTCCACCACCGCGCTGGCGGCAGCAGGGGCGACCATCACCCTGTTCTCGACCGGGCGCGGCACCCCGCTCGGCAGCCCCGTGCCGACGCTCAAGATCGCGTCGAACAGCGCGCTGGCCCAGCACAAACCGGGCTGGATCGACTTCGACGCGGGCATGGTCCTCGACATCGGCATGGAGGCCGCGGCCGAGGTGCTGCTCGACCGCATCGTCGCCATCGCCAGCGGCGAGCCCGCGCGCAACGAAAGCAACGACGAACGCGCCATCGGCATCTGGAAGCGCGGCGTCACGCTATAATAGTCCACTGCCCTTGCCCATTCGCCCGGCAACTGGAATAGCCGGGGCATGGTGACAACATGAGCTGGCAGGCGCGCCGCGAGAACTGGAACCCGCAGGCCGAGGACGCCCGCGAGGACGGCGACATCGACTATGCCCGCGTCATCCACTCGGCCTCGTTTCGGCGGCTCCAGGGCAAGACGCAGATCCTCAACCTCGGCGACAGCGACTTCTACCGCACCCGCCTGACCCACAGCCTCGAAGTCGCGCAGATCGCCGGGGGCCTCTCGCGCCAGCTCGCCAAGTCCTTCCCCGATCACACGGCGACCGCGCTGCTGCCCGACCGCAGCCTGATCCACGCCATCGGCTGCACCCACGACTTCGGCCATCCCCCGTTCGGGCACGGCGGCGAAGTGGCGCTCAACTACTGCATGAGGGACCACGGCGGGTTCGAGGGCAACGGCCAGACCCTGCGCATCCTCGCCCGGCTGGAGAGCTTCTCCGCCAACGCGGGCGCCAACCTGTGCCGCCGCACGATGCTCGGCGTGCTCAAGTACCCGGTGGCCTGGTCCGCCGCCCGCAACCCGGAAATCGTGCCGAAACTGCTCGACGGCCCCTCGACGATCCGCGTCCTCAACCCCAGGGCCTGCAAGCCGCCCAAGTGCCATTTCGACAGTGAACAGGACGTGGTCGACTGGATCCTCAGCCCCCTCTCCCCGTCCGAGCGCGACAGGTTTCAGACACTGGAACAGGTCCCCGGCAAGCACTCCCGCACGCTGCACAAGTCGCTTGACTGCACGATCATGGATGTCGCCGACGACATCGCCTACGGCGTCCACGACCTTGAGGACGCCATTGCGCTCGGGCTGGTCACGAAGGACGCCTTCGCCGCCGCCATGGACGGGCGCTGCGCCTCGTTCCTCGACGCGCTCAAGGAAAAGTACCCGGGCGAGAGCGAGAACAACGTGTTCGAGATCATGGTCGACGGATTGTTCGGCGAGGCCAACGGCCGCAAGCGCTTCGTCAGCCGCATGGTCCACCATTTCCTCACCGGCGCGGCCTACGCCGAGAAGAAGGGCTTCCGCGAGCCGCTGCTGCGCTGGCGGGTGGCGCTAAACGGTCCTCGGCGCGATTTCCTCGACGCACTGCAGGGCTTCGTTGTGCGCGAGGTGATCTGCAGCCCCGAAGTCCAGCAGCTCGAGTTCAAGGGCCAGGCAATGGTCGTCGCGGTCTACGAGGCGCTGGCGGCGGACCCGTCGCGCCTGCTCCCCCGCGACGAATGCGCGCGGCTGGAGCGCGGCGCCGACCCGCGCGTCATCTGCGACTACATCTCCGCGATGACCGACACGCACCTGCTCAAGACCTACGAGCGCCTGTTCAGCCCGCGCATGGGCTCGGTGTTCGACCGGCTCTGACCAAGCCTCAGCCCACCAGCCGCTGCGTGCGGCGGTAGAGCAGCGCGGTCAGCGCGAGGAACAGCACGGTGCCGCCCACCAGCGCGAACCCGGCGAAGCCCTGGCCCACCAGCGCCAGCGGGGCGTCGCTGCCCGATGCGGCGACGATGCCGGCGAAAGTCACGCCCCACAGGCTCTCGCCGACAATGAGGCCGGTGGCGGTCAGCACGCCCATGCGGCGGGCGAACTCGGGGTCGGCGCGCCGGTCGGCCCAGCCTTCGTAGAGGCGGCCGATGACGGAGCCGATGACCACGGGCAGGATCGCGCTCATCGGCAGGTAGATGCCGATGCCCACGCCCAGCGGCGGCAGGCGCAGCTTGCCCAGGGCGCCAAGAACCTCGTCCAGCGCGACGAAGACCACGCCGGCGGCCGCGCCCCAGCCGATCATCGTCCAGTTGAGGTCGCCGCCGAGCACGCCCTTGGCCAGCGACGAGATCAGCGCCGCCTGCGGGGCGGGCAGCGCGTTGGGTCCGGCGCCTGGGGTCCCGGCGAAGCCGAAGGCGGTGTTCAGGAGGTCGAGCACCGGCGGGATCACCAGCGAGCCGAACACCACGCCGATCATCAGCGCGACCTGCTGCTTCCACGGCGTCGCGCCGACCAGTTGGCCGGTCTTGAGGTCCTGCAGGTTGTCGTTCGAGATCGTCGCCACGCCGAACACGATGCCCGTCACGATCAGCGCATAGGCGACCAGCGCCTCGGTCGTGCCCGCGCCCTGCTCGCGTCCGAACAGGCCGACCAGCATGAGCGAGGCCGCGACCACCGAGAGGATGCCGATGCCCGACACCGGTGAGTTCGACGCGCCGATGAGGCCCGCCATGTAGCCGCAGACCGCCGCGATCAAGAGGCCGAACACCACAACGAAGACCACCGCGCCCGCGATCAGAACCACTTCGCTGCCCGCGAGTGGGCCGCCCGCGATGACGCTCCAGAGCAGGATCGCGATCGGCACCAGCATCGCCAGCGCGCCCAGCGCGACGGCGGTGATCGGCAGGTCGCGCTCCTCCAGCGCCAGCGCCTCGCCGGAGTGGCGCGCCCGGCTGGCGGCCATGGCGGAGCGTATACCGCCCACGACAGGTCCGGCGATCCGCAGCAGGGTCCACACCGCCGCGACGCCGATCACGCCCGCGCCGAAAAAGCGCACCTGCGAGGAGAAGACGCTCCCCGCCCAGGCGCCGATGTCGCCCGCCTGCGGGGCCTGCGCGGTCAGGATCGGCAGCAGCACCCACCAGCCGACGGCCAGACCGAGGAACATCGCCATGCCGACCGAGAGACCGACCAGATGCCCGACGCCCAGCAGCGCGAACGAGAGGCCGCCCGAAATCCCGGTCGCGCCCGACCCGGTGCGGAACCACACGGAAGCCTCGCCAACCGCGAGGCGCGTCTGCGTCAGGATCGCGAAGCCAGCGGACGCGATCGAATTCCACACCAGCACCGAGAGGCCCTTGGCGCTTTCCTCCGCCCCCTCGCGCGAGCCCGAACCGACGCGCAGCACTTCGGCGGCGGCGTGGCCTTCGGGGTAGGGAAGCGGAGTGTCGACCACCAGCGCGCGGCGCAGCGGCACCGAGAACAGCACGCCGAGGATACCGCCGGTGCCGGTGATCGCGGCGGTGGTCCAGTAGGGGAAGCCCTGCCACCAGCCGATCATGACGAGGCCGGGCAGCACGAAGATGATCGCCGCCAGCGTCCCCGCCGCGCTCGCCACGGTCTGGACGATGTTGTTTTCCCAGATCGTCGAGTCCTTGAACCCGCGCAGGATCGCCATCGAGATCACTGCCGCCGGGATCGAGGTCGCGAAAGTCAGCCCGACCTTGAGGCCGAGATAGACGTTGGCCGCCGTGAACAGCAGCGTGATCGCCCCGCCCAGCGCGATGCCCCGCAGCGTGAGTTCCTTGGCGGAGCCCGCGCCTGTCGGTACCGTCTCGCGTCCCATCGTATTCCTGCCTACCCGAAGTGTTATCGGCCCTCTTGCCACGAGGGCCTTGTGCGGGACAGAGCAAATCGCGCCGGAGGCGGGGTGAGGACGAGGGACGCGGGGGCCAGGTGCGCCGCGACGGCCGCGCCCAGCCCGACCCGTTTCGCTTCCCGGGAAAATCCTTACCTTTCATGCCGCCGTCACATCGCGCGCCCAAAAGGGCCGACCATGGACAAGACGACGCGAAATGGGTCTCCGCCGATCCCGCCGGGCGGGATGGTTGCGGGACTGCCGCTGCGGGTGATCGTGCTCGCCGGCGGGAGCGCCGGCGCGGACGCCCTCGCCCGCCGCTTCGGCATGTCGCACCGCTGCCTTGTCCCGCTCGCGGGGCGGCCGCTGGTCGCCCATGTGCTGCAGATCGCGGCGCTCCATCCGGCCGTCGAGAGCCTTGCCATATCGGTCGAGCGCGAGGCGTTCGACGGGCTGTTCGACGTGCTGTCGCAGCTTCCCGGACGCGGCATCGTCAAGCTGGTGGAGGCGCGCGCCAACCTTGTCGACAGCGTGATGGCGGCGGCGGAGGGCTGGGAAGGCCCTCTGCTCGTCACCACTGCCGACCATGCGTTGCTCAGCCCCGGCTCGATAGACGCGATGCTGGCGGCGCTGGAGGGCAGCAAGGCGGAAGTCGCCGTCGCCATGGCCACCCGCGGCTCGGTGCTCGCGGTGAACCCGGACCGCGCCATCCGCTTCCACGAGTTCTCCGACGACGCCTATGCCAGCTGCAACCTCTACGCCGTCGCCGGACCCGAGGCGCTGCACGCGGCCGAGGTGTTCCGCGGCGGCGGCCGCTTTGCCGGCAACGCTTGGCGGGTGCTGCGTGCGTTCGGGCTGATCGACCTCGTGCTCCTGCGCCTGCGAGCGGTGAGCCTCGCCGCCGCCATGGCCCGCGTCTCGGCGCGGCTGGGCCTGCGCATCCTGCCGGTGGTGCTGCACGACGGATCGCAGGCCATCGACGTCGACGACGAACGCAGCCACGCGGTGGTCGAGGCGCTGCTGCGCGAGCGGGACGCCTTTCCGACCGCCGTCGTCGCCGCGAAGGCGGGGACCTCTGCGTACCCTTGAGGCGATGCCTCGCCGATAGCCGACCGCACTCTCGCGCCCAGCCTGTAATTCGCCCGGCCCGGCCAGCGGTCCCCGGTCGAGCCGGGGACGACGGGCCTAGAACTTCAGCCCCACCCGCGCGTAATAGAACCCGCCGCTGAGACCGAAGGGCGCGAAACCGCCATATAGCCCCGACCCGTCGAACGCGACCGCGCCGTTCTTCTCGGGGTAAGTGTCGAACAGGTTGTTTGCCCCCACCGACAGATCCAGCGCCTCGGTCAGCTGGTAACCGATCTCGGCGTCGGCGATCCACCGGGCGCCGAAGGTACGGTCGGATGCGGCGACGTTGCTGGACTCGGTGTACTCGCCGTAGCGGGTGGCGCGGACCAGCGCGCGCACCGGGCTGGACGACCAGTTGGTCGTCAGCACCACTTTCGAACGCGGCGTCGCGGCGACGAGGTCGCGCTGCGCCTGGCGCCCGAACAGCGTGACGTTGAGGTCGCTCAGTTCGGGCGGGTTATCGATGACGTGCAGGATCTTGGTCTTGTTGTAGCTGTAGGCCGCGCTCAGCCGAAAGGTGCCTGCCGCCGACGTGTCGAGCGTATATTCGCCCACCACGTCCACGCCGCGGGTGCGGGTGTCGATGGCGTTGGTGAAGAACTGCGCGCTGTCCACGTCGTCTACCCCGTTGGCCTCGAGGATGGACTTGATCGCAGCGCCGCCGTTGGACGCCGTACCGAGGAACTCGGTCTTGACGATCCGGTCGTCGATGCGGATCTGGTAGGCGTCGATGGTCAAACGCAGCGGCCCGCTTTCATAGGTCACGCCGGCGGTGAAGTTGAGCGACTTCTCGGGCTTGAGCGGGCTCGCCCCCAGCGCCTGCGCCGCCGCGCTGTTGACCGGCAAGAACTTCGAGACCGTCAGCACCCGCTCGTCGCCGATCACCGTCACCGTGTTCTGCGTGGTCGAGAACCCGGTCTGCGCCAGCGACGGAGCGCGGAAGCCGGTGTTGACGCCGCCGCGCAGCGCGAGGCCCGGCGCCAGCTCGATCCGGGTCGAGGCCTTGGCGCTGAAGGTGTCCCCGGCGCTGTCCGAATAATGCTCGAACCGACCTGCGACCCCGACGAACCATCCCGGCGTCACGTCGGTCGACAGGTCGAGATAGGCGGCGAGGTTGTTGCGGCTGAGGCTGGTCTCGTCGGCCGGCGACGTGCCGGTGAACGACACCAGCCCCGGCGAGGGCGAACGGCCGCCGTAGAGCTGCCCGAACGGGGTGTCGTCGACCGGGATCACGTAGCCGCCATCGCGGTAGCTGTCGGGCTCCCCGGCGATGTTCTGGAAGCGCTCCCAGCGATATTCGGCGCCGAATGCGACGTTGAGCGGCTTGGCGAGGCCGATGTCGTAGGCGCGGCTGACGTCGAGGTTAGTGACCCACAGGTCCTGTTTCTGGCGGCCCATGAAGAAGTCGGTCGGGCTGGTCGGCCCGAGCGAGGGGTTGAGCGTGTTCTCGGCGCCCAGTTCGACGTTGTCCTTGCCGTAGGAGGTCGAGAGGTCGAAGTCCCAGCCCGCCAGCGCCGTGCGCACGCCGAGCGCGGCCTGGTAGTCCCACTCCTTGATCCGGCGATAGGCCTGGAAGCCGCCCGGATAGATCTGCGGCAGCACCGAGGCGCCCTGCGTATTGGCCTGCCCCCCGAAGCCTGTAGCGGCGGCGACCGAGGCGCCGCGCGCGTCCTTGATGTCGCGGTAGCTCAGCGTCGAGAACGAATAGAGCGTGGTGTCCTCGCCCAGCGGCAGTTCGGCATTGTAGCTGGTGTTGACGATCTTGTCCCGGTTCGAGCGGCCATAGCCTCCGGCGATGAGGTGGTCGGCGCTCGCTTCACGCGGGTCGGGCTGGCCGTTCACCAGCGGATAGATGTAGGGGATCGGCTCGGCCGAGGACTTGGCGCGGTCGTGGTACTTGGCCTCCAGAGCGAAGCGGACGAAGCCGCCGTCATCGCCCAGCCGGGTACCGTAGGATGCTGAGACCTGCGCCAGTTCTCCGCCCTTGGAATAGAGCGAACCGCCGGTCAGCGATAGGTCGCCGCCGGTGGCGGAATCGTCGAGGATCACGTTGATGACGCCCGAGATCGCGTCCGACCCGTACTGTGCCGCCGCCCCGTCGCGCAGCACCTCGATGCGGCCGACGCCGCTGGTGGGGATGAGATCGATGTCGACCGGGGTGGAGCCGCCCGAGATGCGCGAGAGGTTGTTGATGAGCGAGGTCGTGTGGCGACGCTTGCCGTTGACCAGCACCAGCACGTAGTCGCCCGAGAGCCCGCGGATCGAGATCGGCCGCACGCTCGCCGAAGTACCGCCGCCGCCCAGCGCCGGCATCGTCAGCGAGGGGATGATGTTGCCCAGGATTTCCTTGAGCCCGGTGCGCCCGGTCGATTTCAGCTCCTGCGGCCCGATCACGTCGACCGGCACCGGGCTGTCCGCCACCGACCGCTGCACCTGCCCCCGCGCCCCGGTCACGATGATGGCACCGCCTTCGGCATCCGCAGCGGCACCCGCGTCAGCAGCGGCGTCCTCGGCATGGGCGGCGAAGGGTAGGAAGGAAACACTTGCGACAAGAGCAACGAACTTCAGGATTTTCACGGAATTTGGGTCCCCGGAACTGTTTGTGTCCGCGCCCTGATGGCATGTCTACCAATTTGGTAGAAATTGATATCGGTCGTCCACTCTCAAGTTTTGCTTGATCGAGATGACGGCCTCCGCACAGCCCCGGCAGCCGTCGTCCCCGGTCAGGCCGAAGACAACGTAGCGACCTCACGCCAGGACGAATGCGTCCTTTAGCGGCCGGTCGGCCTTCACTTCGCCGAACCGGCGGAAGGTATCGAGCACCACCTGCTGGCGCGCGACCAGCGCGGCGTCGATGGGCACCGGCAAACGGCCACCGCGACCGGCGAACTCGCGGGCGATGGGCAGCGGCAGGCCCGTCTCGTGGGCGAGCACTTTCGAGAACTGCTCGATGTGGCTGTTCGCCCACTCCAGCGCTTTGGCCTCCCGCTTGAGGAAGTCGTCGAGCAGTGGCCGCTTGTCCGCAATCGCGCTGTCGTGGGCGATGTCAAAGCCATAGCCCTGCGCGAGGCCGCGTCCGTCGACGGCGATGCGGTCGCCCTCGGCCAGCGCCGCGGCGACGTAGGGCTGCCAGGTCGACCAGCCATCGACGGCGCCGGTCTGCAGCGCTGCCCGCGCGTCGCTGGGCGAGAGGAACACCGTCGTCACGTCCTTCGCGCCGAGCCCCGCCGAAAGCAGCGCGCGCAGCAGCAGGTAATGGCCGACGCTGCCCCGCGTGGTGGCGATGCGGCGGCCCTTGAGCCCTTTCGCGTCGCGGATGGGCGAAGCGGCGGGGACAACCAGCGCGATGGCGCCGGGCTCGCGCTCCTGCGGGGCCTGCGCGCCGATCGCCTTGATCGGACTGCCGGCCTGGTAGGCGAACTGGAACGGTGCATCGCCGGCGATGCCGGTATCGATCGCCCCGCTGCCGAGCGCCTCCAGCAGGTTCTGCGCGGCGGGAAACTCCGACCACTCCACCGTATAGGGCGCGCCGTCCAGTGCGCCGGAGGCCAGCATCAACGACTTGGTGCCGCCCTTCTGGCTGCCGACGCGCAAGGTCCTGGCATCCGCGCCTTTGCCCCCGCCGCAAGCGGCGAGGGCAAAAGTCGTGGTCAATCCGGCAAGCAGGTTACGCCTTGCAATCATCAATCAGAGGTCCGTCCAGAGGGGTTCGTCGGCGATCAGGATGCGGTGCAGCTCGCGCGGGAAGTCGCCGTAGTTGCGCACCGCATAGTGTACCGCCGCCCGGTTGTCCCAGAACGCCACCGTGCCCGGCCGCCACGAGAAGCGCGCCTGCACGTCAGGCCGCTTGTACTGACGCAGCACCTCGTCGAGCAGTTCGCGGCTTTCGGCCAGCTCAATGCCGAGGATCTGCGGCTGCTGCTGGAAATTGACCCAGAGGATTTTCTGCCCCGTCTCGCGGTGAGTGCGCACGACCTTGTGCGCCACGATCGGATATTCGTGGCCCGACAGTTCCAGCGAGTCCGTGAAGTCATGCGTCACGTACTTGCCCTCGAGGCGCTGCTTCAATTCCTCCGGCAGCGTCTCGTAGGCGAGGTTCGCATCGACCCAGATGGTGTCGCCGCCGACTTCGGGCAGGTTCACGTCGCGCAGCACCGCGCCCCAGGTCGGCACCAGGCGCCAGCTGGTGTCGGTGTGATAGGCGTCGCCCGCCTTGAGCTTGCGGCCAAGCTTCTTCTCGTACTCGCGGTCGTACTTCGCCGCGATCGCGTGGACTTCCTTGTTTGCCGTGTCGTGCCGCGTGGTCGGGTGGGTGTAGAGCGGCCCGAAGTTCGCAGCGAACGCGGCCTGGCTGGCATCGTCGAGCGACTGGTCGCGGAAGAACACGACCTTGTACTTGAGCACCGCCGCCCGGATCGCGGCGCGCAGTTCGTCGGTGAGCGGTTTCGACAGGTCGATGCCCTCGATCTCGGCTCCGTGCGAAGGCTGGACGGGCCGGAACACCAGGCCGGTGGTGGCGGTGTCGAATGTGGTGGCGGAAGTGGCCATTGCTGTTTTCCTCTCTTCTCTGGAGCCCTCAGTCTAAGTGCGGGCGAAGCGGTCAACCAATGCGAAGGACTGATCGAAAGGTGAGTTCTGCCAATGGGTTGGGCGGAAAATGCCGGTAGGACTCAGCTCGCCAGCGCGATCTTCTGCTCCTCGCGGCGGGCCACCTTCTCGCGGACCAGCGGGATCAGCTCGCGGCCGTAGTCGATGGAGTCGGCGAGCGGTTCGAAACCGCGGATGAGGAAGTGGTCGATGCCGATGTCGTAATATTCCAGCAGCGCGTCGGCGACCTGCTCGGGTGTGCCGACGAGGCCGGTGGAATTGCCCGCCGCGCCGGTGAGCTGGGCGACGCCGGTCCACAGGCGGGTATCGCGGCGCTGCGACTGCGCGGTCTCGAGCAGGCGCAGCGAGCCGGCGTTGGGCGGGCGGTGGTCGGTGATCGGCAGTCCGGCGGCCTCGCGGTTGGCCCGGACCTGCTCGACGATGGCGTCGGCCTTCTTCCAGGCGGCTTCCTCGGTGTCGGCGATCACCGGGCGCAGCGAGAGCGAGAAGCCGGGGCTGCGGCCGTGCTGCGCCGCGGCGTGACGGACGGTGCGGACGGCTTCGCCGACCTGGTCCAGCGTCTCGCCCCAAAGCGCATAGACATCGGCATGGCGGCCGGCGACCTCGATGGCCTCAGGAGACGAGCCGCCGAAGAACACCGGCAGGTTGTCGGGCTTGATCGCGCTGAAGGCGCCGCGCGCCTCGTAGAAACGCCCGGCGTGGTCGAAGGGCTGGGCCTCGCTCCATTCGCGGCGCAGGACCTGGATGTATTCGTCCGAGCGCAGGTAGCGTTCGGCCTTGAGCGTGTTCACGTCGCCGTCGCGCGCCATTTCCTCGTCGGCGCCGCCGGTGATGATGTGCACCGCCACTCGGCCTCCGGAAAGCTGGTCGAGCGTCGCCAGCTGGCGCGCCGCGAGCGTGGGCTGGGTGAAGCCGGGACGATGCGCGACGAGAAAGCCGAGCCGGCTGGTGATCGCCGCCGCATGGGCCGCGACGATCTGGCTCTCGGGCGAGGCCGAGCCGAACGGGATCAGCACGCGGTCGAAGCCGCCCTGCTCCTGCGCGATCGCGGCGGCGTCGACATAAGCGCGGTCGAGCGCGCGCGAACGGGCGGCATTATGGATTTCCGAGGTGTCGTTGAAGCCGATGTAGCCGATGAACTTGACGGTCATGGGTGGGTACTCCTGCCAGGGATGATCAGATGACGAAGAAGCCGTGGGTGCCGTCCCGCGCGAGCTGCGCGACGAGGCCGTATTCCCAGTCGAGATAGGCCTGCATGGCGGCCTGCGGATTGTCGGTGCCCTCGTAGGGGCGCTTGTAGCGGCCCTCGGGCCCGCGCGGCGGCGGGGCGGCGTCGGAGCCGGTTTCGAGAGGGCCGTCGAACCCTTCGAGCACCAGCACTTCCCAGCCCAGCTGCGCGAGCCACGAGGCGGTCATGTCGGCGCGCGGGCCGAGGTCGTCGGCGAGCACGATGCGGGCGCCGCGCACGGGGGCGAAATGGTCGGTCTCCTGCACCAGCTGGCCGCCGGGCGCGTTGCGGAAGCCCGGCAGGTGGCCCGCCGCGTAGGCTTCGGGCTGGCGTACGTCGAAGCGGTAGAGGGTCCGCTGGGTCTCGGCCTCGATGACGGCCAGCGCGGCGGCGTCGATGCGGCGGACCCCGGCGCGATAGGCCACGTCGCCAGCGCGGATGCGCGCTTCGTCGGTATCGCCGGGAAGCTCGACGCTTTCCTGGCGGCCCTGTTCGAGTTCCTGCCCGGCCAGAGTCCAGCCGATCGTGCCGTTGCGCAGCGCGAAGACGCGGTTGGGCACACCGGCATTGATGAGCGACTGCGCGCCGATGATCGAGCGGGTCCGCCCCGCGCAGTTGACGATGATCGTGGTGTCGGGGTCAGGTGCGGCCTGCGGGGCGCGCAGGACGAGTTCCGCGCCCGGCACGCTGCGGCCGGTGGGAATGCTCATCGTCGCGTATTCCTCGAAACGGCGGGCATCGAGGATTGCGATGTCGGCCTTTTCGTCGATCAGGGCCTGCACGTCGGGGGCGAGAAGCGAGGGGGTTCCGCGCCGATGCTCGACCAGTTCGCCGAACGCCTTGGAGTAGCTGTTGACGTCCTCGAACAGCTCATAGCCGGCACCTGACCAGCCCTTGAGCCCACCCTCGAGCTGATCGACCCGCGCGAAGCCGAGCCCGCGCAGTTCCTCCACCGCGAAGGCGGCAAGGCCCTCGCCGTCGTCGTAGACGACGACCTCGACGTCCTTGCGCGGGATGCGCCAGGCGGCTTCGGCGGCGATGCGGGCGAGCGGGATCTGCGCGGCGAACAGCGGGTGGCCACTGGCGAAGGCGGCCTCGTCACGCACGTCCAGAAGAACGATTTCGCGGCGCGCCAACAGGGCGCTGCGGACATGTTGGGGGGTGATGCTCATGCGTTCCTCGATGCGTCCCAGATGTTGGGCACGGTGGTATTGGCGTAGCCCGAGATGAAGGGCCGCTCCTCGCCGCTAGCGCGGTAGGTCGCGCGCTCGACCGCGCCGATGTTGGCGCCGTAGACGTGGATCGAGATGGAGACGCGGTCGGAATACGCGTTCTCGACGCGGTGGATGTCGCCTTCGCGCGGGTCGATCGCCTCTACTTCGGTTTCAAGCAGGTCGCGGGTCGGCCCCTGCTGGATGAGGGCACCGTCGTAATCGCGAAAATCGAAGCTCTGCACCTTTTCCGCGCCGCGCAGGACGCCGACGAGGCCCCAGACGCGGTGGTCGTGAACCGGCGTCGCCTGCCCCGGTCCCCAGACGAAGGAGACCACGCTGAACCGCTCGGCGCTGTCGCAGTGGAGAAGGTACTGCTGATAGCGCTCGGGGCTGGGCCGCGCGTATTCCTCGGGCAGCCAGGTATCGCGGGCCACCAGCCGCGCCAGCAGGGCGCCGCCGCGTTCGAGGATCACGTCGAGGTCGCCATTCTCGTCCAGGAGCGCGGCGAACTCGCCGACGAAGCGGCGCAGCGGGGCGGTGTCGGTCACGGGAGCGGCGGGAAAGGTCGTCGGCGCATTCACGGACGGGCACCCGCGTGGAGCGCCACCACGTCCGCCGCATGGTTCTCCGCCAGCGTCCCGCCCAGCGCGTCGAGCAGGCGCTGGCGCAGGCCGGCAGCCACTCCGGCGCGCTCGGGCCCGCGCCCCGCGGTAATGCGCTCCTGGGCGACGATGCGGCCATGATCGAGCAGGATCACACGGTCGGCCAACGCGATCGCCTCGTCGACGTCGTGGGTCACCATCATCACCGCCGGGCGGTGGCGGCGCCACAGCGAGAGCACCAGTTCGTGCATCCTGAGCCGCGTCAGCGCGTCTAGCGCGGCGAAGGGCTCGTCGAGCAGCAGCAGTTGCGGCTCACGCACCAGCGCACGGGCCAGCGCTACACGCTGCGCCTCTCCGCCCGAAAGCGTCAGCGGCCAGGCTTCGAGGCGGTGGCCGAGGCCGACCTCCTGCAGCGCGTCCTCGGCCGCCGCGCGGGCCAAGCGCTTCTTCAGGCCGAGCGCGACGTTGCGCCAGACTTTCTTCCACGGCAGCAGCCGCGCATCCTGGAACACCACGGCGCGCGACTGCGGCACCGTCACGTCCTGGCCCGTCACCTCGTCGAGCCCGGCCAGCGTGCGCAGCAGCGTCGTCTTGCCCGAGCCCGAGCGGCCGAGCAGGACCACGAACTCACCGGCGGCGATCTCCAGGTCGAGGCCGGAGATGATGGTGTTGGCGCCGAAGCTGCGGGTGAAGTCGCGCAGCCGGACGACGGCTTCGGGCTTGGTGGGCCCCGAGGGGATAGTGGTAAACTGGGTCAGTCGGGCGTCCATGAATGCGTCCTTCCGGAGAATTCGAGGGAGGCGGCTCAGGCCGCGAGGATTTCGGGGCGCCAGACCAGCGCGCGGCGTTCGATCGCGCGCACCAGCCCGTCGGCGGCGAGGCCGAGCGCGGCGTAGATCATCAGGCACACCAGGATGATGTCCGTGCGCATGAAGTCGCGGGCGTTGTTGATGAGGTAGCCGAGGCCTGCAGAGGCGTTGATCTGCTCGGCGACGACCAGCACCAGAACCGAGATCGACAGCGAATAGCGCAGGCCCACCAGCAGCGAAGGCAGCGCGCCTGGCAGGATCACGTGCCAGACCTGCTCGGCGCGGCTGAGGCCGAGGCTCCGCGCGCTTTCCAGCAGGCGCAGGTCGGTGCCGCGGATGCCGCTGTAGAGGTTGAGGTAGACCGGGAAGATCGAGGCGAAGGCGATCAGCGCGATCTTGGGCGTCTCGCCGATTCCGAACCAGACGATGAACAGCGGGGTCAGTGCGAGGGTCGGGATCGTGCGCTTGATCTGCATCAGCGGGTCGACGGTGACCTCGCCCCGGCGTGAAAGGCCAGCCACCAGCGCCAGCACAACGCCGGTGGTCACGCCGATGGCGAGGCCCGCCGCGATGCGCAGGAACGAGACCCACAGGTTGTCCGCCAGTTCGCCCGAGACGACCATGCCATAAAGCGTCGCCAGCACTTTGGAGGGCGCGGCGAGAGTTCGCTCGGGGATCAGGCCGCTGCGCGAGCCTGCCTCCAGTACCGCCAGCAGCAGCAGCGGCGACAGCCAGCGGGCATCCTTCAGGGGATGGGTCAGGTGCTTCAGTCGGGACATGCGGGGGCCTCGTTTGCCGATGACGGAAACTGGCACCCGAATCTCTACTAATTCAATTGAGAAGGTCTGGACGGCCTATTGGCGATGCTTATACTGCCCATGCCCACCGCTCATGCGGCGGCAGGACGTGCCGGAAACCGGGCGAGTTCGAGACCTCGCGAATCCGCGGAATACCGCAACAGAATTGCTTGCCTCCCTCAAATCTCTACTACTTTGATTGAGAATACCTCATGCTTCATGGCAGCTTCCGAACGACGCCCTCCGATGAAAGCCACCCGATGCCCGTGAATCTTCCGACGAACCTCCTGCGCAGCTTCGTGGCGATCGTCGATACGGGCTCGATGCTCCATGCCTCGGAGCGGGTGTTCGTCAGCCAGTCGGCGTTGAGCCTGCAGATCAAGCGGCTGGAGGAGCTGCTCCAGCAGTCGCTGTTCCACCGCGAGGGGCGGCGCCTCGCGCTCACTGCGCATGGCGACCTCATGCTGGAATATGCGCGTAAGGTGCTCGACCTCCACGACGAGGCGGTGGCAGCGGTTACCAACGGCCAGTTCGCGGGACCGGCACGGATAGGCATGGTGCAGGACTTCGCCGAGCTGCTGCTGACCGGCCTGCTCGCGCAGTTCGTCGAGCTGCACCCGGAGGCCGAGCTATACTCGCGCGTCGCCGGGACGGCCGAACTGATGGACCTGCTCGAACGGCGCCAGCTCGACATCGTGCTCGGCTTCGCCGCCGCGAGCGACCGCGCGGCGGTGACGACAGCGCCGATGGCCTGGTTCGGCAAGGAGGACCTCGCCCGACTCGACACCGTGCCGCTGGCGGTGCTCGAGACCCCTTGCCGGTTCCGCGAGGCGGCCATCCGCGCGCTGGAGGATGCGGGCCGGCCCTATCGCATCACCGTGGAGACACCGAACCTCACTACCCTGCGCGCGGCGGTAGACGCCGGGCTCGGCATCACCTGCCGTACCAACCTGTTCCTGCGCGATGCGCCGATCGAGGAAGGCGTGCTGCCCGAGCTGCCCCACGTCTCGTGCATCCTCCACACCGCACCGGGGCTCGACGGTCCGACCAGCCAGCTCGCCGCACTGGCGCGCGAGGTGGTGGCCGGGCTGGCGGGATGACGGCGCTTATTCGATAATCTCAAGGCGCTTCGAGGGCTTCTCGTTGGTCGTGCACCAGGCCGTCTCATAGCCTCGTCCATCATACGCATGGACGAGGATACACGGATGACACAGACCCTGACCGACCGCTTCGCTGCCCTGCAGGCGGAGCGCGAGCGCACCTGGAACCCCGAACAGCTGGAACGCAATGCCGCCCAGCGCCGGATACTAATCGAGCGGCACGATGCAAACGCCCTGCCCGCCCTTGGCGATACGGTGACACCCTTCACGCTGATCGATCAGGACGGGCGCGAGCTGACCCGCGACCAGATCCTCGCCGATGGGCCTGCCGTGCTGGTGTTCTTCCGCTTCGGCGGCTGCCCCGCCTGCAACATCGCGCTGCCCTATTACAACGAGACGCTGCTGCCCGCCCTCACCCAGCGCGGCGTGCGGCTCGTCGCGGTGAGTGCGCAGCTGCCCGTGGACCGCGAGCTGATCGCGCGCCACGGGCTCGGCTTCACGGTGGCGGGCGATCCCGGCTACGCACTGGCCCGCGCGCTCGGCATCACGTTCCTGCCCGAGGAGCGGCCCGAAGTCGCCCCCGGCCAGAGCTGGATCGGCGCGACGCTCGGCACGAACAGCTACGAGATCGACACGCCCGCCGTGCTGGCGCTGGACGAGGACGCGCGCATCCGCTTCCTCGACGTAAGCCCGGACTGGCTGGCGCGCACGGATAGCGAGGCGGTCCTCGCGGCGTTGCCCGAGCCGGCGCGCAGGGTGGTCAGCGGGGTACGCTGACGCCGCCCGCTACAATCCCTCGCCGCCGACCCAGTGCGCGTCGGCGAGGAAGCGGGCAAGGCCCCATACCTGGCGGCGGATATCAGGTACGGCGACCGTCTCCCAAGCCTCGCCTTTGGTGATCGGGCCTACCGCGATGAGGCGGTCCTGCACCGCGCCGCCCGCATCGCGCACCCGGCCGAGGTGGTCCACGTCGAGGCCGAGGGCATGGGCGTCGCTGCGGATGAGCCCTTGCGCCAGCAGGTCCTGCACGATCGGCGCGTCGACGCGGGAAAGGTCGCAGTCCGGTCCGGCGCAGTTGTAGACGCGGTCCACCTCGATCATCGCCGCCCCGTCCTCGCCGCGAAGACGGTAGGATACCAGTACGCGGCCCGCGACCGCCTCGGCGCTGCTCAGCCGGCCCGCCACGTAGCGCAGCCGCCCGCTCGTCTCCAGCGCTTCCAGCCTTTCGGCGACAGAGGGGGCGAGGCGGTGGCGGTGGATGTCCCAGTAAGGCCGCAGGTGGCGCAGGAAGCTGGCCTGCGCTTCCACGGAATGACGCCGCCAGATGTTCTGCGTATGCGGCCGCAGCGCATCGACGGCGGCGCGCCACCCGACGTCGCGCGCGCGTTCACGCACCTCGCGAACCAGCGCCGAGCCGCGCTTGTCGGGGTCGGAGATCGGAGTCACCACAGGACCGCTCGGCGCATGGCTGAGAGGCTTCAGGCCCCGGCGCGAAAGGACCGTCATCTTGCCCGCGAAGCCCGCACTGCCCAGCGAGAGCACCACGTCCGCTGCCGTCAGCCCACTGCCGACGACGAGCACGTGGTCCAGCCCGGCCAGCCCCTCCACCGCCTTCGCATCCCACGGATCCGGTCGGTAGAGCGAGTCCGGGAGCGCCTCCAGCACCGGATGCGGCACCGGCGGGAAATTGCCGAGCGCCAGCGCCACCGACCGGCAATCCAGCACCTCGCCGTCCGCCAGATGCAGGCGCGGGGCCTCCCCGGCGAAGTCGACCGAAACCGCCTCGCCGTTGATGACCTGCGCGTTGCTGCCCGCCTTGCCGAGCGCCTCGACCAGCACGTCGCGAAGGTACACGCCGTAAGTCAGGCGCGGCACGAAGCGATTGGCCTCGTCCGTGGCCGAGAAGTTCATCCAGCGCAGGAAATGGCCGGCATCGTCGGGGAAAGCGCTCATGTTGGAGGCGCGCACGTTGAGCAGGTGCTCGGGCCGCCGCGTGCCGAAGGCGACACCCTTGGCGAGCTGGGCCGAGCTTTTTTCGATCAGCGCGACCTTCACGCCGTAGCGCAGCAGGTTGATGGCCAGGAGCGTCCCGCTGAAACCCCCGCCGACGATCGCGATCGGCAGGTCATGGGCGGCATTGCCGCTGGTCATGGAGGCTGGGTTTCCCATTGGGCAGAGCGGTCTGGCTAGCAGCAAACGCGCGCAGGAGCTTATTGGTTGTCCTCATATACCGCCGGAGCGCGAAGCAAAGTCAAGACAGCGGAAGATCAAGCCTGATATTGACTCGCAATAACATGCGTAGATAAGCGCGATCATGCCCGATCTTCTCGTCATGACCCTCATCCTCGCCGGCGGCGTTGCCGGAAGCTGGGCGCTGCGCCGCGCATGGCGGGCCAAGGCCGCCGACAAGCCGCGCTGGCGGGCGCTGGGCTGGACCACGATCATCGTCACCCTGCTTTGGCCGGCATGGGTTATGGGCTCCGTTCGCGGACCGTTCATCGGCGTGACCCTGCTTTCGGTCGCGGCGATGGTCGTCGTCGCCGCCGGCGTCCAGGTGCGTGCTGCCAGGGCGGGACGCACAGGCAACGGCAGTCTCGCGCCCGAGCCGGTCGAGCGGCCGACGACCCGCTGGCGAACCACGCTGCGCTGGCTGCTCGCCGGCCCCATCGGCATGATCACGGCCATGGCGGTGGGCATCTGCTACGCGGTGTGGGTTCCTGGCGAGCCGCAGACCCGCCTTATCATCGGGGCGCTGATCGTCCCCGCCGTCTGGGGCGGGGCGATGGCCTGGACGCTCGCCGACGCGCGCATCCTGCGCGCCACCGCCGTGCTGGTCGGCACCGCGCTGGCGGGCTTCGGCATCTCCATCCTCAAGGGCTTCACATGACCGTGCCGTCTTCCAGCCGCCCGCGCAAAGACCTGCTCGCGCGCATCCCGGCGGACTTCGTGCGCGCGGTGCTCAAGGGCCACAGCGCGCTGGGCCTCGCGTTCGCCGCCGCCATCTACCTCGTCTGCCTGACCGGCAGCCTCGCCGTCTTCGCGCACGAATTCCAGCGCTGGGAACTGGCGGGCACCCCGCGCGTCGGATCGCTGTCGGTGGATGCCATGCAGCGCGCGATGGCGGAAGCCGTGCGGCGCGGCGGGACCGGAGTGGAGCACGTCTATCTCACTCCGCCCGGTGCCGACCTGCCGCTGGCCACCGTCTTCGTCGAGAGCAAGAGCGGCGAAAGCTCGTGGCTCGCGGACGGCGAAGGCCGGCTCGTCGCCCGCGCCGAGGCGCCCTGGACCGAGTTCCTGACCCGCCTGCACATCAATCTGCACCTGCCGCAGACATGGGGCATCTTCCTCGTCGGGCTGACCGGCGTGGCGCTGCTGTCCTCGGTGATCTCGGGCGTGCTCGCCCATCCGCGCATCCTGCGCGATGCCTTCCACCTGAGGCTCGGAGGCCCGCGGCGGCTGCAGGAGGCGGACCTGCACAACCGCATCGGCGTCTGGGGCCTGCCTTTCCACCTGCTGCTTTCGCTGACGGGCGCAGTGCTCGGGCTGACAACGCTGATCGTCGGCGTGCTGGGCATGGCGCTGTTCCAGGGCGACACCGCCAAGGTTTACGCGCTGTTCATCGCCGAAGAGCCGAAGGAAGACCCGCGCCCGGCGCCCGTCATCGACCTGCCGCCGATGTTCGCGCAAGTGGGCCGCCTTGCGCCCGGCGGCCGCGTCAGCCTCGTCATGCTCGAACATCCGACCGAGATGGGGGGCGCCGCCCTGTTCAACGTCGAGCGCGGCGGCGGCGACCTCGCTGACACCGATTCCTTCGCGTTCGCGCGCGGCGGCCGGCTCTACCACTCCAAGCGCGCGGCCGACAACAACCTGGGCGAGAGCATCCTCGGCTCGATCGGCAAGCTGCATTTCGGCTGGTTCGGCGGCGGCCCGGTGAAGATCGCCTATGCCCTGCTCGGCCTCGGCCTCACCTATCTCGCGGCAGGGGGCGTGACGATCTGGCTCGCGCGCAGGCGCGACAAGCGCAATCCCGCGCCCGGCCTCGAACGGCTCTGGGCAGCGACGCTGTGGGGCCAGCCGGTGGCGCTGGCAGGCGCGGCCTTGACCGCTCTCGCCGCGCCCGCCGCCGGAACCGCGCCGCCGCTGGCGACGTGGGCCGCAGTGACGCTCGTCGGGCTGGCGAGCGCGGCGCGCTTCTCGCCCCGCTCCATCGCCAGAGTGGGGCGCGGGCTGACGGGCGTGCTGCTCGCGCTGACAGCAGCGGTCCATGCGGGCGTAGTGGGCGGATCGGACCCGGCGTCGTGGACGGTGGACGGGGTGCTCGCGCTATCGGGCGCGGCGTTCCTGCTCAGCCTTCGAGCGCGGACAGCCGCCGCGAGGGAGCCACTCGCCGCCTGACCCCGCGCGAGCCGGACAGGATTCCCGGCCCAACCCCGTCATCCTAACGGGGAATGCGTCTGCATTTTCCTACATCGCCGCGCGCTGCTATCTTCGCGGCGGCTCTTTCCATCGTCGCTCCACCGCACCCGCGCGGCCCCTTCAAGGAAGGCGCCGCGCGCATGCACTTCATCAACTAACCTTTCAGGCGACCTTGCCGATCGAGGCGTTGTCGATCACGAACCGATATCGCACGTCACTACGCACCATGCGGTCATAGGCTTCGTCGATCTGCTGCATCTCGATCATCTCGATGTCCGAGACGATCCCGTGCTCGGCGCAGAAGTCGAGCATCTCCTGCGTTTCGGCGATGCCGCCGATCAGCGAACCGGCAATCGTCTTGCGGCCGAAGATCAGCCCGCCGACGTCGGGCGTCGGGTGCGGCTGGTCGGGCACGCCGAGCAGCACAAGCGTGCCGTCGCGGTGCAGCAGGTTGACGTACATGTCGAGATCATGGCTGGCGGCCACGGTATCGATGATCAGGTCGAAGCTGCCGGCATGCGCCGAGACTTCCTCGGGCTCGCGCGAGACTACCGCCTCGTCGGCACCGAGCGCCAAGGCGTCTGGGCGCTTCGCCGGGGTCGAGGTGAAGGCCACGACGTGCGCCCCCATGGCATGCGCGATCTTGATCGCCATGTGACCGAGTCCGCCGATGCCGACGACGCCGACCTTCTTGCCCGGGCCGGCATTCCAGTGGCGCAGCGGCGAGTAGGTCGTGATGCCCGCGCAGAGCAATGGCGCCACGGCGGCAAGCTGCTCCTGCGGATGCCGGATCTCGAGGATGAAGCGCTGGTCGACCACGATCGCCTGCGAATAGCCGCCCAGCGTGTGGCCCGGCGCTTCGGCACTCGGGGCATTGTACGTGCCGGTCCAGCCGTTCTCGCAGTAGTTCTCGAGATCCTCCTTGCACGAACTGCAGTGCCCGCAGCTATCGACGAGGCAGCCAACGCCGACGGTCTGGCCAACCTGGAAGCGGCTCACTTCGGCACCAACGCTGCGGACCGTGCCGATGATCTCGTGCCCCGGGACGCAGGGGTAGAGCGTCCCGCCCCACTCGCCGCGGGCGGTATGAAGGTCGGAGTGGCAGACGCCGCAGTAGGCGATCTCGATCTCGACATCGCGCGGCCCCGGCTCCCGGCGCTCGATCTGCATGGGCTCGAGAGGGCGATCGCCAGCTTGGGCGCCATAGGCTTTGACTTGCATGGATAATCCTTGGATTGAGGTGTCGAAGATCGCGTTCAGCGTTCAGCGTCCGGCGAGCGCGGCCATGGCGGCCGGGTAGCGAGTGCCCTGCACCTCGATGGCGGCGAGCGCCGCGCCAATCTCGGCTAGTTCCGACGCGTCGAGGTCGATGGCGGCGGCGCCGAGGTTCTCGGTCAGGCGGTGCAGCTTGGTGGTTCCTGGAATGGGCACGATCCACGGCTTCTGCGCCAACAGCCAGGCAATCGCGATCTGCGCCGGAGTGGCGTCGTGCATCGCCGCGAGGCTCTTGAGCTTCTCGACCAGCGCTTCGTTGACCTTGCGGTTCTCCTCCTCGAAGCGCGGGACGATGTTGCGGAAGTCGCCCTCCGCGAAGCGGGTGTCGGTGGTGATCGCGCCGGTCAGGAACCCCTTGCCGAGCGGGCTGAACGGCACGAAGCCGATGCCCAGTTCCTCGCAGGCCCGCAGGATTTCTTTCTCCGGCTCACGCCACCACAGCGAATATTCGCTCTGCAACGCCGCCACCGGCAACACCGCATGGGCACGGCGCAGCGATTCGATGCCGGCCTCCGACATGCCGAAGTGCTTGACCTTGCCCTCGGCCACGAGGTCGCGGACGGTGCCGGCCACTTCTTCGATAGGCACGGCCGGATCGACGCGGTGCTGGTAGAACAGGTCGATACGGTCGGTGCCGAGGCGCCGGAGCGATTCCTCGGCGACCTGACGAATGCGCTCGGGTCGGCTGTCGACGCCGTCGCCCGGGCGGCCGTTGGCGAAGCCGAACTTGGTGGCGATGACCACTTCGTCCCGGACCGGCGCGAGCGCCTTGCCCACCAGTTCCTCGTTCGCACCCGGACCATAGGCCTCGGCGGTGTCGAAGAAGGTCACGCCCTGGTCGTAGGCCGCGCGGATGAGCGCGACGCCGTCGGCGTCGGATACCGCCGGGCCGTAACCGAAGCTGAGCCCCATGCATCCGAGCCCGATCGCTGAAACCTCGAGACCGCCCGTGCCGAGTTTGCGCGTTTCCATGTACATCTCCTGAAATCGAGGCACGGCCCGCGGCGCCGCGATGTTGCACTCGCGAGATAGGATGTCGCGCCGGCTTTGATCAGATCACGGAGCTGGCATGCAGCGATGAGCCGGGTTCATCGTGGGCGGTGCGCGGCCGGCACTCGCAAATGCTCCGATGCGCTCAACGGCGCGTGATGGCGACGTGATCAGGGAAATGGTGGAGCGGGAGGCAGCTACATCCTTGCCATAACATCCTCAAATTAAATCAGAATAATCGGCAGATCTATCTAATATCATGCTGGATACCATGAATCTAAATCTTGGCGCTCCATCGACCCTTTAAGGATTCGAACCCGCGTAGTGATAGAGCAACCATCGCTTGCCGCCTCCCTGCAAAGTGGCATGTCCCGAGCTCTTGCACAGACCGCTCTGCATCGGCCCATCGACAATGGGTCGCGCCTTACACCCCATTAGTATGGGGCGGGCCTGCCGCCGGGCATGACAACTTTGTAACTGCCCCCACCAGGCACCGATGCGCTACCGCTCATTGGTCAGTGGAGGGCGCGTTGGGTCAGTCAAAACCATATTCAGGCATTACAGAAGCTGACGTAGCGGAGGCCCTGTCGCAGATGCCTCCATACGGTTGGCCGGCCGAGGAGCAAGAACTGGTGCAGTTATTCAGCCGTATGCTGGCCATCCTGTGCAGCGGATCAGCACCGACCCACCACCTAAAGCAAGGGAGGCTGATTTGAAAAGGATGCTTCCTCGGACACCACCGATCGCGCCTTGAACCATGGTTCGGGTGTGCGGTCGATCTTTATCGGCCCTTCATATACCCGGCACAGTGCGAACGCCTCCCCGGGCGTACCATCAGTCCAGCAGGCCCAGTCTTTGCGCGCCAGGATGGTCGGCATGCGGTCATCGACCTCGGCCATCATCTCACAGCCGTCTGCCATGACCATAGAGTAGGCCTCGCCCCATTCCGCGGTCGGCCGCCAGACGCCGGCAACGGCGAAAATCTCTGATCCGGCAGCGAGTACCAAGCCCGTGTCATGCCGCCCTTGGCGGCCTCGGCTTCGGCCCTGGCAGTGACCGGGATGATGCACCGGCGCTTCATGAAGCTATCTCGCCAGAACCCGGTGCCAAGCTTGTCCTCACGCCTGTTGTTGACCGGCTTTCGGCTTCAGGGGCGCGCCCGTCTTCTTGCTCTGGATGACGAGCGGGAAGCCCCACGACATGGCGCGGACGCCCTGACCCTCCGCGACGAGACCGGGATAGCCAGGGTAGACCTCGGTGGCGAAGTTGGCGCCTGTATCAGCGGCCACGCGAAACCAGCTCTCTACCTCGGCGCTGGTGCGGTTCATGCGGTAGAGGTCGCGCATCCCACGATGATGGTGAGTGCAGCGCGCGTGTCAATCGCGAGACAGTGGAACGGAGCCTCCGCTGCCCCGTTGAGATAGCAGAACAATACTAGAGGCGTGAGCAATGACCGATCCGAATCTACGCACCCACGAGGACAAGGCTCATCGCGACGATAAGCGCGAGGAGAGGCTGAACCCAGGCCAGAACACGGAAGGGCGCGGCGACACGGGTGCTACGCCGGTGGCGGAGCAAGTTGGCGCGGCCGCTCAAGAGCATCCGCTGGACCGAGCTGACGCCGAACAGGCGGGCACCGAGCGCGATCCGAAGTTCAAGACCGAAGACGATCGCGGCCGAGCCTGATTCGTCCGCGCGCTGAACACATTGAAGGAGATCGGCCTTGGACACCGACGGCAAGAACCGCATTCACGAGCACGGTCCCACTCCGCATGACGGCGGCCCACCTAAGAAGCTGCCGTACATCGCCATCGCACTCGTCGTGATGTTTCTCGTCGCGATCGGTGTGGTCTGGATAGGTGGCGATGCGCTGAAGCGTCCCGGTGCTGACCCCGGCTCGGTCGATGCTCACCAGGCACCGGCGGACTAACCTTGATCCCGCTCTCCTATTTCTACTTGGTCGACGCCAAGACCAACGAACCGATCGCCATTTTTTCCGCGGAAAAGTGCGGTAGCCGTAACGAACTGACTGAGTTGGAGGGGCGCTTACGCCTCGAGCATAACGTTGATGACCCGACGAGCGGGTTGGTGCTCCGGGACAGCGTGTCGGCGCCGCTTCCAACCGATCAGGTAATGGTGCTGTTGGCCAAGCAGGCTCACCGGCAAATGCGGAAACCGTGAGATTCAAAAAGGCCCGGCGTTGATGGCACGCCGGGCCAGTTGAATAAGGGAAAGCTGCAGGCTTCTCCCTTCGGGTCGCGGCGCAAACTTACAACGACTTAACGCTCTTGCACTCCTGAATTTTCTTACAGGGGAAGTATGATGGTTTGTGTGGTCGAACTGATCACCCTACAAAGTCCCGCCGCAGCACCCCCAGCGATGCCCGCGCAAAGTCACGCATAACTCGGTGCCAGTAAGGTCCGGCCTTATCCCACGGCCGCCATTCGTCGTCCTTGTTTGACGATGACTGGGTCAGCCACATCGCCTCCGCCATCTCCTCGACGAGACCGTCTTCGTCATTCGCTGTGCAGATACGGCAGCGTTTGGGAGGGTCATCAGCCACCCGCCGCCACCTTCGTCCAGCGATCGATATAGATCTGCATGTCCCGGGCTCGGACGTAGTCCGCCATGCCATGGGGCGGCGTCTTCGTCAGCGCTTCCCAGTACCGTTCGACCTGGAAGCCCTCCGCGATCTTGTTGAGGCTCAGCCACGACAGGGCCAGCCGTACAGCAGGGGTTGGCTTGATCGGCTTGTCCTTCGCAGCCACGCGCGCAGCGTCGAGAACCTCGATCGCATGTCGGTTCATTCGGTGGGGAGAAGGTGCGGGAATCGCCATGTGTTCTCCATACCGATTGCGGAACAGATATGGAACAGATAGGTTGTCCCCAACATCGCAATGGAGTGAGTCTGGCCATGCCACCGTTCTCAGGATTGAGCATCAGCGACCTGCGCGTGAACGTCGAAGACGCGCCCTCGGAGCCCGTGCCCTTCGGCCGCTGGGTATTGCAGCAGATCGATCGCGGCGGCTTTATCGGCGAGCTGGCGAAGGCGGCGAAGGCCGATCGTGCGTTCCCGCGGGACGGAGATCCTGAAGCGGTGCGCAAGCGGCTGAGCGAGCAGGGCGCCGACCCTGACATGCATGAGGCGCTGGATGATGCCGAGATGGACTATCACGCGCTGTGATCGGGTGAGAGCCGGGCCGGAACGACATGCCAACCGCCCCTTAGGGCGCGATGAGGCGCAAGGACGCCTCATCCCCCGGCGGCGGGTACGAGGCGCGGCTAGGCACGGCCTCATCGTCGCTGCCGATAAGGAAGGCAACCGGGACGATCCGCAGGGGTTGGGTAGGCCCGGGCATCAATGATGCCGATGCGCGACGGAGTAAGCGAATGGCCGACCCCAACGATGTCATGAACGATCGTGTGACTACGCCTGCGCGAACCCGCAACGTGCGCAAGATCGTGATCATCGCGATAGCCCTGCTCATCATGTTCGTGATCGCGCTCGCCGTCGCCTCGATGTCTATCGGCGTCCTTCAGCGGCCTGGTGCCGATCCCGGTTCCGCGGATGCGAGCCAAGCCCCGGCTGACTGATCAACTGATCGGGACCAGAGGTGTCCTCCACGGCGTTAGTGAAAGCCGTAAATAATGAAAAAATTAAGCAATTTTCGTCGCTTTAGGGTTTCGTTAATACCTCTCTTCCACGTCTGGCTTTGACGATACAATAGGTCACTTCCAAACGGGCGGGGAGGAATGCATCTCCAGTTTCTGCTCTGCTGGATTGGCAAACACGAGCCAGCAGAAGGGTACGGCCGCAAGATCGGCCGGGTCGACGTCGCCTCGTGCAGAGGATGCGCTCGCGAAATCATGAAGACTGCCCACGGCGACTGGACAGTTAGCCGAACCAGATGAGCCGGCTCGCGGGTTTCTTTCCCATGGGCTGATGACCCGCCACCGAGCCTTTAGTTGCGGAAAGCTATCTCAGAAAGAGAGCTTCGCACGAAACAAAAAAAGGCGCCGCAAGCCGAAGCCCGGGCGCCGTTTGAAGAGGTCTCGCAGCACTTTTGATGGAGTTAGACGAAAAATCGGTCAACCCTGAAAAAGCGACCTACAGCAAAAATCGGTGTGAGATCGCCGGCTCCCCGATGTTGCAAGTGCGAACTGGATTTGCGGAGATCACTGGTCTGTGAAACAGAAGGTGATTTTCGTTTCGGGTCAGGCCGTTCAAAGGACACGTCATGCTTTCGAGCATACGCCGCTCGATCGTGTGTCGGCTCAATCGACATCGCTCAGTGTGAAACCGTGTCCAATGGGACGGCGAGCGCTACGTAGGAACCTGCGACGACTGCGGGCAGCCTATCCATCGGCTCAAGCGCCAGGCATGGCGGCGAACGGCGTGAGTTGCGAGCGCCCGCAAAAAACAGGCCGCACTCGGTAAAGGCGACCTGCTGGAATTTGGCCCAGCGTTATGGGGGACTCTCCGGACGATGGCGCCTCGAACGGGTGCCTATCTCTACAACCCCACATTGGGTGAATGGTTGCACCACCCGCCCGTCAGGCGCACCGGCGCCCGTCCTGAAAACTCACCATAGGAACCGAGAGCATCGTCGCGCGCTTCAGTCGAGCGCCAGATTAGAGACTGGCGCAATTCGGGAGAGCTGAGCATCCCCTGCTCATCCGAAGGCCAGCGGGCGTGGCTGCGACTCACTTCCACGCCCGCCCCGGCCTCTTCTCCCAATGGATCTACCACAGCCCGTCTGCGGCTGAAGGGTAGCAGCCGCTACGTTTGCGCACCTCGGCGGGCGCAGTCAGGGCCGCTGCGGCGCCAAAGGCTCATCTACCTCTCTAGTATCATTGTACTTTCCTCGCGAAGCGCTAAGCATGTCGCGCCGCGGCGCGGGCGAAAACGCTGATATCGGATTGTCCGATTCGTCTTCGTCGCGGCAACGTTGAATTTTTCTGGCCTAGCGATACATTTCGACTGAACGCTGGCTTGGGTGAAGTCGCGGAACGCTTCTAAGTGGCGAGGATTGCGCTGGGAGCATTTTCGGTCTGGAGCGACTGGATGTCATTGGCGCAGGACGCCTTCGCAAGGGGCAATAAGGCAGCCCGATCAGGGCGACCAGTGACGGCAAATCCGTATATCGATGCCGCTGCTCGGCGGGCGTGGGCGGAGGGCCACGCCTACGATGCCCAGACAGATCCGGATGGGCATGCCTTTAGCGCTCGCTGGCGTTCTACCTTTCGGCGCCTTCCCGAGCTTCAACCGACCGATGATGCCGGTTCGCGCAATCCCCGTACCGGGCAACCAAGCGGGTCTCCCAGATAAGCCGGGCTGGATCAAGGAACGGGAACGGCCTCGGATCCACCTGAGGGCAGTCCGCTTGCAGATTCGCCTGTGCGGCGGGCGTTGGCGGCGCCGATTGCGTCGTAGAGCACGCTTCCAGCAGCATCAAGCACAGCGCAGTCGGCAGGGATCCCGATGTCGTGATAGATCGTGTTGATGCGGCTCTCCCGCACCGTGGACTGGCTTTGGTCATCCTGTCGGTCCTTCTCGTAGAGGTCGCCCTGGGCGCGCATGTGAGCCGCGCTGTCGTTCGCGGCCTTCGTGGCGTCGGCGAGCGCATCGAGGGCCTTGCTGTCGTGGCGCCAGTCGCTAACGGTCCAGCCACCGAAAGCCCCCAGCAGCGCCGTCCCCGCAGCGCCTGCAAGACACCAGCCCAGCGGGATCGGGTTCATGACTTCGAGCCGTACAGGGTAGCCTCGTCAGCACGCCGATTTCCAGGCGTTTCATCGGCTTGCCATCGTTGAAAATGCACTTGCCGACCTCGGCCTGCGCGCCAGTGTAATTCTTCGCCTTGTGCAATTTGCGAGCGTGGCCGAATGGATCTTGCCGGTGAGCGGCTATCCGCCGCCCGCGGCTCGGCGCGCGACACTGCAGTCCCGTTGGCGGTCGACCGGCGGTAGCCAGCAGCACGCCGATAATCATCCGGCGATGCCATGCACCCTCCTGTCAAACACGGCGGATACCGCGGCTTTCGTAAACCGATTTCTTCTTTGGCTTTTCATTTGCAATGACGGCGCCGATCTCTGTGCTATCGTCGACGTCTTCTCCGCTCCGCGCGAACGGCGCGATGTGGTCGACCACGGTTTCCAAGGTAGCGCGACCGACATTGAGGCAATGCTGGCACAAACCGTTCGTGCGCGCCAGACGACGTTCTCGTTGCTTCTGACCAGCGCGACCGCGAAGGCGGTTGTCGGAGCCGGTACGCTGCCATGGTTTGCGGGGCATGAGCCCCCTGATTGTCGGAGCGATCAGCCGGGGTCGAGCCGGCACCATCAGGCTGGAAGGCTGATGGCAGTAGGTTAGGCTATGGCTTGGCTTGCGTATCAGGAGAACCATCCGCTAATGCAGCGTCTACCATGCAGCTCCACATCCATCGCGTAGACGAGCTACCGCGAAGGGTTTCGCCTGCCTTTGTCATGTCTGCGCTAGGCTCTCGAATGGCAGCAAGAACCGCGCGGGTTGGCGCTAAGTAGTCGTGCCACATAGGCTTGTCGCCCAGCATCGCGTCTACTGGATGACCATCGAGTAAACTTAGGGCTCGTGCGCCGCGTTCGAGAGGTGACATGCTAAAATTCCTGGATGCGCCGTCAGCGCCACAGGCGGATGGAGCGGTTTGATAAGTTGGCGCCCTCGAACCGCGATGGGGCCAACTTAGTTCCTCACAGGGATAGCCTTGATGCCGCCAGATCGCGGCAGCGATGGACAGGATCCCCTCCCTTCGACAAATGGCTCAGATACAGGAACGCCCGCTCATCTTTTCCGGCTGCGGGCACATCGAACCTGTACCGTACCTACTCGCACCGTTTTCGTGCCCAGCGCAAGGCCGACGATTAGGGCTCTGGCTCTTCAGGCGAGGGGGTCGCTGGAGCGGCTACGCCACTCCCGAGATGCACGATCCTGAATGCCCAGTCGTAGCTGCCGAGGTTCGCCTTCACTTCCACCGAGTCTGCCTTTCGCCAAATCCTAACTACTTCGGCAGCTTCGGGAGACACCCTCCAACTCGAGCCATCGCTCAGGGTAACCAAACTGCCCGAATGAATGTGGTCGAACGTTAGCCGTTCTATATTGGAACCTTTCGTCACCAACGCCTCCTTAGGCACCAGTCCTGAAAGTGGGGCTGGACGACGGGGATCCTAGCGCCCTTTCGGTTAACGTCTCCCGACATTATGTTCAAAAGGACCACTGCTGCGGCCAGAAATCCCAGCCCATGGGAGAACTCGTCGCGGATGATCTGCCTATGAGTGCCCGACTTTGGCGCCAGCTTTACGATGGTGCGAGGCTTCCGCCGGCCCTTCCCGACGTCAAGCCTGTCTACCTCGCGGCTTCCGTACCGCTTCATCGCCGCTTCCGAGAACGTTGTGTCCAGCAGCGCTACATCGCGCAGGGTATGCACCAGCGCGCCCCGACCCGCTTCGATGCGCCTCACTGTCGATAACCCGAAAGCTTTGGCCTTGAGCGCGGCCAATGCGGCAAGTGCATTCTTCAAGGCTATTGATATCTGCGACACCAAGCACCGGCATGCTCGATACGCCAAAATCCTTGAGCCAGTGATGGCGACAGCTTCAACGCAGCAGATAGGCGGTTACGGCGTCAATGATACGCTTGGCGATGACTTGCTGAGCCTTGCGGTCACGCAGCGCGTCGAGCCATTCACCGAACTCGTCAGTTTGCTCGATGTCTTATACTATTAGTCGTTTATAAACGACAGGCTTAACGTATTCGAGCTTGGGTTGATTCTTCTTCAAACTTGGCGTGAAATTTCGGCCTTCCGGGACCGAGGTACAGCCTGGCGTGAATAGCAGCGCCAATAGGGCCAAAGGCTAAGCTTCACGGCATTAGCGTCGCCAGAAACCGTATTGTCAGATCGCTTCTATGTACGATACCTGCTCACCGAACCTAGCGGCCTGGGCCGCTTGGAAAAAGGGGCCAGAAATGCTGAAGTCTTCGACGGTTATAATCACCGCGCTTGCGTCGCTATTAACCAGCACGCAGGCTTACGCAGAAAAGACGGGCGCACGCGCCAGTGGCGGTCAGCGCATGCAGGAGCAGGCCGTAACGGACGTGCCGCACTGCGCGCGCAAGCTCGGCACTCTTTCGATCGTAGACGGCGATGATCCGCGCGGATGGACGCAGTATTCGCTGGCCCCGCCGCAAAAGCTGCTCAAGGTTCTCGTGCAGCGCTCGGGCTGCTTCAACCTCGTCGATCGTGGTTCCGGCTTGCAGGCGGCTGAGCGTGAGCGCCAGGTCGGCAACCACTTGGGTCTGCAACGCGGCGCCAACGTTGGCCAAGGCCAGATCAAGGCAGCTGACTACGTGCTCATCGCCGAACTTCAAGGCGCTAACGGCAATGTCAGCGGTAGCGGGGTAGGCGGCGCGGTCGGCGGACTGATCGGCGGCGGCGTGGGCGGCCTGCTCGGCGGCATTCGCAGCAAAAAGATGGAAGCCAGCACAGTCCTGTCGCTGACCAACGTGCGCACCACCGAGACGATCGCGACCCAGGAGGGCTATGCGGTCAAGAATAACCTGAGCTTCGCCGGCGGCGGCGGCGGCTTTTTCGGAACTGGCGCCGCAGCGGCCGTGGGCGGCGGCTACGACAACACGGACATCGGCCGCATCGTCACCCTCTCGTTTATCCAGGCCTATTCCAAGATGGTGGAAGAACTGGGTCTCGTGACACCGGGCTCGGAAGGCACCGCCGAAGCGGCGCCCACAAAAACCTTTACCACACAGCGCCCGGTCGTCCTGCGCGTTACCGCTGCCGGCACCGGCAAGATTATCCGCACACTGCCGGCGGGCGCCATCGTCTATCCTACCGGCAACAAGAATGGCCTGTGGTGGGAAATTGCCGACGAGAACGACAACGTCGGATGGGCGCTCAACACTGGCCTTGCACCGAGCCAGCACTAATTAGCTGAAGCTCAGCCGCCCGCCGACCCGATGGAATTTCGTCGGTGACGCGTGCGGCTGAGGCCAAGACTAAAGCTTCCCCGCTCCATTGTGCCCATACCGGATAGGCTGCCCGAGGTGAACCTCGGGCGGCGGATCAGCTCCGCCCACTCCGCGGCCAGCTCGCGCCGCCGGTCCATGTAGGACGCTCGGTTGTAGACGCCCTCCACCTTGTTGCCGGGAACGTGTGCCAGCATCAGGTCGCGAGGTCAGGCGAAGCCTCCGAGTGGCCACCAGCGCGCCCGCCGCGATCGGCGCGCTCGTTCATGATCGTCGAAAAGGCAGCGCGGAAGCCGGGAGGGACGTGCCGCCCGCCGTGCCCGGCGCGGATGAGCAGCGCCCGCAGCGTGTTATCGGACATCGGCTTGAAGGGGTTCCGCTCGCTAGGGAATATCAGTGGGAAGCCTCCCGTGACCTGCCGAGCCGCATCGAGCACGGCCAGCGCCTCGCGCGACAGCGGGACGATGTGGTCCCCGCCCTCGTCCGTCCTGCGGTCCTCGTCGCCCTTCATGCGCGCGGCCGGGATCGCCAAGCGCGGATCATCTCCGTCCAGGTCGTGCAGCTCGTCCCATCTCGCGCCATGGACCTCATTCGGGCGCGGCCGTCAGGGTGATGAACGCAGCGCGAACTTGGTCAACACGCGGCAGCGCTCAGCCCCGCCGTCCACCAGCATCTGGCCAATCGCGGCGATCTGGTCCTCGACCGTGCGCTTACAGTCGATGATCGGGTTGCTTGCGGGCCTTGGGCCGGTCCGTCAGGTTGGCTCGCAGGCCAGCCGCTGGGTTCGCCTCACATAAGCCGACACCGATGCCGTAGGCGAACACGCCCTCGCATCGCTGGCGAAGACGCTGGGCGGTCTCGATCGCACCGCGCTTCTCAACCTTCTGCAGGACGTTCAGCAACTTCGGCGCCTTGATGACCGTGATCGGCAGGTCGCCGATGGCTGGGAAGATGTCGTGCTCGAGGCTCATCAGCACGTCGGCGCTATGGACCGGCGACCAGGGGCCATGGCTGACGGTCCAGTTTCCTGCGGTTCGGTCCGACCACTTGCCTTTACGATCGCCGCGATAGGCATTCAGCTTCTCCAGCGACCAGCCGCTGCTCAGCTCGAACCAGCGGTCGGCGACAGACCGGAAAGTCTTTTCGTGCTCGAGCACGCGGGGCTTGGCGGCAATGACCTTCTCGGCCGCAGGCCCCTCCCCTCGGCCAGCAGCGCCTTGGCATCGTCACGCCGGGCGCGGGCCTGTAACAGCATCATCCCCGGGAGATGCCGAACGTCAGCGTTTTTTTGCTGGGGCTTGCCCTGGGCGTTCCGGCCGAACGTGTAGTTCATTCGCCAAGACCGCACGCCGGTGATGCTGACGTTGAGACAGAGAGAGCCAGAATCGGCGATCTTGTAGGCGTTTTCTTTGGCCTTGGCCGCCTTCACTTTCACGTCATTCAGCATGATCCCGATACCATGGATCGACAGGTCCGATCCCATGTTGAATACCATGGCGACCCTTGCACGCTTGTGCACAAGTCGGCACCATGGCTTGGCCATGATGGTCGAGAAATAGCTGATTTTCAAGGGTTCTGGCAGGTCCATGCCCCGCTGGGCATGGTCAGTTGGCGGAGCGGGAGGGATTTTTTCGTGCGTTTAAGATGTTGTAAGATATATGTAAAAATATTTCCGCGAAGATCAGTCCCACACCAAGCCCCACACTATTTTCGGACGCCGATGGCCGCTTACTTGCCCGCTTCCAACGCGGATTTGGCTAACCTGGCACCGTTACGACCGAGATCGCTTGGGCGACTTCCCACCACGCTCAGTTCGAATGAGTGGCCCTCACTCGAACTTGCATGGTCAGTAAATGATAATCCAATAGTGTGAGGCGAAGCTCACCGAAGATTTTCGAGGGGGAGCAACAAATCGAGCGACCTTTCCCGCACGAGATCGGCCCCTGTGTCGCTGTACGCTCCAGACAAGGCAAAGGCGCGGGTGACGTCGCGGTCACCCGCATCGAGTGACCGACCTTGTTCGACGGGCTCCAGAGCCACCGACTCGCGGGTGGTCGGCCTGAAAGGTCGTGGTACCTTCGCCAGCAAAATGGTGGCGCTTTCGCTCCGCTTGCCGATGCGTTGCAGGCTGACCGTGAGGCAAGCCCACGCCGTCCCGTCCTGGAAATCGCCGTCAGGCGCTTCTAACATCTCGACCAGCTGGTCGAAAGGGTCGCGCTCGGTGACAATGGTTTGGCCTGGCGCCATACCGCGCCGCTGATCTTCATGACGAACATAGAGTTGTGTGGCCTTGCTCGGCGTGCTCGTCGGCGCCACGCCGAACACAGCGGTCTTGCCTTGGAGCAATCGGCCGCCTTCCACCGAGCGCATCCCGTCGACCGATTGCAGGGTGAGATCATAGTCCCAGAAGGTCGGATTGACTCGCGTCTCCTCTGCGTCGGAGAGAGAGCAGTCGGCTGGCGGAGTGTAGTCCGGCAATTTCGTCACGAGAAGCCGCATGGTCATCGCGTCAAGAATGACCCCCTGGTCGAAATCGTTGCTTAAGATGATCCGCGTTCGCTCGAAGCCGTTTCGGACCAGACCGATGGTGTCGCCACGATATTCTCGTGTCTCGCGATAGGTGAAGGGCGTCGCGGCTTGCAGGCGGAGGGCTCGAACCTGTACCGTTTCGTTGGCGTAAAGGATCAAGCCGATGAGCAGGCTCGCCGCGCTGACGATGCTGATTTTCTGACGTTCGGTTTCGAAGAGCTTCGAGAAAGCCCGCTTCATCTTTCGCCAGAAGCCGTCCTGCGGTGGCGCCGAATTCATCCCTGCCTCCTTGCAATTCGGTTCAATCGCGCTGCGCGCTGGGCGGGCTCGCTACAACCTTCATCGCGCCCGGCCTATGAAGTGAGCGACGCAATCGCGGGCGCCGGAATCTATCCACTGGTTCGGACGATGGGTATCGGAGGCGAGACGGTGATGATGCGCGCTTGAGCCTCCGTCATCCTTGCTAGGCCAGCTGGCGACACCAGTGCAGCGGGCTCGTCAGCCTGCAGCGGCGAAAATAGCCAGTTGAAATCGAACGCGAGTGCTTGCCGGTCGGGTCGTATTTCGCCGCCGATCGGGCCGTGCAAGCAGGAGAGATCGACCCAGAGCTCATCGTTCGTCGGATCAGTTTCGAGCCGGACGAAGAAACCGGGGCTTTTCCCATCGAGTTCAAGCGTGTGTCTGGTCTTCGTCAGGAGGGACGGTTTCCCGTCGGCATGATCGAGCCACGCGGTCACTGTACCGTCCGTCTCGAGCAGACTGTACAGAGCGAGCGGCGACCGTTCGGAATCGAGGGCACATTCAATCCGGTCTGGCGCATGAACGTCGGGCCCGACCGTTGGCTGCGAAACCAAGAGCCTGACTCGCGTGAAGCTCTTTTCTGGCCGTCCGGTGAAACGCAGTGTCAGAAGGAGTTTGTTGGGCTTGCGGTAATCGGTCGACACGAAGTCGATATAGGCCGACCGATAGCGCGGTGATGCGGTTACATGCTGGGCGCACAGAATCGCCGCGGGCGTTTCGAACTCGACAACGCGCAACGCCTGCTCCGGGACGGACGGCATTCCGGGGAACATCGGAGAACGCCCTGCGACCGTCGTTGCCCGGCTGAAAAGCTCTGCAGGTTGGCCGAGTTCCTCCAGGAAGCCCGAGGCGATCAAAGCGATATGACGCTGGAGATGCGCCGAGTGGCGGTTTCGAGCGGTGGACGCGCAAAGTGTCACGTCCTCATCGCTGCCGCTTTGCGTGAACACGACTTTCCCGTTCTTCTCGACGCGGGCCGTAAGGAGGGCGGCGTCCTGTTGCGCGACTGCCGGACCGTCAGCGTCCGCAGAAAGCAGATTCACCTTGTTGAAGTCGCGGCTGATCTGGGTCCATTTGAGCGCTGTCGTCGCGCTCGCCATGGTTTCTCGCGCAAGTGCGTTGCCCTCCGGCGCGCTGACCAGCAGCATGACCGGTGGCGGCGGTTGATCGGTCGGCGGTTCTTCAAGTTCCCCTTCACTCTTCGAGCGCGGCACCTGCCATTCGAAGCTGCACAGCATGAGGGGGGCATCGGTATCACCGCGCTCGGTCCCGACGCTGCCAGGCCGCGCCAGGATGGAGGTTGAGTAATGACCGGCCGCGATCTGCTGATGAAGGAACGCCAGCCCGTCGGCATGTCCCGCATCCATGCGCGCGACCTCGACAGTGGGCTGCTTGTGGCCGGCAACGCCATCGATCGCGGCTTTCCACACATTGATGCTGATCCGGTCGCTGGCGGCGCCCTCGGCAGCGTCCCTCCCGTTTGCCGCAGTGCGGACCATTTCGAAGACGGGGACCGGCCGCGCGGTCGCAATCTGATACGACACCGGCTCGGATGTCGAGGCGAGATCGACCCACCAGCAGCGTGACGTGTCGAGCAGAAGCGGCTGTGCGGAGGATTCTTGTTTGCGCACAGCGCCTGTGAGCCAGGCCGGATCTATGTAGCGCCGCAGCGCAACGCCTGCGAGCGCCTCCTGCAAGGGGGGCTCGTTCCCGAACAGCGAGACCGGCCGCAACAGCAAGAGGGCGTTGGCATAGGCCGGCGCCGGGGCGTCAGCTGAGTCGAAGGTAAGGCCGACCGGTCCTTCGCTGCGAAGACTGAGGCCAAGGGCGGTCTCGGCGCTGAACGGTTTGTAGTCGAGATTCGGATTGGGGCCGGCTTCCTTGCGAGCGTCGCGGATTTCCACCGGGGGCTGATCGCGCTCGTCTTCCGATGGCGGAAAGCCATAGCCAAAGCCGGTCTTGATCTCGGCGGCGATACGGTCGGCCAGGCCGCCGCGCGCGAAGGGTGGCTCCTGCAAGACTGCCGCGACCGGCGGGGCCGGTTGACGGCCGCTCTCGCCGGCGGGGGTCGTGGTCAACGGAATGAGCGCGCGGAGCTGAGGACGCGTGAGCATCAATCGCGAGAGGTCGGCGAGCATCGCGACGCGCATCGTCCATCCGGAGACCGCGGTCGCCAGATGCGCGGTCTCATCCCTCCAGGCATCGACGCTTTGTTGGCTCTTGAGCGCGCCGGCGTAGCGGGACCGTAGCCTGAAGCGATGCCGGAAATAGGTTGCCGAAGGCGCGTCCCAGGGATGCTCCTGCAAGACCGTGCGCGATGGCAGCGGAGACATTCGCTGCGTGATGCTATGCGCATCAATATCGGGTCGGTCGAAAAAGGCTTCGCGTTCGAATTGGGCGAGCGCCTCGCCGGGCTGAGCGACGAGTGGAACCGCGGGGTGGGGATCGTCGCTCCTACCGGCGGCATGGGCACGCGGCGAGATCAGATTATAGATCGGACGCCCACTCGGGCGCCAGCGCTGGGTGATGACGTCGATCTCGCCGATCAGCCGCCAGGCGTTGCGATCGGCAGCGCTGACGGTGCTTTTGCTCATGATGTCGAAGCGCCGCGTGTTCGCGATTGGCACCGCTTCGATCATTGCGCCCGCTAGTGCGGTGGCGCCGGCATGGTCGTTGGCCGAGAGCGTCGCGATGCCGTCGAACATCGTCTCGATGCGCAGGGCGCTGGCGGTAAAAACAACTGCATCGGCCGTGGCGCGCAGCGCATGCTGGAGCAGGCCAGGGTGAAATACCGAAGGATGGCCGTCAGCCCCTTGGAAATGCGCCTGGCGAACCACGGCGTGCATGCCGAGCTCTGCGACGCAGCCTGCGGGAACGGTCGCGAGAAATCGTCTTGAAAGCGCCAATGTCGTGTCCGGCGCGATCGTGACGTCGAAAGAGAATCGGTCGTCGAGCGGGCGGAAGATGCGTTCCAGCAACGTCTGCGGCGTCCAGGTTGGCGGGTGATGGCCGCCAATGTCCGTGGTGAGGAACAGCGCCAAGCTATTCGTCAGATCGAAGGTCTGCGCAGCGGGCCGCTGTAGGGCGCCTGAGAGCGTGTCGGTCTGGTGCAGCTCAAGTCGAATGGCGGCTACCGCCGGATCGGGCAGAGTATCGAGATGCTGGCTCAGCTCGGTGCTGAGGTGACGCATGCGATTGGCAATGGCCAGGATGGAGTGAAATTCGTCGATCGCGTCCGGATCGACGCCAGGATAGGCCAGGGCTTTGAGATCGGCATTGGCCATCCAGCGAACGAAGTCCGCATAGCCGACGCGAGGAGCGCCGGCGCGCACTTTGACAGGGGCCGACCGCGCGCCTGCCCAGATGCCGGGCGCTTCGGGTGCGAGCAGCAGCAATGGGGCGGACGCGCCCGCGGGCCGTCGTCCATCCGGCTCGGCGAAGCTGAATGATGCCGCCACAGCCTTGGTGGTTTCCAGAATAAGACGGAACCAGCAGAAACGCTCTTCCGCGTCGATGTCGACAGAGTGGAGAAGCGTCGCGCCGCTCAGCAGGGCAAGTCGACGGTCAGCGCCGTGGGGGAGGTCCTCGATCCGCAAGACCAGGTCGGACAATCCGCCGGGATCGGTTGCGATCTCGAATTGCTCGAAACCGCTATCGTCGGGGCTTGTCGCGGGCCCGTCGAACAGCTGCAGTATGAGGCGCTCGGGCGCCCCGGCGGACGCGAGGTCAGCGAGCCGCCATTCGAGCGGCTTTGG
>NZ_AKKE01000011.1 GCF_000281975.1 Novosphingobium sp. AP12 | reverse complement strand
GCGTGGCGGGAGCCCGCCGTGCCCAGCAGATGGCGCTCGATAGCCGCCTCGGCATCCCGCTGATCTTCGCGGGCGACGTGATCCACGGCCTCAAGACGATCTTCCCCGTCCCCCTCGCCGAGGCGTCCAGCTTCGACCCGGTGCTGGCCCAGCGCACCGCCCGCGCGATGGCGATCGAGGCGACGGCGGCGGGCCTGCACCTGACTTTCGCGCCCATGGCCGACGTGGCGCGCGACCAGCGCTGGGGCCGCGTCGTCGAAGGCGCGGGCGAGGACGTGACGCTCACCGCGCTGCTCTCCGCCGCCCGCGTGCGCGGCTTCCAGACCCGCGACCTGCGCCGCGACGATTCGCTGCTCGCCTGCCCGAAGCACTTTGCCGCCTATGGCGCGGTGGCGGCGGGCCTGGAGTACGGCAGCGTCGACATCAGCGACGAAACCCTGCGCGAGACTCACCTGCCGCCGTTCGGCTCGTCCTTCGCGGCCGGCGCACTCACCACCATGGCGGCGTTCAGCGAGATCAACGGCGTGCCCGCCACCGCCGACCGCGCCCTGCTCACCGACCTCCTGCGCGGCGAGATGGGCTTCCGGGGCTTCGTGTTCTCCGACTACACCGCCGACGAGGAACTGATCGCCCACGGGTTCGCGGAGGACGAGCGCGACGCTGCCCGCCTTGCGGTGCTGGCGGGCGTCGACATGTCGATGCAGAGCGGGCTCTACATCCGCTACCTGCCCGAACTGGTGAAAACCGGTGCGGTGCCGATGGCGACGGTGGACGTGGCGGTGCGCCGCATCCTCTACGTCAAGGCCGCGATGGGCCTGTTCGAGAACCCCTGGCGCTCGCTCGACGCCGAGACCGAGGCCAGGAACATCGCCACCCCGGCGCATCGCGCACTCGCGCGGGAGGCGGCGGCCCGCTCGGTGGTGCTGCTGCAAAACGATGGCGTCTTGCCGATCGACCCGGACAAGGCCCGCAGGATCGCACTGATCGGCCCCTTCGGCGAAGACAAGGACAATCTCTACGGCCCCTGGGCGTTCTACGGCGACCCCGGCAAGGGCGTGGACATCGCCAGTGGCCTGCGCGCCGCCCTGCCCGATCCCGGTAAACTCACCGTCGTGCGCGGCAGCTCCATCCACGAAGCGATCGAGGGCGGGATCGCCGAAGCGGTGAAGGCCGCCAAGGCCGCCGACGTGGTCCTGCTCGCACTGGGCGAGGCGCAGGACATGTCGGGAGAGGCGCAGTCCCGCACGACGATCGAGATTCCCGCCGCCCAGCAGGCGCTCGCGGATGCCGTCGCGGCGACCGGCAAGCCTGTCGTCGTGCTGCTGCGCCATGGCCGCGCGCTGGCGCTTCACGAGGGCGTCGCCAACGCCAATGCCGTGCTGGCCACCTGGTTCCTCGGCTCCGAAAGCGGGCACGCCATCGCCGACATCCTGCTCGGCAAGGTCGACCCCTCGGGCAAGCTGCCCGTCAGTTTCCCTTGGGAATCGGGGCAGGAACCGTTCTTCTACGACCGCAAGTCCACCGGGCGGCCGGTGCTGGGCCAAGGCAGCACCGAGTACAAAGCGCGCTACGCCACCACCGACAACAGCGCCCGCTACCCCTTCGGCCATGGCCTCAGCTACACCCGGTTCGCGCTCGACAAGCTGGAGCTCTCGGACGCCGCGCTGCGCTGGGACAAGAGCATCGACGTTTCCGTGCGCGTGATCAACAAGGGCCCGCGCAAGGGCAGCGAAGTGGTGCAGCTCTACATCCGCGACCGCGTGGCCAGCCGCACTCGCCCGATCCGCGAACTGAAGCACATGGAGCGCGTGACGCTCGACCCGGGCGGCAACCGCACGGTGCGCTTCGCCCTTTCGCGCGCCGACCTCGAGTTCGTCGGCGCGGGCAATCGGCGCATCGCCGAACCGGGCCTGTTCGACCTGTGGGTCGGCCAATCCTCGGTCGACGGACTGCACACCCAGATCACCCTCTACGCCGAGGAACCGTCCAGGGCCTGAGCCCCGCTTGACCGGAACGCACGCGGCGTCATGCCGGTGAGGCGGCGGAAAGCGCTGGAGAACGCGCTCTGGCTCTCGAAGCCCACGTCTGCGGCGATGCGGGCAATTGAGGTGTCGCTCGTCGCCATCACCTCGATCGCGCGCAGCAACCGGGCGCGGCGGCGGTATTCGTCCCAGCCGAGGCCCAGTTCGCTGCGGAAACGGCGGCGCAGTGTGCGTTCGGAGAGCCCGGCGGCGCTGCAGACCGTGGAGAGCGTCGCATCCGCAAGGTCATCTTGGGTTGCCGCGATGGCGGCGCGCAAGGCAGGATCGGCTGACGTCGGAAGCGTAAACGGTGCCTCGTCACGTATCCATTCCCCGCAGAGCCGGCCCATTGCGATGAAATAAGCCTCGCCGGTCGGGTCGAGGGGGCGCTTCAACGGCCAGCGCATGGCTTCGGCGATCATCTCGCGCATCAGAGGAGATACGCGCACGATACGCACCCGCGTCCCGGCGTCGGGCACCATGTCCGCGGACAGCAGGATCGACACCGAGGGGACGTGATGGACGCTGTTGCGGTGGGGCACGCCGGCCGGAATCCAGCCCGCCAGTGTCTGCGGCAAGAGATGCCGGCCGCTGCTGTCCTCCAGTTCCATGGCGCTGGCGAAGGCATATTGCAGCTGGTGCATGTCGTGGTGGTGCCAGGGACAGTCGAGGTCGAAGGCGTCCTGCACGATCGCGCCTGCGCGCGGCCGCACCGCCGGATCGACCAGCGTAACCAGGCCTATGTCGTCCATCGCGCTCTCCCGACTGGCCGCTGCGCGCCAAAGATTGGCCGATGCCGGTGAGACGGTCAATCGCCCAGGCCGTAGACTGCGGACAACGGCAACGAGGAACACCGCCATGACCATCCGCGTACACGCGCCCGACCAGCTCGCCTGGCGCAGGATCGGCGACATCCCGATGGGCTGGATGCGCGATCACATCGACCCGACCGAGCTGGAGGGCCACCTCGCCTTTCACGAGGCGGGCGACGACGGGCCGCAGCTCATGGAAATGCGGCTGAACGCGCGGACGCTGGTGGCGCCGCACAGCCACGACGATCCGGAAATCTTCTATGTCGTCGAAGGCTCACTGCACTGGGGCGGGCGGGCGCTGGAGGCGGGCGGCTCGATGTTCATCCCGGCGGGAGAGCCCTACAGCTTCCGCGCGGGGGAGCAGGGTGCGCGGCTGCTTAACGTGAGGTCGCGGGCGGACCATAGCTTCGTGCCGGTGGAGCAGAAGGCGCAGGTTCTCGACCAGTTCTCGCGGCAGGCGGAAGGTTATGGGCGCCTGACGGGGGCGATGGCGGGGGTCGATCGCAGCGCGGCGTTCCGGGCACAGGTGGGGCTGGCGCCCGAGGACGAGGTGCTCGACGTATGCTGCGGGACCGGCGCGATGGCCTTGAGCCTGGCGCCCCATGTCGCGCATGTGACCGGACTCGACCTGACCCCGGCGATGCTGGAGCAGGCGCGCGGCGCGCAGGAGCGGAGCGGCTGCGACAACGTGGATTGGGTCGAGGGTGACGCCTTCGCGCTTCCCTTCGCCGATACGAGCTTCAGCCTCGTCGTCTGCGGGGCGGCGTTCCACCACATGCTCGACCCCCGTCCCGCGCTGGCCGAGATGGTGCGCGTGTGCCGCCCCGGCGGGCGGGTCGCGGTACGCGACGTCACGCCCGCGCCCGAGAAATCCGCTGCCTACGACCGCATGGAGCGGATGCGCGACACCTCGCACGTCCACGCGCTGACGCCGGGAGAAATGGCGCATCTGGGCACCGGCTTGCCGCTCGATCCGCCGATGCTGAACGCCAGCGTCGCGGCGGACGTGCCGCTCGACGCGGTGCTCGCCACCTCGTTTCCGGTGACCTGCACGATCGACGAGATCCGCGCGCTGTTTCTTGCGGATGCGCGAAATGGCGAGGACGCGCTCGGCTTCGATGCGCGGCTGATCGAGGGCGAGGTGCGGGTTTCCTACCCGCAGACCACGGCGATCTGGGTCAGGCGCGCATGAAGGCGTAGACCGGGTCGCTCTGCCCGCGGCTGCCGTGGAGGTCGAGCGCACCGTACATGCCGCCCACCATGTCGCGCGTGCTCGGCTCGCTGCGCGTCCAGTCTAGCACGAAGGTGCGCTCGGCGATGGCCCAGCGTCCGCCGCGCCGCTCGAAACGGTCGACGTAGCGCCCGCCGGTGAGGGTGTCGGTCCCGTCGCGAGTGGTGGAGACGGCGATGACGTAGGTTTCGCCCACGGCGCCGTCGCCGCTCACCTCGATCCACTGGTTGGCGATGGAGTGGAAGGTCTGCTCGTAGGTTTCCTCGACAAGCTTGCGGATGGCGACGGCGAAATCGGGCCCGCTGCCGTTGAACGCGCCGCTGACGACGGTCGCATCATCGTGGAACGCTCGGCTGAGCAATGCCACGTCGGCGCGGTCCACGCCCCGGCAGTAGGCCATGGTGATGTCGGCGATCTGCTGGCGCGAGATCACCGCGTCGATCCTGTCTGCGTCATGTGTCATCGGCTGCGATCCTTTTCCCTTGTTCCTGGCGTACGCCTGCGTGAGCAGGGCGATCCCCGCGTCCGCCGCGCCGTGACCACCGATCGGCACCTGATGCTCGGGCCCGCCGAGCCCCGGCAGTTCGCCCCCGCCCGTCCAGTTCACATTGGTGTCGAGCACATAGGTGCGGTGGGTCAGCAGCCATTCCCCGCCTCGGCGCTCGTGGCGGTCGAGGTAGCGGCCGCAGATGAGGTGCTGGGTGGCGGGACCGCCCTCCCCCGCGCTGGAGGCGTAGGCCATGACGTAGCTTTCCGAGGCGGCGCGGTCCCCGGCCAGTTCGATCCACATCTGCGCGGTGCGGTGCAGCGTGACCGGCTGGGCCTTCTGGGCGCCGGTCAGGATGGCGGCGAAGTCCCGCGCAGGGCCCGCGTAGAAGCGGTAGTCGACGGTGGCGCCGGGGTGGTAGCAGCCCACCAGCAGCCCCTCGTCCGCGCGGTCGACGCCCCGGCTGTGGCGCGAGAGCACGTTGGCGATCGCCTGCACGTCGGCGAGATGCCCGATGCTCACGCCACCGTCTCCCCGTTGTCGATGACGATGTGGGTGCCGGTGATCTGGCGCGATTCCTCGGAGGCAAGGAACAGCACGAGGTTGGCGACGTCCTCCGGCATGCCCTGCCCATGCGCGTTGACCTGGTCGAGCCCGGCATTGTCCTGCGGCAACTGCGCGAGCGCGGCCTGCGTCATCGGCGTGTCGTGGGCACCGGGCGCGATGGCGTTGACGCGGATCTTGTAGCCCTGCTCCATGCAATGCACCGCAACGCTACGGGTCAGTGCAAGGATGCCCGCCTTGGCCGCGCTGTAGGCGGGGATCGCGCTGATGCCCTTGAGCGCGGCGACCGAGGCGATGTTGATGATCGAACCGCCGCCGCCTTTGGTCATATGCGGCAGCGCGGTCCTGCAGCCGAGGAAGCAGCCCTCGACCATGACCTCCATCTGCAGGCGAAACGTCTCGAGGTCGCATTCCTCGACATTGCCGAAGCGTACCAAACCCGCATTGTTCACCAGCACGTCGAGCCTGCCGAAGTGCGCCGTGGCCTGCGCCGCCACGTCGCGCCACTGCGCCTCGTCGCGCACATCGTGCTCGAGGAACAGCGCGCCCGGGATCGAGGCGGCAACCTCGCGGCCGAGGTCGGCCTGGAGGTCGGTGATGACGACCTGCGCCCCCTCCGCCGCCAGCAGCCGGGCGTCGGCGGCGCCGAGCCCAGAAGCGCCGCCGGTGATGAGGGCGACCTTGCCCTTTACGCGGTTCATGTTCGTTGCTCCTGCGGGGTCATGCGCCGCTCAGAAGTTGAAGCTGGCCGAGCCGCCGAACTGGCGCGGCGGGGCGTAGCCGGCCAGACCCGCATAGCCTGGGCTGTCGTAAACAGTTGACACGTAACGGGAGTCCAGGAGGTTCGTGGCCCACAGGCCCAACGACCATGCGGCGCCCTCCGGCTTGTAGGTAAGCGAGGCATCGACGAGGTGCGTCGGCTGGATCTTCGAGCGCTCGGTATCGAGGATCGCGGTATAGTACTTGGAACTGGTGTAGGTGTACGACACGTCGCTGACGAGGTCGGCACCGTTGCCCAGAGGGATCACGAAGTTCGCCCCGAAGCTGGCATTCCACTTGGGCGCGTTCTGGAGGCGGTAGCCCTGGAGGTCGAGAACCTCGCCGGTCAGCGGGTCGGTATAGGGGAATTCCTTGTACTTCGCGTCGAGGTAGGCGAGCGAGGCGCGCAGGGTCATGCCGTCCACAGGGGCCGCGGTGGTCTCCAGTTCGAAGCCCTTGATCTCGGACTTGCCGGCGTTGAGGATGCGGTTGCCCTGCGTGGCCGTGTCGGTGTCGAAGTAGATCTGCGCCACCTGCATGTCGCGGTAGTTGGTGTAGAATGCGGCCAGGTTGATGCGCAGGCGGCGGTCGAGCAGGTCGGCCTTGATGCCGGCCTCGAAGGTATCGACCTTTTCCGGATCGTAGGGCGTGTCACCATCCGCCGGGACGCCGACGCGGGCAGTGAAGCCGCCCGACTTGAAGCCGCGCACCCAGCTTGCGTAGAGCAGCGTGTCGTCGAGGATCTCGTAGTCCGCGCCCAGCTTCCAGCCGACGTTGTTCCAGCTTTTCTTCCCGCCCACGGTGAAGCTGGAAAGCACGAGGTTGCCATCGCCCGAGTAGTTCGAACCGGCGGGATCACCGATGCTGTTGGTCAGGCTCGGCGTCGATTCCGTGCGCTCGTGAGTGTAGCGGATGCCCGCCTGGAGCTTCAGCCGGTCGGTCGCCTGCCAGTAGGCCTGCGCGAAGCCGGAGATGGAGTAGTTGTCCTGGTCCTGCAGGTTGGTCTGCAGCAGGCCCGGCGCCGCGAACTGCAGGCGATAGGCCTGGATGTGGTCGTAGTGGTCCTTCAGATAGAAGCCGCCGACCAGCACGTTAAGCGTATCGGTCAGCTCCAGGTTGGTGCGCAGTTCCTGGCTCAGCTGCCAGCCCTCGGTGCGGCGGTAGGTGTCGTTCAGGAACAGCGGGGTGCCGTCCTGGTCGGTGTATTCGCGCAGCTTGAACTTCTTGTAGCCGGTGATCGAGGTCCAGTCGCCAAGCCCGGTGTCGCGCCAGTTCATCGTCAGCGTGCCGGAATAGGTGTCCATGTAGGACTGGTCGGGCACCGAGTTGTTGGCGCCGTAATACTTGTCGGGCGCGGTGCACATGCCCGATTGCCCGTTCGCCGCGCAGGGGCCGACGTACATGCCCCCCGTACCCGGCCCCTGCGTGCCCGGCGCCACGTACAGTGCCTCGCCCGGCCGCGCTCCGTTGATGACGATCGGCGAGCCGTTGCGGGCGTTGACGTATTCGCCCTGCAGCGTGGCGTCGAATTTTCCGCTCGGCGTGAAGCGCAGGTAGGCGCGCACGGCGTCGAGGTTCTTCTTGCCCATGTCGGAGCCGTCGACGACGTTGGTGACCCAGCCCTCGCGCTGGGTGTGGATCCCCGCGACCTTGAGCGAGAGCATGTCCTCGACCAGCGGCGCCTCGATCGAGCCGGTCACGTCGAAGCGGTTGTAGTTGCCGTAGACCGCCTTGACGTGGCCGCCGAACTCGCCGGTCGGCTGCGCGGTGACGACGTTGATGACGCCGCCGGTGGTGTTGGCGCCGAACAGCGTGCCCTGCGGCCCGCGCAGCACCTCGATCCGATCGACGTCGTAGAGGTCGAGCAGCGCGCCCATCGAGAAGAACTGCGGCACGCCGTCGACCACGATCGACACGGTGTTGCCCGCGTAGGGGTCGGGCTCGATCACGCCGATGCCGCGCACGGTGAAGACCGCGCTCTGGGGCGTGTTGGCGAAGTTGTTGATCTGGACGTTGGGGATCTGGCCCTGCAGCGCCTGGAGCGAGGTGCCCTGCGTCGCCGCCAGCGCCTCGCCGCCGACCGCGGTGATCGAGATCGGCACGTCCTGCAGGTTCTCGGACTTCTTCTGCGCGGTAACGACGATCTCCTGGATGCCGCCGACCTGCTGGGGTTCCGCCTCGGGCGGCGCCTCCTGCGCGATGGCCGCGTGCGATGCCATCAGCGCCGCGGCGCCAAGCGCGATTCGGGAACTGTCGTTGAGCCAGGTCTTCATGTGTCGTCTCCCACTCGTTCTGTTATTTTGTCGTCTCGTGGCCGGGAACGCGCCGGCCCTTCCGCCATCGTGCCTCGCGGCGCGGCCATTTTCCTACATCGGCAAAGGCTGTTAGGTTCGCTCAGGCTCTTTCAACCGTGAACCGCCCCGCCCGCCGCGCGCCTTCAAGGAAGGGTTCGCGCGAATGTACTTCATCAACCAAACCCCGTCCGGGGCGGTCAGCGCCGTCCTTCGAGGTAATCGTTCAGGACCTCGTGGAAAAATCTCACCCGGGTTTCCTGCCCCGCAAGGTAGGCGTCGTCGTAGCCGCGAGAATGCATGCCCTTCTGCTGACCTTCGGCCAGCAGCATGTCCTGGTAGACGATCTGGTCCCTGATCTCCGGCACGCCGCGCCCGTTGTCGAAGGCGCGGTGCTGGAACTCCGCCTCGCGCAGCGGCTGGGGCCCCGCCATGACCGATTCCACCACCGTCTGACCCTCTACCGGGAAGGCCATGCACCACAGGTCGAACGTACATTTGTTCGGGTCTTCCGGATGCGGCTCGGTGCGGAAGAAGACGAGATTGTCGGGCAGGAAGCTGATGGTGACGTTGGGGAACATCACCGTATGCGGACTGTCGGTGATCTCCTCGTCGTCCATGTGCTCGTAATGCAGATAGCCGCGCTCCCGCCACAGCTGCTTCTTGGCGTCCTTGAGGTCGAGCCAGCCCTGCATCGCCTTCGTCTCGAAGTCCGGGTAGGCATCGGGATCGATGTCCCACTGGCGCAGGATCGCGTCGAAGGGATGGTCTACCCCATCGGGCAGCCGGTCCGACAGCGATGGGCGCATCGGCTGCACCGTCCGGCCATGCCCGCCCAGCCACATCTCGTGGCGCGCGGTGTCGACGTCCTGGTCGATCCACGGCGGCACCTGCGGATGCGCGGTGCGCGTGTGGTAGCTCTCCGAGAAGTTGTCGGTGGCGAACTTCCAGTTGGTGTTGAGGTCGATCTTCATCCAGAACACCCGCACCCCGGTGTCCATCGGATAGTTCTTGTAGAGCTCGGGCATCGGCGCCAGGAAATCGAGCAGTTCGGGCGCCTCGTCGTCCATCGTGTACCAGACGAAGCCGCCCCAGTTGGCGCAGCGCAGTTCCTTGAGCTTGAGCTTCCCGCACGGATTGCCCTGCGGAAAATCCTCCGGGTCCTGAGCTTTTTCAAGCACGCCGTCCTTGCCCCAGACCCAGCCGTGGTAGGGGCACTGGAACGAGTCCTGCGAACTCGCGTCCCACACCAGCCGCTGCCCGCGGTGGCGGCAGGCATTGTAGAAAGCCTTGATCGAGCCATCCTCCTGCCTGACGCAGAACACCGACTCGTTCATGAAGTCATGAACGACGTAGTCGCCGGCCTCTTCCAGCTCGGCCGTGCGACCGGCGACATGCCAGATGCGGGTCCACATATGGTCCCACTCGCGCTTCATGAATTCGCGCGAGGTATAACGATCGCCGGTGATCGGATCGCCCCGCAGGTTCGCGGCGTCGCGGCCGTCGAGCATCAGCGCGTCGATGTCTTGCCTTCCCATCTCGTCTCCTTCCCGGGACGAGCGGCGCGCCGTTGGTCTTGCGGCCCTGATGGAGGGCCGTTCCTCTCGTGGTGCGCACGCCCTCGCCGATGCGGGTCATGTCGTTCGTTGAGAGAAAGGTAACAAAACTGGTCGAACGACCAACTATCCAAACGATCAGGCGAGAGGCTTCTGCAGACTCTCCAGCCCGCTTGCGAAAAAGCGCAGCGCGGGGCGGGCCATGTCCTCCAGCCGCGCGACCGAATGGTGGTCGCGGCTGAGGTCGTCGAGGAAACCGGGGTCCTGCACCATGAAGATCAGCGCCGCCTCGATCAGGTAGACCCCGGCGAGCAGATTGCTTTCGGTAATCTCGGGCTGGTGCGCCCGCAGGCGGTCGGTTAGGATCCCCGATACGACGCCGAGCTTGGCGAGGATCGGCCGCAGCTCCGGCATGCGATACGAACTCATCAGGTGCGAGGTCATGACGATGTAGTTGCGCAGCGGATCGTCCTCGCGCGACGCTGCCTGAAGGAACGGCAGGATGAAGGCGGTGACGATCTCCTCGAGCCCGAACTCGCCCGGCCGTGCTTCGGCCTCGGCGAAACTTGCCGCGATGGTATCACGCAGCAGGCCGAGCTTGCGGTCCAACGCCGCTTCGATGATCAGGTGCTTGTTGGCGAAGTGGTAGTGCACCAACCCGATCCGCACCCCCGCCTCCTGCGCGATGTCACGCAGCGACGTGCCGAGATAGCCGCTGCGGGCGAACAGAATCTCCGAGGCGTCGAGGATCAGGCCGCGCGTCGCCTCGCCCTTGCGAGTGGCCGCTTTCGGCTTGCCCGTTGGCTCCGTCATGACGGATGGACCATCTGAACGGTCAGAGCTTCAGGTATCCGGCGTGCCAGCCGATATGCTCGGCCATGAAGGTGGAAATGAAATAATAGGAGTGGTCGTAGCCCTCCTGCATGCGGATCGTCGCGGGCTGCGCCGCCTTATCGCAGGCTTCGGCCAGAAGATGCGTCTTGAGCTGTTCCTCGAGGAAACCGTCCGCCGTGCCCTGGTCGACCAGAAGCGCGGGCAGCCGCGCGCCGTCCGCGATCAGCGCACAGGCATCGTATGCGCGCCAGTTCGCGCGATCGGCATCGATGTAGCCGGTGAGCGCCTTGTCGCCCCAAGGGCAGTTCAGCGGCGACACGATCGGCGAGAACGCACTCACCGAACGGAAGCGCCCGGGATTGCGCAACGCCGCGGTCAGCGCGCCGTGCCCGCCCATCGAATGGCCGGTGATCGCCTGCCGGTCCATGTCGGCCGGAAACTCAGCCGCGATCAGCGCCGGCAGCTCCGTCTCGATGTAGGACCGCATGCGGAAATGCTGCGCCCACGGACCCTGCGTCGCATCGACGTAGAAGCCAGCGCCCTTGCCGAAATCGTAGGCGTCATCGTCCGGTACGTCGTCACCGCGGGGGGAGGTGTCGGGCGCGACGAGGATCACGCCATGCTGGGCGCATGCTGCGCGAAATTCGCCCTTCTCGGTGACGTTCGCATGGGTGCAGGTCAGCCCGGACAGGAACCAGATCACGGGCAACTTCGCGCCTTCCGCATGACCCGGCACGAAGACGGAGAAGGTCATCTCCGTCCCCGTCTCGACGCTATGGTGGCGGTAGACGCCCTGCGTCCCGCCATGACTGCGGTTGGTCGAGACGACTTCCATCAGAAGACGACGACAGAGCGAATGGACTTGCCCTCGTGCATCAGGTCGAAAGCGGTGTTGATGTCCTCGAGCCCCATGACGTGGGTGATCATTGGGTCGATCTCGATCTTGCCGGTCATGTACATGTCGACGATCTTGGGCACGTCGGTGCGGCCCTTGGCGCCGCCGAACGCGGTGCCGCGCCAGTTGCGGCCCGTCACCAGCTGGAACGGACGGGTGGCGATTTCCTTGCCCGCCTCGGCGACGCCGATGACGATCGAGGTCCCCCAGCCGCGGTGGCAGGCCTCGAGCGCAGTGCGCATGACTTCGGTGTTGCCGGTGGCGTCGAAGGTATAGTCCGCGCCGCCGTCGGTCATCAGCACGATCTTCGCGACGACCTCCTCGCGGCTCAGGCCCTTGCTGTCGAGGAAGTCGGTCATACCGAAGCGGCGACCCCATTCCTCTCGGTCGGGGTTGATGTCGACGCCGATGATCTTGCCCGCCCCCGCGAGGCGCGCGCCCTGGATCACGTTGAGGCCGATGCCGCCGAGGCCGAAGATGACGACGTTGTCGCCGACCTGCACCTTGGCCGTGTTGATCACCGCGCCGACGCCGGTGGTGACGCCGCAGCCGACGTAGCACGAGCTCTGGAACGGTGCGTCCTGGCGGATCTTGGCGACCGCGATCTCGGGAAGGACGGTGAAGTTCGAGAACGTCGAGCAGCCCATGTAGTGGAAGATCTGTTGGCCCTTGTAGCTGAAGCGGCTGGTGCCGTCGGGCATCAGGCCCTGCCCCTGCGTGGCGCGGATCGCGGTGCACAGGTTGGTTTTGCCCGAGAGGCACGACTTACACTGCCGGCATTCGGGGGTGTAGAGCGGGATCACGTGGTCGCCGGGCGTCACGCTGGTGACGCCCGCGCCCACTTCGCGCACGATGCCGGCACCCTCGTGGCCGAGGATCGAGGGGAAGATGCCCTCGCTGTCGAAACCGTCGAGCGTATAGGCATCGGTGTGGCAGATGCCCGTCGCCATGATCTCGACGAGGACCTCGCCGGCCCTGGGTCCTTCGAGGTCGACCTCGACGATCTCGAGCGGCTTCTTTGCCTCGAAAGCAACGGCGGCGCGGGTCTTCATCGAAACTGTCTCCTGTTCACGCCGCGCGTTCTAACGGCTTGCCGGAGGCTCGTTAATGGCTTTCTCGATTAAATCCGCAATTATGACGCTCAGGCCTCGCCGCGGGTCATGGCGAAGCTCTTGGCCATATGTTCACCGAAGCCGTTTTCGACCGGGTGGAAGGTCCATCGCTGGCTGTCGTCGCGGATCGCATCGAGGTCGGCGGCAACCTGGTCGATGGTCCAGTCGGGACGGTAGACGCCGCGCGTCTCGGTCACGAAGGCCCGAGCGATACGGCCGGCCATCGATACGTAGAGTTCGCCCGATACCGGGCAGCTCTCGTGCGCGAGCAGGCCGACTACCGGCGCAACGAGTTCCGGGCCCATCGGTGGATATTGCGTCACGTCGAGCCCCTCCGCCATGCGGGTGACGGCGCCCGGCAGGATCACGTTCGACTTTACGTCGCGGTCCGCGCCCTCGATCGCGATCATGTTGTTGAGGCCGATCATCGAGCTTTTCGACATTGCATAGTTTACGCCGTGCGCGATCGAATAGAGGCCGCCGATCGAGCCGCTGAGCACCACCCGGCCATAGCCTGCCGCCGCCATGCGCTCGAACGCAGGGCGCACGACGTTGAAAGCACCGAGCAGGTGGACGTCGATTACCGCGCGGAAATCCTCGTGGCTGATCGCGTCGAGCGCGCCGTAGCGGACGTTGCCGGCGCTGTGGATCAGCACGTCGATCCGCCCGAAGGCGTCGAGCGCGGCGTCGACGATCGCCTTGCCGCCCTCCGGCGTGGCGACGCTCTCGGTGCAGGCCACCGCCTCGCAGCCCGCGGCGCGCAGGGCCTGCGCGGCCTCCTCGGCCGGGCCGACGTCGTTTCCCGTGCCCGACATGGCGCTGCCGTTGTCGTTGACGACGATCCGGGCGCCGAGCGATCCCAGCAGCTGCGCATACGCAAAACCGAGCCCGCGCGCACCGCCGGTGATGACGGCGACGCGTCCGTCGAAGCGGCGTTCGGTCATTGTGCTCTCCATGTCGTGTCACCGGCCGCCCACAGGGGCGCGCCGCGGGTTTCGCGCAGCGAGGGGATCGTGCGCTCGTCTTTGTCGGTCACGCCGTATTCGGCGGCGAGTTCGGCGTTAATGAAGGTGCCGCCGGACTTGGCCGCGACTTCAGGGTCCATTGCCAGCGCCGCGATCACCCGGCCAGGAAACTCGGGCGACGAGCCGACCGCGCTGTTGAGCTGGCTGGCCATTCCGGGCACTGACTTCAGGTTTTCGGTCGCGCGTTCGGTATAGGTGAAGCCCTGCCAGAGCGAGACGGCGCTGACGCCGGTGCCCTGGAGTTCATGGCCCATGTCGCGCATCATCCGGTCGGTCGCGCCCTTGGTCGTGCCGAACACGACGTCGTAGGTATACGTCACGCCGACGTAGCCGGAGAGCGCGGCGATCAGGCCGGAGCCCTGCGGCACCATGATCCGCGCCGCGTGCCAGGCCGCCACGAAGGCCGCGCGCACGCCGGTGTCCCAGATCTGCCATCCGTCCGCGAGCGACTTGTCCCAGAAGCCCACTCGCTGCGTCATCGAGTCCGGGATCGACATCGCGTTGTTGACGAGCAGGTCCAGCCGGCCTTCGTCCCGCTGGACCTGCTCGAACACGGAGGCGATCTGCGCGTCGTCGAGCAGGTCCATGGCCACCGCCACGCCCCTGCCCCCGCGCGCGTTCACTTCCGCCACGGTTTCCTCGAGCGATCCGGGCAGCGCATGGTCGCCGGGGCTGACGGTGCGCCCGGTGACGTAGACCGTCGCCCCATGCTCGGCGAGCGCCAGCGCGGTGCCCTTGCCGATGCCCCGGCTCGCGCCGGTGACGAGCGCGACCTTGCCGGCCAGTCTGTCGGAAGCGGCCCCCATCACGCCTTGCCGGGATTGGCCGGCGCGCGCCGGTTGACCAGCGGGCGCTGGTAGGACGGGTCCTCCTTGCTGCGCGAGGACACGCCGTTCACCGCGATGTCGGGAACGTCGGCGAAGGGGATCGGCATCGGAGGCGGCAGGCAGCCCCACTCGATCACATTGGTGCGCAGGGCGATCTTCCACTCTCCGGCGCGGCGCTCCAGCCGGTCGATGTAGCGGCCGGCGGCG